>CAZXCG010000011.1:28690-44679 GCA_964639205.1 uncultured Eubacteriales bacterium
GTTGAATCGGTTGTTGAATCGGTCGTTGAATCGGACTCGGAGACCTCGGATGTATTCTCTGTTGAATCGGACTGCTCACCGTCGTCCGAGCAGCCCGCCATAACAGCGGCGCAGCCGGCAAGAACGGCGCATACAAGCAAAAGCGACAGTAGTTTTTTCATAGAAGCTGATTATCCTTTCAGTGTAATTAATATTTCCGAAAATTATTCTAATACAAAACATAGAAATTTGCAAGCATATTCACAAGAAATTCATTTCGCCCATTTGAGAAGCTTAAATTTTTTCAGCCGGGAAATAAATCTATTGATTATTTCGGATTTGTGCAGTATAATAGAAAACAAATAAGGGTCGGGATTTTCTGTAAAAAACCGTTTTAGGAAGCTTTAAACGCGGTTTCTGCGGACAGAAATCGGCACGGAGGTTATATGGGAAGAAAAACGCTTGCGCTTTGTATATGTGCTTTGTTAATTTTGAGCACGCTTTTCTGCGCGTATGCCGAAACATATATTATAGTTCAGGATTTTAAGGTTTCAAAAAACAGCGACGGTTCTTTGTCGCTTGCGGGCTATGAGGGTACAAATACGCGCGTTGAGGTTCCGTCTGAGCTTTACGGATATTCTGTCGCCTCGGTAGCCTCGCGGGCATTTGCGGAAAATACTTTCATAAAAAGCATGGTACTCCCGGACGGGCTGACAGACGTCGGTAACGGAGCGTTCTCCGACGCGCAGGCGCTTACAGAGATAAAATTGGGAAAAAACACGGAGGTTCTCGGCAGCAATGCGTTTTATAACTGCCAAAAGCTTAAAACGGTAGATTTAGGCAGCTCCGTAACCGAAATTCAGGGGTATACCTTTAATCGCTGCGGCGCGCTTTTAAAAATAGAGCTTCCCGAGAGCGTTGCAAAAATCGGAGATTACGCGTTTTATAAATGCACCTCTTTGGAATATATACTCATTCCGGCATCGGTAAAGGAAATTTCCGACAACGCTTTTAACGACTGCAACCGACTGACAATTTACGGAGAAACCGGTTCCTACGCGCAGAAATATGCGCAGGCACACTCAATCCCCTTTGCTTCCGCTTCGGGCGAAACCGTGACCGACCCTCCGGCGGCAAATGAAGAAACGCGCGGCGATGTTGACGGAAACGGAAAAATAACCTCTGACGACGCCCGCCTGCTGCAAATGTTCTGCGCCGCTCTTATAGGCAGGGATTATATAGAATATGCTTACTCCGACGCTAACGCCGACGGAGCGGTAACAATAAAAGACGCCACCTCAGTTCAAAAATACGTAAAATACGGTAAATTCTGACAGACTTTCTGACAGACTAATAAGGAGAATTAATTATGAAAAAGCTCATTAAACCCGCGGTTCTGTTCTTATCTGCCCTGATTTTGATTTTAAGCGCGACAGTGTGCATGTCTGCCGAAACCTATATTATTTTTGACGGACTCAAGTGGGTTTCAAAAAGCGAAGGTCTCGAGCTTGCGGGCGTCAGCGATGAAAGCCTGACGAGCATTACGGTACCTGCCTCGCTTTACGGCACAAAGGTTACAAGCATTGCGCAAAACGCCTTCCTCAACAATACCGATATTACGTCCATAGAGCTGCCGAACGGACTTCAAAAAATCGGCGCCAACGCTTTTTCGGGCTGCACTTCTCTGGAAAAGATCACAATTCCTCAAAGCGTCCAAACAGTCGGAAGCGGAGCGTTTTATAATTGCAACAAGCTCAGCGAGGTTATAATAGAGGCTGATTTGACCGAAATAGCTTCATATACCTTTAACCGGTGTTCTTCTCTGGAAACCATAGAGCTTCCGGAGTCTGTCCGGAGTATAGGCGACTATGCCTTTTACTACTGCACCTCGCTGAAAAGAGCTGTGATTCCCTGTGCAAGCGTCACCATAGGCAAGGAAGCTTTCGATTCTTTCTTTTCGCTAACTTTGGTCGGGGTTGCGGGCTCGGATACACAGCGCTACGCCGAGGAGTACGAGATGCCGTTTGAGGCCTTGGAGCAGCCGCTGCTCGCCGGTGATGTGAACTCAGACGGTTATGTAAACGGCGAGGACGTTACGCTGCTTAT
The DNA here is from genome assembly GCA_964639205.1 of uncultured Eubacteriales bacterium. Taxonomy (GTDB): domain Bacteria; phylum Bacillota; class Clostridia; order Oscillospirales; family Acutalibacteraceae; genus CAZXCG01. Next base: position 30,776 of record CAZXCG010000011.1, read on the forward strand.
AAAATACGCGGTAAAGCTTGTTGACGAAACGGAGCTTAATCTTACAGTCGCGGATATAAACGGGGACTCATATGTAGACGTAAGGGACGCAACGGTAATTCAAAAGCAAATAGCCGGATTGGTATAATGCTGTACGAAATAGCGCAGACTCTTATTGAAATAACTCCCGAATACGATCTTTCAAAAAAAATACTCGCCTCTTATGCCTGCGGGGAAAGTGCGGCCGCACCCGATTTCTGTATTAAGCTCAATAAATCGGAGCTTGACCGCCTGTGCGGCACAAATCCGCACCTTACTCCGGCTGAGGTTGAACAGATTTGTCTTGCCGAATGCTTCAGCCGTGAAATGCTGCGCTTCGGAGGGGTTTTTCTCCACGCTTCGGCTCTATCGTTCAGGGGGAGGGCTTATCTGTTTTCCGCACCGTCGCAGACGGGCAAATCAACACATACCGGGCTTTGGCAAAAGGTTTTCGGCAGCAATGAGGTTAAAATTATAAACGACGACCGCCCGATTATCAAAGCAGGCGCAGATATTCCTGCGGTCTTCGGCACGCCGTTTTCGGGCGGGTCGGGCAAAGAAATAAATGTAAGCGTTCCTTTGGGCGCGGTGTTTTTTCTGCGCAGAGGGCGGGAAAATTCAGTCCGAAAGCTCAAAGCAGATGAGATTACGCCGCTGTTTTTAAACAATACCGTAAATTTTGTGAGCAAAGCTTATATGAGCGCTCTGCTCGAAAATATAGAAACGTTAATCAAAAAAACAAGCTTTTATGAGCTAACCTGCACCGAAGACGTGAGAGCGGTCTTGTGCGCATACAATGTAATAAAAACGGAGAATAAAAATGAAAATTAAAGATGGCTTTATGCTCAGGCAGGTTGCCGGGAGCTATATTGTTGTTTCTTACGGCAAGCGCGCCGTTGATTTCAATGGGATGATAACCCTGAACGGCACGGGCGCGTTCCTTTGGAATAAGCTTGAAAAGGGAGCAACAAAAGAGGAACTGATCGCCGCATTGCTTGACGCTTATGAAACGGATGAGAAGACGGCGCGGCGTGATATAGAGATGTTCGTACAAAAATTAGAGGACGCGCAAATTGCAGAATAAAAGCGTAGAAATCAATCAGCTTATACCTGTTATTCGGGAAGCCGTCCAAAGCGGCTCGGAAATTACAATGACGCCGCGAGGCTTGAGTATGCTTCCTTTTTTGGGAGAAAAAGATACGGTAACGCTTAAAAGTCCGCCGGAAAGACTGAACAAATACGATGTTGCTCTTTATTTCCGCTCAAGCGTCAACGCCTATGTTTTGCACAGAGCCGTAGGCTTTAGGGACGGAAGCTATGTTTTTTGCGGAGATAATCAGGGATATAAGGAATTCGGCGTAAAAAAAGAGGACATTGTCGCCGTTTTGTCATCGGCAAAGCGCGGCGGGCAGGAATTTGCGGGGGGTCTCGGATACCGAGTTTACTGCCGTACTCTGTTTATCCGCCGCTTCCTAATAAGAACAAAGCTTCGGCTGAAGCGGATGGTTAAATTATGATAAAAAATGTTATTTTTGATTTCGGCGGAGTTATAGGCGATTTTAATGAAAAATACATTTTGAGCGGATTTTTTGATACCGACGGAGACATAGACGACGTATCGTCTGCAATTTTTGAAAATTGGGAGCTTTTGGATCGCGGTGCGGTTGCATACGGCGATTATATTGACAGCGTGCTTGAAAAAATATCGCCGCGCCTGCAAAATCGGACAAGAAGCTTTTTTGCCGACTGGTACAAGCGCCTGCCTTATGTTGAAGGCATCGAAAGGACGATAGAAGAGCTCAAGAAAAGCGGCCGCCGCCTTTACCTGCTTTCAAACGCGCCGTCGTATCTTTCGGAGCACAGAGATTATTTTGCGGTATTTAAACAATTTGACGGACTTATTTTTTCCGGCGACGTAAAGCTCTTAAAGCCGGACAAAAGGATATATGAGCTTTTGCTTTCGGAGTTTTCGTTAAACCCTCGGGAGTGCGTGTTTGCCGACGACCGCCCGGAAAATATTGAAGCGGCGCGGCTCTGCAAAATTGACGGATACCTTTTTCGCGGTGACGCGGAGGATTTTTTGAAATATGTAAAAAAGGGCTGTAGGTTTTGAAAAAAAAGAAAAATCTGCCTGCTTTAAGGTGGGTAGGAAAAAGACTTATGCCGCAGATTGTGTGGATAATTTTGCTTGTGCTTGTCTACTGTGTTTTAGCGGCCTGCGGCGTATATACCGCGCTTGTGGCAAAGAACGCCGTAGACAGCGCCGTAAACGGCAATAAGAACGAAATTATGCTTTACGGTTCGGTTCTGGCGGGCATAATAGTGCTTCAGGTTGTACTGCGCGTTGTAAACAGCCGCTTGACCTTCAGGGTGGGCGCAAAACTTGAGAATTCAATGTCGGAGGATCTTTTTGCGCGCATTATCGGAAAAGAATATGCCGAAATTTCAAAATATCACACCGGGGAGCTTATGAACCGCATTAACGGCGACGTCAGCGTAATTTCAACGGCTGTTACCTCAATTCTGCCGCATCTTGCATATGTCATTGTTAAGCTCGCCGGTATTTTTATTGTGCTTTGCTCGGTTGACCCGTGGTTTGCGGCGGTTTTTGCCGCGGGCGGACTTATAATATGGGTAGCCTCGTCTGTGTTTAAGGGAAAAATGAAAGAAATGCACAAGGAAGTGCAAAGCTCCAACGGCAGAATCCGCTCTTTTTTGCAGGAGGCTCTCGGAAGCACTCTTGTCATAAAAGCTTTCAGCGCCGAAAATAAGGTGCGTAACAACGCACACAGGCTGATGGAAGATAACTACAAAATAAAGAAAAAACGTATAAAAATTGTTTCTCTCTCATCGGGGAGCGTTTCGTTTGCTTTTTCGGCGGGATATTTGTACGGTATTATCTGGGGCGCCGTACATATTGCCGACAAGGCTATTTCTTACGGTACATTTACAGCCGTGCTTTCGCTGATTTCTCAGGTGCAGACTCCGGTGAGCGAGCTTTCTTCGCTGCTGCCGCAGTATTACTCGGCGATTGCATCTGCCGAAAGAATAATCCAGCTTGAACAACTCAAAGATGAGCAGACAGCCGACAGTAATTTTAACGCTTCTGAAATATATAAGGATTTGGAGTGTATTTCCTTTGAAAACGTCAGCTTTGCATACAGCAGCGGGGAAGTTTTCGAAAATGCGTCTCTTTCTCTGCGCAAGGGTGAGTTCGCGGTAATTTCGGGTATTTCCGGGATAGGGAAAAGCACTCTGCTCAAGTTGTTGATGGGCGTGTTCCCTCCCGGCGGCGGAAAAATATTGCTGCGTCTTAAAAGCGGCGAAAATCTTGTTTCGGACAGCGGCGCTCGCCGGATGTTTGCCTATGTGCCCCAAGGAAATTTTCTGCTTTCCGGTACAATACGTGAAAATCTTTGCTTTGCAAACGAAAATGCCGGTGAAGAGGAAATAGAGAGAGCCTTGAAAATTGCCTGCTGTGATTTTGTAAAGGACTTGCCCGACGCGTTGGAAACAAAAATCGGAGAAAACGGGCAGGGACTTTCGGAGGGGCAGGTTCAGCGTCTTGCAATCGCACGTGCTTTGTTAGGCGGAGCTCCGATTCTTCTGTTTGACGAAGCGACTTCTGCGCTGGACGAGGCAACCGAGCTTGCGCTTTTGAAAAACCTGCGCGCTTTAAGCGAACATACCTGCGTGCTTATAACCCATAAAGCCGCGGCTCTTTCCGTGTGCGATAAAAAAATAGAAATAGTCGGTCGTAAGATATTTTCATACGACGCAAATGTAAATACATAAAAACGCTTCTTCCGTAAAACAAAATATATGGATTGTCCGCCGCATACTGTTGTAAAAATAAACAAGCCTGCATATAATTTCAAGAGGTGAGATTATGGCAGAAAAGGATTACAACGACCGTTTCGACGACATTTCCTACGAAAAGGGCTGGCGGCGCGCTTCCGTTCCCGAAAAATATGTCCCTCCCGAAAATATACGGGACGAACCGAAAGACGGGAAGCCCCGCGGGAAGCGGTCTGCGCAAAAGCCGCGTATAAAGGGACCCTTCAGGTTTTTGCTTTTAACGCTCCAGCTAACCGCTTGCGCGGCGGCGCTTACGGCGATTCTGGCGTTTAAGCTGTTCGGCGGCGCAAAATATGAGGACTTCAGGGAACTGTATTTTAAGCAGCTCAATAACTCTTTGTTTGAAACGCCGATTGAAAATCTGCTTGATTTAAGCGAGATTTTTGAAGCGCTCCCCTCGCAAGGCGACGGAGATAAGGCGGACGGTCTGCCCTGCGAAAGCGGCTCTGCCGAGGAAGCTTCCGGCAGCGCCCTGCCCGAGTTTTCGGACGTTACCGGCAATGCGTTTTAAGCTTTTCGGCGTTGAAATTGAATGCAGCTTTCCTGCCGCTGCACTGACAACGCTTGCCGTTTTGCTTGACAGCCGGCACACAATCGAGGTGTGTATGCTCGCGGCGTTTATACACGAGATTGGTCATATTACCGCAATGTTTTTATGCGGCAGCCGCCCGAAGGTAATAAAAATAGGTCTGTTTGCAGTGGACATCAGCGACCCGTCGCGCGGAGCAAGGGGACTTGTACCGGAGCTGCTTATAGTTTTTGCGGGAATCATTGCCAATTTTTTATCGGTTTTCGGGGCATGGGTGCTTTTTGCGCTTACCGGCGCTCAATATTTTATGCAAATTGCGGCGGCAAGCCTTATAACAGCCTGCTTTAATCTGCTGCCGGCAGCCACGCTCGACGGTGGTCAGGGGCTGTTTTTTGTTCTTATGCGCCGTTTCAGCTACAAAGCTGCCGAAGCTGTGATTAATATACTTACGGTTATTCTGCTAATACCGTTTTCGGTTGCCGGGATTACGGTGCTTTTTCGCTCAAAAAACAATTTTTCTTTGTTGATTATAAGCGTTTATCTTATACTTTCGCTCGTTTTGAAAAAGGAGTATTTTTAGAGGGTTTTAAAATGATAAAAAAAGAAGTTGAAAAGCTGCTCCTTGAGGTGCAGAAGCCTGCAAGATATGTCGGCGGAGAACTCAACGGCGTAATAAAGGATAAAAAGGATGTGGACGTGCGGTTTGCGTTTTGCTTTCCGGATACCTACGAGGTGGGGATGTCGCATCTGGGAATGAAAATTCTTTACAGTGAGTTTAACGCCGTGCCCTATATCTGGTGCGAGAGAGTGTTTGCTCCATGGATTGATATGGAGGAAAAAATGCGCGGGTATAATATACCTCTTTACGCGCTGGAAAGCGGCGACGCCATAAGCGAGTTTGATTTTATCGGCTTTACGCTGCAATATGAGCTCAGCTACACAAATGTGCTGAATATGCTCAAAATGGGTAATATTCCCCTGTATTCCGAGGACAGAACCGAGCTTTTCAATATTGTGGTTGCGGGAGGTCCCTGCACCTGCAACCCGGAACCGCTCGCCGATTTTATTGATATTTTCTTTATCGGGGAGGGAGAAGACGTTGATATAGAGGTCATAGAGCTGTACCGCGATTGCAGGCGCGGGCATAAGACGAAGCGTGAGTTTTTGCGCCTTGCGTCCCAAATAAGGGGAGTTTACGTTCCCTCGCTTTACAAAGTTGAGTATAACGGCGACGGTACGATTGCAAGCTTTACGCCGGAACAGGGCGCGCCGGAAAAAATTGAAAAACGCCTTATTATGAATATGGACGACTGCTTTTATCCCGAAAATTTTGTCGTTCCCATGACCGAAATAGTCCACGACCGCGCGGTGCAGGAAATTTTTCGCGGCTGTATACGCGGCTGCCGCTTTTGCCAGGCGGGCTTTCTTTACCGTCCCGTACGCGAAAAATCGATTGAAACCATAAGCCGCCAGTGCCGTACTCTCTGCGCAAATACCGGATACGACGAGGTGTCGCTTTCTTCTTTAAGCTCAAGTGATTATTCAAAAGTTGTACCGTTGCTCGAGGAGCTTAACAGCTGGGCAAAGCCGGAGTGCGTCAGCCTTTCGCTGCCGTCGCTGCGTGTCGACGGCTTTACCGACGAAATAATGAATAAAATAAAAACCGTCAGGAAAAGCGGTCTGACCTTTGCTCCCGAAGCCGGCACACAGCGCCTCAGAGACGCAATTAACAAAAATGTGCGCGAAGAGGAGCTTTTAAAAACCTGCGGGGTTGCATTTAACGGCGGGTGGACAACCGTTAAGCTTTATTTTATGATAGGTCTGCCTACCGAAACCGACGCCGACGTTGCCGGAATAGCGCAGCTTGCACAAAAGGTTGTGGACGAATTCTACCGCTGTGAAAACCGCGTCAAAGGCAAAGCCGTTCGCGTTACGGTTTCAGCTTCCGCTTTTGTGCCCAAGCCGTTTACACCGTTCCAGTGGTTCGGTCAGAACGAAACAGAGGAATTCCGCAGAAAACAGCAGCTCATAAAAGAAAATATACATTCAAAGAAGATAACATATAATTATCATCACGCAGACACAAGCTTTTTGGAAGCTGTGTTTGCCAGGGGAGACCGCAGGCTTTGCAGAGTGCTTGCGCTTGCCTGTGAGCGCGGCTTCCGTTTTGACGGCTGGAATGATTGCTTTTCTCTCCAAAAATGGCTGGAACTGTTTGATGAATGCGGTATTGACCCCGCGTTTTATGCAAACCGTACCCGCAGCTTTGATGAAATTCTGCCGTGGGATCATTTGGATTACGGCGTGAATAAAAGCTTTTTGCTCAGCGAGTATCAAAAGGCGCTTTCCTCCCGCACAACGCCTAACTGCCGGGAAAAATGCAGCGGCTGCGGCGCGGCAAAATACGGAGGAGGTGTTTGCTTTGAAAGACGTTCGGGTATGGTTTAAAAAGGACGGCGAATGCCGGTTTATTTCGCACCTTGACTTAAACCGGGTTATGCTGCGCGCAATTCAAAAAAGCAAAGTTCCGGTCTGGCATACGGAGGGCTTCAATCCTCACCCGTTCATCACCTTTGCGCTGCCGCTTTCTCTGGGCTTTCGCGGCAAATGCGAAAGTATGGATTTCCGCCTTACAGACGGGGAATATAATTTAGACGAAATTCCCGAAAGGCTTAATGCCTGCCTTCCGGACGGTATCCGAGTTTATAAGGCGGCTGAGCCGGTAATGAAAGCCGGCGATATTGCCTTTGCGCGTTTCAGCGTTTTCCTTTATGCAGACGGTGCTGCGGACGGAAATGTGTACGAAGATCTTTTGTCTCTTTTTGCTATGGACAGCATCCTTGCGGAGAAAAAGTCAAAGTCGGGTGTAAAGGAAATAGATTTAAAGCCCGCAGCAGCGGAATATAAAATTGAGAAACGCGCAGACGGAGCCCTGCTTTCCGTTACTCTTCCGGCAGGAGGCAGAGAAAATATTAATCCTATGCTTTTTGTAGGTGCACTTGAAAAATATTTCGGTTTAAAGCCGCGTTGGGATATAACACGCGAAGCGCTGTACGACGGGCAGATGGATACTTTTGCATAAAAGGAGTTGTAAAAAAAATGAAGATTTCGGTTTTGGGCAGCGGCAGATGGGGAAGCTGCGTTGCGTGGTACTTGGACAAAATCGGTCATAGGGTTATTTCCTGCGGCGTGGAAACCGCGCCGGATTTCATAGCCCTGCGCGATACGCGCAAAAACGAATATCTTGCTTTTCCTCAGAGCATTGAGGTAAGCTCCGACCTTGAGAAAGCGGTTAAAACCGCGGAGGTTATAGTAATTTCTATTTCTTCACAGAATCTGCGCTCATATATGCAGGATATTTCAAAATATGACTTAACGGGGAAAATATTTGTACTTTGCATGAAGGGCGTTGAAGTTTCTACCGGCTGCCGTCTTTCGCAGGTAGTGGGCGATTTTGTAGACGAAAGGGTAACGCCTATCGCCGTTTGGGTAGGTCCGGGACATCCGCAGGATTATGTGCGCGGAATCCCCAACTGTATGGTAATAGACAGCACAAACGCTGCGGTCAAGCAGAAGCTTGTGCGTGAATTTTCCGGAGAGCTTATACGCTTTTATATCGGAACCGACCTTATAGGGAGTGAAATAGGCGCGGCGGCAAAAAACGTTGTGGGAATAGCCGCAGGTATACTCGACGGTCTTGGTTACACCTCCCTTAAGGGGGCGCTTATGGCGCGCGGTACGCGTGAAATTGCCCGCCTTATCGAAGCCTTGGGCGGTAACGGAATGAGCGCCTACGGTTTGTGTCATCTCGGTGATTATGAGGCGACGCTGTTTTCAAAATGGAGCCACAACCGTATGTACGGGGAGGCGTTTGCCAGAGGCGAGCGTTACGAAAAGCTTGCCGAGGGAGTGATGACGTCAAAGGCGCTTTTAAAGCTCGGACGGCGGCACAACGTGGATTTGCCCATCGTTTCGGCGGTTAACAGCGTTTTGTTTGAAGATAAAGATTTAAAAGACACGCTTGCGGCACTTTTTCTGCGAAGTGTGAAGAACGAATTTTAATAAAGTCAGCGCTCCCCGGCATATTGGGGAGCGTTTTTGTTTTCTTAAAGAAATCTTAAAGAAATCTTAAAGAAATCTTAAAGATTTCATACTTTTTTTTTAATAAATAAAATGCTACAATAAAATCACGCCTTAAAACAAACGCCACGGAGGAACCGCTATGTATAACATTTTAATTTGCGACGACGAGCCGGATATATTAAATGCATTGAAGGTATATCTGTCTTCGGATGGATACAACGTTTTCGAGACGGAAAACGGTGCTCAGGCCGTTGAAGTAATGCGGGAAAACGATATTCATCTTGTGCTTATGGACGTTATGATGCCGATCGTCGACGGTATATGCGCGACTTCGTCAATAAGGGAAATAAGCAACGCGCCCATAATTTTGCTTACCGCAAAAAGCGAGGACGCGGACAAGGTTCTGGGTCTGAATATCGGCGCGGACGATTACGTAACAAAGCCTTTTAACCCGGCGGAGCTGTTAGCGCGTGTGCGCTCTCAGCTGAGGCGCTATACAAATCTCGGCGGAATGGAAAAGTACGACGCGCCGTCGTTTATAAAAATAGGAGGTGTTGAGCTTGACGACACTCAAAAAAAGGTAACTGTGGACGGCAATGAAATCCCAACCACCCCAATCGAATACAGCATCTTAAAGCTGCTTATGTCAAATCCTGACAGGGTGTTTTCTTCAAATGAGATTTATGCGAAGGTGTGGAACGGTGTAAACTACGGCAGCGATGCAACGGTTTCGGTTCATATACGGCATCTGCGTGAAAAGCTTGAAATAACTCCCGCAGAGCCGAGATATTTAAAGGTTGTATGGGGAAAGGGATATAAATTTGAAAAAGCGGAAAATGGGAGGAAAATATGAAAAAGCTTTTTAAAAGTGCCAAAGCAAAAGCGGCCGCATTTATTTTGTTGTTTTTGTTTATGATAACGGGCGTCTTGTCCGCTGTGGGAGTAGAAGCGGCATATAATGAGGTTTACAACGGCAGCAGGCTGTACGAGCTTATCTATAATTACAGATATGTGTTCCTTTCGGCGCTGGCGGTTTCGGCAATAGCAATAATTTTGCTTTTGATTTTCATAATCGGCGCCGCCGGTCACCGCAAATATACGGACGAAATAGTCCTGAACAAATTTGATAAAATACCGCTTGAAATAACCGCGCTGTTTGTTCTTATACCTTTTTTGATTTTAACCGTTTGGGAAAGCGATATTTTGTTAATAGCCGCCTGCGCGGTATCCGTAATAATGCTTATACCGTTCTTACAAACCCTCTCCGCAAGGATAAAATACGGGAAATGGTATAAAAACAGTATAATTTTCAATATTGCCTTATGGTTTTGCAAATTGCTCAAACGCCTGATAAGTATCGGACAAAGATTTTTTTTAAAGCTTCCGGTGATTTACAAAACAATATTGCTTTATGCCGGGTTTATAATTATTAATTTGGCTTTGAGCCTGCTGTTTATTATGAGCGACGGATTTTTCCTCTTCTTAGCTTTGCTGATTGTTATTGACGTCGCTGTTCTTGCCGCCCTTTGCCTTTTTTCAGTCGGTATTCAAAAAATCAAAAACGTAAGCAGATTGATTTCACAGGGGAAGTTCGACGTAAGCATCGACCGCGAAAATATGCTGCTCGATTTTAAGGATATAGCCGATAATTTAAACAATATAAGCATTGCAATTGCAAAGGCTGTAGAGACGGCGACCAAAAGCGAGCGTATGAAGGCCGAGCTTATTACAAATGTCTCGCACGATATAAAAACGCCGCTCACGTCTATAATAAGCTATGTGGATTTGCTTAAAAAAGAAAATATCAAGGATGAAAAGGCGCTTGAATACATAGAAGTTCTCGACCGCCAGTCCGCCCATCTTAAAAAGCTGACGTACGATTTAATCGACGCGTCAAAGGCGTCTACCGGAAATGTTGAGATAAATTTGCAGGACGTCGATGTTGTGGAGTTTGTTAACCAGGCCGCAGGGGAATACAGCGAAAGGTTTACCGAAAACGGACTTGCCGTTATACTGAATATTCCGCAGCAGTCCATATATATAAGAGCAGACGGAAAGCTTTTGTGGAGGATTATAGACAATTTGTTGGGCAACGCCTGCAAATATTCACAGGAAAATACGCGGGTTTACATAAGCGTTAATCAAAGCGGCTCAAAAGCGGTTATATCGATTAAAAACATTTCCAGAGATGTGCTGAACATAAATGGCGACGAGCTGACCGAGCGGTTTGTGCGCGGCGACAGTTCAAGGAACACAGAGGGCAGCGGGCTGGGACTTTCAATTGCCAAAAGCCTTGCCGAGCTGCAAAACGGTTCGCTGAGCATAGACATTGATTGCGATCTCTTCAAAGCGGAGGTTGCCTTTGAGGTAAAGTCTCCGGCTGAAGAATGATAAGTCCGGTACAGGTATATGAAATTTGGGAACAGGAACGGAATCCGGTGCAAAAGAGCAAACGGGCTGTCGTAAAACAGCCCGTTTGTTCTGCCCGTTTAATCGGAGCGGAATATTAAAATTTTTGTATCAGCTTGGGAGCCTTTTCCTTAACTACGCTCAGCGCCGCTTCATCGGCGACGATTGTAACATCGGGGTGAAGCTGAAGAACGGAAGCCGGAACCTGAGGGGTAACCTCGCCGGTGGACATCTTATAAATAATTTCAGCCTTATCCTTGCCCGAGGCGACAAGCAGAATCTTTTTTGCGCTCATAATGGTTTGAATACCCATAGTATAAGCTTCGGTGGGAACATCCTCCTTCTTGGCGAAGAAGCGGGTGTTTGCGTTAATTGTCATTTCCGTAAGCTTTACGCAGTGAGTCCCTCTTATGAACTCGTCGCAGGGTTCGTTAAAGCCTATATGACCGTTATGACCTATGCCCAACAGCTGAAGGTCAACGCCGCCCAGCTCCTTGACTTTTGCGTCATAGCGCGAGCATTCCGCTTCGGCGTCGGGATTGGTACCGTCGGGAATATTTGTATTGGCCGGATCGATGTTTATGTCTTTGAAAAGATTGTTGGTCATAAAGTAGGCGTAGCTCTGGTCGTTGTCTTTGGTAAGCCCGCGGTATTCGTCAAGGTTTGCTGTTTTGATTTTTGAAAAGTCAAGGTCGCCCGCACGGTATTTTGCTATCAGCTCCTTGTATGTGCCGATAGGGCTTGAGCCCGTGGCAAGTCCGAGTACGGAATCCGGTTTAAGCGTAATTTGCGCCGCGATTATGTTTGCGGCTTTGCGGCTCATTTGTTCGTAATCCTTTGCGTAAATCAGTTTCATTTTCAAAAGCTCCTTTTATTTTAATGATTTTTCAGACGTCAAGAATTTTACCGCTTATTATGACGGTTTTCGGCGTAAGGCTTTCGTCAAGAATTAAAATATCGGCGTCTCTGCCGGCTTCAAGAATGCCCGCTTTGTCTTCAATTCCGAGCACGCCGGCAGGGTTTACGGTTGCGGCTTTAAGAGCGCTTGCAACGGGAACGCCGAACTTCACCGCGCGGCGCACGCCCTCCGCCAGATTTGTGGTTGATCCGGCTATTGTGCCGTTGGCAAGGGTAGCCCTGCCTTCGCTTACAAATACCTTTTGACCGCCAAGCTCGTATTCGCCGTCTTCAAGACCGCACGCCTGCATAGCGTCGCTTATTATACAAATGCGGTCGTCGCCGAAAAGCTTGAACACGCTGCGAACCGTAGCCGGGTGACTGTGAATTCCGTCGCATATAAGCTCAACGTGCTTCGCGTAGTCGGAGGCGGCGCCCACAACGCCGGGCGCGCGGTGAGAAAACGGAGGCATAGCGTTATAAAGGTGGGTAACGTGCGTTACGCCGCTCTTAAAGGCAGTGACCGCGGTGTCGTAATCCGCCTCTGTATGTGCAATGCTGACAACACAGTCCCTGCTTGCCTTTTTTATAAACTCAACAGAGCCTTCAAGCTCGGGGGCAATATCGATGAGCTTCACGTTGTTGCCGGATTTAGCGTTAACGCGGCTGAAAAATTCGTAATCCGGGTTAATAATAAACTTTTCGTTCTGTGCGCCGCGCTTGGCCTTTGAAAAGAAAGGTCCTTCCATATTGATTCCGCGGATTTTGGCGGAATTTTCGGCGGGATTTTCCATTCTGAACTTTACAGCCTCTGCAACCGCGCTCAGAGTATCCTCGCCCAAAGACATGGTGGTTGCCGCAAAGCTGGTTACGCCCTGCTTTGCCAAATAAGCCGCGACCGTGTCAAGCGCGTCTACGGTTGCGTCGCAGCAGTCGCTTCCGTTTGCACCGTGAATATGTATGTCTACATAACCGGGGACAACATACATACCCTCGGCGTCAACAGCGCCTTCTTCGGGGGTAAAATCCGACACTTCGGTTATTTTCCCGCCGTCAATGCGGATATTGGCTTTTACAAAGCTACCGTCCTTTAAAAAAACATTACCGTTTTTTATCTGCATTTTGAACACTCCTTCATTATTTATATAATATTATATTTGCATAAGATGCTTTTTTGCCCCTGAGCCGATGCAGAATCGCAGTGATATGCAAAAAAATATTTACTTCCGTTTTATTATACTATGTTTCTGCGGAAAAATCCATATATTTTGCGGGAATTTTCAAAAAAATCCCCTTTATTTTTATTAAAATTAGTGTTGTTAAACGCGCCGGAAAATGTTATACTGTCTTTAATTCAAACGCTCCGATTTATCCGGGCGGAGCTTCGCCACGGAGGTTACATTCACATTATGAAAAATAAAAAAACCGTTTCCGACATACCCTTAAACAAACGCTACTCTTTGGGGGAGGAAATTTTCAGCGCGGTTACTCACGGCGTAGGCGGTCTGCTGTCTGTTGCGGGTACCGTAGTGCTTATAATATTCAGCGCCGTTTACAATGACGCGTGGGCGGTGGTCTCGTCAAGCGTTTTCGGGGCAAGTCTTATTATTCTGTACACAATGAGTACGCTGTACCATTCAATTACAAACGAAAAAGCCAAAAGATTTTTTCGAATAATGGATCATAACACAATTTTCTTTCTTATTGCCGGCACATATACTCCGCTTACACTTGCGGTTCTGCGCGGTAGGGTCGGCTGGGTGCTTTTTTCAATTGTCTGGGGAGCCGCCGCTGTGGGCATTGTGCTTAATTCCATAGATTTGGAGCGTTTTGCGAAGCCGTCTGTTGCATGCTATATTGCAATGGGCTGGGTTATTATACTTGCTTTTAAACCCCTTATTAAAAGTATAAGCCGGCTCAGCCTGATTTTTTTGCTTGTCGGCGGGGCGTGTTATACCGTAGGGGTTATTTTTTATGCGGTAAAAAAAGTAAAATATTTTCATCCTGTTTGGCATATTTTTACCGTAGCCGGAAGCGTTTTTCACTATTTTGCGATTTTTTTGGCGCTTGTGTATCCCGTGTGAGCGGATATTTAAATTTTTTTAATTCT
>CAZXCG010000012.1:0-5701 GCA_964639205.1 uncultured Eubacteriales bacterium
AAAGAATATATATCAGAAAAGGAGGAAAAGTATGTTCAGCTCAAAAAAAGCAAAGCGCTGCGCAAGAAAAAGCCTTAAATCGCATTACGGAATTTTTGCAATCGCCTGTGTAATCGCGGCTTTTCTGGGCGTTGCATACGGCAGCTCGCTTTCCGCAATTCAGTTGTTTTCCTCTTCAAAAATAGACGTCGCCTCGGTTTACGCCAAAACCACCGTCGGCGGCATGTACTCCGTCATAGACAGCCTGCTCAGCGGAGATATAATCGAAGCTGAAAACGAAGTAGAAGAAAACGAAAGCGAGGAGCAGGTCAAAACCGTCCTCGGCGCTAAAATCGAATACGAGCACGGCGCGTTTGCGTTCATTGCAAGCTCAATTTCCTCCGGCTCATATCTTGTAACCATATATTTGGCAATAGCAAAAATCGTCGGCTCAAACGACGCGGCGTACATAATTTTCGCCCTGCTCATCATCGCCGTTGTTTTTTTGGTGTGGATGTTTTTTGTCAACACCTACAAGGTCGTTTACAAGCGCATTTTCCTTGAAGGCAGAATCTACAAAAAGGTTCCCATACGCCGCTTTTTGTACCTTATTAAAATAAAGCGCCTCACAAAAGCCGCAAAAACAATGCTCACGGTCTCCGTTTACCAAATTTTGTGGTATCTTACCATTGCGGGCGGCGTAATAAAAAGATATTCTTATTTTTTAACGCCGTATATAGCCGCGGAAAATCCCTCCATACCGCCAAAAGAGGCAATCGAGCTTTCGCGCTTGCTTATGAAGGGTCATAAGTGGGAGTGCTTTTTGCTGGAGCTTTCGTTTTTGGGCTGGCAAATTTTGGGAATTTTAACCTTCGGTCTGCTTTCGGTTTTTTACGTTAACCCCTACAAAGAGGCCGTTTTCAGCGAATATTACGTCTATCTCAGGCAGCTTGCGCTTAAAGCCGGCGTAAAAAATACGGAAAAATTAAACGACGCTTACCTCTACAAAAGAGCCAATAAAGAAAAAATCCGTAAAGCTTACGCCGACATAGACGCCCTTGCCCGCAAGAGCGCCCCCGTTTTTGCTCAGCGCAAAGGCTTTTGGAAAATAATGGCGGACTTTTTCGGCGTTGTTCCCGCCTACGACCGCTGCGAAAAAGACTACGTTGAATATCAGGAGCGCAAATTAAAGGTCAATTCCTACAAAATGTACCTTGAGGGCAGCGCCTACCCCACGCGCCTTTACCCCGTTGAAGAAAAGGAAAAATCCGGCAGGCTCGAGGAACTCCACTACACCCGGCATTATTCCGTCTGCTCGCTGGTTTTGATTTTCTTTATAATATGTATCATAGGCTTTTTGTGGGAAATAAGCCTCAACTTTGTAATTAACGGCTCCTTTGCCAAAAAAGGCATACTCCACGGCCCGTGGCTGCCAATTTACGGCTTCGGGAGCGTCTTGATTTTAACCCTGCTCAACAAGCTCAGAACAAAGCCCGCGCTCGAGTTTTCGGTTTCGGTTGTTTTGTGCGGCTTTGTCGAGTATTTTACCTCGCTTGCGCTTGAAAGAATCTACGGCAAAATGTGGTGGGACTACAGCGGCTACTTCATCAATTTTCAGGGCAGGGTCTGCGCCGAAGGGCTTTTGGTGTTCGGTTTGGGCGGCATGGCGGTGGTCTACCTTGCGGCTCCTTCGCTCGATAATTTAATCCGCAAAATCCCGCGCAAAATAGCCGTCCCCCTCTGCCTTGCGCTTTTGGCGGCCTTTTCCTGCGATGTTGCCTACTCCGCTTCTCACCCCAACACCGGCAGAGGCGTTACAGACTACTCTTCTTCCTCCTACTCTTCCGAGCTTGCAGCGGCGCAAACCCAAAATTAAACTGATTTTAAGGTGAAAAAATGCAAAATATAATCCTCGCTTCCTCTTCTCCGCGCAGAAAAGAGCTTTTTAAGCTTATTTCAAAGGATTTTACCCCTGTCCCGAGCAATATCGAAGAAACCCTCCCGCCCTTTTTGCCTGTTTTTGAAGCGCCCCTCAGCCTTGCCCGCTCAAAGGCGGCGGCGGTCGCCCCAAATTACCCCGGCGCCCTTGTCATAGGGTGCGACACGGCGGTTTTTTTACAGGGCAAAATGCTCACAAAGCCAAAAAACGAGGAGGACGCAAGGCATATGCTCTCTATGCTCGGCGGCAAAACGCACAGCGTCATAACCGGCTGCTGCGTCCTTTTGGAAGGTAAAGAGCGCGCCTTCGCGCAAAAAACCGAGGTTACCTTTTTTGAGCTTTCAAAAGAGGAAATCAACGCCTACATACAAACCGGCGAATATGCCGGCAAGGCGGGCGCCTACGGCATTCAGGGCAAAGGCGCGCTTTTTGTCAAAAAAATTGACGGCGATTTTTACAACGTCGTCGGCTTGCCCATCGCACGCCTTGCGCGCGAGATAAAAGCCCTCGCTCCGAACGCCCCGCTTTAAAGGCAAACGCTTTTTTGCCGAAATTTTGAAAACAAGCGGAAAATTGCAAGAAAGCTATGGACTTTTTCCAAAAAATTGATTATAATGATTTTTGTGCTTACATATTAAAATAAGGACGGTTAAAAAATGAAAAAGCTTAGAAGGTCAACGGCGCTTTTGCTTGCGCTGGCTTTGTGCCTGTCACTTTTCGGGTGCAGCGCCAAAGCCGAATGGTCATATAAAACAGAGGACAAGGAGCTGCCCATCGGGGTTTATATTTACTCCCTTTATGCGGCCTACAATCAGGCGGCTTCCCTTGCAAGCGAGCTTGAAGATTACGACAGTGAAGCTTCCTTTTTAAATCTTGAAATTCAGGGCGAAGACGACGACGCCCCCGCCGTTGCAAGCGAGTGGATAGTCAACAACGCCGAAAAGCTCTGTTTTACAATGCTTGCCACAGAGTACGAGTGCAACAGGCTGAATGTTACAATGCCGGAGGAAACGCTTTCCGCCTTGCAGGAAGCCGCCAAAAGCGACTGGGAGCTCGGTCCCTATTACCAGTACTACGCCTCCATGGGCTACTCCTCAACCCCCTACCAAAGCATACTCTACCCCTATGGTGTTTCTTACGACAGCTTCGAGTACGCCTACTACTACACCAACGAGCTTCAGTACGAGCTTTTCTGCAAGCTTTATAAAGAAGGCGGAGAAAAGGCGGTCGGCAGCAGCGAGCTGGAAGATTTCTTCACTCAAAGCTACACAAACTACTCTTACTTTACTGTTCCCTTAACCACCACTGAAGAAGACGAAGACGGCAACTCAACCACCGTTGAGCTTTCCGACGAAGCTAAGGAACAAATCACAGACAAAATGCAGCTCTACGCCGACGCCGTCAATTCCGGCGAAAAAACCTGGGCGGAAGCCGTCGCCTCATATATGGAAGACGAAGGCGTCGAAAGCGACCCCACCTCCTCCAACGCCGAAATTTTGGACGATTCCTCTTTAAGCGACGAAATCAAGCAGGCTTTAAACTCTTTAAGCGAAAATCAAAGCGTTTTGCTCCAAACCGGCTCGGATTCCTCCGCAACCCTTTATGTTCTTTACAAAGCCCCCATTGCCGACGCTGTCGAAGACAACCTCGGCACGGACGACGCAAGCGAGGCTGTCCTCATCAATTATAAGGGCGACGAGTTCAGCTCCTACCTTGAAGAAGTCGCGTCCTCGCTTTCAATCTCAAAAAACAGCTCGGCGCTTAACAAGTACAAGCCTTCAATGTTCGAGTAATTTTGGGTAAATAATTTTGCTTTTTCCTCAATGTTTGAGTTCCTTTTTCTCACTCCGCGCCGGGGCTACTCCGGCGCGGATTCCTTTTGCCCTTCAATCTGCAATTTTTTGCGTAAAAAAACGCGTTAAGCTCTTGATTTTTTTAAAACAATGTGCTAAAGTAAATCTAATAGAAAATCGGTTCACTTTGGTTTCCGGTTGTTTTTATTTTAATTTCTTTTTATTTTTCTTTTTTATCTTTTTTATTTTTATTTTATTTTTTATTAATTGAAAGGCAGGCTTTTTTTATGAAAATGCTCAAAAAGGCAACCTCCCTGCTGCTTACCCTGCTTTTGGTTATGTCGGTGTTCACCGTCATTCCCTTTACGGCAAGCGCGGAAGCAACAAACATTGCCTTTGGTAAAACGGTTACCGCAAGCTCCACAAGCTCCGAAGACCAATGTAATTCGCTTGAAGCCGTTGTGGACGGCGTAACAGGCTCCAACCCGCGCTGGGATTCCGGCGATACGGACCAAACGGAACTTAAAGATACCTCCGGCAACGATACAAACCAAACCGCCTGGCTGCAAATTGACCTTGGCGAGGGCTGCACAGCAGAGGATGTTGAAAGTATCAAAATTTACTTTTTCAACTTAAAGTGGCCCACAAGCTACAGTATTAAAACCTGCGCCACCGCGTCTGAAAATGAAGAAGATTGGACTACTATCTACTCTTTAACCCGTGAAACCGCAAGCGCAGGTCAGGTGGACACAATTTCTTATGTTGAAAATAACACAGACGCTACCGCCGGTCTTACTCAAAACACCCTTGAGCGTTATGTCCGCTTTTATTTTTACACCATGAATCACTCCGCCCAAGCCAATAACGTAGGCGTATATGAAGTTGAAATTTACGGCACGCTGGTTGAGCCCTCCGGCGGCGCAATAACCCAGACGGTTGAAACAGCTATAGACAGCTCAACCCTGCAAGATAACGCCCGTTCAAACTCCTACTCTTACGCTTGGTCCGACGGCCCCGCGTGCTACGCCTTTACAGACGGCACATCAAGGCAGTGGAACACAGCTTACATAGACAAAAAAACCTATAGCAATAATATTAGCGAATATTCCAACACCCCAGCCAGTGAAGGCTACTACGGCGTAATTACTTTCGTAGATTCCAGTTACTCAACCTACGGTGAGGTTAATTTTAGTGCAGATAACCCCGTTTGGCTCCAAACCGGCTGGGGGGGGGACGCTAAGACAGTGAGCAAAATTACGCTTAGCTCCAAAGGCTTAAATACCGAAAACTTAAAAATCTATGCTTACAACGGCGAAAGCGCCCCCGATGAAAGCAACACAGATTATACTACCGACACTGACTGGTCAGAAATAAGCTTTACTTCGGACACAGCTTCTAATTCCAGTTCCGATAACTACGCCGATTTTACGCTTACTTTAACTCCCACCGAGGCTAAATACATTCGCCTTGTAATGACCGCAACCGCAAGAAGCGATGGGCAGATAAGCGTTAAAAACATGGCTGTTTACGAGCAATGTGAAGAAGTAATAGAAAACATAACCTGCGAAAATGTAACCGCCGTGCCGCTTTACAAATCGCACAAAATCGAGTGGCAGAGCAACGCAAACAGCGCAGGCAACTTTACAATTTTTAGCGGCGAAGATGATGTAACTGAAACCGCCTCGATAACCTCCGTAACGGTTGATAACATCACTTACTACACAGCCCTTGTTCCGGTTGAAACCGGCACAGGCAGCGGCACAGCATACACGGTTAAGGTTGGCGACATAACCCACACAGTAACGGTAAGCGGCAACACAGGTTTGGACGCTTTGCTTGCTAACGGGCTGTATGTTTACAACACAAAAACCACCCTTGCCGCGGGCGAAACACAACAGCTTTACACCTCAACCACCGACGCCGTAAAAACCGCCAAGCTGCAAAACCTTGCAACCGGCACCGTGGTTTTGACCTTCTCTAACAGCGCTTT
>CAZXCG010000012.1:5801-8234 GCA_964639205.1 uncultured Eubacteriales bacterium
AGCTGCAAAACCTTGCAACCGGCACCGTGGTTTTGACCTTCTCTAACAGCGCTTTCACAGAAGATACTACTGTACCGGTCGTAAACTTTGCAAACGACATTTATATTGGACTTGGTTATGAAGCAAATTATTCCGGTCACGAGTGCCGTACGCACCTTGAAAACGGCTCCAATTTTAATGACCGTGATTCAAGTTTGGAAGTAGACGCTGTTTACAGTTACGCTACCACAGTTTACCCGGGCTCAAGCAACAACATTCTTACCGCCGCTTTAAACAGCGATTTAATGAGCCAAAGTTTTTCAGGCACATACAAAATTTTTGATTCCTCAACCTTCAGCTACATAACCTTGGGCAGCTCAAGCTTTGCCGGCTCGGTTTATAACCTCCTTATTTGGGAAGAATCTTTCGATTATTCAACCGAGGGAACAGCCTTAGCCGCAATTACCGCCGCCCTTAAGGAAAAAGCCGAGCGCCAAGAGCTTGCAGATTTAATTACTGAAGCTCAGGCTGTTAATGAAGATGAAGTAACCGCTGATTCTTACTCTGCTTTACAAACCGCTTTAACAACAGCACAAGCTGTAACGGACGAAAGTTCAGCGAGTGAAGTAACCTCAGCTTTAACGGCTTTAAGAACGGCTGTTAAAAGCTTGGTTTACAGAATTTCCGCTATAGACAGCACAACCCTTGCCGCCTACGCTTCCGCTAACTCGTGGTCTAACACCGGCAACGACGGCCCCGCAAGCTACGCTTTCAACGGCAACAGCAGCAACTGGTGGCATTCAAATTACGACACAGCGTCAGACACTAACATAAACGGTTCTGCTTCGGCAGATAACCCCATTTGGATTCAAACCGGCTGGGGCGAGCTTAAAACAATCACCAAGCTTGAGTACACCGCAAGAACCGGCAATCAATACAACGAGAACGGTATTAAAGACGTGAGCGTTTACTACACAACCGAGTGGCTCAATCCCGAAGACAGCTCCGCTTCCCACTTGCCGGATGTAATAAACACCACAGCTCTTGAAGACAGCTCAAGCGACGTTCACTGGACTTTGGCTCAAAGCTTTGTTGTAGACGCTACCACATACGAAGGTCAGGTTCATACCCTCACATTTGACGAACCGTTTGACGCCACCGGTATTCGCCTTGTTATTACAAGCACCAACACTGTGGGAGGCAACAGCTACGTTACCGCTTCCTACATCGGCGTGTTTGAAGATACCGCAGCCACACAAACCCTTACGGCAATCCCCACAGCTGCTTCCGCTTCCGCGGACGAAAACAGCGGCATTACCGCAACCTACACTAACGACAACATCGTTGTAACGCAAGATGAAACAGACTGCACTTCCGCAAACGCTAAGGTTGCTTACAACGCAGAAGTCAGCGAAGGCACAACCTTTGCCGGCTGGTACGATGATGACGATACCCTCGTTTCAACCGATGAGTACTATGTTTGCAATATCGCAAACGCCAAAGCTTTAACCGCCAAAGCCGCGCAAACGGACAACACGGTTCAAATTGCCGTTGGCAGCAACACTGTGGAAGTAACGGACTTTACCCACGCTTTCGAAGATAAAATCACCAAAGAAGAGGTCGAAGCTAACCTGAGCGCTTTAACCGACGCTCTTTCAAGCTATAATAACATAGCTTATAACTACACAATTACAGCTGCCGAAGTTTTGGCGGAAAACGGCACGTTTACAATTAACGCCACCCAAACCGACGCCGAATACACCGTAACTGCTTCCGTAAACGGTGAAGCTACGACCGACACCGAAAAATACAACAATAACTTCCAAAATATTACAGCCGCCGATACCGACAGCTCCAGCAACGCTTTCAG
Source organism: uncultured Eubacteriales bacterium (assembly GCA_964639205.1). GTDB lineage: Bacteria > Bacillota > Clostridia > Oscillospirales > Acutalibacteraceae > CAZXCG01. The sequence goes on from CAZXCG010000012.1 coordinate 7,651, forward strand.
CCACTGGGCGCTTACCGATGATGACAGCACAAAAATTGCCGATTCCAAAGCGTTTAACTACGTTGCAACTTCAAATATGAGCATTACCGCGGTTTACAGCGGCACTGCTTCAACGGAAGTCGGCGCGTACATTCCCGCACCGGTTTGCTCCGTAAGCGGAACCTACAACGTGGTTGAAGTTCCCGTAAGCTTCTTTAACGTTGTTGACGAAAACGGCACAAAGCTTAGCACCGTTTCCGATTTCGGCATTGTGCTTGCAAAGCCCGGTACTACTACGGACGCTATTAAGTCTGAAATAACCGCCGACACAAGCACAAGCGTTAAAAAGTTCAGCGCCTCTGCTAAAACCCTTACCAACAAGGGCAGGTACCTGCACCGCTTGCAGTTCACTTCCTCTGTACCCGCAAGCGACCTTTACGCTTACGTTGTTGTTGACGGCACCGTTTACCTGAGCAATGTTCAGTCGCTCAGCGCTGCCGCCGCCGTAGCAACTACGCCGGCCGAATAAAAAGCCTTTGTTACCCAAAAAAAGGCGGCCTTAATTCTGCGTGTTACTTGTTTGTTGATATATAATCTCACTTTCG
>CAZXCG010000012.1:8334-13983 GCA_964639205.1 uncultured Eubacteriales bacterium
AAGGCGGCCTTAATTCTGCGTGTTACTTGTTTGTTGATATATAATCTCACTTTCGTGCGGAAAGGCTCCCCCTCTTTGCACAGGGGAGCCTGCCGTGCAAAAAGCGCGGGTTAAGGCGGATTGATTTTTGATTTTACACTTTCACAATGTCATTCCAATATTTCTCATTCTGTATGGATCAAGCCCTCCGTTTAAAAACGGAGGGCTTGACCCTTAAAGCCCCTTTTTAAACGGCTTGCGCATGCCGTAAATTTGCTCTTGCATACCCTTTGCCCGTATGCTACAATTAAAACAGATTTTAAAAATATTTTAAACAACTTCATTTTACCGAAAGGAGCGTTTCACCGTGGATAAATTTAAAACCGATTCCCTGAGCCTGCGCGTTGAAAAAACGCTTGACAGCCTCCAAAAAAACAACATGTCCGCTTACTTCTGCAAAACCTGCGCCGAGGCGCGCGAGCTTGTAAAAGCCCTGCTTAAAAAGGGCGACGTTGTTTCAAACGGAGGCTCGCAGACGCTTAAAGAAGCGGGAATTATCGACCTTTTAAAAAGCGGCGGCTACACCTACCTTGACAGAAGTCAAAAGGACCTTACCCCCGCCCAAATCGAGGAAATTTACCGCCGAACCTACTCCTGCGACGTTTATTTTACAAGCTCCAACGCAATTACCGAAACGGGTCTGCTTTACAACGTCGACGGCAACTCCAACCGCGTTTCCGCCATTTTGTACGGGCCGAAAAGCGTGGTGGTTGTTTGCGGGTTTAACAAAATTGTCCCCGACCTTAATTCCGCGGTAGAGCGCGTTAAAACCGTTGCCGCTCCGCCCAACGCCCTGCGCCTGCAAAGGGACACCTACTGCCGCTACAAGGGCGAGTGCCTCTCGCTGCAAAGCGAAAATTCCGAAATCTGCTCCGGCTGCCAAAGTGACGAGCGCATCTGCTGCAACTATGTAATCTCCGCCTACCAGCGCGTCAGGGGCAGAATCAAGGTCATTATAATCGGCGAAGAATTAGGCTACTAAAGCCCCAAAACGCAAAGCCGCGCCCCAAAAAGCGCGGCTCTGCCGAATTCGGCTTATTTTTTGTTCCGGCTGCCGTTTTGGCTGTTACGGTTGCTGTTTTGGTTGCTGCTTTGGTTACTGTTCTGATTGCCGTTTTGGTTGCTGTTTTGGTTGCTGTTTTGGTTATTGCTCTGATTACTGCTCTGACTGTTGTTCTGGTTGTTGTACACGTTAACACCTCCTTGCAATGTCAGTTTGCTCTTTTTTTGGGGGTTTATTCGCAAAATGGAAATTTTTTTTGAAAAAATGCGTTCCCTTTTGGGCGCGGAATATCAAAATTACATAGCTTCCTTCGATTTTCCCCCCTTTAGGGGCATAAGGCTTAACACCCTCAAATGCACTCAAGAAAACCTGCAATCTTCCCTTGATTTTGAGCTTGAGCCCACCCCCTTTTGCCCGCAGGGGTTTTATCTTCCGCCGCAGGTGCGCGGCGTCGGCACTCACCCGATGCACTGCGCCGGCGCGTTTTACGTTCAGGAGCCTTCCGCCATGGCGGCGGTTGAAATGCTCGCCCCCCAAACCGGCGACTATGTGCTTGACCTCTGCTCCGCTCCGGGCGGCAAGGCAACGCAAATCGCCTCCGCCCTCAAAGACGGCGGCATTTTGTGGGCGAACGAGGTTGTCCCCTCAAGGGCTCAGGCGCTGCTTTCCAACATAGAGCGCCTCGGCGTTAAAAACGCGGTGGTCTCCTGTTGCAGCCCGGACACGCTTTGCTCCTATCTGCCGGACTTTTTCGACAAAATTCTGGTGGACGCGCCTTGCAGCGGCGAGGGGATGTTCCGCAGGAATATTCACGCCCGGCGCGGCTGGAGCCCAAAAAACGTTCTCTCCTGCGCAGAGCGCCAGCTCGAAATTTTACAGACGGCAAAGCTTGCGCTCAAAAACGGCGGCGTGATGGTCTACTCCACCTGCACCTTTTCACAGGAAGAAAACGAGGGCGTTGTCTCCCGGTTTTTACAGCTTAACCCCGATTTTACCTTGGAGGACGCGCACGTCTCTTTCGGCAGAAGCTCCTCCCTAAAATATGCAAGGCGCGCTTTCCCGAGCGACGGCGGCGAGGGCTTTTTTGCCGCGCGGCTGCGCCGTTCGGGGCAAAGCTCCCCGCACCCTCCCGGCATGGGTAAGTCACACCGTATAATCGGCTCGGACGTTTGGGGTATGTACGACGCCGTCTTTAAAAACCGCCCTTTCGGCGAGAATATCCGCTTTTCCGGCGACAAAGTTTTGGTTGTGCCGCCGAACTTCCCGGAGATTATCGCGCCGGGAATACTGCGCGCCGGCGTTCTGCTGGGCAGGCTTTGCCAAAACCGCGTCGAGCCGGCGCACGCGGCGTTTATGGCTTCAAAGCCGGAAGAGTGCGCAAGCGTTCTCGATTTTGACTGCTCGAGCAAGGAGCTTTCAAGCTTCCTTCACGGCGAGCAAATTTCCGCCCAAAATTCCCCGCGCGGCTACACGGCGGTCAGCGTGAACGGCGTTGTCTGCGGCTTCGGCAAAGCTTCAAACGGCGTGCTTAAAAACAGGTACCCAAAGGGGCTGCGCCTTTTGCAAGGCTGACTTGCGCGCCGAAAAACCTTTAAATTTACTCAAACAGAGGCATAAATGGAAAATTTATCTAACCTTAAAACCGTCCGGCAAATTTTGGCAAAGCACGGCTTCGGTTTTGCAAAGTCTTTGGGGCAAAACTTCATCGTAAACCCGGCGGTCTGCCCCAAAATGGCTTCCCTCTGCCCGCTTAACTCCGAAACCGGCGCGCTGGAAATCGGCGCGGGGATCGGCGTTTTAACAAACGAGCTTGCAAAGCGGGCAAAAAAAGTGGTTGCCGTTGAGCTTGACCGGCGGCTGATGCCCATACTTGCCGAAACGCTCAGCGACTGCAAAAACGTGAAAATCATAAACGGCGACGTCCTCAAGCTTGACTTAAAGCAAATTATCGCCGAAAATTTCCCCTCGATGAAGGTCGCCGTCTGCGCAAATTTGCCCTACTACATAACCTCCCCGGTCATTATGCGCTTTATGGAAGAACGCCTGCCGGTAAGCTCGCTTACAGTGATGGTTCAAAAGGAGGCGGCAAAGCGCATTTGCGCCCCCATGGGTTCGCGCGAGTGCGGCGCGCTGACCGCCGCGGTTAATTTTTACGGCGCGCCCAAGCTGCTTTTCGGTGTTTCCGCGGGCTCGTTTTACCCCGCGCCGAAAGTAGACTCCGCCGTAATCAACATCGAAATATCGCCCTCGCCGCGCGTTGAGGTTTACAGCGAGCAAAGCTTTTTCCGAACGGTTAAGGCCGCCTTTGCGCAGCGCAGAAAAACGCTTGCCAATTCCCTGAGCGCCGCTTTGCCGCTGGAAAAGGCGGACGCGGTCTCTTTGCTTAATTCCTGCGGAATTGCGCCCTCGGCGCGCGCCGAACAGCTTTCTCTCGAGCAGTTCGCTTTGCTTGCAAACGCCCTTGACGGCAGCGGGCGCTTAAAGAGCCTTTGACCATTCGATTTTAACGCTATTTTCGCTTAATAAAGCCGAAAATCAAAATTTTGTGAATTGTCTCCAATATTTTCGGGTAAAAGTCAAAAGTATGTACTTTTAAAGCTTTTTTTCAGCACTTTAGCTAAAAAAACAAATTTAAATTCGGTAAAAAAAAGAATAGCAAAATTATTTTCAATATGCTATATTATACATACTCTAAAAGTTAGAAAACAGTAACGGATTGGACGGAGGTAATTAACAAAATGGCAAATGTTTCTCTAAGGCATATTTACAAAATCTATGACGGCGGGGTTACGGCCGTTTCCGATTTTAATCTTGAAATTGAGGACAAAGAGTTTATCATTCTTGTAGGTCCTTCCGGGTGCGGCAAATCAACAACATTGCGTATGATTGCCGGTCTTGAGGACATAACCAAGGGCGAGCTTTACATAGGAGATCAGCTTTGCAACAACGTTGCGCCTAAAGACAGAGACATCGCGATGGTTTTCCAAAATTACGCGCTTTATCCGCATATGACCGTTTTCGACAATATGGCGTTCGGTCTTAAGCTGCGCAAGTTCCCCAAGGACGAAATTAAAAGAAGAGTTGAAGAGGCGGCGCATATACTCGGCATTTCCGAATATCTCGACAGAAAGCCGAAGGCTCTTTCCGGCGGTCAAAGGCAGCGCGTCGCGGTAGGCCGCGCCATTGTACGCGACCCGAAGGTCTTCCTTTTCGACGAGCCTCTTTCAAACCTCGACGCCAAGCTGCGCGCCCAGATGCGCACCGAAATTTCCAGAATTTATCAGCGGCTCGGCACAACCTTCATCTATGTTACCCACGACCAGACCGAGGCTATGACTATGGGTACCAGAATAGTTGTTATGAGGGACGGCTTCGTTCAGCAGGTGGACACTCCTCAGCACCTTTACGATATGCCCTGCAACGAGTTCGTAGCGGGATTCATCGGCTCCCCGATGATGAATATCAACGACGCGAAGCTTGTTAAGAACGGCTCCGATTTTTACCTTCAATTCTCCGATTATTCCATTAAGCTCCCGGCTTCCAAAAATAAGGATAATTGCCTTGAGCCTTATGTCGGCAAGGAGGTAAGGTTCGGTATTCGTCCGGAGCATATTTATGACGACGACGATTACCTTGCAAAATCGGAAAAATCCGGTATTATCGACGCGACCGTTGACGTTACCGAGCTTATGGGCGCGGAAATTTACCTCTATGTAGTTGTGGACGATATTCCCATAACCGCAAGAGTTGCTCCCACTTCAACCGCAAAGCCCGGCGATTCCATTAAAATCGCCTTTGATGTGGAGAAAATCCATATTTTCGACAAGGAAACAGAGCTTACAATCACAAACTGAGTTATTTTTTCCGGCTAATGCAGCAGCGGCGCCCGCCATAAAACGGACGCCGCTGCCGGTTTTTACTGTTTTTTACTGCTCATACGGCAGCGGGAGGAAGACGCTTTCGGGCAGAAGCCCCTCAACGGGAATGCCGTAGGTTCCGGTGACGTTGTCGCGGAAGAGGTCGATTTTCGGCGGAAAAGCGGTAAAGGTGAAATACATAACCAAAAACAGCAGAAGCAAAAAGCACGCCACGCTGAAGGAGTTTTCCGGGATTTTTTCGGACGTTGCCGTTTTGTAGGAAACGTATTGCGCCGCGGCAAGCCAAATTGCGGAAAAAATTATGTCCGCGGCAAGTATCGGTCCGCCGGTAAAAAACGTGTATATGTAAAAGGAAATTATGTTTGCAAAAACAAGGAAATAAAGCCCGGCTGTTTTTGCCACGGCGAATTGCCTGAGCGGCGGGCGCAGGCAGAACAGCTCGACAAACCCCCACAAAACATAGGGGAGCATAAAATTCTTCACATTTTCCCAAACGCTTTCATTGACCGAGCCGAAAAGAATTGCAAAGACGTTCCCGTTTGTAAGCTCATATGAAAAATGCAGAAGCACCGCCGAGGCAAAAATTAAAACCGCGCCTGAAATTTCGTATCTTTTTAACCTTTGTGCATTCATAATACCACTCCCGTGTCCGATTTTTCCGGTTACTTATTTTTATGCGCGGAAAAGCCGAAGTATTACAAACGCGGAAATCCGGCGCCGTTATGCAGC
>CAZXCG010000012.1:14083-41255 GCA_964639205.1 uncultured Eubacteriales bacterium
AAAAAATCATATTTGTAAAAACAGGGTTGCAATCCGAAAATAAACAATCAGAGAAACCGCGTCTACCAGTGTGGTAATTATCGGGCTTGCCATTACCGCGGGGTCAAAGCCCAATCTTTTTGCCGCTATGGGTAGCGTACAGCCGATGATTTTTGCCGCGAGCACCGTTACAACAAGGGTCAGACAAACCACAACGGCTATTAGGGGCGTAATTTCGGGATTGTTAAGCAGCAGGCGGTCAACCAGCATTATCTTGATAAAATTTGCCGCCGCAAGGGTAACGCCGCAAAGCAGGGCTACACGAATTTCCTTAAAAACCACACGGGGCAGGTCGCGGTACTTAATTTCATCAAGCGAAAGGCTCCTTATAATTGTTACCGACGCCTGACTGCCCGAGTTGCCGCCGGTGTCCATAAGCATGGGAATAAAAGCGGTCAGCGCCACCTGAGCGGCAAGCGCGTTTTCAAAGCCGGTAATAATCATTCCGGTAAAGGTTGCCGAAATCATAAGCAGCAAAAGCCAAAGTATGCGGCTTTTCCACGTTTCAAAAACTCCCACGCGAAGATAGGGCTTGTCGGTAGGAGAAATAGCCGCCATTTTTTGAATATCTTCCGTTGCTTCTTCCTGCATAACGTCCATAGCGTCGTCAACCGTAACAATGCCCACAAGCCTGTTTTCGGTATCGACAACCGGAAGAGCAAGGAAGTTGTATTTGTTAAATAACTGTGCGACGTTTTCCTGGTCGTCAAGCGTGTTGACGGAAATTACGTTTGTTTCCATTATGTCTTCAACAATCAGGTCGTCGTCGCTTAAAATCAGCGATTTGATTGTAACAATGCCGATCAGCTTGCTGTTTTCATCGGAAACATAGCAGGTGTAGATAGTTTCTTTGTCTATACCTGTGCGGCGAATGCGTTTGATTGCCTCCCGCACAGTCATTTTCGGGCGCAGACTCACATACTCGGTCGTCATTATTGAGCCGGCGCTGTCTTCGGGATACTTTAAAAGCTCGTTAATTTCTTTCCTTGTGTCGGGATCCGCCTGTTTAAGAATTCTGCGCACAACGTTTGACGGCATTTCTTCGATAAGGTCAACGGCGTCGTCCACATACAGCTCGTCAATTACATCTTTCAGCTCGCTGTCGGAAAAACCCTGTATCAGTGTGTGCTGCGTTTCCTCATCCATTTCAACAAAGGTTTGAGCCGCGAGCTCTTTCGGCAGCATACGGAAAAGCAATGCAATGCGCTCGTCGCGCAGCTCTTCAAAAATTGCGGCAATATCGACGGGATTCATAGTCGTAAGAACGTCCCGCAGAGCGGCATACTTTTTTTCCTGAGCCAGGGTCTGGATTGTTTCGGTCAGTGTGATACTTATTTTTTCCACTTGAAATCCTCCTAATTTTTCGGTTTAGGTAGGAAGTAAGGTAGGGCACAATCCGGGAATAAGTTTTATTTTAAGCGGACTGAAACAGAACGCAGCAGCGTCTGCATTCGGTTTCAATGCTACTTCGCCCCGGCGCCGTGCCGGAGCCACTTCCTGCGTCCATCTCAATTCGCCTCGCTTTATCTTTGGTTTTGCGCAGAAATCGCACTGCGCACAGTATAATTTTAGCGAAACTTACCGCGCTTGTCAATACGTTTTTTATCGTGATTTTGATTTTCCCCCGGGGTTTTTCTGAATTTTACACTATATAACGAAAAAAATAAACATTTAAATGCACTGTTTTTAACAAATTTAGCGGTTAATACACAAAATTTTTAAAAAAATGATGACATAACGAATTTTAGGTGATATAATATATGTGGGGAACTGTATTGTGAGTAATTCCCTGTATTATGAAAAAATATTTGCGCTTTGTAAAATTATTTGTTTTAACATTAATAAAAATTTCCGAGAGGTGAAGAAAACTACGGAACAGATTTTAAATATTGACAGAATGGAAAACGCGGTTGCACTTTTCGGCAGCTTTGATGAAAACATAAAGCTTATCGAGAGCGAGTATGCGGTTCACGTTACCGTCAGAGGCGACGAGCTGAAAATTTCGGGCTCCGAGGAAGCGGTCTTTTATGCGCAAAGGGTTATCGAAGGATTGCTTTCGCTCGTAAATAAGGGCGAAACGCTCTCCGAACAAAACGTGCGGTACTGTATATCGCTGGTTAACGAGGGCAGCGAGGATAAAATCGATCTTCTCGCCGGCGACTGCGTCTGCATAACCTCAAAGGGCAAGTCAATAAAGCCCAAAACCATAGGTCAAAAAAAATACTGTTCCTGCATACGCGACAATACAATAACCATCGGCGTAGGACCTGCGGGTACCGGAAAAACATATTTAGCGGTTGCAATGGCTGTTACAGCGTTCCGCGCCAAACAGATAAACAGGATAATTCTTACCAGACCTGCCGTTGAAGCGGGTGAAAAGCTCGGCTTTCTGCCGGGGGATTTGCAAAGCAAGGTAGACCCCTATTTGCGCCCGCTTTATGACGCTTTGTTTGATATGCTCGGCACGGAAACATACCATAAATATGTGGAACGCGGCAATATCGAAGTGGCTCCGCTTGCATATATGCGCGGGCGGACGCTTGACGACAGCTTTATTATTCTTGATGAAGCGCAAAATACCACCCGCGAGCAGATGAAAATGTTTCTTACCCGCCTCGGCTTTAATTCCAAAATGGTTATAACAGGGGATATTACGCAAATAGATCTGCCCTACGGTGCGAAAAGCGGCCTCAGGGAATGTATAAAGATATTGAAAAACATAGACGGAATCGCGCAGTGTACGTTTAATGAGAAGGATGTTGTACGTCACCGTCTGGTTCAGGACATAATCAAAGCCTATGAAAAATATGCTGAAAACACAGGAAGACAACAAGATTGACATTATTATTTTTTAAGAAAGGAAGAAATTCAAATGAATGAGAACAAAATCCGCGTAATAATTACCAATAAGCAAACGGAAGTAAAAATTCCGACAGGCTTGCGAATGCTTATTCGCAGATGCTGCACCGCCGTTCTTGCGATGGAAAACTTTAAGGGCTCGTCGGAAATAAGCGTTACGTTTGTGAACAACGAGCAGATTAAGCTTTTGAACTGTCAGTACAGAAACCAGAATGTGGAAACCGATGTGCTGTCTTTTCCGCTTGGTGAAAACGGCGTGTACGATGTAAATCCGGACACCGGAGCCCAGCTTCTCGGAGATATTGTGATATCAATGGAAAAAGCGGTCGAGCAGGCGGAAATCTTCAGCCATTCTCTCAAGCGCGAGGTCGGTTATCTTACGGCTCACAGCATGCTGCATTTGCTCGGTTACGATCACATTGAAGCAATGGATCGCGTACGTATGCGCGAAAAAGAAGAGATTATTATGGAGCAGCTCGGTCTGCCCGCGTCGGCAAGCTACATTGTAGACGAAGAATAAAGCTGCGGGAGTTATAACTCAGGCAAAGACGTCCCCCCGCTCTAAGGCGGCGGGTTCCGTTTTCGGAATCAGCGGGGGATACAATACTTCATTGATTTTTCAGGCGGCTAACGCTGCCCTTTGCCGCCTTGAATAACGGGGCAAAGCCCTTTATTGAATCTCCCGGGCGTATTAAAAAGACGCGGCTCAGTCCAAAAATAAAAAATTTGAGGTTATAGATGAACAAAACGGCATTTATCGCCATAGTAGGCAGACCCAACGTGGGGAAATCGTCAATTCTAAACCGACTGCTCGGTCAGAAAATCGCTATTGTGTCGGCCAAACCGCAGACCACCCGCACGCGCATTATGGGCGTTCTTACCGAGGGAGAATACCAGCTTGTGTTTATAGACACGCCGGGACTTCATAAACCAAAAACCGGTCTCGGCAATTACATGGTGCGCTCGGTGAACGAGTCGGTAGCCGGGGTGGACGCCTGTCTGCTTGTGGTTGATCCGGTGCGTCAAGCAGGTCAAACGGAGCTTGCGCTGATTGAGAAAATCAAGGGTTTGGGCATTCCCGCGGTGCTTGCATTAAACAAAACGGACACGGTTGCCGAAAAAGAAAGGCTTATGCCGATTATATTAAATTACAGCAATCTGTTCGACTTTTCGGCTGTCGTTCCGACCTCGGCGGCGGACGGCAGCGGAATAGAAGCTTTAAAGCTTGAATTAAAAGCGCTCTGCAACGATGGAGAGCATATGTTTGAGCCGGATACTCTGACAGACCAGTCCGAGCGGGTGCTTGCCGCCGAAATGCTGCGCGAAAAAATACTGCGTCTTACCGACAAGGAAATTCCGCACGGAACCGCCGTCGTGGTGGAGAGGATGAAGCAGCGTGCGGACAGCGACCTTCTTGACATTGACGCGGTAATATACTGCGAGCGGGAGAGCCATAAGGGAATTCTTATAGGCAAGGGCGGAAATATGCTAAAAAAAATCAATTCTCAGGCAAGGCGTGATATGGAAAGCTTTTTTGATTGCAGGGTAAACCTGCAAACCCGGGTTAAGGTTAAAGAGGACTGGCGCAACCGTGAGGCATTGCTGCGCAGCTTCGGCTTTGATAAAAACGATTTTGAATGAGTGAAGCATTATGAAATTTAAAGCATCCGGATTGATTGTGCGCGAACAGGCAGTCGGCGAAAACGACAAGCTTATTACCGTGCTTACAGATTCGCTGGGTATTGTCAAAGCATTTGTCCGCGGTGCAAAAAATATCAGAAGCCCAAAGAGCGCCGCAACTCAGCTGCTCTGTTATTCACAGTTGTGTATTTATAAAAATAAAGATAAATATATTATAGACGAAGCTTCGGTCAAAGAAATGTTCGTACGGCTTCGTACAGATGTTGTTAAGATGAGCTTCGCTCAGTATTTTTGCGAGCTTGCAATTAACCTCTGCCCTAAGGAGCAGTCCGCAAACGACCATCTGCGCCTGCTTTTGAACGGTGTCTATCTGCTTGCCTCCGGCAAAAGAGATCCCCTGCTTGTTAAAGCCTGCGTTGAAATGCGTCTGCTTTGCCTTGCGGGCTATATGCCGGATCTGCTTATGTGCCGAGGCTGCGGTAAATATGAAACCGAAAATATGCTTTTTCTGCCGGAAAAAGGGGCTATTATCTGTGAAAGCTGTTATGCTAAGAGCCGGGTCGCGCCCGCTCAGCCTTTAACTGCCGGGGCTTTGCAGGCTCTGAGACATACGGCCTATGCGGATTTTGAAAAGCTTTTTTCCTTTCACTTGTCCGAAACCGGTCTTAAAAGCCTCAACCGCGCAACGGAGCAGTACCTTGCTTACTGTACCGAGTACTGTTTTAAAACGCTGCAATTTTTGCATGACCTCAATTAAACCGCACCGCGCCGTAAAAAATCGTATTAACGCTGCAAATTTTAAGGAAGAATATGAACAGAGATTATAAGGCTTTGGAACTTGATAAAATTTTGCTTATGCTTGCGGACGAAACCTCCTGCGACGACGCCCGCGCGCGGGCGCTCGAAACGGAGCCTGCTTTCGGGCTTTTTGAGGTAAACGAGCAGCTCAGGCAGACTAACGACGCTTTTATGCTGACGGAAAGGTTCGGAGCGCCGTCCTTCGGTCGCTGCAAAAACGTAACGAATTCGCTGCGCCGAGCCGAGGCGGGCGGCTGTCTCTCCTCCTCGGAGCTCCTGAAAATCAGCGAGACGCTGCGCGTTATCCGTTCTCTTAAAGATTGGAGGAGCCGTTCGGCAGGCGTGGAAACCTCGCTGGATTTGCTTTTCGACGCGCTTACACCGAATAAATTTTTAGAAGATAAAATAAATAACGCGATAATTTCACCGGATGAAATCTCGGACGCGGCTTCCAAGCAGCTTGCCGATATACGCCGTAAAATGCGTACCGCCTCGTCAAAGGCGCGCGAAACGCTGAATAAAATAATACACAGCTCATTGTACCAAAAATATCTCCGGGACAACATAGTTACCCAGCGAGACGGGCGCTTTGTGGTGCCGGTAAAAGCGGAATTCAGGGGCAATGTCCCCGGGCTTGTGCACGATACCTCGTCAAGCGGAGCTACGGTTTTCATCGAGCCAATGGGCGTGGTTCAGGCAAATAACGATATTAAAATTTTAAAAGCCGAAGAAGAAACGGAAATCGAACGAATTCTGTTTGAGCTTTCCGCTTCCGCCGGTTCGTTTGCCGACTCAATTGCCGAAAGCTACGGTCGCCTTGTGGAAATAGATCTTGTTTTTGCAAAAGCCGGTCTTGCTTACAAAATGCGCGCAACGCTGCCCATTGTAAACGACAGCGGAATTGTTGAGCTGCGCAAAGCAAGGCACCCGCTGATTGCGCCGGACAAGGTTGTTGCAACCGATATTTTTCTCGGCGAAAATTTTGATACGCTGGTTATCACCGGCCCCAACACGGGAGGGAAGACCGTCACAATTAAAACTCTCGGACTGCTGACTCTTATGGCTATGTGCGGAATGATGATTCCCGCTGCGGAAAACAGCAGGATTTCAATATTTCGCAGAGTTTTGGCGGATATAGGCGACGAACAAAGCATCGAACAGTCGCTTTCCACATTTTCCGCTCATATGACAAACATTATAAGAATCCTTAAATCAGCCGACGGCTCGACGCTTGCGCTGATTGACGAACTGGGAGCCGGCACAGATCCCGTTGAGGGCGCGGCGCTTGCGGTTTCTATTTTGGAAGAGCTTAGAAAAAGAGGCGCAAAAACCGTCAGCACAACACATTATGCCGAGCTTAAGGAATTTGCCCTGCGAACATCCGGCGTCGAGAACGGCTGCTGTGAATTTGACGTTGCTACGCTGCGCCCTACCTACAAGCTGCTTATAGGCGTGCCGGGAAAGAGTAACGCCTTTGCCATTTCAAGCCGCCTCGGAATGTCGGACGAAACAGTAGCCCGCGCGCAGGAGCTTATTTCCGAGGAAAGCCGCCGGTTCGAGGACGCTGTCGGCACTCTGGAAAAGCAGCGCCGGACGCTTGAACAAAGTCTCAAGGACGCCGAGCAAATGAAGCTTGAAGCGAGCAGAAGGCTTGATGAGGCTCAAAAAGAGCTTGAAGCCGCGCGCCGCGCTTCCGAAAGAGAAATAGAAAACGCCCGTTCCGAAGCGCGCAGGCTTGCGGCAGCTACCCGTGCGCAGGCGGAAGCGCTCATAGAAAGCATCGAACAGGCTGATAAAGAGAAACAGCTTTCATCGGAGGACAAGGCAAAGCTGCGCCGCAGTATACGCGAAATGGAGGAAAACGCCGACCCTGTAAGCGTAAAGCGGGAGGAAAACTATGTTTTGCCGCGCCCATTGAAAAAGGGCGACAGCGTTTTGGTATACGATATAGATAAAAAAGCCACAGTTCTTGAGGCTCCCGCCAAAGACGCAAGGTTTGTCCGGGTACAAATGGGAATTATGAAGTCAAATGTTGAAATTTCACGGTTAAGACTGCTTAAGGAAGAAAAAATCACCGTCAACGGTCAGAAACGCGGACGTACTGTCACCGGAAAGCTCGACGCAAAGGCTATAACCGAAATCGATGTTCGGGGAATGACTGCGGTTGAGGCGGTTGAAGCTGTGGATTCGGCAATAGACAAAGCAATCCTGACCAATATAAATCAGATGACAATAATTCACGGTAAGGGGACAGGCGTACTCAGACGTGAAATACAAATATTTTTAAAGCGTCACAAGGCCGTAAAGTCTTACCGTCTCGGCGTGTTCGGCGAAGGGGAAAGCGGCGTTACAATAGTTGAATTCAAGTAAGCTTTTTAAAATTAGAATAAAATCCGAGGCTTTGTACGCAAAATATTGATTAGACCTACAAAATATTTCTCTTAACAAAAATTAAGTTGACAAATACACCGGTTTTGTATTATTATTTAGGTTACTATGCAGGGTTGCGCTATACCCTGCCGGACCTTGAATACTGTACTGCAGCTTCTGTTTATTATAAACCGCTCGGCGGCGGAAAAAGGAGGGTGCGAATTGGATAAATTTGTTATAAACGGCGGCAAGCCGTTGTTCGGTGAAGTGAATATAAGCGGGGCAAAAAACGCGGCCGTTGCGATTATACCGGCTGTAATTTTATGCGACGAGCCCTGCAGAATAGATAATATACCCAATATAAGCGACGTCGCGCTTATCGGAAGGATATTAACCGAGCTTGGCGCAGATGTTCGCAGGGTTAATAGATCCACTTTGGATATAGACCCGCGCAATATCCGCACTTATAAGGCGGTAATGGACTCTGTTCGCGGTATGCGCGCCTCTTATTATTTGCTCGGGGCTTTACTCGGCAGATATAAAAGAGCGCAGGTAGCAATGCCGGGAGGCTGTAATTTCGGCGTTCGCCCCATAGATCAGCACCTTAAGGGCTTTGCGGCTATGGGAGCAAGGCACGAGATTATCAACGGCGCTATCATCGACGTTCAGTCTGACGGTGATTTATACGGCGCCAATATTTACCTTGACGTTGTTTCCGTAGGCGCCACAATGAATATAATGCTTGCGGCGGCTAAGGCAAAAGGCAAAACGGTTATCGAAAACGCGGCGCGCGAGCCTCACATTGTAGACCTTGCAAACTTTCTGAATTCAATGGGAGCAAATATCCGCGGAGCCGGTACGGACGTAATAAAGATTTACGGCGTCGAGTATCTTCACGGAGTGACCTATTCCATAATTCCCGACCAGATTGAAGCGGGAACATATATGATAGCGGCGGCGGCAACAAAGGGCAATGTGCTTGTAAAGAACATTACGCCGAAGCATCTTGAATCGATTACGGCAAAACTGCGTGAAATAGGCGTTAAAATCGAGGAATACGACGAAGCGCTGCGCGTTGACGCGGTTGACGCCGTGCTTCACCGCTGCAACATCAAAACCATGCCCCATCCCGGATTTCCGACAGATTGCCAGCCGCAGTTTGTGGCTCTGCTTTCAACCGTCAACGGCACAAGCATGATAAACGAGAGCGTATGGGATAACCGCTATCAATATGTAAGCGAGCTTCTGCGTATGGGAGCGCATATTTCCGTTGAGGGAAGGATTGCCATTGTTGAAGGCGGCGAGCCGCTGACAGGCGCGCCGGTTAAAGCCACCGATCTGCGCGCGGGCGCGGCGCTTATTATAGCCGGACTGTGCGCCAAAGGAATAACGGAGATCGGCAATGTCTCCTATATTGAGCGCGGCTATGAAGAAATCGTTAAAAAGCTCGGCAGTCTGGGAGCCGATATACGCAAGGTTTATGTAAACGCCAATGATGAAACAACTACAGCCTGACATAATTTAACGCCGAATATAACTCAGGCAAAGATGCCCGCCTCTAAGGCGGCGGGCTTACGCTGCAATCGCGGCGGCGCCGGGTTAAGCGAGCTCGGCGGAGCGCTGCTCCGATTTAAATTTATATTATAGGCTGCGCCGCCGCAAACCGGCGGCTTTCTGTATATTAAGAGCTTTGAAATGGGGAACGGATTTGTCAAAAATTATCCCGCTTTTCAGCGGAAGCAAGGGCAACTCATACTACATAGAAAGCGGCGGCGGAGGAATCCTTATTGACGCCGGACGCAGCTGTAAGCAACTCGAAACGGCTCTTTACGACAACTCGATTGCCCCCCAAAGCATTGAAGCTGTATTTGTAACACACGAGCACAGCGACCACTGCACCGCACTTAAGGTTTTCGCCTCACGGTATAAAACGCTGGTTTACGCAACCGCAGGAACGCTCCTTATGCTTGAAAAGGCGGACAGACTGGGAAATTTTAAAGCAGAGGTTATTACGTCAAAAATATGCCTTTCGTGTATGATGGTGGAACGTATCGATACTATGCACGACGCTGCGGAAAGCTGCTGCTACCGCGTTACCGCCCGCGACGGCAGGAGCGTAACGGTTGCAACGGATCTCGGAATGATGACGGATGAAATTCGCCGGGCAATTTCGCAAAGCGACGTTGCCGTTATCGAGTCAAACCACGATGTAAATATGCTCAAAAACGGTCGGTATCCATACGAGCTGAAACGCAGAATCCTTTCCGAAACGGGTCACTTGTCAAACAACGACTGCGCCTGTGAGCTTGCGGATTTTGTACGCAGCAATACCACGAGGTTTATTTTGGGGCATTTAAGCAAAGAAAACAACACTCCGGAGCTTGCGTATCAAACCTCGCTGTGCGCTCTTTCAATGCAGAATATGCGTGCGGGGGTTGATTTTACGCTTGACGTTGCACCCGAGATTTGCAGCGGAGAATGCCTTGTTTTTTGATGTTAAGCAGGCTGCTTCGGCCTTTTTCCGAGTTAAATTGGGGGAGCTTATGCAAAGCGTTAATATTATCTGCGTCGGAAGGCTAAAAGAAAAATTTCTTGTTCAGGCAATTGAGGAATATTCCGGGCGATTACTGCCCCTTTGCAAATTCTCGATAACCGAAGTTCCGGAAGAACGCGTCTGTAATAATCCTTCTCCGGCTCAGATTGCGGCGGCGGTCGAGGCGGAAGGCAGACGGATTCTTAAAAAATATGCCCCGGCGGCATATACGGCCGCACTGTGTATAGAGGGGGAGCTGCTTTCGTCGGAGCAATTCAGCTTGTGTCTCGCTGAGGCCGCAGTGCGCGGCTTTAACAATATTCAGCTTATAATAGGCGGTTCATACGGCTTGAGCGGCGATGTTAAGCGGTCAGCGCAGTTAAGGCTTTCTATGGGAAGAATGACGTTTCCGCATCAGCTTGCGAGAGTTATGGTCTGCGAACAGGTATACCGCGCGTTCCAAATTATGAACCACGCGAAATATCATAAATAGCGCCTTGGCGGGGGCAAAAAATGTCCTTAAGGCTATTGAATTTTTAAAAAGAATATGTTAGAATTATAGCCAGTCGGTTTGCTGGAATAGCTCAGTCGGTAGAGCAGCTGATTCGTAATCAGCAGGTCGCGTGTTCAAGTCACGTTTCCAGCTCCAGTTATTATGCCGGACCCTTTGGGTTCGGCTTTTTTAATAGGATTGTCAGCAGCTTTTGGACTGAACCCGGATACGTTTGAAAAAGGAAAGAAAGCGGAAGGAATCAAGTCGTATGGTTTTCAGCAGTCTTTTGTTTTTGTTTATATTTTTCCCGGCGGTTCTCGTCGTATATTTTATTGTTCCCAAAAGCTTAAAAAACGCGGTGCTTTTTGTTTCGAGCCTTATCTTTTACGCTTGGGGCGAACCCATATATGTTTTGCTTATGCTTTTTTCCACTCTGGTTGATTATACCCACGGGATGCTTGTTCACCGCTTTAAGCGTCAGGGTAAAATAAAAAAAGCAAAAATAGTTTTGCTTTCTTCCGTTATAATCAATTTAGGGCTTTTGGGCTTTTTTAAATACACCGATTTTCTCATCGGCACCTTTAACAGCGTTTTCGGTACGTCGGCGCAGCTCCTCAACGTTGCGCTTCCGATAGGAATTTCTTTTTATACGTTTCAAACGATGTCTTATACTATAGATGTATACCGCGGCGACGCCGAACCGCAGAAGAACATCATCGATTTCGGCACGTACGTAGCGCTGTTTCCCCAGCTTATAGCCGGACCTATCGTGCAGTATAAGACCATTGCGCATGAGCTTAAAAACCGCACCTCAAACTGCGACTCCTTTGCAGACGGGCTGCACCATTTTGTAATAGGCTTGGGCAAAAAGGTGCTGCTTGCAAATAACATAGGTATTTTGTGGGACAGTGTAAAGTCTGTGCCGTCAGAGGATATGACCGTTTTGGCGGCATGGCTCGGTATTCTGGCATATACTTTTCAAATTTATTTTGATTTTGACGGATATTCCGAAATGGCTATAGGTCTGGGCAAAATGTTCGGATTTTCATTCCCTAAAAATTTTGACTACCCTTATATATCCCGGAGCATTACGGAGTTTTGGCGCAGATGGCATATTTCGCTCGGCACATGGTTTAGGGAATATGTCTACATCCCACTCGGCGGCAACCGCAGGGGACTGCTTGTGCAGATACGCAACATTGCAATAGTGTGGTTTTTGACGGGAGTTTGGCATGGAGCCGCGTACAACTTTATTCTGTGGGGAGTCTATTTCGGAATTATTTTGACGTTTGAAAAGCTGTTCCTGCTCAGATTTATGGAAAAATGGCCGGTATTTTTACGCAGGCTTTATTCTCTGCTGCTGATAGTGTTCGGCTGGGTCATTTTTGGGCTTGACGAGCTTTCTCAGGCAGTAAAGTATTTCGGATATATGTTCGGCATAGGTACGGCGGGACTTTACAGCGACAGCTCGCTTTTCCTGCTCAGGAACTACGGGCTTTTGTTTATAATATCGGCGGTTGCTTCAACGCCTCTTATGGCGAGGGTTTTTTCAAAAATTATGTCGGCTCTCAAAGACCGAGCCGTAATTTCCGCGGTAATGGTAAACGTTTATAATATGGGTGTGTTTCTTACTTCGGTCGCCTACCTTGTAGACGCAACCTATAACCCCTTTTTGTATTTCAGGTTTTAAGGAGGGCCGTATATGATGCACTCAAAGAAAAAGTCTTCCGTATTTCGCCGCGCCGGCAAGCCTGCCAATATTGTAACCACGGCGGTGTTTGCCGCAGTTCTTTTTTCAATCTCGCTGGGAAGCGTTCTTACGCCGGACAAGGAATTTTCGGAAACCGAAAACCGCACCTTGCAGTCAACGCCGCAGTTTAGTTTTTCCCGTTTGTTTGAAGGGAAATTCACTTCTGAGTTTGAAAGCTATGTCCAGGATCAGTTCCTGCTGCGCGACAGTTGGATATACGCCAAAAATCTCTGCGAGCTTGCTATGCAGAAAAACGAGATAAACGGTATATTCATATGCGCCGACGGCTATTATATTGAGGACCATGAAAAATCCTCCTACACAAGCGAGCTTGCAATGAACAATATTTCAGCCGTTGCGCAGTTTGCCGAAAAATATTCGGATTTACTCGGCGCAGAGCATGTCTCGGTTATGTTGGCGCCTACAGCGCAGAGCGTGCTGCGCGATAAGCTGCCGCCTCTTGCCGACCCATACGATCAAAATGAATTTATAAGCAAGCTTGCGGATTTGCTGCCCGAGGGAATCTTTGTTGACGTTAACGGCGTGCTGTGCGAGCACAGCGACGAGGAGATATATTACCGCACCGATCACCACTGGACTACATACGGCGCTTACCTTGCTTATACCTGCTGGGCGGAAAGCAAAGGCTATACGGTAAATCCGCCCGATTACTACGACCGGGAAGTACTTACTGACGAGTTTCTCGGCACGGTCAACTCAAAGCTCAATCTTCCCATGACCGCAGATACTGTCACTGCGTATATTTCGCCGAACTCCTCTTACAGGCTTTCTTATGACGGCGGAGTTAAAACCTCGGACTCCTTGCTTGACAGAAGCTTCCTTTCCGGCAAAGATAAATACGGCGTGTTTCTTGGCGGCAACGCCGGAATTGTTCAGATAGATACCGAAAATAAAAACGGCAGGAGGCTTGTTATTTTTAAAGACAGCTACGCTAACTGCTTTATTCCCCTTATCGCCGATGAATTCGAACAGGTTTATGTTGTCGATTTGCGTTACTATAACACAAGCGCTTCTCAGCTTATTGAAGAGACCGGCGCAACCGATATAGCGGTGCTTTATAATGCCGACAGCGCCGCCACGGATATGAACCTGCGGAAAATAACCGGATAATTTTTAATTTATGCTTTCATAAAGGAGCAGCAGAATTTTATTGCTACGCCCAAAAGTTGCTTTTGGCTCGATTTTAGGGACGCGTCAATAATTTGCGGCTCCTTTGCTTTTTGTTTATCTGGGCGTTTATTGCCGTTTTCGGGCATAAAAATCGGGAGCGCGGGGCATTTTCTGCCCGAAAAACAGAGCCGAAACCGCGTTTTAGTCCGAAGAACATTGGCAAGTCTGCGTGAAATCGAGCGCCGCGCCGATTGCAGCGTCGGGTTTTTCGGGGTTTCGGCGGAAGATTGTAATGATGGGCTAAGCTCCTTTAAGCTCCTTATTGAAAAAAATGTACTAATTTTTCATAAAAAATTTTCCTTTTTTACTTGAAATTAACAACCGTATTTGGTATGATATAGATGTATAGAAAACTGCTGAAATGTTTTCAGCTCGGAAAGGAGTGTTGCTTAATGAATTACAAATTTGACGACAGCCGGTACCCGCTTGAGCTGTTTCATGATGGCGACGCGGTTCGCGCATATGAAATTTTAGGCGCTCATTTTGTTAATTGGGATGAAAGAAACGGAGTTGTTTTCCGCGTGTGGGCGCCCAATGCCCTGTCTGTTTCCGTTGTCGGTGATTTCAATTCATGGAAGCAGGATGCAAATTACATGTATAAGATAAGCCAACCCGGAGTATGGGAGCTGTTTATAGAGGGTCTTTCTCAGGGCGATATTTATAAATACTGTATTGAAACGCCGACCGGGGAAAAAATCCTCAAGGCTGATCCGTATGCGTTTTATTCACAGCTGCGCCCCGAAAACGCCTCCGTAATCTACGAGCTGGATGGATTTTCGTGGACCGATTCGCCATGGTTTGCCGAACAGAAAAAGGTATCTCACAGAGATCGTCCGCTTAACATATACGAGGTACAGGCGGCCTCATGGAAACGGCACGACGACGGCTCCTCCTACAACTACCGAGAGCTTGCGCAGACGCTTGTCCCCTATGTTAAGGATATGGGTTATACGCACATAGAGCTTATGCCTGTTACGGAATATCCTTTCGACGGTTCGTGGGGGTATCAGGTTACGGGTTATTACGCTCCCACGTCGCGTTTCGGCGAGCCAAAGGACTTTATGTACTTTGTAAACGAGTGCCATAAGTCCGGAATCGGCGTTATTATGGACTGGGTGCCTGCCCATTTCCCGCGCGACGGCTTTGCACTCGGCAAGTTTGACGGTACCTGCTGCTACGAATATTCGGACACCCGTAAGGGCGAGCATAAGGAGTGGGGAACCTATGTTTTTGACTACACCCGCTATGAGGTAATAAGCTTTTTAATATCCAGCGCTATGTTCTGGTTGGATATTTACCACATCGACGGCATCCGGGTTGATGCGGTAGCCTCTATGCTGTATCTTGATTACGGCAGGAACGACGGTCAGTGGGTTGCCAATAAATACGGCGGAAAAGAAAATTTGGAGGCGGTTGAGTTCCTGCAAAGGCTCAACACAGCTACTCATATGTACCATCCCGAGGCTATGATAATAGCCGAGGAAAGCACCTCATGGCCGCTTGTTTCACGGCCGGTGTTCGACGGCGGACTCGGCTTTGACTATAAGTGGAATATGGGCTGGATGAACGATATGATGCATTATATGTCGCTTGAGCCTCAGTGGCGGCCCTTTAATCACGACAATCTTACCTTCAGCTTTTTCTATGCGTTTTCCGAAAATTTCATTCTTCCCATTTCGCATGATGAGGTGGTTTACGGCAAGGGCTCGCTGCTCAACAAAATGCCGGGAGATATGAAATCAAAATATGCAAACGACCGGGCTTTTATGGCTTATATGATGATTCATCCCGGCAAAAAGCTTTTGTTTATGAGCTCGGAAAACGCCCAGTTCAACGAGTGGAACGACAAGGTTCAGGTTGAGTGGGAGCTGCTTAATAATACAGAAAACAGTCAAATGCACCTGTTCTTTAAGGATTTGAACCACTTTTATCTTGAAAATCCGCCCATGTATGAAAACGATTTTACCTGGGAGGGCTTTGAGTGGATTCATAACGACGACTATTCGCAAAGCGTCATAGCCTTCCGCAGAATAGATAAAAAAGGTAAAGAGCTGATAGCCGTTTGCAACTTTCAGGATGAGCAGCGCGAAAATTATTGCATAGGCGTTCCCTTTGCCGGAACATATGCCGAGGTGTTCAGTACGGATAAGACCGAATACGGCGGAGGCGGAGTTACAAACGGCGCGAAAATAAAGTCGACGGACGACCCTATGCACAACTTTCCTCAGTCTGTTTCGCTTACGCTGCCGGCAATGAGCGTCATTTATCTCAAGTTAGTCCGCAAAGAGCCGAAAAAACGCGCGGCGGCAAAAAACGTCAAGTCAGACGCGAAAGCCGAAAAAACGGGCGGCAGTAAAGGTCAGTAACCGTGCGGCGGCAAGCCTGCGCGGAGTTAATAAAAGAGTAAAATGTATTTAATACGGAGGTAATTATTATGATTCCTAAGCAAGAAGTAGTCGCAATGCTGCTTGCCGGAGGTCAGGGTTCGCGCCTTGGCGTTTTGACAAAAAAGCTTGCAAAGCCGGCGGTTCCGTTCGGCGGCAAATACCGTATCATCGATTTCCCGCTTTCTAACTGTGTTAATTCAGGCATTGAGGCCGTCGGTATACTTACCCAGTATCAACCGCTTGTCCTCAATGAATATATAGGGAACGGTCAGCCCTGGGATTTGGACGGTACACACTCCGGCGTTACCTGCTTGAGCCCTTATCAGGCAATCAGCGGCGCCGACTGGTACTCGGGTACGGCAAACGCAATATATCAGAATATAAGCTATATTGACCGTTACAACCCCGAGTATGTGGTTATTCTTTCGGGCGACCACATATACAAGATGGATTATTCCCAGATGGTAGCCTATCATAAAGAGAAGAACGCCGCCTGTACCATAGCGGTTATCGACGTTCCTCTTGAGGAAGCGTCCCGCTTCGGTATTCTTAACACCAATGAGGACGGCTCGATATATGAGTTTGACGAAAAGCCCGCCGTTCCCAAGAGTACAAACGCCTCCATGGGCATTTATGTGTTCAGCTGGCAGGCGCTTAAGAGCTATCTTATTGCAGACGAAGCAAACCCGAATTCAAGCAATGACTTTGGTAAAGACGTTCTCCCCGCAATGCTTAACGCGGGCGAGAGAATGTTTGCCTATCCGTTTGAAGGTTACTGGAAGGACGTCGGTACTATCGACAGCCTTTGGGAATCAAATATGGATTTGCTCGACCCCAACACTACTCTGGACGTTAAAAACATTTATTCCCGCAATCCGGTAATGCCGCCTCAATATATAGGCCAGCAGGCGTGCATTCAAAACTCCATTGTCGCAGACGGCTGCGAGGTTGACGGCAAGCTGGAATTCTCAATCCTTTTCCCGGGCGTTAAAATAGGCAAGGGCGCTGTGATTAATTCATCTATCATTATGCCCGGCACGGTTATAGGCGACGGCGCGGTTGTACAGTATGCCATTGTTTCGGAAAATACGGTTGTCGGCAATAACGCTGTAATCGGTTCCAAGCCGGAGGATGTTGAAAACCGTGACGATTGGGGCATTGCAGTCGTTGGTGATAATCTGAAAATCGGCGATAATGTTGTTATTGCTCCGAAAGCAATGATAGATTGTGATATGGAGGTAACAAAACAATGAGAAGCAATAATGTAATAGGCATTATTTTTGCCAACGTAAACGACGATAAAATACCTGAGCTTACCGCAAAGCGCACCATAGGAAGCGTACCCTTCGGCGGCAGATACCGTATGATCGATTTCCCGCTTTCAAATATGACAAACTCGGGCATAAACAATGTTGCGGTAGTTGCAAGGAACAATTTCCTTTCGCTTATGGATCACTGCGGCTCGGGCGCTGCGTGGGATCTTTCAAAGCGCCGCACCGGTCTTACGATTCTTCCTCCGTTCGGCGGTAACGATTTTGAAAACAGGGTTGAGGCTCTTTACAGCCTGCGCGGTTATCTTAATCATCATCATGAGGAATATGTTCTTATAGTGGGGGCTGACTTTGTAACAAACATAGATTATCAGCAGATTTATTATAATCACGTCACCTCGGGCGCCGATATGACGCTCATTTATAAGAAAACCACCATTCCCAAGCTTCGCAACAATCCCGTCGTACTTGAAATAGGCGAAGACAACAGAATCACGGATTTGCTTATTAAGCCTTATACCGAGGGTGAATTTAACCTTGCAACCGGTACGGTGCTTGTTAAAAAAGACCTGCTTATGAGTATAATCGAAAAAGCCATCAGCAGCAATAAGCTCAGCTTCAAGCGCGACATTCTTCAGGCTAATGTAAAAGAGCTTAAAATGTACGCCTGCGCCCAGCCCGGCTACCTGGCTTTTGTAAACTCTACCGCGGATTATTTCAAGGCAAATATGGATCTTATGCGCCCGGAAATACGCGCGGAGCTGTTTAACGGCAGCCGTCCGATTTACACCAAGGTTCGCGACGATATGCCTACGCGCTACGGGCTCGGCAGTTCGGTTAAGAATTCCCTTATTGCACAGGGCTGTTTCATTGACGGGGAAGTAGAAAACTCAGTCATATCAAAGGGTGTTTATATAGGCAGGGGAGCCAAGGTTCAAAACTGCATTATTATGCAGGACTCGGTAATAGAGGCTAATTCCAACCTCGGCTATGTAATTACAGATAAGGATGTTACAATAAGAGGCGGACGCTCTCTTATGGGATACGATTCTTACCCAATTTATATTTCAAAAGGCTCTGTTGTTTAATCAGCACAGCGCATAAAAGGGAGGTAAATTATCATGAGAATACTGTACTGCTCTTCTGAGGCGCTTCCTTATGCCGGAAGCGGCGGACTGGCGGATGTTGCCGGCAGCCTGCCTCAGAGCCTCTGCCGCCGCGACGAGGACTGCCGCATTGTTATGCCGCTTTACGGCACAATAAAGCAGGAACTCAGAGATACGCTGAATTTCATTACAAACTTTACGGTTCCCGTAGCCTGGCGTCACCAGTACTGCGGTCTGTTTTGGGCGCAGTGGAACGGCTGTACCTACTATTTCATAGACAATGAATATTACTTCAAGCGCGAGGGCTTATACGGATATTACGACGACGCCGAAAGGTTCGCCTTCTTTTCAAGAGCAATTCTTGAAATGCTTCCGTATATTGACTTCCACCCGGACATTATCAACGCAAACGACTGGC
Organism: uncultured Eubacteriales bacterium; assembly: GCA_964639205.1. GTDB lineage: Bacteria > Bacillota > Clostridia > Oscillospirales > Acutalibacteraceae > CAZXCG01. The sequence continues at coordinate 32,940 of CAZXCG010000012.1, forward strand.
AGACCGCGCTCGTCCCCACCTATTACTACCTTTTTTATTCAAAAAACCCGTGGTATGCAAATATTAAGTGCATAATTACTATTCACAATATTCAGTATCAGGGTATGTACGGCTGGGATGTAAACACCGAGTGCGTGGGTATTCCGGAGGAAAACAAGAAAATTCTTGAAATGGACGGTAAGCTCAACTTCTTAAAGGGAGCTATCGAAACTGCGGTTCGCGTTACAACCGTTTCGCCGAGCTATGTTTCCGAAATACGTGACCCGTGGTTTTCGCATGGGCTTGACCCTGAGCTGAATTTGAGGTATTATAAGCTTGTCGGAATACTTAACGGTATCGATGTTGACAACTATAATCCCGAGACGGATCCGAATATTTATCAGCATTTCTCAGCTGACGATATGACCGGCAAAGCGGTAAACAAGAAAAAGCTGCAGGAGCGGCTGGGACTTGAAGTCAGGAAGGACGTCCCTATTGTGGCAATGGTAACCAGGCTCGCCGACCATAAGGGTCTTGATATGGTTCGCATGGGTCTTGACGAGCTTATGTCGAATTATGATATGCAGTTTGTCATTCTCGGATCGGGCGAACAGCAGTATGAGGATTTCTTCCGTTATATGCAGAACAAATACCCCGGCAAATTGTGCGCCTGCATTGGCTTTATCCCCGAGCTTGCAAGGAAAATCTATGCCGGAGCCGATATTTTCCTGATGCCATCCAAGGCCGAGCCCTGTGGGCTTTCTCAAATGATAGCTCTGCGCTACGGCACCGTTCCGGTTGTCAGAGAGGTCGGCGGTCTGCGCGATTCCGTTCACGACAGTCTTGACGGCGTCGGAAACGGCTTCACTTTCCGAAATTACGACACCGCCGATATGCTCAACTGTATCAAACGTGCTCTTCGCGCATATGAAGATAAAGAGGGCTGGCAGATCCTCAGCGAGCGCGCAATGCGCTGCGACAACAGTTGGGATAAATCCGCAGAAGAATATATAAATCTTTACCGCGAAACCTTAACCTGGGATTAACATTAATAATTTACAGGGCACGCGCCGGTGTGCCCTGTATTTTTATGGCGATTATCTTTTGTAATAAAAATATTACGGCGCTGTTGGAATACAGCCTGAAAGGAACTGCCGATGGAAAAAAAGAAATACTTTCGCGCCGCTCTGATTGCGGCGGCTTTGATAATAATTATTACAATTTCCGGATACATTGCGGCTCAAAACGACAGCGGCGGCGGGCAGGAGGAATCTTCCTCAAGCTCGGCGGAAGCTTCAAGCTCCGGCGAGGAAACCGAGGAGGAAACCGGAAGCCTGCAAAAAACAGAAAGCGAATATAACCTTATCGAGGGCGGATACAGCTTTTTTGAGGACGATGTTTTGCCCGAGGACGCCGACCCATCCGAATATGTTTTGCCGGAGTCGGTGTGCGGTATAGATTTGCCCTATGCAATAGAGGACGCCCCTTTAATTATAACGCGAATTGCAAAGTACAGCGGCGAATATATCGAGGACGCAAGCGACGATGAGATCGATTCCTGCCTTGCTTTAATAGTTAAAAACAATACCGACGACATTGTAATGACCGCAACCCTGGTATTTAAGGTCAACGACAGTGAAGAGGTCGTATTTAAAGTAAACAGCCTGCCTGCCGGTGAAAGCTGCGTGGTGCTTGAGGCAAATCGCCGGGAATTTAACGTAGAAGACGTGCTGACATACGATGCCGAAAACGAAGATAACTACTATTATACGCGTTCCGCAGAGGAACAGGCCGAATTTGACGTTTCCGACCAAATACAGGTTAAATACGGCGAAAGCGGTCTTACCGTAAAAAACCGCGGAGATGAAAGCTATGACAAAATCTATGTGCTTTATAAAATAAAAAAAGAGGGAGTATATTTCGGCGGCATTACTTATAAGCTTGAATTTACAAACTTGGGCGCCGGAATGGAAATGACTCGGAAAACAACGCACTATTCCCCGGACGAAACCGACGTTATAATGGTGGTTAAATCCTCATAATAAGGTTTAAGCTTTTGCGGCGCTTTGCCCTTGTCCGAGTATTAAACAGAATTTACACAAGAGGATCAATATAATATGGAAAAACCGTTCGTCACAGACAGCATCGAGCAGGAAAGACTTATCGAGCTTATAAACCGGCTTGCAAAAAAGAAAAGGGAAAGCGGACTTTCGCCCGAAGAGGAGAAGCTGCAAAAAAGCGCGTATGAGGTCTACCTGAAACGCATAAGACAACAGTTTGACTCTCAGCTTGACAGCGTAAAGATAAAGAACGCAGACGGGAGCTTGATCCCGTTTAAGAAATACGCAGGGCTAAGCAAGGGCAAAAATGAAAAACAGCTTTAAAATTATTATTGTTGACAGTGCGTGAGGCTGCGTGTTATACTTTATCATGCTAAAGCTTTCGGAACCGGTAAGCTATATATTGCAGCAGAAGAAAGAAGGACTTTAAATGGACACGTGTATTGTTGAAATTGCCGAACGAATCAAAGGCTTGCGCGAGCTGTGCGACTTCTCTCCGGAGGAAGTGGCGCAGGCGGCGGGAGTATCCGCCGAAAAATATCTTGAATACGAATCCGGCACCACGGATTTGAGCTTTACCTTTCTTAACAATGTTGCTGAAAAGCTCGGAGTTGATATGGTGGAGCTTTTAACGGGTGAAAATCCGCATCTGTCGCATTACAGCGTTGTAAGGAAGGGCTGCGGACTTAACATCAAGCGCCGCGAGGGCTTTGAGTATGAGCATTTGAGCTACCGCTTTAAAAATAAATACGCCGAATGTTTTTTGGTGCGCGCGCCGTACATACCCGAGGAGCAGGATAAACCGATTACTCTGTCAACTCACGAGGGACAGGAATTCGATTATATAATCAGCGGAAGTCTTAAGGCCAAGTTCGGCTCCCATACCGAGATCCTTAACGCCGGCGACAGCGTATATTACAATTCCGGCGAGGGTCACGGAATGATTGCTACCGGCGGCGAAGACTGTATTTTGATTGCCGTAACCATTCATCCCGATAAATAACTTTTATTGCAAAGGGGCAAATTTATGCTTAATATTCATCAAAAATTTTGCAGAGAAACATTTTACGACGGGCAGCTTGTTGATTTTCAGCCGGTATATGAGGGAAATTTTAATTTTGCCTATGATGTAATCGACGTAATTGCCGAAAAGGAACCCGACAGGCGCGCTATGCTGTGGACAAACGACAAGGGCGAGGAACGGACGTTTTCCTTCAGCGATATTGCAAGGTACAGCATAATGGCGGCCAATATGTTCACTGCTGCGGGAATAAAAAAAGGGGACACCGTCGTTTTGGTTTTAAAACGCCATTACCAGTTCTGGTTCGCGGTTTTGGGGCTTCACAGAATAGGCGCGGTAGGAATTCCGGCAACTCATTTGCTGACCAAAAAGGACTACATCTACCGCTTTAACGCCGCTCACGTCAAGGCTGTTATCGCTACATGCGACGGGGAAGTTATCGAGCATATTAACGACGCTTTGCCGGAATCGCCGACGGTTTCCGTTAAATTCAGCGTAAAGGGCAGCCGGGACGGCTGGATAGATTTTGACGCGGAGTTAGAAAAATATTCCGATAAAATGGAACGTGTTGAAACACTTGCCACCGACCCGATGCTCCTGTATTTCACCTCCGGTACAACCGGAATGCCAAAAATGGTTTGGCAGGATTTTACCTACCCTCTCGGTCATATTACAACTGCCAAATATTGGCACAATGTAATTCCGGACGGGCTGCACTTTACAATTTCCGATACCGGCTGGATGAAGGCCATGTGGGGCAAGCTGTACGGTCAGTGGTTTATGGAAGCGGGAATTTTTGTCTGTGATTTTGACAAGTTTACTCCTTCCGAGCTGTTGCCGCTGTTTGCAAAATATAATATCACAACCTTCTGCGCTCCGCCGACGATGTACCGCTTTTTCATTAAAGAAGATTTAAGCAAGTTTGACCTTTCTTCAATTACCTACGCTACCGTTGCGGGAGAACCGCTTAATCCGGAGGTTTTCTACAAATTTAAGGAGGCAACCGGAATAAGCCTTATGGAGGGCTTCGGTCAAACCGAAACCACCTGTACATTGTTTAATATTGTGGGCAGCACTCCAAAGCCGGGCTCAATGGGTAAGCCGTCGCCGGCTTACAATATAGATATTGTTGACTCTGAAGGCAAAACCGTACCAAAGGGCACCGTCGGGGAGCTGGTGCTCAGAACGGATAACGGGAAGTTTTGCGGTATGTTCAGCGGCTACTACGAAAATCCCGAGCTTACAAAAGAGGTTTGGGATAACAATATCTACCATACCGGAGATACCGCATGGATGGACGAGGATGGCTACGTTTGGTATGTCGGCAGAACAGACGACATTATAAAGTCCTCGGGCTACCGTATCGGACCGTTTGAAATTGAGTCTGTAATTATGCAGCATCCCTGCTGCCTTGAATGCGCCATCACCGGCGTCCCGGACCCGATAAGGGGACAGGTTGTCAAGGCAACAATCGTTCTTGCCAAGGGCTATGAGCCGAGCGAAGAGCTCAAAAAAGAAATTCAACAGTTTGTTAAAGCAAATACCGCGCCTTATAAGTATCCGCGGGTTGTTGAATTTGTAAAGGAGCTGCCCAAAACAATAAGCGGCAAAATCCGCCGGGTAACAATCCGCGGCGAGGAAAAGGACGAAATCTGATTTTTGGGGTTTAATCTCATTGCCCTCCTCATTGTGAGGAGGGCAATTTTGTATGCCTGCATTTGACCTGCCCGAAAATTAACGGATCTGCTTTTTTATTTGTTCTATGGCGCTCTTTTCAATTCTTGATACCTGCGCCTGTGAAATGTTAATTTCGGAGGCGACGTCCATTTGTGTTTTACCCTGATAAAACCGCATTGCAATTATTTTTTTCTCGCGTTCGGAAAGCTTTTTAAGAGCCTCCTTCAAGGCAATTTCCTCAAGCCAGTCGCTGTCATCGCTTTGATCGCTGACCTGATCCATTACATATATAGTATCGCTGCCGTCGTTAAAAACAGGCTCATACAGCGAAACCGGTTCCACAATTGCTTCTAAAGCGAGCACAATGTTTTCCTTGGGTACGTTCATTTCCCGCGCTATTTCTTCAACAGAGGGTTCACAATTGTTTTTAACCGTCAGCTTTTCCTTTATCTGAAGCGCGTGGTAAGCCGTGTCGCGCATTGAGCGCGAAACCCGCACGCTGTTGTTGTCGCGCAGGAACCGCCTTAATTCGCCGATTATCATAGGAACGGCATAGGTTGAAAACTTTACCTCCTTTTCACAGTCAAAATTATCTATAGCTTTAATAAGTCCTATCACTCCCACCTGAAACAAATCGTCGGGATTTTCCCCGCGGTTTGAAAACCTCTGAATAACCGAAAGCACAAGGCGCAGATTGCCGTTTATCATTTTTTCGCGCGCCTGTTTCCGTTCGCTTTCGCCGCCGTTTTTAATTACAGAGAGCAGCTGTTGCTTTTCGCTTTCCTTAAGGATTTTAAGAGACGAAGTGTTCACTCCGCAAATTTCAACCTTATTGAAATTCATCTGATAGCCTCCCCTTTTTAAATCGGAGCAGCGCCCCGGAAAGCTTGTCTGAGCCGAGTCTTGCGACAGATTGCACCGTGCGCGGGGAGCGTCAGCTCACTAAGGGCTTCCGCGGCGGATTAAAATTTCCGCTGAAAATCCAAAACGTAACACGCCGCCTCAGAGGCGGCGGACGTCCGCGCTTAGGCTGTATGTTCGCTTACAATTTAAAGTATTGCCCGAATGAGAATTATCATTCAGCAGACCGTGCTTTTGGGTAATATTACCGTAATCCGTACTCGCGGAAAATATTTGGGAAAGCTATTTACTTTTACGCTTTTATATGTTAAACTATTAAAATCGGAGCAAAGCTATCCGCCCGAAATGCGGCGGACGTTGTTGAACGGGTTATATTTCGGTCAACTGTGTTAAGGAGATATTAAGCTATGAATTCAAAAATCAAAGACGATTCGGTTGATTTCCTTTTTAAGTCGATTCTTTCGTTGGAAACTATGCAGGAGTGCTATGACTTTTTTGAGGATCTCTGCACGGTTCCCGAAATCAAGGCTATGTCGCAGCGCCTGCTGGTGGCAAAAATGCTTGATGAAAAAAAGGTTTACAGCGACATAGTAAGCAAAACCGGAGCCTCTACCGCCACAATAAGCCGTGTAAATCGCTCGCTCCAATATGGGTGCGACGGCTACCGCAGAGCGTTTGATCGGCTCAATAACAAAAAGGACGCCGACGGGGACGTTTAATTATGAAAGCGTACGACTGCTTTGCTCAATTTTACGACGGACTGACCCTGAATGTTGACTATAAGGCGCGCGCGGAATATATTCTCAAGCTTTTTGAGCGTTTAAAGCACCCTTTGGGACTGACGCTTGATCTTGCCTGCGGAACCGGCAGCCTCACGCTGGAGCTTGCAAAACGCGGCGTCGATATTTACGGCGCCGACGCTTCTCGGGAAATGCTTGCCCAAGCGCAAAACAAGGCGTATGACGAGGGCTTTTCCCTGCTTTTTTTATGCCAGAAAATGCAGGAAATAGATTTGTACGGAACCATAGACACCTGCGTTTGTACTCTTGACAGCATAAATCACCTTACAGAAGTCGAAGAGGTTCAAAAAACTTTTAACCGCGTTTCGCTTTTCCTTAATAAAGGGGGATATTTTTTGTTTGACGTTAATACTCCGTACAAGCACAGAAATATTCTGGCAGACAACACCTTTATTTATGATACCGAGGAAGTGTTCTGCGTTTGGCAGAACGAGCCGCAGCAGGATCTTACGGTTAAAATAACGCTTGACTTTTTCAGCCGCCTTAATAAAGCTCCGCGGCTTTATGAGCGCAGCGGAGAAACCTTCAGGGAAAGAGCGTATTCGCATCAGTGCGTCTGCAAAATGCTTTCAAACGCGGGACTTGAGCTTGCCGCATATTACGGCGATATGAGCTTTTCACCCCCCGCTGAAAACGAACAGCGCGCGGTTTATGCCGCCCGCAAGATCTGATATTGTAAGGAAAAACGTTATGGATAAAATTATAAGATGTATAACCTCCGACGGCGCCGTTATGGCTTCCGCCATTGACAGTACGAATATCGTGTATACGGCATATCAAATTCATCACACGTCAAAGGCGGCGACGGCGGCGCTCGGCAGAACGCTTACCGCCGCTTCTATGATGGGAGCAATGCTCAAGCAAAAAGACGCGTTTGTAAACGTGCGTTTTGCCGGCGGCGGACCCATAGGTCCGGTTATTGCGGTTGCGGGCAGCAGCGGTAATGTCAGGGGTTACGTGGGCGACGCCGCCTGCATAACGGAATTTTACCCTAACGGAAAGATAAATGTGGCAAAGGCTGTCGGCAGCAGCGGCACCTTAAACGTTTTGCGCTCTTACGGAAGCGGCGAGCCGTATATAGGTCAAACCGAGCTTGTAAGCGGCGAGATTGCCGAGGATATTGCAAACTATTACGCCGTAAGCGAGCAGATCCCCACAGTATGCGCCCTCGGCGTTTTAGTGGACAAGGAAAGCGGTCAGCCGCTGCTTTCCGGAGGGTTTTTAATTCAACTTTTGCCGGGCGCAGACGACTCAACTATTGACAGGCTCGAAAAAAACACAGCCGCCCTCGAGCCTGTTACCGCTATGCTTGCAAAGGGGCTTTCTGTGTCTGATATTTGCAAAAAAGCGCTCGACGGCTTTGAGCTTGAGGTGCTCGACGAATTACCGGTTAAATATGTGTGTAAGTGCAGCAGGGAAAAGCTTGAAAATATTTTCATGGGCTTGAGCGATGAAGAAATACGCGATATGTACCGTGAAGAGGGATTTGCAAAGGCAGTCTGCCATTTCTGCAATAAAAAATATATTTTTACCGCAAGCGAACTTGAGGAGCTTATACGCCGAAAAAATGCGTGACTGTACTCAAATTATCGGCATAAATTCTGAATTTGCGGGCAATGGGGATTTCAAGTAAAATTTGAAAAAACTATTGACTTTTTAATTGCGGTCTGATATAATAACATACGTCGCTGAAACGCGGCGGCATTCGGGAGCATAGCTCAGCTGGGAGAGCATCTGCCTTACAAGCAGAGGGTCATAGGTTCGAGCCCTATTGTTCCCACCAAATCTGGCCCGGTAGTTCAGCTGGTTAGAACGCTAGCCTGTCACGCTAGAGGTCGACGGTTCGATCCCGTTCCGGGTCGCCAGATTTGCCTCTGTAGCTCAGTCGGTAGAGCAGGGGACTGAAAATCCCCGTGTC
>CAZXCG010000013.1:0-23315 GCA_964639205.1 uncultured Eubacteriales bacterium
GACGGCAAAGCCGCCACTAAAAAAGTAGGTGTTCGCCCAATACACGTTTGGTGGACCCGAAGGGATTCGAACCCTCGGTCTCCGCGTTGCGAACGCGGCGCTTTCCCAGCTAAGCTACGAGCCCATATAAATTATTTTTTGAGTTTTTACGGCGTTCTTCCCTTTATTCGGGGAGATTACGCCCGGCGTAAATTTCGGTTTTCCGATTTCCTCCGCCCTGAGTATGATAGCATATATAAGAAAAAAAGTCAATAATATTTTGCCCGCAGGGCTTGCCGGAAGCCTAAAATAAAAGCAAAAGCGACTACTCCGAAACAGCTCTGCGGGGATTATTTTTGTTGCGGTTATACAGGATCTTTAACCCCTGAAGCAGCAGATCCTCGCGCAAAATAATACTGCGCTTACAGTTGCCGACAATCATAGGCGCGTTGCCGCCGGTTGCAACAACCGTGCAATTTTTCCCGAGCTCCTCTTCGATTTTCTCTATCATTCCGTCCAAAAGGCAGGCGGTGCCGAACACCACGCCCGAGCGCAGGCACTCGTCGTTATTTTTGCCTATAACATTTTTCGGCGCTTCTATTGCCACATCGGAAAGCAGGGCGCTGGTTGAAGTTAGCGCGTTGAGCGAAAGACCCACGCCGGGCAACAGTGCTCCGCCGAGCATGGCTTTATTTTCGTCCAAAACCAATATGGTGGTTGCCGTACCCATACCGAGTATTATGCAGGGGCAGGGGTAAAGCTCGCCCGCCGCCACAGAAGCCGCAACAATGTCGCCGCCGGTTATCGCGGGGTTGTCTATCTTTATGTTAAGTCCGGTTTTTATTCCCGGACCCACCACAAGCGCGCGCGCGCCGGTAACCGATTTTACCGCCTGCTTCATGCGTCCGGTTATCTGCGGAACAACCGAGCTTATAATCGACGAATCCACCGCACCGCCGTCTATGCCGTACACTTTAAAAACCGTATAAAGCTCAACGGCAAATTCATCCGCTGTTTTTGCCCGGTCGGTCGATACAGAAAATTCCCTTATAAGCTCGTCTCCGCTGAAAATACCGAATTTAATATTTGTATTGCCTATGTCAACAACCAGAAGCATTTTGCTCTTTCTCCGTTTTTTCTATGAGTATTTTTGAAATCCGCCGCTCCTCCGTTTCTGTTACGGTAAGAGAAATATCGCCTATAATTATTTTCGGGTTCTCGCCGTTTTTCGGGATAGTCCCAAGCTGTTCGAGCACAAAGCCGGCTATGGTGTCGCTTTCGCTTTCCGGCAGCTTGACCTTAATCAGCTCCTCAACGTCGGAGATTGTCATCGAACCGTCTACGGTGAATTTATTTTCCGCAAGCTTCCGATAGTCTTCCTCCTCGTGGTCGTATTCATCCTGAATGCTGCCCAAAATATCCTCTATCAAATCCTCAAGAGTAACAAGACCCTCGGTTCCGCCGTATTCGTCAACAACAATTGCAAGCTGAATTTTTTTCTTTGTCATTTCCGAAAAGAGCTGGGCGCAGTTCTTTGTGCGCGGAACAAACAGAACCGGGCGTATTATGTGATTAAGGCGGAAATCCTCGGGAACCTCGGCGCAGACATAGCGCAGAAGATCCTTTACGTAAAGAACGCCGATTATATTGTCAACATCGTCGTGAAAAACCGGTATGCGCGAATATCCGCTTTCAATCGCGGCCTTTACCACCTGCTGCAGCGGGAGCGTCTCGTCAAGAGCCAGCATTTCCGTGCGGTGGGTCATTATCTCTCCGACGCAGGTATCGTCAAAATCAAATATGTTTTCAATAATGCTTTTGGTGCGATCCTCAATATAGCCCATCTCCTGCCCTTCTTCCACAAGAGACAGAATTTCGTCCTCTGTTTCCTGCCGGACAGTCTTGGAAGGTTTTGAGCCGAAGAGCTTTTCAATAAAAGATTTGTGTTTGCCTCCGGAGTCATCGGACATTAAGGCTTCATCCTTTCGGTTGCTGTAGCGGTTTTAACCCTGTATTTGGGCGGCTCCGATTCGTATATATTGTTGCCTCGGCTGTCTATCGCCGTAATACAGGGAAAATCCTCAATTTCGTAGCGGCGCACCGCCTCGGTGCCGAGATCCTCATAACAGATAATCCGCTCGCTTTTTATGCTTTTGGCAATAAGCGCGGCAGCTCCGCCGATGGCGGCAAAATACACTGCGCCGTTGCGGATTATCGCGTCGACGACCTCCCTGCTTCTTGCTCCCTTGCCTATCATTCCCGCAAGACCGAGGTCGAGCAAAGCGGGAGTGTATTTGTCCATACGGTAGCTTGAGGTAGGGCCGGCGGGACCCACGGCGTGGGGCGGCTTTGCGGGCGCCGGACCCACGTAATAAATTATTTCCCCTTTTATTTGCAGCGGAAGCGGCTTGCCGGACTGAAGGCACTCGTAAAAACGTTTATGCGCGGCGTCGCGTCCGGTGATTATCGATCCTGTAAGCAGCACGCTTTCGCCCGCGTTTAAAGCGCTTATATCCTCACGCGTAAGAGGAAGCTGTAGCTTTTTCATTGTTTATTCCCTATGCCTGAAGAAGCGTTCGGTCGCTGAGAAGCTCGCCGCTAAGCTCGGAGAATTTCTGTATAAGTCCGTCTACCGTAAGGCGGGCTTTCTCCTCGCCCGAAACATCGAACACTATATGCCCGTCGTTCATCATTATCAACCGGTTGCCGTAGGCAATCGCGTCCTTCATATTGTGAGTTATCATCATTGTAGTGATGTTTTCGCTTTTCACCAGCTTGTCGGTGAGTGAAAGCACCTTTGCCGCCGTCTGCGGATCAAGCGCGGCCGTATGCTCGTCGAGCATAAGCAGCTGCGGGTGCTGCAGCGTTGCCATAAGCAAGGTTACCGCCTGCCTCTGCCCGCCGGAAAGCAGCCCCACCTTTGCCGTGAGCCTGTCCTCCAGCCCAAGGTCAAGCGACGAAAGCAGCTCCTTATAATGAGCCTTTTCCTTACCTGTAATGCCAGATTTGAGCGAGCGCGGCATTCCCTTTCTGCTTGCCAGGGCGAGGTTTTCAACCAACTGCATATCCGGCGCTGTGCCCATCATAGGATCTTGAAAAACGCGTCCGAAAAATTTAGCGCGCTTGTAGTCGGGCATTTTGGATATTTCCCTGCCGTCTATTTTTATGCTGCCGCTGTCTAAGGGGAACATACCGGTTATCAGGTTGAAAAGCGTGGATTTCCCCGCGCCGTTGCCGCCTATTACGGTGACAAAATCACCGTCGTTAAGGGTAAGGCTTACGCCGCTGAGAGCTTTTTTCTCGTTTATTGTGCCGGGATTAAAGGTTTTGCTGATGTTTATTATTTCGAACATTCCGGCTCAACCCCCTTTTTGCCTTTGGCGCGCTTGCCGAAATATTTGGATTTCCAGTAGGGAATCGCGAGGAATAAGGCTACAACGCAGGCGGAGAAGAGCTTAAGGTCGCTTGTGTTCAAGCCGAGCTTAAGCACTAAGGCAATAACTATGTAGTAAACAATGCCGCCTATTACCGCCGACAGCAGCTTCAGCGCAAAATTGTTGAATATTTTTCCGAATATTATTTCGCCGATTATAACGGCGGCAAGACCTATGACTATCGCGCCGCGTCCCATATTGACGTCGGCGCTTCCGCTGAACTGCGCCAGCAAGCCGCCGGAGACGGCGACGATGCCGTTTGACAGCACAAGCCCGATGATTTTTCTGGTGTCGGTGTTTATGCCGTTTGCGCGTGCCATTGTAGGGTTGCTGCCGGTAGCGCGTATCGAGTGACCGAGCTCGGTGCCAAAGAACCAATACAGCACAGCTATTATGACCGCGGCGAATAATAAGCATTTTAAAATGGTTATTCCGATTTGGTCGGTTCTGGAAGACACTATAAGGTCAAAGTTGCGCCAGCTTATGGTGGTGTTGGCTTTGCCGCCCATAATGCGCAGATTTATGGAATACAGCGCAAGCTGAGTGAGTATGCCCGCAAGTATGGCGGGTATGCCGAACTTTGTATGAAGCAGCCCGGTTGCAAGCCCCGCAAGGCAGCCGGCGGCAAACGCGGCGGCAAGAGCCAGATAAATGTTAACGCCGTGTACCGTGGTCAGTATGACGAGTATGGCGCCGCCGGTGCCGAGCGATCCGTCAACGGTGAGGTCGGCAAGGTCGAGTATCTTGTATGTGATATAAACTCCGACAGCCATAATGCCCCAAATTATGCCCTGAGCAATGGGCGAGGGCAGCGACTGTAAAAACGTCAGTACGGATTCTAAAAACTGCATAAGAAAACTCCCATAAAAATGAAAAGCGGTAAAATTAAGCAAAATTACCGCTTTTTATGAATTCTAAATCGGAGCAGCGCCCGGTTTCAATAAGGGGCTTTGCCCCGTCATTCAACATGGCAAAGGGCAGCGTCAGCTGCCTGAGGAATCAATGGGGTTTGTACCCCCACCGGTTCCGAACACGTCCCCCGCCGCCTTAGAGGCGGGGGACGTCTTTGCCTAAGTTATATTTGCACGGATCAGTCTTCCGAAATAGCCTCGTAATCAGACGGTACTGTTATGCCGAGATTAGCGGCACGGCTCGCCATGTATTGCTTTGTGATGTCCGGGGCGTACTCTATTTCCATATCTGCGGGATCTGCGCCGTTTACAAGTATTTCGTAAGCCATTTCTCCGGCTCTGTAGCCGATGTCATAATAGCTTATGGAAAGCGTGGCGACGCCGCAGCCCTTGCATATGCCGGACTCACCCGCGATTACCGGGATTTTGGCAGGCTCGAGTATGTTGTTTATTGCCTCCGCGTTGGAAGCGGCGGTATTGTCGGTCGGAACAAACACCGCGTCGCAGCCGTCGTTTACTATCTGCTGAGTAACCGCGGAAACATCGTTTGTATCGACAAAGGCATATTCTTTAACGGATATGCCGAGCTCGGCGAGCTCTTCGGTCATAACATTGGACTGGTATTTTGAGTTTTTCTCCGCCGAGCAGAAGAGGATGCCGACGTTTTCGGCGTCCGGTACAAGCTCTTTAAGCATAGCTGCCTGTTCGGAAAGAGGAGCCAGATCCGAGGTGCCGGTTACGTTAAAGCCGGTTTTGCCGGTCCATTCGTCGATTCCGAGCGCGGTTGCATAGTCGGTTATAGAGGTAGCGACTATCGGTATTGTGTCGGTAGCCTGCGAAGCCGCGGCGAGCGCGTCCGTTGCGTTTGCCATTATAAGGTCAACGTCGTTTGCAACGAACTGGGAAACAATCGTTGTGCAGTTTGTAGCCTCGCCGGAGGCGTTCTGCTCGTCAAAGGTAACCTTATCGCCGAGCTTTTCGGTCAACGCGTCCTTAAAGCCCTGAGTCGCCAGGTCTAACGCTTCGTGCTGAACCTGCTGACAAATGCCGATGGTGTATGTGTCCGTCTCGGATTCGCCGCAAGCAGTCAGCGCCAGCAGAATGAAAACCACCATTAAAGCCGATAAAAATCTTTTCATTTTTGATTCCACCTTGCTAAATATTTTTTAACGTTCTACCTATATCCGGCAGAAATTTTACATCTTTGCCGCAATAAGTAAAAATTACAGCTTCAATATATCACTTTAAACCGGAAAAGTCAACATCTTGAGCCAAAAAATGTCGCTTCTAAGCCCGAAAACCGGCTCTTCGCCGCGCTTTCGGTTCGGCGGTCTGCCGCCGCTTAAATTTCCGCGGTCTTGTGCCGCGCGGCGTGACAGCATATGTTGACCGCCACCGGCATTCCGGCAATATGCGTGGGGTAGGTTTCTATATTTACCCCGAGCGCGGTTGTCCTGCCGCCCAAGCCCGCAGGTCCGTAGCCCATTTTATTAATAGCGAGCAAGAGCTCGTTCTCCATTTCCGCATACCGCGGATCCGGATTGCTCGAATTGACGCTCCTGAAGGTAGCCTTTTTGGCGAGCAGCGCCGCCTTTTCAAACGTGCCGCCTATCCCCACGCCTACCACTATAGGCGGGCACGGGTTGGGTCCGGCGTGTTCTACCGTATCCAGAACAAATTGCTTTACTCCCTGCGCTCCGGCGGACGGGGTAAGCATTTTAATGCCCGACATATTTTCGCTGCCGAAGCCCTTCCCTCCCGCGAGAATGCGTATTTTGTCGCCGGGGACAATTTCGGTGTGGATAATCGGCGGAGTGTTGTTTTTGGTATTTATTCTGTCAAAAACCGGGTCGCTTACAATACTTTTGCGCAAATACCCCTCGTCATAGGCGTCCGCAACTCCCTGCTCGACCGCCTGTAAAAAGCTTCCGTTTGTAACCGCTACCTTATCGCCGTATTCCACAAACAGCACTGCCATTCCGGTGTCCTGACATATGGGGATCTCCTCCTCGGCGGCTATGCGGTTGTTTTGCAGAAGCTGCTCCAAAACCGAGCGCCCGACCTTTGAGCTCTCCGTTTCTTTTGCCTGTTCAAGCGCGCGGGTTATATCCTCGCCTATATAATAGTTGCAGTCAATAAACAGCTTTTTTACCGTACTGCGAATAGTCCGTGCGTCAATTGCTCTTACCTGCATTTTTATCCTCTCGTTTTTTGGGGAGCGGGCGTCTTTCCCCTTCCGGAAACCTTTGCCGCCTTGTTAAACACGCTTCCGATAATTTTTATCCCGGAAGCTTTAAAGCTTTCCGCGCTCTCTTTAATTTCGGCAACACTCGCCCCTTCGCGGCTTGTTACAAGCAGCAGCGCGTCCGCCGTTATGGCAATCGCCCTCGCGTCCGAAACATCGGCGCACGGAGGCGCGTCTATAATTACCGCGTCGTACTCCGATTTCAGCTCGTTCAAAAGGATTTTCATGTTGTCCGAACATATAAGCTCGCCCGCAAAATTTGACCTTGCCGCGCATATAACGTCCGGTCCGCCGGGCTCAAGGGTGCAAACGGCGCTTTTCCAGTCAACCTTTCCGTCGAGTACTTCGTTAAGGGTAAAGGGCGGCTTATCTATTTTGCAAAGGCGTGAAACCGCCGGGCGGCGCAGGTCGCAGTCAATCAAAATAACCCTTGAAAGCTTTGATTGAAGCGAAAAAGCAATGTTTGCGGCCACAGTTGAGCCGCCCTCCCCCTCGCGCGCGGCGGTAACTATGACGGATTTCAGCCCGCCCGAGCGTATCGCCCTTAAAACGGCGTTGCGGGTGTAAAACACAGACTCCTGAAATTTCGGCGGCGCGTTCGGTCCCACAAGGGAATAGGGAGCGTTTTTGGCGTTTGCCCCGCCTTTTTCTTTTATTATTGTGCCGATAAGCGGAATATTGACCTTTTCTTCCACTTCCTCGGGGCGCTGCAAGCCCGAATAAGACAGCGTGAACAGCGTAAGCACGCAAAAATCGGCAATCAGCCCCAATAATAACCCTATGCCGGTAAATTTGACGCTGCGCAGAAAGCCTCCCTCCGTTTTGGAAACGGACGGCGCGTTGACCTCGTTAAGCTGTAAATTGCTTATAACGTACTTGGTTACAAGCGAATAATTGTCTATTATAGATTGAAGCACGGCGCTCGCCGAATCGGCGTCGGCGGCGGTCACGTTAAGGGTGAACATATTTGTGTCTTCAATAAAATTGATGCCGACCGCCGCGTCAACCGAGTCTACGCCGAGATCCTGCGCGACAACGCTCATCATGGCGCTGCCGGTCAGAACCGAGGGGAAGGTGTCGGCAAGCTGCTGGGCGGTGCTTGCGCTGTAATAAGACACGTCTGTAGCATAATATTTAGCCGTTATGGAGAGCGTCGCGCTTGCGGTATAGCCGGAGCTGTTTGAAATTGCGGAATAACCGAATCCCAACACGCCGCCCGCGCACACCAGCACAAGCATTAAAGCCAAAAAACGCTTAAAGCCCGCAAGGTAGGAGTAAAATATATCCTTAAGCGGAATTTCCTGAGCTGCGGCCGCGCCGTTACTTTGCATGCTTTACCCTCCTTTCCGTTTCGTCCGTCCGAATTATTGCGGAGTAGCCGCCGTAAACGCGCTTGACCTTGCGTCCGTACGGCGCCGAAAAATTAAGAACACAGCCCAGCACGTCGCTGCCCGTGTTTTTCAGGGCGTGCAGCGTGTTTTGCACGGTGTGAACGTCGGCATATTCCTGACGTACAACCAGCAGAACCGCGTCAGCAAACTCGGCAATATTGCACGCGTCCGTTTTTTCGGAAACGGCGGGAGTATCTATAATAACATAATCGTATCTTTGTCTTGCCTGAGCTATCAGCGAAGCCGCCTGCTTTGAGGTGACAAGGTCAAACGACGCGGCCGGAAAGCGGTTTCCGGCAATATAAAGCGGCAGCTCGCGGAATTTACGGATAATTTTATTGGATTCGTCGCTTTCGGAAAGGTAATCCGAAAGCTGAGCGTTTTCCGGCACGCTTGCCCCGAAAAAGGCTGAAACGGAGGGGTTTGCAAAGTCGAAATCGAGCAAAAGCACGTGCCTGCCCATCTGCGCCAGGGCGATGGCAAGATTCGCGGCTACAGTGGTTTTCCCCTCTTTTTTACAGGCGCTCGCCACAACTATGGCGCTCGCGCCGTTCTTTGCCCTTGCCGTTTCAACGGTCACTCTCAAATCTCTGTACGCCTCGGTGAAATTCAGCGACCTCAAGGAATCTATCACCGAAACCCTCCTGCGCTTTTTTGAAGCGCCGTTTTTCTCATACGGAACGCTCGCCGCCACAGGCAGGTTGAGCAGCCGCGTAACGTCGTTTTTATCGGTTATTCCGTCTTTAACGCAGAAGGCAATAACCGTAATCGCCGCGGCAAGCAGCGCGCCGACCAAAAATCCCATAGCGGCGGTTTTTAACGGCGAAGCGGAGCCTGCGGGCTCTTGGGGTACCTCCGCCGGCTCGAGCACATTTACAACGGCGTTTCCCGTAACCGACTCGGTAAACTGCGGGTACACCTCGCTCAGCGTTTCAAACAGCAGATACGAATCCCGCGGTGAAGACGCTGTGGCAGACATAACAAAAAAGTTGGTGTCTTCGATTACCGAAGCGGAAATAGTGCCGGGTAATTCTTCAACGCCCATTTCCTTGCACACCGCCGTCTGCATTTCTTCGCTGTTTATCATGGTACACAGCACGCCGGCAAGCTCAATACTGTTTTGCAGGTTCAAAATCACCCCGTTTGAAGAGCGGCTGTCGGTAACCGCCAAAGTAGAAGCGGTGCGGTACGCCGGCTTAACAAACAGCAAAGAATAACCTACCGCCGCCGCCGCGGTAAGACAGGCGACAATGAAGACAAAGAGCTTGTGCCTCAGAACGTTGCCCAGCGCCTTTAAAATGTCTATCTCTTTGTTTGTGTTATTATATTCTGCCAACAAACAGTTCCCCTTTCAAGAAATTTAAAAAACAAATTTAAAATATAAAGGAATTCATAACGGCGGGCGTCCGCGCTCAGGTTATAACAACCTCAAAGGATTGTGAAACCATATCCCCGCAGGAGTTTGTTACTTCAAACGGCAGAGTATGAGTTCCCACGGTCAGCAGATTAAGGTTGCCGTTAAAAATAATTTTATCGGAAATATCTCCGTCGATTACGTCTATGCACTCAAGCCGCTCGATTATCTGGGAAAGAGTAACTCCCGACGAAAACTCGAGAGCGGATTTTGCCTTTATCTCCGGCGAACGGTAGTCGGTATATGTTATTTCGCGTTCAAGCTTTGTAACGTTATTGGCGGAATCAAACGCTGCATATGTGACAAAGCGCGTTTTTCGGGAGGTGATTTGCGACATACTTTCAATAATAACCGTGCCGGTAACGTCGCCGTCCTCCGGGTCGGACGCGGAAACGCCTTCCATAAGCTCTTCGTTCGTTACCGTTACGCTGAATTCGTTTGAGACCGAATCCGAAAGAGTAATAACCGGCGGCTTGTCCGTTTTCAGCTCTTCATAAGTGCAAAAAGCAATAAAAGCGATAACGACCGCTGTAAAAGCCGCAACTCCCGCCCGGCGTTTTATTCTGTCAGCTTCCACATTACCCCCCCCCGCGCATAAATGGGGTTATACTGTCTTGTATTTCTCCCGCCGAAATCCCGAACCGAACCCCGCGTTCAAAAACGGGGTTTGTCCGCGTTCAAGCTTTTTCTATTGTATCATACTACAATAAAAATTAAAAGTCTTTTTTTCGGCTCGTAGCCAAAAAAAGCCCCGAAAAACACAAGCTGCACCCTTGCTTCCGGCTTTGTGACGTATCATATCGCTTTGTCCGGCTTACGGGGTGCAGTAAAAGCGGCGGGGGACGTCCGCGCTCGGGTTATTCAAGCCCTTTAAGCGCTTTGATATCCTCCGGGTCGATTTTTATATATCCGTTTTTAATAATTTTAACCTGCTTGACCTTAAAGCTGTGCGGGGCGGCGGACTCAGCCATGCTGTCAAGCTGAACCTTAACCGTACCCGTCATAAGGTTTGTTTCGGTAACAACGCCCTTTCCCTCCGGAGTTTCGACAATCGCTCCGATTTTGGGAGTGCATCTGAGCAGATCGGCGTACGCCTCCTGCTCGTAGTTGAGGCAGCACATCAGTCTGCCGCATGTACCGGAAATTTTGGTCGGTGAAAGCGAAAGCCCCTGCTCCTTTGCCATTTTAATTGAAACGGGGCGGAATTCACCCAAAAAGGTGTGGCAGCAGAACGGCCGCCCGCATATGCCCAAACCTCCCATAACCTTTGATTCGTCGCGCACGCCTATTTGCCGCAGCTCGATTCTTGTTTTGAAAACCGCCGCCAGATCTTTAACAAGCAGGCGGAAATCGATCCTGCCCTCGGCGGTAAAATAAAAAAGTATTTTGCTGTTGTCAAAGGTATATTCAACGTCTACAAGACGCATTTCCAGCTTATGCTCTTTGACCTTTTTCTCAAAAACGGCGGCGGCTTCCTTTTCCTTTTTGCGGTTGCTCTCAAGCCGGCTCAAATCCTCGGGAGTAGCCTTGCGGATCAGCTTTTTGAGCGGATGCACAATCTCTTCGTCGGGAATTTCTTTATTTGTAATCGCAACCACGCCGCACTCGATACCGCGCGCGGTTTCCACAATTACTCTGTCGTTCGTGTTCAGCAGAGCGCTGTCGGGGTCAAAATAGTAAACCTTGCCAACGTCCTTAAATCTTACGCCTATTACTTCTGCCATACTGTTCTCCTTAATTCCGCACACAATCGGGTTGTAAGCAGATTTATATTTACATTCTGTTTAAGCCTCATTCTGGAGTCGGAAATTATATCTATAAGCGCCAAAAGCTTTCCCCTTGTAATTTGTTTTGCAAGCTGTTCGGCTGTCTGCGCGTCGGTTTGGGCGCTGCCGCCGCAGGCGGCTGCCAAAGCGTCGCGGAAAAGGTCGGAAATAATCTCAAATATAATATCCGCCTGAGCGGCGGTTTTTATGCCGCCGAGAATTTTTAAAAGCTCGTATTCGCTGCCGGCAACAACCGCAAGCGCGGCGCGGCGGGCAAGCTCCAGCTCCTGCGGGTTGTACTCCCGCGCGCTTTCAAGCGAAAAGACCGCCGCCCTCGAGCGCACGGTTTCCAGCATTGCGCCGCCGTCCTCGCAAGTCAGCAGAAAAAGAGCGTCCGCCGGCGGCTCTTCAAGCGTTTTGAGAAAAGCGTTTTGCGAGATGACCGACATTTTTTTGTCCGCGTTATATATTATATATACCTTAACGTCCGCCTCGTTGGGAATAACCGCGCAATCGGCTGTCAGGTCGCGTATAGCGTCAACGCTTATGCAGTCCGTCTTGCCGCTGCCCTCAACAATCTTTACGTCGCTGTGGCGGTGATTTTTCGCGTTAAGGCAGCTCCTGCAAACGCCGCACGGCTTTTCGGTTTCGGCGGTGCAGACAGCCCACATGGCAAGAAGGTCGCACAGCTCGGCGCGTTTTTCGTGAGACGCGCCCTCTATAATAACGGCGTGAGGAAGCCGGTTGCGCTTTTCCAACAGACAAAGCTGCTCTTTAACTGCGTCGCTGCCGTTAAATGACGATAAATTCACTGTGCCTTCCTCCTCAAGCTTTTAAATCGGAGCAGCGCTTAGGCTGTAAACCTATTCGTTTTATTTTAACACAAAAGCCGCCGGATTTCAACCGCCAAATATATCCCCGCTTTCAATGGTGCGGATCGCTCAAAATTTAACCCCGGCGCAAACGTCCCCCGTTTGGGGCGGCCGGCAGGTTCAAAAGGAAATTTTGCTCCTTCATTATAATTTTGCGCACAGCAAACCCCCGCGCACCGAAATGCGCGGGGGAAAGCTTTGATTTTATTCAATTACCTGCAAAAATTATTTGTTATTTGTGCAAATTATTTAGCAAGAGCTTTGAACTCGTCGGCAACGAACTGTACCTGTGTGCCGATGATTACCTGTACGCTGGTCTTGCTGGGACGGATTACGCCTGCAACGCCTGCGGACTTGATAACCTTTTCGTCAACCTTGGTGTAGTCCTTGATTTCAAGACGAAGTCTTGTGATGCAGTTGTCGATAGAAGAAACGTTTTCTTTTCCGCCAACGCCCTCAAGAATTATCTTGGCAACCTCTGTGTAATTGTTGTTGGAAAGAACTACCTTTGTCTCATCTTCGTCATCCTCACGGCCGGGGGTCTTGAGGTCGAACTTTGTAATAACAAAGTAGAATACAACAAAGTAAACAACGGCAACAACAACGCCTACGAGCAACAGCAGCAGAACGTTCTGCGCACCGGGCGCCTTGAAGCTGAGAACATAGTCAACAAGACCTGCCGAGAAGTTGAAGCCTGCTCTTGTGGGAAGCGCAGCAACAACGGCTACGGAGATACCGGTGAGGATTGCGTGAACAAGATAAAGTCCGGGAGCAAGGAACATGAAGGAGAACTCGAAGGGCTCTGTAACGCCGGTGAAGAATGAAGAAAGAGCGGCGGAGGAAAGAAGACCTACAACAGCGGCTCTCTTCTCTTTCTTAGCGGCTAAGTACATAGCGAGCGCAGCAGCCGGGAGACCGAGAAGCATTACAGGGAAGAAGCCTGCCTGATACATACCGGTAACCTGACGGGTGCCGTCCATAAGTATTTCGGAGCCGGAGGATTCGGCAAGGTTTGCAATGTCCAGTGTGCCTGAACCGCCCCAGAATCTGCCGATATCGTTGATGTTTGCCATATCGAACCAGAAAATGGAGTTGAGCGCGTGGTGAAGACCGAACGGAATCAACAGTCTGTTGCAGAAACCGTAGATGCCTGCGCCGATAACGCCCAGAGTAAGAATCCACTTACCGAAAGCGATGAGTCCTGCGAAAATTATTGGCCATACGAACAACAAAATTACAGCAACTACCAAGGAAACCGCCGCCGTTACAATGGCAACGCAGCGCTTGCCGCTGAAGAAGCCGAGGAAGTCGGGCAGCTTAACCTTGCAGAACTTGTTGTAGCAGGCGGAGCCGATAAGACCGGCCAGAATACCTGTAAACTGTGTTCCGATTTTGTTGTACGCAGTGTACGCGGCAATGTTGGCCTCCGCAAGCGCGTCAGCATCGGCATATCCTCTCAATACAGCCGCAGAACCGGGTGCAAGAAGAGTTGTGATAATGAGCCATGATACCAGACCTGCGAGTGAAGCCGTACCGTCGCCGTCTTTTGCCATACCAACAGCAACACCGACAGCAAAAAGGATTGCCATGTTGTCGATAATTGAAGACGCAGTCTTGATGAGGAACATCGCAACAGCGCTGTTGGCGCCCCAACCGCTGGGGTCAATCCAGTAACCGACACCGTAAAGGATACCGGCGACAGGCAAAACTGCTACAGGAAGCATCAAAGATTTGCCCAGTCTTTGAAGATATTTCATCATAAAAATTACTCCTTTCAAAAAAATTTTTTTATGATGTATCTTTATATTAAAGCTACTTGAAGCAGCTTACAATATACTCATTTTCCCTCCGGCGCGTTGCCGGACAAATCATATACCTTCAAAAAAAGTCCTTAAAGATGCTCTGCAACAAATGTCTGCAGCGCCTGCGCCGCCGCCTCTTCGTCATCGCCGCTGCAGGTGATTTTAATTTCGTCGTCTTTCTTCGCCCCGAGACTCATAACGCCCATTATGCGCTTTGCGTCAACGGTTTTTTCGCGCGCCGTAATTTTAATATCGCTGCCGAAGCTCAAAGCTAACTTTGAAAGCAGTCCCGCAGGTCTTGCGTGAAGTCCGAGAGCGTCGGTAATAACATAAGTAAATTCTTTCATGTCGGTAGTCCTCCGTTATTTATTCAGTCTGAAATTTTTGTTTCGCGGATTTTTTTGCGCAGTCCCAGCGTAAACGTCGGTGAAACCGAAAGCTCGTCGTAACCCATTTTCAGGAAGGTTTCCGTTAAGGTCAGGTCGGAAGCAAGCTCGCCGCAAATTCCCGCCCAAGCTCCGTTGGCGTGAGCGTTGTCCACGATAATTTTAAGCATTTTCAAAATCGCAGGGTGATGAGAATCGTAAATGTTGTCAAGCATTTGATTCTGCCTGTCTATTGCCAGCGTGTACTGAGTAAGATCGTTTGTTCCCACGCTGAAGAAATCGACCTCTTTTGCAAGCTCGTCGCTTATCATTACGGCGGCGGGAGTTTCAATCATTATTCCTATTTCAAGCTCGCCGAATTCAACGCACCTTCTTGTTAAATCGGCCTTGACCTCTTCAAGAATTTCCTTGATTTTGCGGATTTCCGCAACGGAAATAATCATCGGGAACATTACGGATACATTCCCGTATGCCGCCGCGCGGTAAATTGCGCGGAGCTGTGTTTTGAAAAGCTCGGGGCGGTCAAGACAAATGCGTATCGCGCGGTAGCCCATCGCCGGATTTTCCTCGTGCGGAATACCGAAATAATCCGCCTGCTTGTCGGCTCCTATATCCAGCGTGCGGATAATAAGCTTTCTGCCTCCAAGCTTTTCGGCTGCGTATTTGTAGCTTTCAAACTGCTCTTCCTCGGTGGGGTAGTCGCTGCCGCCGATATACAAAAACTCGCTGCGGAAAAGCCCCACGCCGTGGGAATCGTTGCTGAGCACAAGCTCAACGTCCTTTGCATTGCCGATATTTGAATATACGTTAATTTTCCTGCCGTCAAGGGTAATATCCTCGAGGCCTTTAAGCTGGTTGAGCAGAGCCTTCTGCTCAAGCTGAGCCTGCCGGCGGCGCCTCTTTTCGTCAAGAGTGATGTCGTCGGGATCAATGTAGTAAACTCCGCTGTTGCCGTCCACTATCATAGTCTGCCCCTGATAAGCGGGGTCAAGCTCAATGTCAGCGCCCACAAGCGACGGTATGTTCATGGTTCTTGCCAAAATCGCAGTATGCGAATTTGAAGATCCCTTTTGTGTAACAAACGCAAGGATTTTATCCTTGGGGAACTGCAGGGTTTCGCTCGGCGTCAGATCCTCGGCGATAATTATCACCGGCTCCGTAATTTGCATTCCGTCCGGATCCATGCCTTGAATATTCATCGCAAGTCTGCGGGCAAGATCGCGCACGTCTGTCGAGCGCGCCTGCATATAAGGGTCGTCCATCGATGCGAATGTGTTTGCAAATTCTTCGCCCGTTTGCTTTACTGCGAAAGCCGCGTTTTCCTTATCCTGCGTGATTTTGGCGGTTATTGCTTCCACAAAGTCGAGATCCTCGAGGAACATCATCTGAACGTCGATAATCATCGCTTCTTCTTCGCCCACATCGTTCCGCGTCTTTTCAAAAAGGCGCTGAAGCTGCTGCATTGAAAGTGCTTTTGCGCTTTCGTATTTTTCAAGCTCCGCGGCGGGTGAATCGAGAGACCCGCGCACTATAACGAGCTCCTGCTTTTTGAAAACAAAGGCTTTTCCTATGGCGATTCCGCCGAAAACGCCCTTACCCTTACCAGTCTTCATATCAATTATCTCCAAACAGCACGATTACGCCTTATTTAACAAGCTCTATTACCTTGTCAAGCGTTTTAACGTCTCCCGTAAAGGTTTTAATTTCCTTGTAATCGGGAGTATTGCAAATTACAAGGGGAGAAATAATGTCGTACCCGTCGGCCTTGATGGCTTCCGGCTCAAACTCAATCAACAAATCTCCCTGCTTAACCTTTTGCCCGTTCTTAGCGTGCGTTTTGAAATGCTTTCCTTTAAGAGCGACGGTGTCAAGCCCTACGTGGATGAGAATGTCGGTTCCGTCGTCCGAATGAAGGCTTACGGCGTGACCCGTATCGAACATCATTTCAACCGTAGCGTCAACGGGAGCCACAACTCTGCCCACGGTCGGCTTGATTGCAATGCCTTTGCCGAGTATCTCCTGACCGAAGGTGGGGTCGCTGACCTCGCTTATTGCAACCGCTTCGCCCTCTATGGGCGCTCCTATAACAATACCCTGTTTACCTTTAAAAAAATTAAACATACCGTTTCACATCCTTAGCTGTATTTTTCTGCCGATTAAATCTGTTTTCCTGTTATATTATTTATCATAGCAACCTTTTAGTGTAATGTCAAGTATTTTTTTGAATTTGAAAAATTAATTTTTATTTATTTTATATGCTTTTTTGAAGGATTTATGAATTATTTGTTATCAAAAACAGAAATATTCACCGCGCCGTAAAGCACGGCGAAAATAAGGCACCTCGCGGCCGCCGTGCAGCGGGCGTCCGGCGTTTCAAGCGGCTTGAGGAACAGGCAAATGCAAACCGCCGCGAGCAGCGGGAGCGCAATCTGCCTGAGCAAATTTATACGCAGCCGGGTAACTCTTATAAGCCGAGCCAAGCTCAAAGACGAATTTAAAACGGCGCTTGCGTAGATAACGGTAATTATGCCCCGAACGCCGAGAAGCGGCGTAAGCGTAAGAGTAAGGGCGACCCTCATAACGGAATCCGCAATATTGTAAGCGAGGTAGCGCAGCTGCTCGCCCAGCCCCTTTAACATTCCGTCTACCACGCGGTCCGTATATATAAGCGGAATAACCGGCGAAAGCAGCACGGCAAGCCGCCCTATGCCCGCGCTTTTGAAAATCAGCGGCGCAATAAGACCGCCGAAAAAATAAAAAAATACCGCCGTACCTATTGAAAAAGCGAACGTAACTCCAAGCACGCGCTCCGCCATATGGCGTAT
This sequence comes from uncultured Eubacteriales bacterium, assembly GCA_964639205.1. GTDB lineage: Bacteria > Bacillota > Clostridia > Oscillospirales > Acutalibacteraceae > CAZXCG01. Next base: position 17,026 of record CAZXCG010000013.1, read on the forward strand.
GCCGTTTACTCTTCGGTTAATTCCGGCGTCGCTCATTTCGGGAATCATAAGCGTTGTAAAGCAGTACAGAAAAACGTCGGGGAAGGTAATCAGCGGCATTGCAAGACCGGCAAGCTCCCCGTAGCGGGCAAGCGAGGTTTCCCGGTCGGCTCCGTATTTTGAAAGTCCCGGCGGAATCAGCACGTTTTCCGCAAGACTGAGACCGGAGCGCAGGCACGACGAGGCGGCTACGGGCAGCGCTATTTTGCGGAATCGGCGCATAAAGCCCCCGTATTTTTCAGCCCCCGCATTTAGCCTGCGCGCGTCATGCAGGTACAACGCGGCGGAATATCCGCAGGAAATAACCTCGCCCGCGGCGGCGCCCGCCGCAAGAGCGCAGCAGCCGTATTCCCCGCCGGGCAAAAGAAGTCTGTCGGTAAGCAGAACGAACACCGCAATCTCCGCCGCCTGCTCGATAAGCTGCCCGCCCGCCGAAAAAAACGCCTTGCGCCGTGCAAAAAAATATCCTCTCAAACAGGCGGAAAGCGCCATAAACGGCAGACCGAAAGCTAAGATCCTCAGCGGCGCAGCACAGCGCGCGTCCTTGAGAATATATTCCGATATGCTCTGCGCGCCGAAATACAAAAGCGCCGCTGCCGCCGCAGAAAAAACGGCGCACAGCGCAAGGCAGCGCCTGAGCGCGTAAACGGCGCGCGGCGGGGCGTTTACGGCAAAGCCGTCGGAAACAAGTCTTGTGGACGCAAGATTAAACGCGGCGGTAACCGCAGAGGAGCAAAAGGCGAAGACCGTCATAACAAGAGAGTACAGCCCCATTCCCGCCGCGCCTGTTTTCCCGGCCGCGTAAGCCCTGAACAAAAGCCCTGCGCCGCGAGTAATAAACGCGGAAGCGGTAAGCGCGGCCGCGTTGTGAATAAACTGCTTTTTCATTTTTAAGCCCCCTTAAAACATCCGGCGGCAAACACGCCGAAGGTCTGCGCCGATTAAGCCGAACAAAGGTCTTGCGGTCATCTGCTTTTAATTATGTATGCTTTATAACGGCGGGGCAAAGCCCCTTATTGAAAGCCGAGGCTTGCGGCGAAAACAAAATCCGCTCCCTTTTTAAGTCCCTGAAACGCCGCGGGCGCGCGGCGGGGACGGCGGCGGGTGCAAAATACGAAGAAACTCTTGCATTCGCTCGATAAAGAAAGTATAATGCTGTTAAGAGAATATCCGCCGCAAAGGCAAAAAGGTTTTCAAACGCTTTTAAGGAGCATCGGTTTATGATTTTTGCAATAATTGCCTCGATTTTCTGCTTTTTGGCAGCCGTTATGATGTTTATGCCCTTTTTCAAAAAAGCGGCGCTGCTGCGCCCTTTCGCCGTTTATCTGATTTTTCAGGGAGCGTGGATTCTTTTAAGCTACGCTCTGCTCAGCCTCAATCCCAACAACGCGCTGGTTTTCCCGATAAATTATACGGCGACGGTGCTGTTGACCGCGTATTTCATTTTTGTAATGATAAAAACAAGGCTTAAAGCCCGCTCAAAAAGAAAGCGCGCGCCCGACAGGGCAAATACCCCGCCGAAAGACGGTAATTAACATACGGTTGTTTTTGACCGCGTTCGGAATTAAAGCACGGCTCCCGGCATATTGCCGGAAGCCGTGTTTTTTACTCTGCCCTTTTCTGCCGGATTCGGCTTCAACCTCGGGCAAGGCGCTTCAAGCGGGCTTAAAGCCGAACCCGGTATTCCCTCATCCAGCAATCGAGCTGAAGCAGAAACGCCAGTATCTGCGGGGTTTTCATCAGCTGACCGTACCATGGCGAGGCTATGGAATCCGGGTTTTCGACAAGCCTCTGTATTGCGTCCCTGTCTACAAACTCGCAAACCGGGGAATTTCCGTCAAGCATTTTAAGCGCTCTGCCGCTCACCGTTTTGAAATACAGCGGGTTATGCGTTTTGGGGTAAGGGCTTTTTTTGCGCCGGCAGATTTCCGGCGGGAGAATATCTTCAAACGCCTTGCGCACAATTCCCTTTTCTCTTCCGTTATACGCTTTAAGGTTCCACGGCATATTGTAAGCGTAATCCACAATGCGGTAATCGCAAAACGGAACTCTTACCTCCAGCCCGCTGTACATAGAGCAGCGATCCTTGCGGTCCAGCAGACATTGCATAAACCAGTAAAAATTCAGGTTAAACATTTCCCGCATACGCGCTTCCAGCGGCGAGTCTCCGCCGAGCTTATCCGTGGAGCGGACCGTATCGCGGTAGCACGCCGCCGCGTATTCTTCTCCTCTCGGCAGCACACCGCGCTTGAGAATGCCGCGCCTTACCTGCCGGTCTCCCGACCAGGGGAAACGGTCTTCAAAAAGTATATCTTTGTTGTGGTACCACGGGTAACCGCCGAAAAGCTCGTCGGCGCATTCTCCCGAAAGAGCCGTCTTGCAGCGCTTTTTAACTTCACGGCAGAAAAGCAGCAGCGAAGAGTCAATATCCGCCATCGCCGGCAGGTCTCTGGCGCGGGTGCTGTCGGCTATGGCGTCGGCAACCGCCGAATTATCAAGAATTATCTCGGTATGCTCGCTGTCCGCGTCGGCGCTCATAAGCGATATATATTCAAAATCCGCGTTAGGCTGAAAAAGACTGCGTTCAAAATACCTGCGGTTGTCAACATATTCAACCGAAAAAGTCGGAATCCGCCCCAGGGCGTTTTCTTTATAATACATTGACGCGACCTTTGTTATTATGCTGCTGTCCAGCCCTCCGGAAAGAAAGCAGCACAGCGGAACGTCGCTTACAAGCTGGCGGCGGACGGAATCCTCAATCAAAAAGCGGACATGCTCTGCGGTTTGCTCCGCGTCCTCGGTATGCTCGGCGGCTTTAAGCGAGTAATAGCGGCGGCGCTTCAGTCTGCCCGAGCGGTAGGTTGCATATTCGCCGGGGCAAAGCTCCTCTATATCGGCAAAAGGGGTTTTCCCGCAGGAGCGCGCCGGAGCCAAAAAGAAAATCTCGTACAAGCCCTCCTCGTTTACCCTCGGTTCAACCGCTCCGCTTGCAAGTATCGCCTTTATTTCGGACGCAAAAATCAGCCGGCTCACGCCCAAGTGGAAGAATAGCGGCTTTACTCCTATTCTGTCGCGGCACAAAAACAGGGAATTTTCGTTCTTTTTATACACGCCGAAAGAAAAAATGCCGTTAAATTTTTCGGCGCAGTCCTCGCCCCACTCGATATACGAGTTCAGCACAACCTCCGTGTCGCTGCGTCCCGCGAATTTATAGCCCAGCGCCTGTAACTCGCTTCTCAGCTCGGCGGTGTTGTAAAGCTCGCCGTTGTACACAAGCACATATTCCTCGCCGCCCGCCGTGCGGCGCATCGGCTGTTTGCCGTTTTCCCGGTCTATAATTGTAAGCCGCCTGTGCAGCAAAGCCGCACTCCTGTCGATATATTCGCCTTTTTCGTCCGGTCCGCGGCGGTTAAGAGTCTCCGCCATACCGTAAAGAATCTCCCGTTTGGTGCGCAAATCAACTTCACTGTCGAGCCATCCGACTATTCCGCACATAGCTTCTCCCTCCGTAATGTAAGAATAAACAGCGCCGACGTCAGCACAAGAGCCGCAGAGCCGACCGCGGTTGCGGCGGAGGCTGCGGCGGGCGGGCGGCTCAGGGCGGCAAAGACCTCGCGGGTACCGCCAAGCGCGGGCGCGCACAAAAACGCAAACAGCGCGGTTATCGCCCCCTGAACGAGACGCAGTAAAAGAAATTTCAGCTTTGAAATACGTATTCCCGATAAAATTGAAAAAATTTGAAAATGAACGCAAAGTCCCCCGAAGCCGACCGCAAAGCCGAGCACGGGCAGGGGAGCGGATCCTGCAAGCAGCTTGCAGGCGGAGGTGACCTCGCAGAGCGCCGTAAGCGCCGTTGACAAAATCTCCGGCGTCCGTCCTTCGGCAGCCGCGTCAATAATCCCGAGCAAACCCGAAAAAGCCGCCACCGCCGCGCTTGCCGAAAGACACGTCAGCGCGCCCGAATTTACGGCCGAAACCAGCGCCTGCCCAAGCCCGCTCCGGGCGCAGCCGCGCGGAGGTAAATCTTTTGTTCCGCTTTTCCGCAGGGTAAGCCCCGCAGCAGCCGCAAGTATAAGCACCGACGCCGCCTGCGACGCAAACAGAGCCGCGCCCGCCGCCTTGCTTTGCAGCAGCGCTTCGCCCACAAAGCTTATCAGAAATCCGGGTCCCGCGCACACGCAAACATACGAAAGGCTCTCCGCTTCCTTCCGTGAAACGCCCCGCTGTGCAAGCGCGGATACTATCATTCTTGCCCCCACGGGGTATCCCCCAACAAGCGAAAGCAGAATTATCCACAACCCGCATTTTGAAACCCCAAATAATGTTTCCGCCGCGCGCTCGAGGATTTTTCCGCCTGCGTTCAGCGCGCCCGCCCTTACGGCGAAATCGGCGATAACAGCAATAAAAAACATCGACGGTATAAGCTGACCGAGCGCAAGCTCGATCCCCTGCGAAATTCCCCGGGCGCACCCGCGCGAAAATACTGCCGCAGCCGCGCACAGCAGCGCGCAAACCGACAGGGCAAAAAAGCTCCCGCCTCTTTTTATAAAATTCCGGATTTTCACTCCTATCACCAATAATATATATGAAAAAATCCACATATTATGAATCAGTACAAAAAGAAAGGGTGCACAGCTTTGAGTCTGCCGAACATTGAGCTTTGCGGCAACCGCAGCGCTTGCGTTGACGGGTGCCGCGGAATTTTGGAATACAGTGAAAATACGGTAAGAATAAACGCGGGGGCTATGGTTTTAAGCTTCGGCGGACGCGAACTGCGCATTAAATTTCTGGGCGGCAGCACAATTGAGATAGCGGGCTTTATTTCTTCTTTGGAAATTACATCTTAGGAGGGGTCGATTTGTTGTTAAAGCTGTGGAGGCTTCTGCTCGGCTACGTTGAATTTGAAATTACAGGCAAATTCCCCGAGCGGTTTTTAAATCTTGCATATTCAAGCGGCATAAATATATGGGGGCAGCTTCCCGAAAGCGGGAAAATAACGGCGCGCATGCCCCTGCGCAGCTACAAAAGGATACGTCCGGTCGCCAAAAAGGCGGGGGTAAGGCTTAAAATACGTTCAAAGCGCGGTCTGCCGATTTTCCTGCGCCGGCACAGCGACCGCTCGGGGTTGGCGGTGGGGCTTGCTTTGCTGCTTGTTTTGCTCGGCGTTTTAAACGATTTTGTTTGGGTGATAAATATTCAGACCTCGCCTTCAATCGACTGCGCCCGCCTTAAAAGCGCATTAAAAGAAAACGGGGTCACGGTCGGGGCATATAAAAAAAGCATAGACGTGCTGTCCGTCGAGCGCAGGCTTATGCGGGAGGTCGGGCAGCTTTCGTGGGCGGCGGTCAATATTGTGGGAACAACGGCAAGCATAGAAATCAAATCAAAGGAAGAAGCCCCCGACACAAGCGCCGTTAACCTCCCCTGTAACATAAAGGCGGCAAGGGACGGGGTGATATTAAAGCTTGACGTTCAAAACGGACGGAGCTTAACTTCTGCGGGGAGCGGCGTTACTCAGGGTCAGCTTTTGGTAAGCGGAGTACTGGAAAGCTCCTCCGGCAGCAGCTCTCTTGTCCGCGCGAGCGCGCAAATTACGGCGCGCACAAGCCGAACCGAAAAATTTTTCGCGCCGGCTGAACGCGTTACAACCGCGCCCACGGGCAGGGCTTATTTCCGCTGCAGGCTTAACCTGCTTTGGCTGTCAACCCCCAACACGCCCGCTCTGCTGCCCGACTCAACCTACTGCCGAAGCGCCCGCGAATACCGCGCGCAGGTAAACGGCGCTCTGCTGCCCGCAGGCTTTACCGTTGAGGAAAATATCGAATATCTTCCGCAGGAATTCACCTTTTCGCAGGCAAGGCAAAGGGAAAACGCATATAAAAAAACAGCTCTTTACGAGGCGTTTTATCTGCCGGACGCGGAGGTCGAAGCCCGCGATATTTCGGAAAATCAAAGCAGCGGCGGCTTTACTTTGACGGTAAAATACACCTGTATAGAAGACATCGCCGAGCCCTCGCCCATTTATATTTGCGCTTCTTCCGGGGACTTACTCTCCGAAAGCGCTCCTTAAAGCTCAACTCCCCGGAATAAAAATTAACGGCGTCCGCTTTAACCGGCGGACGCCGTTTGCATCATGGTTTATTTTAATAAGGGCTTTGCCCCGTCATTCAATAAGGCGCTTTGCCCCGTCATTCATCGCGGCAAAGGGCAGCGTTAGCTGCCTGAGAAATCGGCGGGGATTATATTCCCCC
>CAZXCG010000013.1:23415-31833 GCA_964639205.1 uncultured Eubacteriales bacterium
CGCGGCAAAGGGCAGCGTTAGCTGCCTGAGAAATCGGCGGGGATTATATTCCCCCCCCGGTTCCGAGTAAGTTATAAATAATCGCGGGGGTCGGCATAAGAGCCGTTTACACGTATTTCAAAGTGAAGGTGTGTGCCGGTTACGTCGCCCGAAGCTCCCACGGCAGCGATGGTCTGACCCTTGCCGACCTCTTCGCCGGCGGAAACGTAAAGGGCGCTGCAATGGCCGTAAAGCGTCTGCATTCCGTTTCCGTGGTCGATGATAATATAATTGCCGTAACCGCTGTCGTCATATCCTGCCCAGGTAACAACTCCGCCGTCGGCGGCGACTATATCCTGACCGTAGCAGCCGCTTGAGGAAATATCGATTCCCTTGTGCAGCTTGCCCCAGCGCGTGCCGAACTCGCTTGTGACGGTCGAGGTGTACGGCAGAGGCCACGTAAACGTCCCGCTGCCTACGCCCTTATCGGGAATTTCTTTGGTACCGACGGTAATAATCTCGTCAATCGGCTCTTCGGTGACAACGGTTTTCGTTACCTTGCTTTCCAAAAGCTCGCCGTTTAAATACCTGCTGCGTACCGTTACCGTCTGCACACCGTTCCTGCCGCTTTGCGTAACGGCGGAATAGCCCTCGTATTTTTCGGGATTTTCATTATAAACCACAGCGTAGGGGATTTCCTCGGTTTTTTCTTCTTCTTCAACCAGCGCTACGTCCAGCAGCTTTTCCGCTTTTTCGGCAAGCTCGGAAACCGAACAGAGGGCGGAAGTCGGATATACGCCGGCGGAATACTGAACGTCATTGATAATTTCGGCGTCCACCGCGTTTTTATTTTCTTCCTTGATATTTTCAATATAGCTGTCAAGCTCCGCGCTTATCGCCTGAAAATTTCCGCTCGCCGCGCCAACAAAACCGCCGTCTATATAAAGTCCGACGGCGTCGCCCGCGAGAGAGCCGTCCATACGCACTATTTTACTGTATACGGAAAACGCCGACGCGTCGCCGTCTTCCGCGCTTAATGAGGTAAGCTCGTAGGTCACCGGCTCCGCCGCGCTTTCGGCGGGAATGGCAAGCCGGCTGTTCAGCAGCTCGTAAGCCTTGGCGATGACAGCCTCGTTTTCCACGGTCGCCATATCTTCGCCGCCGTATTTAACGGCAAGCCCGTAATCGGAACCCGTAATGCAGTAAACGGTCAGCGCAAGCGTCAGCACCGCCGCCGCCGGCGCAAGATAATTAAGAATAAGCTTCCTTTTTGAAAAGGAACGGGTTTTTATCTTAATAAATATTTTACGGATTTTTTCTGCCGATCGCCCTCCGACGCTTTTTGCCGCGCCGGCGGCAGCCGGCAAAATCCGCTTAAAATTAAAAGACAATTTGAAACTCTCCTGACATATTTGCGATAACCGGTTACAAAAGTATTACTTTTATTATACCAAAAGATTACGAAATTGCAACCTTTTTGGCTCAATTTTGTAATATGCCCACAAACCGTCGGGATTAAAATAATATTTTTTGTGCTTAAATTGCCAATATTAATACGCTAAGTTATCAACTGTCTTGTTTTTCAACAAACTGTAATATTCTTTTAAGGCATTAACCGCTCCGTCAAAGTCCATTTCGCGCCAGTTGCCGCACTCAGCGGGGCTTTGACCCGGTATGGGACCCTTATGCAGGAAGCACTTGCGCACAACCTCTTTAATAAGGGCGAGCGCGTCCTCTCTGCTCATATCGCGCACCAAAAAATAAAACCCGGTGCGGCACCCCATAGGGCCGAAATATATAACCTTGTCGGCGCAGGCGCTGTTTCTTGCGTAAGTAGCGAAAAGGTGTTCAATCGTGTGCATAACCGCACCGGACAAAAAGGGCGGCGTGTTGGGCTTTATAAAACGCAGGTCGTAAGTGGTAACGTCGCCGTCAACGCGCGAAACATACACCCCCGGCCGCAGAGTGTTGTGGTCAACCTTAAAGCTTGCTATTTTTTCCATATTCTTCTCTCCCTCGGTAAATTTAGCGGTAAATTTAAATAAAGCTATTTGAGGATACGGACGTTGAGCGTGTCCGTACCCGATGTGGGCACGGTTTTGTTTGAGGATATAACCACAACGGTGTCGCCCCTTTTGACCACTCCGGTATTAAGGGCGCGCTCCATAGCCTGCTCGGTTATTTCGTCGGTGTTGTGCTTTTCCTCGCCCTTTACGGCCGTTATGCCCCAGTTAAGGCAAAGCCTGCGCAGAACCCTGTCGTCGGTAACAACCGCTATTATGGGGCAGCCGGGGCGATAATGCGCCATAGCTCTTGCCACCTTGCCGGTCGCGCTTTCGGCAATTATGGCTTTTGCTTTAAGCTCTTCGGCAACGGTTTTTGCCGCGCGGCATATGCTTTCGCGGAAAGAGGTCTTCTGCGGGCATTTCCGTATATACTCGTTAAGGGCGATATTTTCCTCGTTGCGCTCCGCCTCACGGCAAATATCGTTAAGCGCGCGCACGCTTTCAACCGGATATTTTCCGGCGGCGGATTCGCCGGAAAGCATTACGGCGCTGGTTCCGTCGTAGACGGCGTTGGCAACGTCGCTTATTTCGGCTCGTGTCGGGCGCGGTGAGGAAGTCATGCTCTCGAGCATTTGCGTGGCGGTAATTACGTATTTGCCCGCCGCGACGCACTTGCGGATAAGCGTTTTTTGAATTTCGGGGAGCTTAATAAACGGAATTTCAACGCCCATGTCGCCCCGGGCAACCATAATTCCGTCGGCAACCTCCAAAATCCGGTCAACGTCGTCGACGCCGCTCTGGCTTTCGATTTTCGCAATAATTTCAACGTCCTCAAAGCCGATGCTGTCTATATAATCGCGCAGCTTTATAACATCGTCGGCGTTCCTTACAAAAGAAGCGGCGACAAAGTCCGCGCCCTGATTAAGACCGAACTCGATATCCTCGCGGTCCTTGGAGCTCATATACGGCATATTGATGGTATAATCGGGAATATTTATGCTCTTGCGGTTTGAAAGCCTGCCCCCCTTTTGAACGGTGCATATTATCGCGTCCTCGGCAACGCATTTAACGGTCATGGATATTTTCCCGTCGTCAAGGAGCAGCTCGCGTCCTACGCTTTCGTCGTCGGATTTAAACAAATCTATAAGCTTTGGGTAGGAAATGCTCACCCCATACCTGTTGCCCACCTCGGTATCCTTATAAAGGGCAAAATCCTGGCCGTTTTCGAGCTCGACGCAGCCGTGTTCAAAAGTGCCGATTCTTACCTCGGGTCCCTTTGTGTCAAGCAAAAGAGCGACGTTCTCTCCGCTTTCGGCTATTGCTTCTTTAACAAGGTCGAAGCGCTTTTTTTGCTCCTCGTATGTGCCGTGCGACATATTAAAGCGCGCGACGTTCATCCCCGCTTTAATCATATCAAGCAGTATCCGTTTGTCGTCGCAGGCAGGTCCCATTGTGCATACTATTTTGGTTTTTCTCAATTTAATGACGCTCCTTTGGCGAAAAGTTTTTTTGATTCGGGCGGGTTTTCCCCTCGCCGCCTTGAGGCTTAAGCATGCCGCCCGAGCTTTATTTTACCACAGCGGAGTGATAAAATCAACCGAACGCGCAAAGCATTACCCGAAGCATACCGCGGGCTTATTGCGGCCTTTATTCGCTTTCGTCCGCCTTTTGTTTAAAAAAATAAAATAAAGACGTTTAAAAACCGCCCCCTCGTTTAAGAGGAGGCGGTTTCGGTGATTTTTAATTGCCGGTATTGGGAACTACTTCATACAGATAGAATTCGGTAGCGCTTATAAACATATTCTGCTGGCTGCCGTCGCCCTCTGTTGAAAGCGCGACAATCTTAATTCTGCGCGCGTCAACCTGAATAAATTCCGAGGCTTTAAGGGTCTGGTCGTTTGCCCATGTGCCGGAAGACGCAAGCTTCCAGTCGTCGCCGTCGGCGGTTGAGCTGTAATAGATTTCGTAATCTATAATGTTGCCGTTCGTCTGCGAATCCTGTCTCGGCAGATACTCAAGCTTGTTTACATAGTGGTTTGCGTCAAGCGTTATAATGTAATAATTGTCGTCGCCGTAAGCCGTATACCAGTCTGTGTGCCATTTGGTGGAGGTGTTGTCGTCTAAGGCGTACTGAGCCTCCTCGCCGCTTTGGTATGAGCCCGCATAGCCGGTAAGCGTTGAAGAATCTATCTTCTGTTGGGTGCCGTCCATTACCAGCGCGTCAAGAGCGCTTTGCAGGGCTGCTACCGCTTCGTCGCACTCGCTCTGGTAGAGCGGATCCTTTGCGGCAACCGCCTGAGCCGCTTCAATCGCCGACTGAAGCGCGCTTAGGGAAGCTTCGGTGTAGAGAGCTTCATCGACGCTCTGAGCCTCGCTTATAAGGGCGTTGAGAGCGGTTGTGTCGGCAAGCTGAGTTTGCAGAGCCGCAATCGCCGCGTCAATAGCCGCGATCGCCGAGCTTATGTCCTCCTCGGTGGAAGCGTTGTAGAGCAGAACTCCTCTGCCCGCGAGCATTGCGTTTGCAAGGGCAGCATAGGACTGAGCGGTGTAATCTATTTCGCTCAGCTCTTCAGCCTGCGCAAGCTTTGCTTCAAGCGCGGATTTATCCGTTCCGGAGGCTTCCTCGTCGGCGTAATAGATAAACATCTCGTGCAGCTCGGGAATAACGTCCGTCCACTCTATCTTGACGTCGAGGACGTTTTCAAAATCAAGATTCTCAAATTTGTTAAGAGAAGCGCTCAGAGTTCCTATTTCCTCCCACGATCCCTGAACGGCAAAGCCCGTTATAATTTCCGCGTAATACTGAAGAATGCAGGTCGCGTCGCCCGAATCAACTCCGCTTCTGCCGTCAACGTCGGCGGCGGCAAGACCTTCGCCCTCAAGAGTGTTAATTTCGGCGTAATGCTGCAATACAAGCGTTGCGTCCTCGGCGTTTATTGCGCCGTCAAGGTTTACGTCGCCCGGGGTAACGTCGGACGTTCCGGTTCTTACGCTTACCTTAGCGTTTGAAAGCGTAAGCGGACTTTGAAGAACCGTAATTCCGGTAACATCGCCGCATTTTTCCGACAGATGATAAATCAGGCTTGAATTTGCTTTCTTGGGAACGTAGGTTGTGTTTACGTCGCTGTCAATAAGATTGCCGACAACCTTGCCCGAATAGAAAACGGGGTTCTGCACAAAGGTGGGGTCGGTTGTAGTGGCGCGCTCGGCGTTGTTGTTTATTTCAATTTCGCTGAACGCCGTCCATTTGTCGGCGGAGCCGGGGCCGGAGGTAAGCTCAAGCTTGATGTAGCGCGCTTCAGCGCCGCCTACCGCGTCGTTTTCGGCTACATAATATGAAACGTCGTGAGTGTAAATATCCGCCATTTCAACGTCTGTGCTGCCGTTGCCGAGGGTGATAACGTCCGTCCAGCTTTCGCCGTCGGCCGAAATTGAAACGATACCGTTGCGCACAAAGTCGTTTTCGCCGTCGTACATTACAAATCTGAGGCTGTCAATCGCTACCGTCTGACCGAGGTCGTAGATAACGCGGTTGCCGCTTGCCTGACTGCTCTGGAACTCGGCTATTGTAGACAGGTCGCCGTCAAGGGCAAGGAGCGGGTCGCCGCCGCTTCCGAGGGTGTTTTCAACCACGCTGACGGCGCTTATTTCGTTTGAAGTCACGGTAAAGGAATTCAGCGCGGTAACCGTTACGTCCGCGTCCGTATTGTTTATAAGCCTTACATAGCGCGCGTCCGAGGGCTGCTGCGTCCACTCTACGCCGTTCATCGAATATTCAAGCGTCAGAGACTGAGCGCCGGCAGCATCAACCTCGGCTTCAACTCCGGCTTTGATTCTTGTAAGAGCAACGCCCACATACTGACCGGGAGCGAGCGTAAAGCCCTCCGGAAGAGCGGTAAGGCTTGCAGAGTCGGAGGTGTAGCTTACGGGAACAGCCGCAAGAGTGGGAACGTTTGTATAAGCGAAGGAAGCCGTGTTGACGGCGCTGATGTCGCTTGCTGAGGCGGTTTCAACCGTAAACTCGTAAATTTTCAGCCATTTGCCGGTAGCTGCGTTTGTGCGCAGACGGATGTAGCGCGCCTGTATCGGCGCGTCAAGCGTAAGCGCAAGACTGCTTGAGCTTACTCCGGTAATTTCGGTGTAGCTTGTGCCGTCGGCGGAATATTCAAGCACGCCGTCGCTGATGTTGTCGGAGCTGTCCTGAATAATGTTGATGCCCGATATGCTGAAAACATCGCCGAGATCAACGCCGATGTATCCGTTGGCGGAAAGCGAATTGCCCGTGGTATGATACCAGCAGAACGTCGAGCTGTCGCCGTCGGTGATGTTGTCCTCGCTTCCGGAGTAAACGCTGTTATAGTCGCCGTCGGATTTAATTACGGAGTAGCTTAAAGGAACCTCGGCGTCGGGGTTTATTACCTGCAAAGCGTCGCTCGAAAGCGCCGAGGCAAGAGTCTGCGTAAAGGGGATAAGCCTTTTTGCGCCCGCCTGAGCGGTTGTTGTGGTTGTGTAAACGGTGGTGCCGCTTACGCTGCTGAGTATTTCAACCTCGCAGTTCTGCGAAGCGGAGTAATTTGCCGCGGCAAGCGAATAATAGCCCCAGGTGTCGTTGTCGTTGCCGTCCTCGATTGCAACGGCGCAGAGAATGTAATTCTTGGCTGCGGTTGCAAGGTAACGCAGCGAATCCGTCCACGGCTGAAGCTGGTCGCGCAGGGCGGTTACGCTCGCGTTTGCTTCAAATTCGTTGCATGCGTTTATGATTTCGTCAAATTCGGCGACAAGCTGCTCGCCCGTCTCCTTAACGGAAGCGCCCGAGCTGAGCGCGGTTGTAAATTCGTTTAACAGAGGAGCTATTTCCTCGGATTCCGTCAGAACCTCGCCGTGATTGTTCGGCGACGGATCCGACAGGTGCTTTGCCATAGTATGGAGCGCCTCGGCGGCTTCCGGCTCAACATACTTGAAGCTTGCCTCCCAGCTTGCGTCGGCGTCCCACGCGGAGCGGTTCCAGGTGTAGTCGGCAACCGCAAACAAAGCTACCTTCGACGGCTCCGCCTGCTGCATCGGGTTGGAGATAATGCCGGTAAATCCGGTTACTCCATCTTCAAGCAGCTCGCCGCGTCCGAGAAGAACCCTGCTGCTGTTAATGTCGTTGCAGGGCCAGTTTATCCACATAAGAGCCTCTCTGCCGGTAAGCGCGGTGAAGCGGTCGAACGCCGACTGCTCGGCTGCGGCGCAGACAGAGTTGCCCGTCCAGAAAATCTGTACGTTTTCGGGCATTCCGTCCATAAGAGTGTCGAAATAGTCCGAGGTTCCGTTAGAATTGATTGTAGTCCAGCTGTAATTGTAGGAGGATGGGCAGAAAAGCAAATCGTAGCAGTCGCCCTTTTCCTCGCACCAAGCGGACATATCGATGCAAAGTTGGCGCTGAACCGTTGTGCTGGAGCTTGCGTCGTCGGCAAGGATTCCGAACTGGCGCACGCCTATGCTGTAAAGCTGTTCAAACTTTGCTTTAACAACGGCAAGTCTTTCATCGTAATTTGACGCGGTAATGGCGTTGTACATAAACGGATGAATAGTCCAGATAAAGCGGCACTTTGAATTTATGCCGGCTTCAACCATAGCTTTCATCTCTTCAAGTCTTTCCTCGGGATAAAGCGTCGTCCACATAGAGCTGTGGTAGGGGTCGTCCTTCGGAGCAAAAACATAGGAATTAAGCTTAATGTCGCCGCCCCATGTCATAAGGGAAATTCTGTCTTCGTCCGACCACGGAATACCGTAATATCCCTCAATGAAGCCGCGGAACTGAGCGTCGGAGTAGTCGTCTATTCTCAAGGTGCGCAGACTGTCTCCGCACTGATTGAGAATCAGCTTCAAGGTAACAACGCCGTAAAAGGCGGCGTCGGTATCCTTGCCGACAATGCTTATGCTGTTATCCTCGATTGTGAGTATGTAGGAATCCGTGTTGTCAAAAAAGCCGTCGCTTTCCGCCTGCGGCAAGCCGGAGATCGCGTCTCCGTCCACGGCGACAGTCACGGTAAACGCGGACGTGTCGGAAACCGAAATGCCGTTGTCCGAAAGCACCGTATTAACCTTCAGCACCGTAGCTTCGTCCAAAGCGTCGCTGAGCACAAGGCTCACGCTTTCCGGTACGTCAACGGATCCGCCGGTGTACTCAACCGACTGCGGGATCGGGTAAATTTCGTACTCTGCGTCTTCTTCCGCTGCTGCGGCGGTAAACGCCGGCATTGCCGTGGTTGTAAACAGAAGCGCGGCACAGAGGAGGAAGCTTAAAAGCCTTTTTTTCATTTTAACACCTCGTTTGTTTTTTTATCCGCCGAAAACGGCGTTTTGATTCATATATATTATACACAGTTTCGCACCGGATTGTAAAGCTTTTTTGTAATTTTACCCGCAGGTTTTTTATTTATTTTTT
>CAZXCG010000013.1:31933-38328 GCA_964639205.1 uncultured Eubacteriales bacterium
TTTTTTGCTTTGTTTTTTACTTTGTTTTTGCTTTTATTTGTTTTGCGCGGGCAAAGCTTCCTTTTCGTTTTCCCGAATCAGGTCTATAACCTGCCCGAGGTCATCGCAGCAGGCGAAAAGCAGCTTTCGGGTGTTTTCGTCGGGCTTGTCCAAATCGGGCACCATAACCGCCTTGCAGCCGGCGGCAAACGCCGCCTTAATTCCCGTGGGGGAATCCTCGAGCGCCATGCAGCTTTGCGGCGCAAGCCCGAGCTTTTTTGCGGCGAGCAGATAAATATCCGGCTCCGGCTTGCTGTGCTCCACCATAGGTCCGCAGGCGCAGGCGTCAAAATATTCAAACACGCCGACCGAGCCGAGCTGCTCCCTGGAGCGTTCGTAGTTGCTCGAGGTAGCAAGCGCGATTTTGCGTCCGCTTTTTTTAAGATACTCCAAAAGCTCGCGCGCGCCCTTTTTAAGCTCTACGCCGTTTTCTTTTATATATTTTTCCATAAGCTCGACTCGTCTGTCGTGAACGGGCTTATATTTAAACAGCTCCCCGAAAATCGCCGTCAGCTTTGCCGTGGTCTCGCGCCTGCCGAGACTGCGAATGCTCAGCGCGTGCTCCGCGGTCATATTGCAGCCGTTTTCCGCCGCCGCCTCCCGCCAAAAACGCGTGTAAAGCTTTTCCGTGTCGAGCAAAAGCCCGTCCATATCAAATATGACGCCTTTAATTTCCATATTTTTACCTCCGGCTTTTCGTTCCTTTTTTGATCTGCTCCGCCCGGAGCGCGCCCGGTCGGGAAGTGCGGTTTAAAAAAATCGGCGTTCCGGCGGGCGTTTTCCAAATCATACCATAAAGCCGCCCCGTTTACAACCGCAAAATTCCTTTCGTTTCCGCCTTTTACTCTTTTTAAGGATAAATTTTAAAGAAATAATTATTGTAAATTTGTCGGTAAACTATAGAAAAACCTCAGACTTTGTGGTATACTGTCTTTACCTGCCGCAGAAACGCAAGGCAAGCCGTAAGAAGCCGCGGTTTTGTAATTACTTTAAAATTACAGGGTACTTTAAACGTGGAAGGAAAAGAGTTTTATGCCTGACTTTTACGACTATGACGCCGAATGCGGCATAACGGAAGACGCAGCAAAAAAGCCGAAAAGGAAAAATAAAAAAAGACTTGTTCACAGGCTTATTGTCGTTGCGGCGGGCGCGGCGATAATCGCGGCGGCTGCGGCGGGCTTTTTGGTATTAAAGCCTTTTGCACGGCAGCCCGATTCGACCCCGACCGAAACAAAGCCCACCGAGCTTACCGACCCTGCGGGTGAAACCGACGCCCCCGAAACGGAGCCGTCCGACCCAACCGAAGAAAGCCTCGGAACCGCTCCGGAAAGCACCGAACCCGAGACAGCCTCCCCCACACAGGCTGAGTTTTTCTCCACAGGCGGCGATTACACAGTCTCCGACGAAGAGGATTCGGACTATTTTGACGACGCCGTGTTTATAGGCGACAGCGTTTCCTACGGGTTTGAGCTTTACGTAACAAGTCAGCGCTCAAGCGGAAACGAGTGTCTGGGCAAGGCGCAGTTCCTCACAAGCTCAAGCCTGAGCTACGCAAACCTCCTCTGGGACGTAAGCGACGACTCGGTTCACCCTACCTATAACGGCAAAAAAATGAAGCTTGAAGACAGCCTGAAGCTTATAGCTCCGAAAAAAATTTATATTCTTCTCGGCTTGAACGACATAGCGGTATACGGCGTAGACAGCAGTATAGAACACGCGCAGACGATGCTCGGCAACATACATAACGCCTGTCCGGACGCGGCGATAATAGTCCTTGCCGCCACTCCGGAGCTTAAATCCGCCGAAAAACGCAGCAGCTCGCTTAAAAACGCCGACATCGACGCTTTTAACAATAAAATGAAGGAAAAGTGCCCCGAGTGGGGTTATATATGGCTTGATTTCGCAAGTCAGTTCAAGCTTGAAGACGGATCGCTCAACCCCGACTACTGCGGAGACCCGGACGACATGGGAATACATTTTCTCGGATCGGCTTATAAAATATGGGTAAATTTTTTCGAAGAACATAAAATATATTTTATCTCGCAGTAGCTTTGCGCCGGGGAGCGGCTGTTTACCCTTTTGCTCTCCGCTTTTTCCGGCGTTGAGACGGTAAAATTCCGTCAAAAATTCAGCGTTAATTTGCCGCTTTTTCTTTAGAAAATTGTTTACGGTACGGTACGGCTTGGGACAAGCTGACCCCTTTAAGGCGGCGGGTGCCGTTTTCGGAACCAATGTGGGTACAATCCCCCGCTGATTTCTCGGGCGGCTGACGCTGCCTTTTTCCGAGCTGAATAACGGGGCGAAGCCCCTTATTGAATCCGAGCGCAACAAGGAGGACAAGCATGCCGGGTTATTACGATTACGACTATGGCAAATATGTAAACCCCAAAAGGAAGCCGCCCCATTCTTCATCCAAAAAACGGCTGCGCATAAAAACCTTTGTTCACAGGGCGATTGTAATTATCTCCTGCGTTCTTATTATCGCCGTAATCGCCGCGATAATAAACCTTGCGCTTAAACTGTTCGGCAAAAAAGAAAACGAAAGCGGCTTTGTTCCGGGAGCTCTGTCGGTTCTGTCCTTGACCGTACACAAGCCGCAAAAAGGCGCTTACCCCGTTCCCACGGCGGAAAATTACGTGCTTTCGGACATAGACGATCCGGACTATTTCGACGACGCTGTGTTTGTAGGCGACAGCGTTTCCTACGGGTTTGAGCTTTACGTAACAAATCAGCGCTCAAACGGGCACGAGTGTATGGGCAGGGCGCAGTTCCTCACAAGCGGAAGCCTGAGCTACTCTAACCTCCTCTGGGACGTAAGCGGCGAGTCGGTTCACCCTGCCTATAACGGTCAAAAAATGAAGCTTGAAGACAGCCTGCCGCTCATACACCCCGGTAAAATTTATATTCTTCTCGGCTCAAACGACGTCGCGACGTACGGCGTAAACAGCAGCGTAGAGCACGCTCAGACCGTGCTCGGCAACATTAAAAGCGCCTGTCCGGACGCGGCGGTAATAGTTCTTGCAACCACCCCGAAGCTTAAAGCCGCCGAGGAGCGCAGCGGCTCGCTAAACAACGCCGACATCGACGCTTTTAACAGACAAATGAAGGAAAAATGCCCCGAGCAGGGCTATATATGGCTTGATTTTGCAAGTCAGTTTAAGCTTGAAGACGGAACGCTGAACCCCGACTGCTGCGGAGACCCGGACGATATGGGCATTCATTTCTTATCTTCTTCTTACAGCCTGTGGACGGAATATTTTGAAGAAAACAAGGTTTATTCCCGCGAGGAGCTGAGCGCGCTGCAAAGCTGAACCCCGCCCGGCTTTACCGCGAAACAAACCGCTTTAAAAGCAAATGTTAAAGAAATGTTAAAAAATTTTAAATAAACAAAACACGGAGGAAAAAAATGAAAAAAACAATCGCATTGATTCTTACCCTTGTAACGGCGGTTTTCTGCGCCGCCTGCTCGGACAGCGGCAAGGACGTTGACCTTGAGGCGGTTTACTCGGAAATAACCCAAAAAGTAACACTGCCGGATCTAACGCAAATAAACACCGACGATCTGCTTATGAGCTTTTACGGCATCGACGCCGCCGACGCCGAGCAGTATGTAGCTTACATTTCGTCAACCTCTGTCCGTGTTGACGAAATCGTCATGATAAAAGCTGTGGACAGCGACGCCGCCGACAGAATCAAATCCGCGCTGCAAACAAGGTACGATTCGCAGTATTCCGCAAATAAGAACTACCTGCCGGATCAGGCTAAAATTATTGAAGACTGCGAGGTTTCTCAAAACGGACTGTATGTGCGTATGTTCATTTCACCGGACGCAGAAACAATGGTAAGCGTTTACTCCGAAGCGTTTAAGTAACCCTTTCTCCCGACTGCATAACATTTAAACGGCTGCGGTTTTATTGCCGCGGCCGTTTTTTGCTTGCAATGCCGCTGTGTTTATGCTATACTTGAATAAGTATAGTCTTTTTAGCTCTGTACTGCCGTCTCAAAAGCATTTTGCCGCCGCGCTTTGCGCAGGGGCGGTAAACAATTTGAACCGAGGTAAACAGTTACTATGGATAAACAGTATGACGTTATTATAGTCGGCACCGGCGTTGCGGGGCTGTACGCGGCGCTGCAATTCGACGAAAGTACCTCCGTGCTTATGATGTCAAAAAAAGAGCCGACGCTTTCAAACTCGTCGCTTGCGCAGGGCGGAGTTGCCGCCGTGCTTGACAAAAACCACGATAATTTCCGCCTGCATATAGCCGACACGCTGATTGCGGGCAAATATAAAAACAATCTTTCCGCCGTCGAAAAGCTTGTAAACGAAGGTCCCGGCGACGTTCGCCGTCTTATCGATATGGGAGTTGACTTTGACCGCGACGATTCCGGGCGCTTAAACGCAACCCTTGAGGCGGGTCACTCGCGCAACCGCATCGTGCATCACAAGGATTCAACCGGCAAGGCGATTGTCGACACCCTGCTTGAGCGCGTTTCGGCAAAGAAAAACGTAACGATTTTGCGCAACGCCGCGGTTTACGAGCTTGAAAAGGTCGTAAACGGCTTTTACGTTTCTTTTCTGCATAACGGAAAGCCCGACTACGCGCGCGCAAACTTCTGTCTTCTTGCAACCGGAGGCATAGGCAGGGTTTACAAATACACCACCAACTCCTCCGTAGCAACCGGCGACGGCATTGCCCTCGCCCACCTTTTGGGCGCCGACATAAGGCATCTTTCGCGCGTGCAGTTCCACCCCACGGCCTTTGCTTCAAAGGAAAACCGCGAGCGCTTTTTAATAAGCGAGGCTGTCCGCGGCGAGGGCGCTTACCTTCTTAACTGCGAGGGCAGACGCTTCGCTCGGGACTACGACCCGCGCGGCGAGCTGGCTCCGCGCGACGTTGTCTCAAACGCTATTATGCTTGAAAAAAGAAAGACCGGCAGCGAGGCCTTTTACCTTGACATTACATATAAAGACCCGGAATTCGTCAAAAACCGCTTTCCGATGATTTACGAACGCTGTCTTCAGGAAGGCGTTGATATTACGGTTGACAAAATTCCCGTTTTTCCGTGCCAGCACTACCTTATGGGCGGCATAAACGTTAATTTGGACGGCGAAACCTCCGTTCCGGGGCTTTACGCCGCGGGCGAATGCTCCCACACGGGAGTTCACGGGGCAAACCGCCTTGCAAGCAACTCGCTTTTGGAAGCTCTGGTATTTTCCCGCCGCGCCGCCGAGGATATGAAGCGCCATTTCGACATAGAGGGCAAATGGACCGTCGCGCCCAAAACCGAAAAGCCCGACATAAGCGGGAAAAAGCTGCCCGCGGGTCTGCGCACCGAAATCCGCGCCATTATGCAGGACGTGTATTTTGTAATTCCCAAGCTTGATAAAATCGATAAAGCCTACCGCAGAGTCGATGAAATTCTTAACGAGCTTGTCACCGCAAAATACGAAATAAATCCCGATTATATAGACGCCCGCAGTCTCGCGATAGTCGCGGGGATAATTCTCAATGAGGTCAAGGAGGGTATAAATCTTTGATGTTAAATCCGATTTATGTTGACAACCTTATTAAAACCGCTCTGCTTGAAGACATTAACTACATAGACTGCGCCACCGACTGCCTCATTGACGAGCAGCAGGAAAACACCGCCCGTTTTTTGTCCAAGGCGGACGGCGTCCTCTGCGGCATTGACGTTGCCCTGCGCGTTTTTGAGCTTTTACAGCCGGATTTTAAGGCGGAAATCTTTTTCCGCGACGGCGACCGCCTGAAAAAGGGGGATATAATCGCGCAAATCACCGCGAAAACCCGTACCGTCCTCAAGGGCGAGCGCACTTCGCTTAACCTTTTGCAGCATATGAGCGGCGTTGCAACCGCGACGGCGGAGGCGGTAAAGCTTGTTGAAGGAACCCGCGCCTGTGTAGCCGACACAAGGAAAACCCTCCCCGGGTTACGTCCGCTGCAAAAATACGCGGTAACCGTTGGCGGGGGCAAAAACCACCGCTTTAACCTTTCGGACGCGGCAATGCTTAAAGACAACCACATAGACGCGGGCGGAGGCATTGCAAACGCGGTCGCCCTGCTTAAAGCAAAGCTCGGGCATATGACGAAAATCGAGGTTGAGGTTCGCTCCTTAGACGAGCTTAAACAGGCGCTTGAAGCGGGCGTAGACGTTATTATGCTTGACAATATGGACTGCACCGCTATGAAGGAAGCGGTAAAAATCACCGCCGGAAAAGCTCTTTTGGAGGCAAGCGGCGGCATAACCGCCGACACATTGCGCGAAACGGCTCAGACCGGCGTAGACATTATTTCGCTCGGCGCGCTTACCCATTCGGTAAAAGCGTTCGATATTTC
>CAZXCG010000013.1:38428-40454 GCA_964639205.1 uncultured Eubacteriales bacterium
AAATAAAGCATAAAAAAGCGGGGCGGAATCCTCCCGCCCCGCAGTATCGGCTTAAAACCGGCGTTATTTACTGTTTGCCTCAATATACGAAACTATGTCGCCGACCGTTTTTATGTTCTCGGCGTCTTCGTCCGGAATTTCAATTTGAAACTCGTCCTCAATTGACATGATAATTTCAACAACATCGAGCGAATCGGCTCCCAAATCCTCCTGAAGAGTAGTTTCCTCGGTAATTTTGTCTTCCTCAACGTCAAACTGTTCGGCAAGTATCTCTTTCATTCTTTCCAAAATCATTTTGAAAATCCTCCTGTAAAATATAATTATCATCATCCGGCGGTTGTTCGCCGTTAAAATTTCCCCGCCCCGGCAACAAACCGAACCGGAGAAATCTTACATAGAAACATATTATTGTTTTTTCTGTAATTTGTCAATAACCTTTTGAAAAGTTTTTACAATTTTTTCGGCAAACCGTATTTTTGTTAAAAAGGAGAAATTTATGAAGCGTTACGCGGTTATCGGACACCCGATAGGACACACCATGTCGCCGTTTATTCATAACAGGCTGTTTGCATTAAGCTCGATTAAGGCGGATTACTCGGTTTTTGACATAGCGCCCGAAAAGCTACCGTCGGAATTCCGCACATCGCTCAAGGAGCTGGACGGCTTTAACATAACAATTCCCCACAAGCAGAGCATCATCCCTCTTTTGGATTCCCTCAACGGGCGCGCCGAACTGTACGGCAGCGTCAACACGGTTTCAACCGTTGAGGGCGTAAGCACAGGCTTTACAACCGACCCGGACGGCTTTGTTGCCGCGCTTGCCGCCGAACAAATACCGCTTTCCGGCAGAGTTGTCATTTTGGGCTGCGGCGGAGTTGCAAGAGTTATGGCTTACGAGGCCGTGCAGAGGGGAGCGGATATAACCTTTGCAATACGCGCCGAGGACAAGGCTATGTGCCTTGCCCTGCTTGAAGACATCCGCAAAAACTTTCCGTCCGCAAAAGCCTCCTCCTGCGGCATTAACAGCGTCTGCGGCGACGTCGATTTGCTCGTAAACGCAACCCCCGTCGGAATGTTCCCGAATTCCGGCGCCTGCCCGGTGGACGCAAAAGTTATCTCGCGCAGCAGCGCGGTCTTTGACGCGGTATACAACCCTCTTAAAACGGTGCTTATACAAAAAGCGGCGGCAAACGGAAGCCGCGTCTGCGGCGGTATGTCTATGCTTGTTTATCAGGCGGCCGCCTCGCATTTGATTTGGGACGGCTCAAACTACGAAAAGCCCGCGATTGACGAAATTTGCGCCGCCGCCTCGGAGGAGCTTAAAAGCAGATAATTTTTTACGGCGGCTCGCTGTGCCGCCTGCAAACATCACATAAAAGAGGAGCACAAGATGAAAAACGTATTTTTATGCGGCTTTATGGGCTGCGGAAAAACCACCGTGGGCAGAATTCTCGCCGCAAACCTGCGGGTGCCCTTTGCGGATATGGACGAATATATAGAAAAGAAAAACGGTATGACAATAACGGAAATGTTTTCCAAATATTCCGAAAGCTATTTCCGCGCGCTTGAGCACTGCGCCTGCTGGGAGCTTTCCGGAATAAACGGCGCGGTAATCGCCCTCGGCGGCGGAACCGTTATGAACCCGAAAAACGTCGAGGTTATAAAGAAAAACTCGGAGCTTGTTTTTATTGACACTCCCATTGAAGTAATTAAGACGCGCCTTGAAGGAGATACCTCGCGCCCGCTGCTTCAGCGGCCCGACCGCGAGCAGGCGATGCTTACGCTTTACGAAAAGCGCCGCCCGATTTACCGCCGCGCCGCAACTCTTGTTGCAGACGGAGACGCCGCCCCCGAAATGCTTGCAAGGTTTATCGCCTCGCGCCTTTAAGGCGCCCGCTTAGCCGTTTTACGGGTTAAAGTCCGGTTCTGCCTTGCCGCAATGCGCGCCCGCGCTGCGGTTTAACCCGATTTAATTTAACCCGATTTAATATAGAAAAGCCTTTTCCTTTAAATAAAACAAACAAAA
>CAZXCG010000014.1:0-33281 GCA_964639205.1 uncultured Eubacteriales bacterium
GCCGTGTTCAGGCTGCTTGTAAAAAAGCGGGTTTGCGGCGAGCTGAGCAATTGAAACGGAGTGGTTAAAGTGAAAAAAATTATAGCTTTGCTTTTGTGTACCGCGCTTGCACTCGGAATATGCGGCTGCTCGCAAGGCGAACCTCAAAATGCGGCCGAGACGGATTCTTCGTCTGAAATTGACCTCGGCACGCCTCAAACGCTTACAGACGATAATGTCGCGTCTGAAATCCGTTGCGATATAAACGAAAACATAACCATCGACGCGGACGTCTCTTTCCCCGGGAGCGTCAGCTATTCAAGCTTTTCAGCCGATTACGGCAGATTTGAGGATGTAGAACAGCTGCAGTCCCTGCTGATGCCCTCGTATGTAAGCGCTGATAAGGCTTTTAAAAGCGTAGGGAGCGAAGCGGATGAGGAATTATATTATTATACCGATAAAGACGGAGCCGTATTGACATTCAGAGTGAATTCTCCGACCGGCAACGACTCTATTCTTTACAGAAGAAATCAGGAAGAAAGCGATTATTTTACGATGATAGGCGGGCATTACGCCGCAGAATACGACTCGCTTTACTTTGCTAAGGGCGAAATAGAGGGCTTTTCGGCAGACAGCGCGGTTGCCGCCGCCAAAGAGGTGTTCAGCGCCGCCGGTGTTGAAAATTACATTCCCGAGCCGCAGATTTTTACCTTTAACGCGGAAAATTTCAATAATTATTATAAAAATTCCTACGAAGGAGCCGCTTTGGGAATAGGCTCGGAAATCGGCGAATTTTCGGAAGAGGACGAAGCGTATGTGCTTGTGTTTACAAAAGTTTTCGGCTCTGTGCCCGTAAACGCCGACGGATGGAGCAATGATAATTCACACTGCGTGGAAGAATACAACTACTTTGTTATCGGGCGCGACGGAATCCGCATTTATCAAATTTACGCCGATATTAATGTAACCGGCTCTGAGGGCGAAAACCCGCAGCTTTATAATACCGACGCTGTTGAAAAGCAGCTTGTTTCGACCTACCAAACGCCGGTTCCCGTAAATAAATATTTACTGTACGGCATTTCTTTGGAGTACATTTGCACCTCAGGAGCGAAAAAAAACGAGCCTATGACATTTGAGCTCTGCTGGTATTGCGCCGTAGCGAAGACAGACGACATGGAGGATCTCGGCATTACGGCATACCGTGACCAGGAGGGTATCATAATAAACGCTTCTACCGGACAAATTTTCATAACAAGCGGTGCAAAAAAGTTTTCATAACTCAACCGCGGTAATCCCTCGCCTTTGAGGCGGCGGGTTTAGGCTCGGAATTTCAGCGGCGGGAATATATCCCCGGCTGAAGCCCCGAGGAGCCGACACTTCGATTTAAAAGCTTGGGGGTGTTAAATTGAAACCTGTTCGTAATATAGTTAAAATTGCATTGCGCCATATCAAACGGTGGCGCTCTAACGCAAGATTTTGGTTTATAATAGCTTATACTCTGTTTTTTTCCTATTATTTTACGCAAAACTTGCCTACAGCGTGCGAGGTTATGAATATGAAAATCAGCCCCTGGATTTTCCCGCATTTAACTTCGCAGTCGCTTGTTATAATTTACATTTCCGTGCCGCTTATTGTTATGTTTTGCGACGCGCCCTACCTGGACGACACCCAGCCGTATATCATAATCCGCAGCAGGCGCAGACTTTGGGCGGCAGGGCAGATCCTGTACACCGCGATTACGGCGCTTTTGTATACTCTGCTTCTGTTTGTTACCACCATAGCGGTAAATCTGCCGCACATTGAGTTTACCACCGGGTGGGGCGAGATGACGACCGACATAAACACTAACAACGCCCTTCTCCAATATCCTAAGGGTTATTTGTTTGTGGAAGAATTCATAGTTAATAATTTCAGCGTAGCAAAAGCGATGATCTTGTCTCTGCTTTTGTTTTGGCTCGGGTCTTTTTTAATAGGTATGATTATTCTTTGCCTGAATATGATTACAACATCAAGACTGGCAGGCTCTGTCGCCGCAAGCTTTGTCATTTTGTTCAGAAGCATTGTAGATTTGAACGTGGCGCTGGTTCCACTCAGCCCGTGGTCGTGGCTTTCGCTTGATAATTTTAATATAAACGGAATCTGCGCTGAGTATACGAGCGTTGATTGTACTCAAAGCATACCGGTTGCGTTTACAGTGCTGACGGCGGCCGCAGCGGTTTTGGCGGTTTTAACAATAGTAAAATCCCGCAAAATTACCGTTGAGGTCCTGCCGCCGGTATAAGGAGGGAATTATAAGGTGTCTGAAATCGCCATAAAAATTGAAAATGTTGTTAAAAAATTTAAAAATACCACCGTGCTTAAAAACATAAGCGTTGAATTTGAAAAGGGGAAAATACACGGGCTTATAGGCCGCAACGGAAGCGGCAAGACCGTGCTTATGAAGTGCATTTGCGGACTTATGCCGGTTACAAGCGGAACCGTTACGGTCAACGGCAAAATAATAGGCAAAGATACCGACATACCCGAAAGCGTAGGTATGATAATCGAGGCGCCCGGTTTTTTGCCCGGCGAGTCCGCTTTCAAAAATCTTTGGTTTTTAGCGTCGATACAGGGCAAAATTTCAAAGGAGACCGTAAAGGAAGCTATCCGAACCGTCGGGCTTGACCCCGACAGCAAAAAGCACGTCGGAAAATACTCGCTCGGTATGCGCCAGCGTTTGGGTCTTGCTCAAGCGCTTATGGAGGATCCCGACATTCTTGTTTTGGACGAGCCGATGAACGGACTCGATAACAAGGGCGTCGAGGATATACGCCAAGTTCTTATCGACCTTAAAAATCAGGGCAAAACCATACTCGTGGCGAGCCACAATAAAGACGATATAGAAATCCTCTGCGACACGGTACATATGATGGACAGCGGAGTGATTTTTGAGGCTTAAGCTCCGAAAACGGCGCGATGAACCGTTTGCGGCATAACCCTTTTGCCAAAAAGTAAATTTCAGCCAATGTCTCGCCCCGGCGTTTGCTTACATTACAGCAGCTGCCTTAACGCCGGGGATATTTTAGTTTATGTGAAGATATTTTATTTTGAAGATATTTTTTTGAAGATATTTTTTGAAGATATTTTATTGAAAAGCCGATTCTGCAAGAGCAGAGCCGGCTTTTCGTCTTAAAAAACGCTGAAAACGGGTAAAACTATGCTGTGTATTTTTCCGAATAAAAGCGTTTTTAATGTTTATGCGGATAGTGACAAAGGCGGTTTTTGGGTGTATAATGTAAATATTTAAAACAGGGGACGGGCTTTTCAGCTTGCTGAGTGATAAAATGGAAAAAAATGCTTTATATGAAATTGTCGGCGAGGTTGACAGTATTGTTTACCGAAATGAAGAAAACGGTTATACGGTCATGGTGGTTAACTGCGACGATCAACAGCTTACCGCCGTAGGCAGCGCGCCGCTTATCGGCGTGGGCGAAGAGGTTAAGCTTATCGGCACATACAAAACGCACCCGAGCTACGGCAGGCAGTTTTGCATCAGCGCTTGCGAACGCAGTATGCCTTCAAGCGTTTCGGGAATATACAAATACCTCAGCAGCGGAGCCATAAAGGGCATAGGACCGTCGCGCGCTCAGCGTCTTGTAACCGAATTCGGGGAAAAGACGCTTGAGGTTATGGAAAACGAGCCCGAGCGTGTGGCGCGGATTAAGGGAATAACCCCGGACGCTGCAAAGCAAATGAGCGAGCAGCTGCGGCGAATTGTAGGCATACGCGAGCTTATGCTCTTTTTAAGCCGTTATTCGGTTCAGCCGCAGGCGGCGCTGTCGCTCTGGAAGCGCTATGGGAAGTATGCCGCCGAAACCGTCCGTGAAAACCCCTACGTACTTTGCTCCGAGGGGATTTATGTTCCGTTTAAAACCGCCGATGCAATCGCCTTCGAGCAGCATCGTGATATTGGCGACGAAAGCCGCATCCGCGCGGGAATTATTCACATAATGCTGCATAATAAAAGCATAGGGCATACCTGTCTGCCGAAGGACAAGGTAACCGCGACGGCCGCCGCTTTTCTGGGCGTTCCCGACGATCTTATAACCGATATAATTGGTAAAATGGCCGACGATTCAACCTTAATAAGCGAGGATATAAAGGACAGGGAGTTTCTTTTTCTGCCCGAGCTTTACCGAAGTGAAGCATACATCGCGGCGCGCCTGCAAATGCTCATGCGGTTTCCGTCTGTCAACATTTCCAATGTTTCTCAAAAAATCAAAGAGGTGGAAAAGCAGGATAATATACGTTACGCCGAGCTTCAAAAGCTTGCCATCAAGCAAGCTTTGGAAACAGGACTTTTAATACTTACCGGCGGTCCGGGAACCGGCAAAACCACCACTCTGAACGCAATAATTAAAATTTTAAAGCAAAACGGAGAAAAAGTTTTTCTTGCCGCTCCCACGGGGCGCGCAGCGCAGAGGATGACCTCGCTGACAGGGAACGAAGCCAAAACGCTGCACCGTCTGCTTGAGGTCACCTGGGATAGCGAGGAAAGACCCGTATTTAAGCGTAACGAGCAGAATCTGCTCAATTGCGACGCGCTTATTATAGACGAGGTTTCAATGGTTGACAGCCTTCTTTTCGAAAGCGTAATGCGCGCGCTTCCTCTCGGCTGCCGCCTTATTTTAGTCGGCGACAGCGACCAGCTCCCGTCTGTCGGCGCGGGGAACGTACTTTCCGATTTGGTCGAATCGGGCTGCGTTCCGGTGGTTGCTCTCAAGGAAATATTTCGGCAGTCTATGCAGAGCCTGATTATTACCAACGCTCACCGCATAGTAAAAGGAGAAATGCCCGAGCTTGAACGCAGGGACGGCGATTTTTTCTTTTTGCCCTATGCTGATATTCACAAAGTTTACGAGGTTATAATCGATTTATGCTGCCGGCGTTTGCCGGCAAGCTACGGATATTCCCCCGCGCGAGATATTCAGGTACTCGCGCCGTCGCGCAAGGGCGAGCTTGGGGTAAACGAGCTTAACAAGCGTCTTCAGGCTGCGCTGAATCCCGCCGACGGCGAAAAGAACGAGATCAGCGTGGGATTTAACCTTTTTCGCGAGGGCGACAAGGTTATGCAGATGAAAAATAATTACGACCTGATATGGAACAACGATAAGGGCGAATCGGGTGAAGGCGTTTTCAACGGCGACGTGGGCATACTTGAAGAAATAGTAAAATCGGCTCAGGTTCTGAAAGTAAGATTTGACGATAAAATCGCTTTATATGATATAGAGAGCGCTATGGATCTTGATCTGGCTTATGCCGCGACAGTTCACAAAAGTCAGGGCAACGAGTTTGAAGCGGTGGTAATGCCTGTGTTCCGCGGCGCTCCGCAGCTTATGTACCGTAATTTGCTTTACACCGCTGTTACAAGAGCCAAAAAGCTTTTTATTGCCGTGGGCACCGCCTCGACAATAAGAGAAATGGTCAAAAATAATCGCCGCACAAGACGATATACGGCGCTGCGCGAATTTATGTCGCGCGGATATTCCGAGCAGTAATGCGGCGGCGGGAGCTTTGTTATGCTTAAAAACTCATTCCTTTCAATAATATTTCCAAAGCGCTGTCCTTACTGCGGAAAAATAATTTCAGAAAGTGAATATGCCTGCCCCGGCTGCATAAGCGATTTCTTCGAGGAGCCGTTCAAAAGTGCGGCAATCGGAGGATTCCCCTGCATATCCTCCTTTTTATATGAGGGAAAATACCGCAAAGCCTTTATAAAATTTAAGTTTAATAATAAAAAGCAGTACGGCGCGGCGTTTGCTGTTTCGATTGCAAACGACATTCTTAAGGTGTATAATGGTATAAAATTTGATTGCATTACCTGCGTTCCTTTGCACAAAAGCCGTCTTAAAGAGCGCGGATACAATCAATCCGAGGTATTGGCAAAGGAAGTTTCCCGGATTCTGAATATTGAATTTGTGCCTTTGATTAAAAAAATCAAGGACAACAGCGCCCAGCACACTCTCAATTATAAGGGGCGAGCCGAGAATGTCCGCGGCGTTTACCGCTTGGAGGACGGCGTTAAAGTTAAAGGAAAAACAATTCTTTTGTGCGATGATATAATTACAACGGGTCATACCATGGGAGCCTGCTGCAAAGTGCTTGATAAGGCGGGCGCAAAAATGGTTTACTGCGCTTCTTTTATGAAGGTAATATGAGGCGCACGCCCGGGAGCGCGATGGGAAGAAGAATTATATGGATATTGCGTTGGATTTAGGCACCGGCCGCACCAGGATACAAACTGCGGCGAATAAAAAAATTTTCAGCGAGCCGAGCGTAATCGCATATTATACCGAAAGCGAGCAGATTGCGGCGGTAGGAGTCAAGGCGCAGCGAATGCTCGGCAAAACGCCGCCGTCCATTACAGCGGTTTGTCCGTTAGAAGGCGGCGTGATTGCAAACTCAGATCTTGTTGAAGAAATGATAAATGTTTTTTTAAACAGGGTTTGCACAAATAAAATTATTATGCCTCGTGTGGTTGCCTGTATTCCGGGTGAAATTACATCTGTGGAAAAGCGCGCTATGGTAAACGCCATAAGCAGCTTTGGAGTGCGCAGGGTTTATCTTATTGAAAGCGCCAAAGCCGCCGCGATGGGCGCCGGTATGAACATAAACCTGCCGCACGGAAATATGGTGGTTGATTTGGGTGCCGGCACCGTTGACATTGCCGTTATCTCGCTCGGAGGTATTTCCGTAAGCAAAAGCATAAAAAAAGCCGGCGACGCCATGGATTACGAGATTATCCGTTATGTAAGGAAAAAGCATTCGATTATCATAGGCAAACAAACCGCCTGCTCATGTAAAACGGCTATAGGTTCGGCGGCGCCCGTGCAGAGCAGCGCCGAGTTTACGGTTAAGGGTCGCGACGCAATATCCGGACTGCCCGCGTCCGCCGTTATTACGGCGCAGGAAGCGTACGAAGCATTGTACGATGTTTCTCAGGAAATAGCCGCGGGCGTGCTTCAGGTGCTTGAAAAAACACCCCCCGAGCTCATTGGGGATATTCATACCGACGGAATCACCTTAACCGGAGGGCTTTCGGCTTTAGCGGGCTTCCCGGAGCTTATCCGCGAAAAAACCGGAATCAGTAATATATCGGTCGCTCGGAACGCCGACGAGTGCGTTGTCCGGGGATGCGCCATGGCAACCTTGAGCATAGCGGATGTTGAAAGCGGCGGACCTTATGAAATTAACCCCCTGCTTGCCGCATATTAAAAAGGTTTCCTTGCCGCATCTTCCGTAAAGAAGTAAGTTAATAAGGGAGATTTACGCAAAAATACGGTATAGTCATAACGACTATACCGTATTTTATTGATTTTAAGCACAAAAACCGAGTTGAAGATATATAATCCTCAACTCAATTTTTGAAGAGCGAATACTCCTGTGAAGCCGTTCCTTTGCTATAGCAGTCTATATGGAAGTGTTTTGTTCAGACTTCTCTTCGGGCTTCTTATTTTTTTTATGTTTGTCCCATTTTTTGCAGAGGGTTCGTGCCAACAAAATCGCCGCACCGTATAAGATAATTATCGGTACAGCACCGAGAATTACACCGCTTAATTGAATTAAAACGGAAACCACAGAGGCTGTCAAGATACATAAAAACCAAATTAAAACTTTCATTGAGCATTGTCCTCCTCTTCTGTTTTAGTGCCGCAATTACGGCAAAATTCGCTATCTGACGGCAATTGTCGATCGCCTTTTGTGCAGCAGTCTATCGGTTCGGGGTTGCTTGGCGGTTCCTGTGCAGGCGTATTATCATCAGCTGTTATACAGCTTACAGGTTCGTTGTTTTTCTTACTGCGGAAAATAACGGCAAGCATAGTTACGCAGAAAACAATCAACAACACTAAAGCGGCGATTCTGCTCAAAATGTCGTAGGAATTATTCTTCGGACTGTTTGCTGTTGTGCTATTTGTTGAATCAGAGGGGTATTGTACGCTGTTCAGCAGGTCTTCAAAATCAGAGTAGAGCTTGTGTGTACTCTTACCTCCGAATTGGAACATATACATCCATCCGTTATCAATGTACACCAGTTGGGTAATAGTTACGGTAATATCAATTCCGTATGTATCGGATGTGTAATTTGTCTCACATTTGAAATATTCAATTCCGTTATATGTTACCGTCGAGATTTTATCGGCAGAGATACCGTACATCTCCGCAATATCTGATTTTGTAAAAGCAGAGTTATTAAGATCGGAGCGAGTGTATCCGGCTTTATCGGATGCGGACATCTGATCCCACATATCGGTACTGCCGTAAATTATCGTACAGCCGTCATCCTCGGCGGAAGCAAACTTTACGTCGATAAATTCTCGGTCTGTTGACAAGGATTCTTGTTTCCAGTTAGCAGGGACGGTAAAGGCTGCGCCGCTGTCCGTATCGGTATAAATAAACGAATCGGAATCTTCGCCTTGGTCGGAGGCAGGCGGCGCATTGTCATATTTAATGCTGTCAACAATAGTTTTAATGGCGGTTTCCTGCCTATACGAAAGACTCCCTTCGTAAGACCGCATTGTAAAATTCATGGCTTTGCCATCGTAGACGGTGTAATATTGCAGTCCGTAAACTGTATTTGCCGCGTCTTTGAAATACAGTCTGACAAACTTGGCCTGTGAGTGCCGGTAAATCTCATATTTGTAAACATCGAGACCATAGTCGGCGTACTGATTTTTCACTGTTGAAGCAAGAGCGTCCAAGGCTGTATCGCTCAACAAACTGAAGTTGTTCAAGCTGTTTTCCGTCATCGTAACCACAACCTCCTCATTGTAGGAATCGGAGATAGCGTTCAGATAAATGTCACTGCTTTCAAATTGACTGATGAGTGCAGATTTTGTGAGCCCCAAGACGCTGAATATCGGGTCGCTGTCGGGCGTATCTCTTGTAATCACAAAGTAATCCGACGGAATAGTAACTTCTAATCCTAATTCCGGAAGGTCAATTAATTGACCGCCGGCAGCGTGAACCGCTGTAGGCATTAACGGAGCGGCGAACAAAAGCACTAAAAGAACAAAAGAAATAATCCTTTTCATAAATGATTCCTCCGAAACTGTTATCAATAAAAAAGTGCGCGACCGAAGCCGCGCACCGAAAAACGCAAACTTCGATTGCCGCTAAACAAAATTCAAGCAATGACAGGTTTCCCTATACAACTGCTCAATAGAAGTTGCGTTTTTACCAATTTCAGATGGTTGTTGTATGCACAAGGGAATACGGTATCCCTTACGATAAAACCTTGTCATATATGAATGAATTTTGTTTAGCATTAAATATTATATCATAATATTTTAGAAAATCAAGGTTTTTTTACAAGGCTGTAAAATTTGTAAATTTTTTATGTTTATATAAGCAAAATACCGACCATCGAAACGATGATCGGTATTTTCCGGCGCTTGTCAGCCGGTTCTTTTATGTTATTTTACGGAATTTTATTAAACGTCCTGATAATTGTTTTTTTCGGGGCAAGAAATGCCGCCCCGATTATGAGCGTTTTTCCTTGCGTCAATGTAATCCTGAAGAATAATAACTGCGGCGACTGCGTCAACCGTTTTTTTGCGTTTTTTCCCGCGGACATTGTTGGCGGAAAGATAGTTGTGAGCGGTTATGGTAGTTCCGCGTTCATCGCGCATATCGACTTTAATTTTGCAGAAGGCTTCAAGCCTTTGAGCAAAATCGCGCGCGTTTTTCGCGCTTTCACCCTCGCTGTTATCCATATTTTTCGGAAGCCCGACCACAATCAGCTCTGCGTTGCATTCGGCGGCGCAGCCGCTCACCTTTTCTATAAGGCGCTGCGCGTTTTTTTCTTCAATTACTTTAAGGGGAGAAGCGAGCAGCTCGGTTTTGTCGCATACCGCTATCCCGGTTCGCGCTTTCCCCAAATCAACAGACATAATAATCATAACGGCTTCCTATTAAAAATATATTTATCGGTTTTGTTTTCACCACGGCTTTACGGTCCCGCTCAGCTCCGAAACACTTTTTATTGAATATTTGTCAAGATAAGCGTTAAGCCCCTCGGTAATTTTTACGGGGGCGTAAGGGTCGTTAAAAAGAACGGTGCCTATTTGCAGCGCAGATGCTCCCGCAATCAGCATTTCAACCGCGTCCTGCCAGGTGCTTATTCCGCCCATACCGATAATCGGCAGAGAAACAGCCGCCGCCGTCTGCCAAACCATTCTTACGGCAACGGGGAAGACCGCCGGTCCGCTCAGACCGCCGGTGTTGTTTCGGATAATCGGGCGTCTTGAATCAATGTCAATGCGCATACCGGTCAGAGTATTTATAAGCGAGAGAGCGTCTGCTCCTTCATATTCGGCGGCCTTTGCTATACTTGCAATATCTGTTACGTTGGGGCTGAGCTTTACCGTTAATGGTTTTTTGCAGTGAGCGCGCACAGCTTTTGTAATGGCTCCTACCGATTCGCAGCTTGTGCCGAACTGAACGCCGCCGCTTTTTACATTGGGGCAGGAGATGTTCATTTCTATCATATCAACGTCGGAATCAGAGAGTTTTTCCGCCATCATACAATATTCATCGGGAGTGTTTCCGGCTATATTTGCAATGATTACGGTGTTTTGCTCTTTGAGCCACGGCAGCTCCTCTTTAATAAAACGGTCTACACCCGGATTTTGCAAGCCGACTGCGTTTAAAATTCCGCTCGGCGTTTCCGCAATGCGCGGCGGGGGATTGCCGTCGCGCTTTTTAAGCGTTATTCCCTTGCAAGAAATACCTCCGAGAGCGTCTAACGGGAAAAATTCGTTGTACTCGCGCCCGAAGCCGAATGTGCCGGAGGCGGCTATCAGCGGATTTTTAAATTCCACTCCGGCTATTTTTACAGATAAATCAGCCATTAAAATACAACCTCCTCGGCATTGAATACGGGACCCTGCTTACAAACGTGAGAGTAAGCCTCTTCACCGCCGCGAACTGTTTTGCAGGCGCATACAAGACAGGCGCCGACGCCGCAGCCCATTCTTTCTTCAAGGGAAATCTGGCACGGTTTGCCGGATTTTTTGCATATTTCGGCAATCGCTTTCAGCATAGGCGTCGGCCCGCACGCACATACTTCGTCGATATTGTCAAGCTGCTCTTTTAAAATGTCTGTTACAAAGCCGTGTATTCCGGCGCTGCCGTCGTCGGTGGTGAGGAACAGCTCGCAGCCGGTCTGCTTGAAGTCGTTTTGAAGAATGACAAGCTCTTTATTCCGGAATCCTGTAATCACAACGGGATTTTTTACCTTTTTAGCACAGTAAAGCATCGGCGGAACGCCTATTCCGCCGCCTATGAGCGCATAGCGTTTATTTTCATCCAAGGAAAAGCCGTGACCCAATGGGGAAATTATATTTATTCCGTCCGAAATTTTTGCCTTCGATAAAATTTTTGTACCCTCGCCTTTTACCTGAAAAACAAGACGAATCCGGTCTTTATGGGCGCTGCAAATTGAAATGGGGCGGCGCAGGGTCTTTCCTTCAATGCGGACGTGTGCAAACTGCCCCGGCTGAGCCTCGGCGGGAATATGCTTGTTTTCCAGTATAAAGTCAAAAATTCCGCAGGCAATTTCCGCTTTTGAAACCAGAGTATAATCCTGAGCGTCGTATTTCATAGTTGTAATCCTTCCTTTTGAAAACGCGCGGGCGTTTTCGGTCTTTAATTATCATATCATATGTCTTGAAAAAATACAACGAGTTTATTTTAACTTTACTTATAAAAAACGGTTCGGAATTTTGCCCGAACCGTTTTAAATAAGCCGTTTTACTGTGATTGCCGGATTTCGTCAAGCGTTAGAGAGTGCTTATGTTCAATCGGCGTCCATTTCACTTTGTTAAATATTGCATAGACCGCAATCGGTATGTATGTCAGCATATATATGGGGAAACTCAGCGTATACAGCAGCAATTTTACGCCGGTACAGTGTATTTGCCTGCGTTCGCTTATTACAGTTAACGCTCCTATGAGCAAAAACAGTAAATAGGAGCTTGCAAGCCCGCTAAGCGCCGGCAGAATCAGAGCTTCCGCCGTGAGCTCGTTATTAATCAGTTCAAAAACAATTGCAACGGCGTTTGCAATAACATTTATAACGGTTAAAAACATTGCCGGCAGAATAGACATGGAAATATCATAGCAGGAAAAGCTGCGTTTAAAAATTATTTCCTTAGCCAAAGCTGCGCCGTACCGGCTGAAAACCTGTAAATATCCCTTAACCCAGCGCGCCCGCTGTTTAAAAGACTGTGAAAAGCACGTCGGCTGCTCGTCATAAAGAACGGCCGAGCGGCAGTAATGTATTGTTTCGCCCTTGAGGACGTTGTCAACAGTGAACTGCATATCCTCGGACATAAGCAGATAATTCCACCCGCGCTCGCGTACAATAATATCCTTATGAAATAAAAACCCGGTTCCGAGAATAACGCTGCTGACGCCTAATTTTTCCCGCGCAGCATTTAAAAATTGCGATTCCCGCAGAAACCAGATACCGTAGCCCGCGGAAATCCAGCTGCTGCCGAAATTTTTTGAGTTACGGCAGCCGGTAACAATGCGTGCTCCGCTTGAAAACGCCGCGTTCATTTCGGATATGTAATTTTCATCAAGAAGGTTGTCTGCGTCAAAGATAAAGTATCCGTCGTAGTAATCCTTTGGGCAGCGCTTGATTATGTTTTCCGCTAAAAATTGCAGGGCGTAGCCTTTTCCGATTTGAAATTTGTTTTCCCGCTCCCACACGGTTGCGCCCGCCCGGCGGCAAAGCTCCGCCGTACCGTCGGTGCAATTGTCGGCCGCAACAAAAATATCGACATATTCCGACGGATAATTTTGATTTTGTATGCTTTCAATAAGCTGACCGATAACCGCTTCCTCGTTTCTGGCGGCGATCATCACGGCAAATCTGTGAAAAGCGGGTTCCTTTTTTTCGGCAGTATTTTTGCCTTTTTTCCTTTTTTTGCAAACGAAGGGGATTAATGTATAAATCATTTGATAAAAATAGCAAAGGAAAAATAATGCTCCGATCACATAATTTATTGTCTCCAAAGCTTTCATAATTTAAAAATCATAACCTTCCGTAAATTAAAAATACCGTCTAAACGGGAAAATCATCTGCGCTCAAGTTACTCGGCTTATATTGTATTATGCAGCGACCGTACACATCACAGAAAAATTCCCGTCCGTTTTAAGCGAAATATATTGTACCACTTCTTATAATACAAGTCAACCGAATTAACAGGTAAAAATATTTAAGATTTTCTTAATTTTTTTAATGGCCCGGGGTAAGTCGTATGTATAAATTAAAAAGCTGCTTAATAGAATTGAGTATAGCGTTTTTGCCGAATGTCCACCGGCTTTTTATGCGTCCGGATATATTACGCTGCACCGGGAGCAAATAAAACGACCGCCGGGGCTCGGGATCCTCGGCATTTTGTTGAATAAAGGGAGCTGTTTCGGCTTACCTTGCTTAAAAGGAGAGAAAATAATGGACTACACTTTGGAAAAGCAGTCTGTCTGCACAGCTTCAACGGTTTTAGACACCGTTGTGCAGCAGCTTGTCGATGCAGACGTCGCCCTGCCCGACTATTGTCCCGATATTGAGAAAATACTGAAATGTATTATGACGCCAAAGATTTTTACAAGAAATATTTCGGGCGGACAATTGCAGATTGACGGTACCGCCGAGGTAAAAATAATATATTGCGACGGAATAAAAAATCATTTTCGCTGCTGCGAGCAGCTTGTGCCGTTCAGCACCGCTTTTCCGCTTAAAACAATGCCGGAGGTTTATGCGGCGTTTGCAAACGCCAAGGTTGAGTACATAAACTGCCGCGCTCTGAGTCCGCGCAGATTGGTTGTACACGGCGCTTTTTCGCTGTATGTGAAGGTTATAAGCAAAAATACGCTTGAGCTTTTCTCACCGACGGAGGAGGAAGCTTTGCAAATAAAACGTCTGCGCTCGGAATGCCTGCGCCTGACCGCGTTTTGTCAGGAAGAAATTCCCGTCAGCGAGGATATTGTTCTTTCAAACAAACCGCCGGTGGAATCCGTGCTTAGAACCTCCTTGTGCATAAGCAGCTTTGAGTGCAAAGCCATTCCCTCCAAGCTGCTGCTTAACGGGGAGCTTGATTTAAAGCTGCTGTATCTTGCGGATATAGATACGGGCAGTTTGGAAAATATCGACTATATTCTGCCTTTCAGCCATATTGTGGATTGCGAGGGCATAACCGAGGACGCCGTGAATAATATCAAAGCGGAAATATCCTGCTACGATGTGCGCCTGAGATCCGAAAGCGGAGAAAGCTCGCCCGCGATTACGCTTGAAGCTAAAATAACTTTTACCGAGATGGGCTACGAGCAGTTTTCCTGCGATGTTATAGCCGACGCTTTTTCAACCAAATACCGGACGAACGTTGAGTTTTCGAAATATATTCTGCTTAAGGATATGAAGCGCCTGAAAGAAAATGTTATGCATAAGGCGATAATCAGCGTTGAAAACAGCAATGTAAACGAGATAGTTGAAATATTCAGCGAATATTGCACGGTAACTCCGGTTATATCCGAAGACACGCTCACACTCAACGGCAAAATGAATATATGCGTTTTTGCCCGCGACAGGGAAAAAATGCCGATGTATATCGAGCGGACAACAGAATTTCAGCAGATTTTCGCATTTCCGGCGGAGTTTAATAATGTGTGCGATTACGGCGCGCAGACGGCGTCAATAAGCTACCGGCTGAACGAAGCCGCCGAAATCGAGCTCAGGTGCGAGATAAAGCTGCACGCGGTGATTGAGCGCAGGGAAAGCGTAAGCTTTGTTACAGCGGTAAACGCGCTTGAGGATATGCCGATAAAGCCCCCGGAAAACGCCGTGACCGTCTATTTTGCTCAAAAGGGCGAGAGCGTCTGGGAGATTACAAAGTCCTATCACTCGGCATACGGCGTTATGCTTGAAGAAAACGAAATAGAAAGCGAAATTCTTTCAGAGCCGCGTACGCTGCTTATTCCGCTGGTATAAGGGAGGGATCGGATATGCAGGAAAGAAATATTTATCAGGATATTTCCGCGCGCACAGACGGAAATATTTATATAGGTGTAGTAGGACCTGTCAGGACAGGTAAATCGACGTTTATTAAACGCTTTATGGATTCGGTGGTTATCCCGAACATTTCAGACGGCGACAAACGCCGCCGCGCCAATGACGAGCTTCCGCAGTCCGCCGCAGGAAAAACCATTATGACAACCGAGCCTAAATTCATTCCGGAAGAGGCTGTTGAAATAAAGCTTGACAACAATGCAAGCTTTAGGGTACGTATGATAGACTGCGTGGGCTATATAGTTCCGAGCGCTATCGGGTATATGGAAGAGGAAGAGCCCCGAATGGTAAAAACTCCCTGGAGCCCGGAAGAAATCCCGTTTGGAGAGGCTGCGGAAATAGGTACGAAAAAGGTAATAACCGAACACAGCACAATAGGGTTGGTTATAACCACTGACGGCTCAATAAGCGATATTCCGCGCGAGGATTACATAGAAAGCGAACAAAGAGTGATAAACGAGCTCAAAGGGATTAACAAGCCGTTTGTTATCCTGCTCAACTGTGTTGAACCGGATTCCGAACGTTCCCGTCAACTTGCAGATGACTTGAGTAAAAATTATCAGGTACCGGTGCTGCCGGTGAGCTGCGTTTACCTTGACGACAACGAAATAAAACGTATTCTCGCCCAATTGCTGTTTGAATTTCCGATTCGGGAAATAAAAATAAATCTTCCCACATGGGTAATGACTCTTGAAAAAGGTCACTGGCTGCGTACCTCGATTTTCGATAGTGTTAAAAGAAATTGCTGCCATATGGAAAAAATAAGGGAAATTTCCGACGTAACAAAATCTTTAAGCGAGTGCGAATTTATAACATCCTGCAATATTGACGGACTCGATCTGGGCAGGGGAGAAGCTTCGCTCGGAATTTCATTGGAGGCAGGGCTTTTTTATCGGGTACTTTCCGAAAAAACCGGATTGCAGATTGACGGTGAACGCGATTTGATCGAGTGTGTTTACGCCCTATCGCAAAAGCAAAAAGAGTTTGACAAAATTGCTCAAGCTTACGAGCAGGTTCAAAAGACCGGATACGGCATTGTCATGCCGACAATGGAGGAGCTGTCCCTTGAGGAACCGCAAATAATCAGGCAAAGCGGGAAGTACGGCATAAGACTTAAAGCGTCGGCGCCGTCCATACATATGATGAAAATACAGGCAACCGCCGAGGTAACGCCGATAGTGGGCAGTGAACAGCAGTCTGAAGAGCTTGTAAATTATATGCTAAAGGAATTTGAAGAGAATCCCGTTAAAATATGGGAATCAAACATTTTCGGGAAATCGGTGCATGAGCTTGTAAACGAGGGCTTGCACAACAAGCTGTACCGTATGCCGGAGGAGGCGCGCAAAAAGATTGGGGAAACTATACAGAAAATAATTAACGACGGCTGCAACGGACTTATATGCATAATTATTTGACCGTTTTAAGGCGCCGGCGAATCATCAGATTAAAAAGCAGCTCAGCTTTTTGTAATTTTAACCTTTTTTAAGCAGGTAAATATTGCATACAAATAATTTTTGCTTTTAATTTGATTGGTAAAAAACCGACAAAAACCGAAAACCTCCGTAAATTTTATTGAATTCCACCGCGCCGTGATGTATAATTAACTTTGAATGCGAATAAATTTATGGAGGTAATTCTATGGAAAAAGTAATCACCTCGCTTACGGTATTGCTTACCGGTTTTGTGGTAGTTTTTCTGGTTTTGTTTTTGCTAATCGGTATTATAATTGTGTACGGCAAGATAATTTCCGGAGCGGAAGCAAAGGCAAGACAAATCAAAGAAAATAAAGAAAATGTTAAAAATAAGGAACTGCCGCCGGATGTACGGCAAGAAGCCGGGCATGCCGCGGTCGGTACGGCGTCTGCGTTGCCCTTCGGTAACGATGCGCTTCCTCAGGAAACAGTCGCTGTTATAGCGGCGGCTGTTGAAGCGTCCTGCGGGGCGGGAGCGTCCGCACGGATAAAGAGCATGAAAAAAGCACCGTCTTCAAGAAGCGCTTGGGGAAATGCCGGCGTGCTTCAAAATACCAGACCGTTTTAAGGCTTACAGAAAGGAATTATCAACTTATGGAAATTATCAATGGTTTTATTGACGCCATAAAGGGTCTAATTACAGATTCAGCTTTTTCCGCTCTGTCGTGGCAAAACTATGTAATGATTCTTGTGGCGATCTTTTTGATGTATCTTGCAATCAAGAAACAGTACGAGCCTTTGTTAATGCTCCCGATTGCTTTCGGTATGCTGATTGTAAATCTTTATCCGGGCATTATGGCCGCTCCCAGCACGGAGCTTGTACCGGTTTCGGAGTATATGGCAAGTCACTCGGGTGAAAGCGTGACTTACGCAAAAACCGTCCTCGACGGAATCGAGTATTTTAACAT
This sequence comes from uncultured Eubacteriales bacterium, assembly GCA_964639205.1. Classification (GTDB taxonomy): domain Bacteria; phylum Bacillota; class Clostridia; order Oscillospirales; family Acutalibacteraceae; genus CAZXCG01. The sequence goes on from CAZXCG010000014.1 coordinate 17,469, forward strand.
ACCGACTAACGGAGGCTTGTTTTACTATTTGTATCAGGGCGTAAAGCTCGGAATTTACCCGCCGCTTATTTTCCTTGGTATAGGCGCTATGACTGACTTCGGTCCGCTTATTGCCAATCCGAAAAGCTTCCTTTTGGGCGCTGCGGCGCAGATTGGCATATTCATTACTTTCATAGGCGCTATTTTTCTCGGATTTACCGACGCTCAGGCTGGCGCAATAGGTATTATCGGAGGAGCCGACGGTCCTACGGCAATTTATGTTACAACAAAGCTTGCCCCCGAACTGCTCGGACCGATAGCGGTTGCCGCGTATTCATACATGGCGCTTGTCCCCGTTATTCAGCCCCCGTTTATGAGGCTTCTTACAACAAAAAAAGAGCGTGCGGTCGTTATGACCCAGCTTCGCCCGGTTTCCAAGCTTGAAAAAATCATTTTTCCGGTTATTGTTGTAATCATCATAGCGCTGTTTTTGCCGAGCGCGGCTCCGCTTGTAGGTATGCTTATGCTTGGTAACATTTTTAAAGAGAGCGGCGTTGTCGACAGAATTTCAAAAGCGGCTCAAAACGAGCTTATGAACATAATTACCATTTTTCTCGGAGTTACCGTCGGAGCTACCGCTACAGGGACCGTATTCCTTCAGCTGAGAACTTTGGGCATTATCGCTCTCGGACTTTGCGCATTCTGTTTGGGAACCTGCTGCGGCGTACTCTTCGGGAAAATTATGTATAAGCTTACCGGCGGAAAGGTTAATCCGCTCATTGGTTCCGCAGGAGTTTCCGCCGTTCCTATGGCTGCGCGCGTGTCGCAGAAAGTAGGTCAGGAAGAAAACCCCGGCAATTTCCTGCTTATGCACGCCATGGGACCGAACGTAGCGGGCGTTATCGGCTCTGCGGTTGCCGCCGGCGTACTGCTGAGCATTTTGGGCTGATAAATCACTTTTTGTAATTTGCATATGTTTGATTTGGATTTTAAGGCTATTCAGACTGTTTTTCTTTGTACTGTCGCATTTCGCTTCTAAAATATTATACGGTGTTTAAGCCGAGGCTTATAATTTAGGCAAAGACATCCCTCGCCTCTAAGGCGGCGGGCTCCGTTTTCGGAACCTGTGGGGGATGCAATCCACCACTGATTTCTCAGGCAGCCGGCGCCGCCCTTTGCCACGTTGAATGACGGGGCAAAGCCCCTTATTTAACTAAAAAGCCGGCAGAGTAATAATTATGGAATATAGCTTTTATCAAATTTGCTGGATATTTATACTGTACTCGTTTTTGGGTTGGTGCTGCGAGGTTGTGTTTGCCGCCGCCGTAGACGGGAAATTTGTAAACCGCGGGTTTCTCAACGGTCCCGTTTGCCCGATTTACGGCTTCGGCATTTTGAGCATTGTGCTTTGCCTCGAACCCCTTAAAGACAATTTTATTTTACTTTTTGCAGGTTCGGTGCTTTTTACTTCCCTGCTGGAATTTGTAACAGGGTGGACGCTTGAACGTTTTTTCCATCAAAAATGGTGGGATTACAGCAATACTCCGTTTAACATAAAAGGGTATATCTGTCTGCGCTTCTCGCTTTTATGGGGGCTTGCCGGAGTGTTCGTTATCGACATAATCCACCCGATGATAAAAGCCCTGATTGCTTTTATTCCGGATACAGCGGGTAAGATTTTGCTGTGCGTTCTTTTGACCGCGTTTGCAGCGGATTTTTCTATTACGTTGGTCGCGCTGCTCAATCTTCCCAAAAAGCTCAGATTTATGCAGGAGTTCGGGGAAACGCTTCACGCGGTGTCGGATAAAATCGGCGAGAACCTTTCGGAAGGTACAATAAACGTTATAGATAAAAATGAAAAGCTCAAGATAAAAATCGAAGCTGAACATCCCGAGCTTAAAGAAAAATTTGAAAAACACAAGAATATGCCCAAAAAGAATATTATTCAAAAACGTTTGCTTAACGCCTTTCCCGACCTTTCCAAAAAGGATGCCGGAATCAGGCAGCTTCGCGATTTTTTTAACAGTAAAATTAAAAACAATAAAAAATAAAATTTCAAGAATAGGCTTTCAAGCTTGAAGGCACGGCGTTTCTCGGGGTTAAAAAGTAAAAAAGTCCGCTTATTCGGCGGACTTTTTGTCATAGCTTAAAACAATAATTGCCTAAGGGCATTATACGGCTCTTGTAACCTTGCCGGAACGTAAGCAACGGGTGCAAGCGTGAACATGCTTGGGAGAACCGTCAACAATTGCCTTAACTCTTTGTACATTAGGCTTCCATGTTCTGTTTGACCTTCTGTGAGAGTGAGAAACCTTTATACCGAAAGATATATCCTTGCCGCAGAAATCACATTTTGCCATGCATACGCACCTCCTTATAATCATAATATCAATTCAACTTAGATATAATAACAGATTTGCCGAAAAAAAGCAAGCCCTTTTAATCCTTTTTTTCATTTTTTGATTTAAAAATTCACTCGCTTAAGCTTTTATATTGCAAAAACCCGCGAACGGTTGTATAATACTGTTAGTTTAATGTCAATATATGAAAATATGAAGGCGCGGTTTACATACTCTCTGCAATTAAAAAAAGCTAAGAGTGCAGCCGATTTATCGCCGAAAAAGCGGCGCTGTGGGCTTAAGCCACTTTAATTTTGCGTGCCGCTCACGGGGATTTACGGCGCGGCGTTAATCTGTTGTACTCTTTTAATCAATAGATTAGGAGAGTGTTTTTATTTTAAAGCGGAGCAGTGTTCCGTCAAGACCGCTTGAGCCGAAGCATGCAAACGGTCGCAGCCCGCCTTCCGAATGCGGGGACATATGCGATCGGGTTATAAGTACTACGTTTTGACGCTCTAACATCAAGAAAAACGGAACGGCTTAAACGAAATAGCCGGAGACGGAACATAAGCTTGAACAGAGGACACTGCTTAAGCATTGGCGCGCCGGATTTACTCTTTGGCAATGCCGGAAAATATGAATACAGAAAACTGTTGACAGGTAACAGATATGAAGAAAAATATATTGTTGATTTTTGCCGCCGCATTTGTAGCCGTGCTGCTGCTTTGCGGGGTGAATATTCAATCGGTGGACGAATACTACCTTGAGCATATTGACGACATTACGCCGGAAAGCGAAACAGTCACCGTGAGTATAAGGTGTGATTCGGTGCTGCCTAATTATGATGAATTGGAGGAAAGTCTGCGCTCCGGGGAATTTATCCCGTCTGACGGCGTGATTCTTGAGGCGACCCGGTATGTACTGCGCGAGGGTGATACGGCTTTCAGTGTTCTCGACCGCGCGGTACGCAGCAATAAGATACAAATGGAATATCAAGGCGCCGACAAAAACGCTCTCGGTACCGTTTATATACAGGGCATTAATTATTTATATGAATTCTCCTGCGGTCCTTTGTCCGGCTGGATGTATAAGGTCAACGGGGAATTTCCGAGCTGCGGCTGTTCAGATTATAAGCTTAAAGACGGCGACGTCGTTGAGTGGGTTTATACCTGTGATTTGGGCAAAGACATAGGCAATATCGGCGCGGAAAATTAAGGAAGGAAGCGGAGAATGAACAGGCTTCAAGGTATTCACCCGGCTGTATCGGCGGTTTATTTTTTATCTGTGTTGCTCGTAACAATGTTTACTTCCAACCCTATACTTCACGCTCTTGCGCTTTTAGGCGGAGCCGCCTTTTGTTCTGTATTGGAAAGTAAAAAAGTATTTTTTAAAAGCCTTGTCTTTTGCTTTTTTCTGTTTGTATTAACAGCTTTTACAAATCCGTTATTTTCTCATAACGGCGTTACGCCCTTGTTTTTCCTGAACGGCAATCCCGTTACGCTGGAGGCGCTGCTGTACGGAGTCGATATTGCCGCAATGCTTATAGCCGTAATATATTGGTTTAAGTGCTTTAATTACATTATGACAAGCGACAAGCTGCTGTTTCTGCTTGGCAAAGTCTCGCCGAAAATTTCCCTGGTAATTTCTTCCGCTTTAAGATTTATTCCCCTTTTAAAGACGCAGGCAAGTAAGATCCGCGCCGCGCAGAAGGCTATGGGACTTTATGCATCAAGTAGCCTTTGGGATAAGCTGCGGGCGTCTCTCAGAGTGTACTCGGCGCTTATCACATGGTCTTTGGAAAATGCCGTAGACACAGGTCTGTCAATGAAGAGCAGGGGATGGGGACTGAAGGGCAGAACCTGTTTTTCCCTGTTCCGTTTTACCCGCGGCGACGCTGTTTTTCTTGCGTTTATAGTGCTGTCGGATGTTGTTACCGTTGCTTTTACGGCAGGCGGAACGATGAATTTTGCTTTTTATCCGAGAATATCCCGGTTGGATTTCAATATTTACGCATTATTTGCATCAGCTGCTTTTGGGGCGCTTTCCTTTTTGCCCTTTATACTTGAAATACTGGAGAGTGTCAAGTGGACATATTACAAATCAAAAATTTAAGCTTTCGCTATCCCGAGTCAGACAAAATGGCGTTGAAAGATGTGTCGTTTTCCCTTGGTTCGGGTGAGTTTACCGTGCTGTGCGGCGAATCGGGATGCGGAAAATCCACCCTGCTCAAATTACTCAAACGCGAGCTTGCCCCTTTCGGCGAGAAGAGCGGAGAAATTTTATTTAAGGGTTCGTCTCAGGAAGAATTGACCGAGCGCCGGGCGGCGGAGGAGATAGGATTTGTCGCGCAAAATCCGGAAACGCAAACGGTTACGGACAAGGTCTGGCATGAATTAGCCTTTGGAGCGGAAAGTCTGGGCTGCTCCTCGCAGGTAATACGCCGAAGGACGGCTGAAATGGCAAGCTATTTCGGAATAGAGGGCTGGTTCCGCAAGAACACCGCCGAGCTTTCGGGAGGTCAAAAGCAAATGCTTAATCTCGCCTCGGTTATGGTTATGCAGCCTAAAATTTTGCTGCTCGACGAGCCGACGGCTCAGCTTGACCCGATTGCCGCATCCAATTTCATAGGTACTCTGCAAAAGCTTAACCGTGAATTCGGACTTACCGTTCTGTTGGCGGAGCAACGTCTTGAGGAGATCCTGCCTATTGCGGACAGAGCTTTACTTATAGAGGATGGCAAGCTTGTCTATAACGGCACTCCGAGGGGGATAGGCGCTTTTTTTAAGAATAATAATTCTCACCCAATGCTCGGCGCTCTCCCGAGCGCTATGAGGATTTACCGAAGCTTAAATATTAAAGCGGAATGTCCGCTTACCGTAAAAGAAGGCAGAAACTTTGTCGTAAATAATTTTGATAATAAAATAGATACCCTTTATAAGCCTGCGGCAGCTCACAGCGAAATTAAGGCGGTAGAATTTAAGAACGTCTGGTTTCGATATGAAAAAGAATTGCCCGATATACTTCGCGGGATGTCTTTTTCGGTTTATGAGGGTGAACACTTCTGTATATTGGGAGGCAACGGCGTAGGCAAGACCACAGCGCTGGGCATTATGTCGGGACTTTTGAAGGCATACAGAGGAAGGGTGCTGATAAGCGGAAAGAAAATAAGCGACTTTAACGCAAAATCCCTCTACAGACACAACCTTGCCATGCTGCCTCAAAATCCGCAGACGGTGTTTTTGAAAAATACCGTCAAGGAGGATTTAAGCGAAATTTGCAAAGCAATGGAATACTCCAAGGACGAAGCGGAAAAGCTTTGCGCTTCGGTTGCGGAAAAGCTCGGAATCAATCAGCTCCTCGAAATGCATCCTTATGATTTGAGCGGCGGCGAGCAGCAAAAAGCGGCGCTTGCAAAAATGCTTTTGCTTAAGCCGAAAATCCTGCTGCTTGACGAGCCCACCAAGGGGCTTGACGCTCATTCAAAGCTTACTTTGTCGGGAATACTCAAAATGCTTAAAGCGGACGGTATCACGGTGATAACAGTAATGCACGATGTGGAATTCGCCGCCGCCAACGCCGATCGCTGCGCTATGTTTTTTGACGGAGAAGTACTGTCTGAGGCACCGCCTGTCGATTTCTTTTGCAGCAACAGCTTTTATACTACGGCCGCCAACCGCATTGCAAGGGGATACTACAAAAATGCGTTGCTTTGTGAAGATGTTATCTCCCTATGTAGGGCAAACGGAATTAAGAAAGAGGCGCGCGATGAATAAACAGACCCGAAATAAACGCGGTATTGCAAGCGCTTGCATTTTACTCGTCGCTATCCCTGCAATAGTGCTCGGCGGTTCATTTCTGTTTAATGAAAAGCATTACGCGTGGATTTCAATTTGCGTGGCGGCGCTTTCCTGCATACCGCTGTTCTACTCGTTTGAGCAAAAGGAGACCTCATCAAAGGAGCTTGTATTATTAGCGGTTTTGGTTGCGCTTTCGGCAGCGGGACGTTTTATTTTTGTCTGGCTTCCCGGGTTTAAGCCCGTAACTGCAATTACGGTAATTGCCGCCGTTTGGCTCGGCAAAGAAGCCGGCTTTGCGGTCGGCGCGCTTTCGGCCGTTGTTTCAAATTTTTATTTCGGGCAAGGTCCTTGGACGCCTTTCCAAATGTTTGCATGGGGATTAATAGGGTTTCTTGCCGGAGCGCTTGCAAAGCCGCTGCTTAAAAATAAGGCTTTTCTTTGCATCTACGGAGCGGCAGCCGGAGTGTTTTTTTCGGCAATTATGGACGTGTGGACAACTCTTTGGGCAGACGGCAGCTTTAATACGGCGCGTTACCTTGCGTCGGTCGTCTCCGCTTTGCCTGTTACTGCCGAATATGCCGTTTCAAATGTGATTTTTTTGCTGCTTTTGGCTAAGCCGATTGGGGAAAAGCTTGAGCGCATCAAAAAGAAATACGGTTTTTAACGGGGTACGCTTATGTTTAAATTAAGGAATATTTCCGCATTTTCGGCGTTTATACTGCTGATTGCACTGGCTTTTACTTCCTGCCGTGAAAAGCCTCTGCCCGAAAAAAGCGCCGAACAGCTTTATGAGCAGACCGGAGATCTGCTTTGTGCTGACAACGGCTTCACTGTCGGATATTACGGCGGCGAATGGGCAGTTATCGGGCTTGCACGCTCCGGCAGGCTCAGCAACGAAGCTGCTGCGGCCTATCTGGACAGTGTAAAAAGCTATGTGGAGGAAATCGGCTCGGAACGCCTCAGCGCGACTAAATCAACCGATAACTCACGCTTGATTTTGGCAATTACCGCCGCCGGAGGCGATCCCGGCGATATAGGCGGTTATAATTTGCTTGCCGGACTTTCCGATATTGAATATGTTAAGAGGCAGGGAAATAACGGCCCTATATGGGCTCTTATTGCGTTTGATTGCCTGCAATACGAGATTCCCGCTGCCGAAAACCCCGACAATCAGACAACAAGAGAAAAGCTGTTGGATTATATTTTGTCTGTTCAATGCGGCGACGGCGGCTGGAGCTTTACGGGCGATGCTTCGGACGCGGATATTACGGCAATGGCATTGCAAAGTCTTGCGCCGTATAAAGGGCGGCAAGAGGTAGGGAGCGCAGTTGACAAGGGGCTTTCCTACCTTTCTTCAGTGCAGAATGAAAACGGTGCTTTCGACAGCGGCGGAGTTTCCGACAGCGAGTCCTGCTCTCAGGTTATAGTTGCGCTTACCTCGCTTGGAATTGACCCTGATTCCGACGGCAGATTTATCAAGAACGGAACAACGGTTGTGGAAGCTTTATGCGACTTTGCTTCGGAGGACGGATTCTGTCATACTCTCGAAAGCCCGCAGGCGGATGAAATGGCAACCGAGCAGGCTTATTATGCGCTTACTGCGTATTTTCGTTTTCGCAGCGGAGAACTGCCGCTGTACGATATGGGCGATAACGTCCGCTTGAGTTCGGAGACGAGCTAAAGCGAGTTTAATGACTATACGCGTCTATGCTGTTTTGCAGGGCGCTCAAGAAGCGTCAGCTCCTCAAAATGTCAGTGGGAGAAGTATAACTCACAATGACATTCTGAAACGGGTCAGCCGAATTAAAGGCGGCGGACGTTTGCGCTTAGGCTGTAATCACTGAGCATATAGCTTCAAACGGTTATGTACCCCATTTATTTCTTACAAATTTATTGATAAAAAAGAAAGAAAGTATGTTATCATATGCAATTGGTCCGTTCCGACTCTTCTTTTGCAAGCCCAAGCTTCTCTATTATTTTGAGCATAAATTAGTTTTGCTGAACCAACTTATGCTTCGGAATAATTAAAGTCTTTTTCCGATGCATTGGATACACCCTGCTTAACAGGAGCGGACCGCAGGAAATCTGCGATCCGCTCCGTTTTAGAGATTAGAAATAATGACTAAATATAACTTAGGCAAAGATTTTCCCCGCCTGCTCAAAGGCGGGGAAAATCCGAGATTAAGTTATAAATCGCAGCTGCATCCGTTTTCATCGCATTCGGGAATTGCTCCGACAAAAGGTTCCGGATCAATGCCCTGGCGTTTGTAATAGTCCGCCAGCGCCGCTTTAATTGCCTGTTCCGCCAGTACAGAGCAGTGAACCTTAACCGGGGGCAGTCCGTCCAAGGCTTCCATAACAGCCTTGTTTGTAAGCTTCAGGGCGTCCTCTATGGATTTTCCTTTTATCAGCTCGGTTGCCATACTGCTTGTTGCAATTGCCGCGCCGCATCCGAAGGTTTTAAAACGGCAGTCGGTAATTATGCCGTTGTCAACCTTGATGTACATTTTCATAATATCTCCGCATTTGGAGTTGCCAACCTCGCCGATTCCGTCTGCGTCGGGAATCTCGCCGACATTTCTCGGATTGGCGAAGTGATCCATAACCTTTTCCGAATAAGCCATTTATATATTACCTCCTGAATATTAAGCTTTGTGTTTTAATTTTCTTTTACGATTTTTTCCCAAAGGGGAGAGAAGCTGCGCAGATAATCAACTATTTTGGGGACAACCTCTAAAATATAATCTATATCTTCCTCGGTATTGTCATCGCTGAAGGAAAGCCGCATGCTTCCGTGAGCAACTTCGTGCGGCAGACCTATTGCAAGCAGAACATGGCTCGGGTCGAGGCTTCCCGACGTACACGCCGAACCGGAGGAAGCGCTGACGCCGTTAAGATCAAGTCTGAGCAGCAGACTTTCGCCCTCAATGCCTTCAAAACACATATTAACATTGCCGGGCAGACGCTTTTCGCGGTCGCCGTTAAGGCGGGAGCGTTCTATTTTAAGAAGCCCGTCAATCAGACGGTTGCGCATGGCGGTAAGACGCTTCCCTCTTTCTTCCATAGTTTCTATTGCAAGCTCAAGAGCTTTATGCATACCCACAACTCCGGCAACGTTTTCGGTGCCGGCACGGCGTCCCCGCTCCTGCGCGCCACCGTCTATAATATTGTTAAGGCGGACGCCCTTGCGTATATATAAAGCGCCGCAGCCCTTCGGACCGTGGAATTTATGCGCCGTTAATGAAAGAAGATCTATATTTTGCTCTTCGACATTTATCGGAACGTTGCCGATTGCCTGCACGGCATCCGTGTGAAAGAGCACCTTTGCCTCGCGGCAGATTTTGCCGATTTCGGCAATGGGCTGAATTGTACCTATTTCATTGTTGGCGTACATAATTGTAACAAGAGCCGTTTTGTCCGTAATTGCGTTTTTTACGTCCTCCGGTTTTACTATACCGTTTTCGTAAACATCCAAATAGGTAACGGTAAAGCCTTCTTTTTCAAGCGCCGCACAGGTGTGGAGCACCGCGTGATGCTCAAATTTTGAAGTTATTATATGTGTTTTGCCCTTAGACTTAAGAAAGCGGCACACGCCCTTAATTGCCCAGTTGTCGGATTCGCTTCCGCCGGAGGTAAAATAAATTTCATCAGGTCTGGACGCGCCGATTAAATCGGCAATACCTTTTCTTGCGTTCTCAAGAGCCGTTTTAGCCTCCGCGCCGATTTTGTAAAGGCTTGAGGGGTTCCCGTAAACCTCGGTCAGGTACGGCGTCATTGCTTCTAAAACCTTTGGCGAAAGCTTTGTCGTAGCGGAGTTATCCGCATAAACTTTTCTCATATTGCAGACATCTTCCTTTAATATAAATTCTGTTTATTTTTTTAAGGCCTGCTGTGCAGCCGCGGAGGCAAGCCTGTCGCAACGCTCGTTTTCAGGGTGTCCGGAGTGCCCCTTTACCCATATAATTTTTACCTTGTGACTGTCGTAAAGCTTAAGAAGCTCCTGCCATAAATCGGGGTTAAGCGCCGGATCGTGCTTGTTGCGCATCCAGCCGTTAGCCTCCCATTTTTTTGCCCAGCCAAGCTTAAGCGCGTTGCACACATATTGAGAATCGCTGTAAAGAGTGACGCTGCAAGGTTCCTTTAAAAGCCTTAGCGCCGAGATTACCGCCATAAGCTCCATACGGTTGTTTGTTGTGCTTTTTTCACCGCCGGAAATTTCCTTTTCCGTACCCTTATAGCGCAGAATCGCGCCCCAGCCGCCGGGTCCGGGATTACCCTGGCAAGCACCGTCCGTATATATCTCAACTTCCTTCAAGCGGATTCTCCTTTTGTGTTTTTGGGAATTACCGATAATGCCCCATAAATTTCTCGTTTAAAGACAGCGGATTGTACAACGGAAAATCCCAGCTCTATTCTATCACTGATTTGTGACTTTTGCAACTATTTTTTCTGTTCTTTTGTAATTTATCCGATGTATTTCGTATATTTTTATTTTTTAAGAAACGGAAACCGCCGGAAAGAGGCGGTTAAGGCGGAGTTTGCAACGGAGCGCAAACATCATTTTAAAGCCGATGATGTGAGTTTTTTGTAATATTATTGTAATATTTTGTTGAAAAAGTGTTTACAACAACTTTAATCGGTGATATAATATTTAATCGGTGTTTTGGATGTGTCAGCCGTTGCGCTCGTTCAAAGCAAAGATTTGAAGACAGTAATTTAACTGTTTACAGGAGGAACAAATGAAGCTGATTTATAACGTTCAGGATAAGCCTAAGCTTTCGCAGGTTTGTGTATTTGCATTCCAGCAGATGATCGCAATTATGGCGGCGACTCTTTTAGTGCCGATGATTATGACGGATTACGGTCTGCCCGCCGACCCTGCGGCGGCGCTTTTCGGCGCAGGTCTGGGCACAATGGTTTATATCTTTTTTACCAAACGCCGCAGCCCGGTGTTTTTGGGCAGCTCGTTTACCTTCCTCGGCGCATACGCGGCGACAATAAGCCAGAACTACGGCTATTGGGGCGTGCTTATAGGCGTAGCTTTTGCCGGACTTACCTATGTTGTTATTGCCCTTGTTATTAAGCTTGTCGGCTCTGCATGGGTCAATAAGCTTATGCCCGCAGTCATTATCGGACCGATCGTTACATTAATCGGACTGAGCCTTTCCGGAACGGCAACCTCATGGATGGCTAATAACGGCGGCAGTGATTATAATTTTGTTTCCATTATTATCGGAATTATTACCTTTCTTTCAATTGTTATCGCCTCCGTTAAGGGCTCGAAAACCGTCAAGCTTATTCCTTTTATTATAGGAATCGGCGTAGGATATGTTCTTTCTCTGATTTGCACTCTTATCGGTATGGCTGCAAATATAGAAGCGCTTCAGGTTCTCAGCTTTCAGCCGTTTACCGACGCATTCGGCAGCTTCGGCATAACCAGCATTGTGGACTATCCCAAATTCTTCCTTGTTAAAGCCCTTCAGACAAACGGAACCTTCGGAGCTATAGATATTGCCGCCATCGGAAATCTGGCTCTGATATTTGTTCCCATTGCGGTTGTTGAGCTTGCTCAGCATATTGCCGATCATAAGAATCTCGGCAGCATTATTGAAAAAGATTTGATTACGGATCCCGGTCTTGACAGAACCCTTCTCGGCGATGGGTGCGGTTCTATAATAGGCGCTTTATTCGGCTGCTGTGCAAACACAACCTACGGTGAATCAATAGGTTGCGTAGCTATTACCGGAAACGCTTCCGTAATTACCATAATAGCCGCCTCGCTCGGATGTATGGTGCTCTCGTTTTTCACTCCCTTTGTTGCGCTTATCAACTCTATTCCCAAGTGCGTAATGGGAGGAGCCTGCGTTGCCCTGTACGGCTTTATTGCCGTATCCGGCTTGCAGATGTTAAAGAAAACCGACCTCGGCGACAGCAAAAACCTGTTTGTTGTAAGCGCGATTCTTGTAACCGGTATAGGCGGGCTGACCTTTGAATTCGGCTATAACCAAATTACCGGCGGCGCAATCCTTACCATTACGTCCCTTGCGGTTGCCCTTATTGTCGGCATTGTTACCAATCTCATTGTTAACGGCGGAAAAATGAACGCCGATGAAATGACGGACGCTCTGAGCGGCGCTGTTGAAAATATGGGGGAGGTTGAGATTAAAGAAGCAGGAAAAACAGACTGATATATGCAAAAGCTCCGAATCTTCAAAGGCTGAAAATTCGGAGCTTTTTCAGGATACGAAATTTGCTTGTGGAGGATTTAATAAAATGGAAGACTTTTTAAAAAATCTTGTGGTTTTTGATCACCCGCTGATAAAACATAAAATTACTCACCTGTGCGACGTACACACCGGCACCAAGGAGTTTTCCGAGCTTGTAAAGGAAATTTCAATGCTGATGGGTTATGAGGTGCTCAAGGATTTGAAGACAAGGGACGTTCGTATTCAGGCGCCGCTTATGTCGTTTGATTCTCCGGTTCTTGCGGAAGATTTTACAATCGTGCCTATTCTGCGCGCGGGCTTGGGCATGATTGACGGTCTGCGCTCCCTTTCGCCTACGGCAAAGGTAGGTCATATAGGTCTTTACAGAGATGAAGAAACGCTCATGCCGCGCAAATATTATTTCAAAATGCCCGTTGACGCCGAAAAGGGTCAGGTTATAATAGTTGACCCTGCGCTTGCAACCGGCGGAAGCGCCGACGCGGCCATAAGCTTTGTTAAAGAATACGGCTGCAAAAGAATTAAGTTTATGTGCCTTATTTCTTCCGAGGTGGGCGTGCGGCTGCTTGCGGAAAATCACCCTGATGTACCCGTTTATACGGCAAAATACGTCCCCGGGGAACTGAATGAAAAAGGATATATTTATACCGCATTCGGCGACGCGGGCGACCGCGTGTGCGGCACATGCAGCTATAAGCCTGCCGGACAGGAATAATGTCTGACGCTTTTGTCTGATTCCTTTTTATTAAAATTTTAAATCATTGAATTTTAAATCGGTTCATTCCGCTGATTTAGAGGCAGGGGACGCCTGCGCTCCGGATATTATACCGAAACAAAACCGACTCTGCCTTGGACAGAGCCGGTTTTTAGTATCGTTTTTAATATTTTATCTGTTTATCTGTTCGATTTTGCCGTATTTCAAGCCATTATAAGCATAACCGCCCTCGGCTTTTCGGCTTTTCGAAAATGACGAATATTATCCTAATTTTTCCACAATAGCCTTGGTATCGCGCGCTATAACAAGCTCTTCGTTAGTCGGGATAATATAAACCGGGATTCTTGAGGCTTCATCGGATATTTTGACGTTTTGACCGCTCGCGGCGTTATTGTTGGCGTTTTCGTCAAGAATTACGCCGAAGCAGGAAATATAGTTGCAGACCTCACGCCTGAGCGTCGGCTGATGTTCGCCGAGCCCCGCGGTAAATACTATACCGTCGCAGCCGCCGAGCGCCACATAATAGCTGCCGATTGTTTTCGCAATCTGGTAATAGAGCATATCATGTGCCAGCTTGGCGCGCGGGTTGCCCGCTTCCTCCGCTGCGGTGACGTCTCTGTCGTCGCTTGAAACGCCCGAAATCCCGAGCAGCCCGGATTTTTTGTTGAGAAGATCAACCATTTGAGCGGGAGTAAAGCCTTCCTTGTCTGCAATAAAGGTAACAACGGAGGGGTCAAGCGAGCCTGAACGCGAGCCCATCATAAAGCCGTCCAGCGGAGTAAGTCCCATAGAAGTGTCTATAACCTTCCCGGCGTTGATTGCCGTTATTGAAGAACCGTTTCCTATGTGGCAGGTAATAAGCTTTAGCTCGGTAATATCCTTGCCGAGAATTTTTGCCATCTCATTGCTTACAAAACGGTGCGACGTGCCGTGGAATCCGTAGCGGCGTATCTGGTATTTTTCATAATACTCATAGGGTACGGCGTACATATAGGCTTTTTCCGGCATTGTTGAATGGAACGCGGTATCAAATACCACAACCTCCGGAACGTCCGCGCCGAAAACGTCAATACAGGCGCGTATCGCCTGGACGTGCCCTTTGTTATGTAAAGGAGCAAGGGGAATAAGGCTTTCGATTCCGGCGATTACATCTTCGTCAACAAGAACAGACTCGCTGAATTTTGCGCCGCCCTGTACAATACGGTGACCGATTGCGGTAACCTCGGACAAATCCTTAATTACGCCGACGCTGCCATCGGTAAGAACGTTTTTAACCTGCATAAAAGCGGCTCTGTGATCCGGCATTGTAATCGTGTCTGTACGGCTTCTGCCGTCAAAGGTTTTATGACCGATGAACGAGCCGTCCATACCGATCCTTTCACAGTTGCCCTTTGCAATAACCTGCTCCTTGGTCATATCGATGAGCTGGTATTTAAGCGAGGAGCTCCCTGCGTTAATTACAAGAATTTTCATTTTCAGTGTCCTCCGTATTGAATAATTTTGAAGATTCATATATAATAGCATTATTATAATATCTCATTTTATGCAGCATTTCAAGTGCTTTTTTTGTTTTGGAGTGATATTTTGAGAATCTCTGCGGTAATTTGCGAATATAACCCGTTCCACAAAGGACATAAGTATCTTCACGCGGCGGCAAGGTCAAGCTGCGACGCGCTTGTTTCGGTTATGAGTACCTCGTTTACTCAACGCGGAGATACGGCAATTTTTTCAAAATATGAGCGCGCCCGCGCAGCGCTGCAAAACGGAGCGGATATTGTCGTCGAGCTTCCGGCGGTTTATGCTGTCGCTCCGGCGCAGAAATTTGCTCAAAGCGGGGTAGCAATCGTCAAAGCATTGGGGTGTGTAGACGCTCTGATTTTCGGCAGTGAATGCGGTAATACCGAGCTTTTGCAGACTGCGGCGGCAGTGCTTGACGACGACTGCTTCCGCAGGCGGCTGAAGCTGAAAATGCGGGAGGGACTTTATTATCCGCGGGCGCTTTCAGAGACGGCGGACGAAATTTGCGGCAAAGATATTGCCGCGGTTTTTTCCTGCCCTAACGATATTCTTGCCGTTGAGTACTGCCGCGCGCTGCGAGGCTCCTCTGTGGCGGCGATTGCCGTTAAAAGGAAGCTGACAAAGCACGACGATGAGGAAATTTCTTCAGACTTTGCTTCCTCCTCTCATATACGCGCTCTTATCCGCAGCGGTAAGGATGTAAGACATTTGCTACCCGAAGGTTCCGCTTGCGAAAATCCGGCTTTTCTTGAAAATATAGCGCCTGTAATTTTGTATTGCCTGCGCTCTATGAGTTCCGGAGAAATAGAGCGCCTCCCGGATGTTTCGGAGGGACTGCACAACCGCATTTACAGCGCGGTGCGCTCGGAAAGCACCTTAGCTTCGGCTGCCGCAAAGATAAAAACCAAGCGTTACACAATGGCGCGAATAAGAAGAATTTTCATATGCGCGCTTTTGGGTGTTACCAAAGAAATCCGCGCGCTTGACGTACCGTATATCAGGGTACTCGGCTTCACTTCAACGGGCGAGCGGGTGTTGCGCACGGCTAAGCGGACTTCAAGTCTGCCGATTGTCACCAGTACCTCCTCAGCCCTTAAAGAGCTGGGAGCAAGCGGGCGAACCGTACTTGAAAAGGAAATTAAAGCAAGCGACATTTTTGCACTTGCCCGCAATACGCCTCAGCCCTGCGGAGCCGATTTTACTCAGCCGCTTGTGAAAATACCGTAACCCCCGAAGCGGCG
>CAZXCG010000014.1:33381-39033 GCA_964639205.1 uncultured Eubacteriales bacterium
AAGCGGCGGGCAATAATTACAGTGTTTGGGAGGATTTCGGTTTATGATAAAGGTTTTATTTGTTTGCTACGGCAATATCTGCCGGTCACCGATGGCGGAGTTTATTTTCCGCGAGCTTATAAAGCAACAGGGGAGAAGCGCCGATTTTTTGGTTGCCTCGGCTGCGACAAGCGACGAAACAAAGGGCAGAGCGGTGCATAGCGGCACTCGTAAAAAGCTTGAAGAGCTCGGTATTGATTGTTCCGGAAAACGCGCCGTGCAGCTCAAAAAATCGGATTATTCCGCATATGATTACATTATAGGTATGGAAAAGAGGAACTGTCGCGATATTCGCGGCATAGTCGGAGGAGATCCGCAGTCTAAAATTTTCAGCCTGTGTTTTTTTACCTCGACCCCGCGCGACATAGCCGACCCTTGGTATACCGGCGATTTTGATACTGCTTTTGCAGATATTTTTGACGGCTGTAAGGCTTTATTTAAATATATATGCGACAGGCATTTTTAAAAACAAAACATAATTTACCGATTTTCAGGAAAGAATAGTACCGTACCGATTATTCGGTGCGGTATTTTAATTTTTTGAGGTGTTAATTTATGAGAAAAACAATTGCGGCAGTTCTGATGTCGGTAATGATGGCGTTAATGTTTACAGCCTGCGGAGCCGTCGAGAACGATATTGACGATTCTTTAACAGATATTGAAGACGGGATAAGCGGTAATACCGATAATTCGGATTCGACCGATAATTCCGATTCGTCCGAATCTTCGGACAGCACGGGCAATAATCAGGACAACTCCGGAGCGGAAGCCGGCGCCGGCACCGACGGCAGCACCGACGATGGCAGCGCCGAAAATAACGGCATGGTAACCGACGGCGACGGAATAATCGGCAACGAGAGCTCAGAGACTCAGTCTGAAAACAGATAACCTCCTGCGCCGAGTTGAAAGGAAATAATTATGATACGGCGTGTTGGGGGCAGAACCCTTCAATTTGAAAATATGCCCGCTGTAAGCGGATTCGCTTCCGTTGTGGGCAAAAAAGAGGGAGAAGGACCTCTGGCGGAATATTTTGACAAAATCAATTATGATCCGTATTTAGGTCAGGATTCGTGGGAAAAAGCGGAAAGCATGCTCCAGCGGCAGGCGGTTTCGCTCGCGTTGGAGTACGCCGGCAAAAAGGGCGGGGATATTGATTTTATTTTTTCCGGAGATCTTCTTAATCAGTGCATTTCATCGAGCTACGGGCTGCGTTGCTTTAATATTCCGTATCTCGGGCAATACGGCGCCTGCTCCACTATGGCTCAGGGGCTGATAATGTCGTCTGTAATGGTTGAAAGCGGCGCGGCAAGGGCGGCGGCATGCGTTACCTCCTCGCATTTTTGCTCGGCAGAGCGCCAGTACCGCTATCCGCTCGAATACGGCGGTCAGCGTCCGCCGACGGCGCAATGGACGGTAACCGGTTCCGGAAGCTGCGTTGTAGAGCACAGAACCTCGCCGGGACTCCCCAAAATCAAGTATGCAACGGTCGGTAAGATTACGGATCTCGGCGTTACCGACGCTAACAATATGGGGGCTGCAATGGCTCCCGCCGCCTGCGATACGCTGAAAAGCTTTTTTGAAGATACAAAAACCGGCGCTTCCGATTATGACGTTATTGCAACCGGAGACCTCGGCAAAACCGGGAGCGCCTTGCTGTATGACCTTATGAATAATTACGGTTACGGAATAGATAAAAACCACCGGGACTGCGGTATGCTGATTTACGACTTGAATACTCAGGACGTTCATTCCGGCGGCTCAGGCTGCGGCTGCAGCGCAAGCGTGCTTTGCTCGTACCTTTTAAAATCCATGCTGAGCGGAAAATACAAAAATATACTGTTTATTGCCACCGGCGCGCTTATGAGCCCGACCTCAAATCAACAGGGGGAAAGTATCCCTTCGGTAGCTCATCTTGTAAATTTCGTTACGGTTTAATTTTTGCCGCGCTTATATATTTACCGGCTTTCAAAAACCTTGCAGGCAGCGTTTGCAAGGTTTTTTATTAACCTGCAAGGAAGGATTCGGCGCCGCCGCGCTGTACTGTTCCGATTTTATGGACAAAATAATGATGATTTTGTGGATTTTTTCATATTTGTTTCTTGATTTATCGGCAAAACTATGCTATGATTAATAAGAAAATAATTTCAAATTTAAAAGGAGGTCTTATCCTAATGAAAAAAGTATCTAAAAAAGCTTTGTCGCTGCTCTTGGCGCTGGCTATGCTTTGCGGAATTGTTATGGTTGTTCCGGTAACGGCTTCTGCCGCTGCGGAGAATCTTGCACTTTCAGCAACCGCTACGGCCGATTCTTCCGAAACAAGCAGCTATGGCGCCGAAAACGCAAACGACGGAAGCACAAGCACCCGTTGGGCCAGCGATACCAGCGGCTCAACTCACTGGGTACAGTATTATTTTACCGCGCCCGTTACGGTTTCATCCGCGTATATTTTTTGGGAGAGAAATAACGTATACGATTACGAAGTACAGTATTCAAGCGACGGCTCAACCTGGGCAAGCGCTTATACTTATTCAAATTCCGCTCCCGACACTTCCTCTACCGCCGGACGCGAGCACACTTTTGATTTAAACAGTGAAATTACCGCGCAGTATTTCAGAGTTTACATCACCAACTTTACGCCTACCGCTGCGGATTCCAGCGGCACCAGCGTTACATGGAACACTGTGTCCATCTATGAGTTTGCCCTTTACGGCGAGAGTGTGGGTGAGCTCCCCCGGACGCTTTCACAGGTTGCGGCCTCTTTAACGGCTCCCGTTGTTGCGGATGGCGACGAGGTTCTCACGCTTCCGGCAGTTCCCGACGGCTTTACAATTGAGTTTAACGGGGCTGATTACAGCGCGATAATCGATGATGAGGGCAATATTCGCAGACCCCTTAACGATCAGGACGTTAAAGTTTCCTTTATTATTTCGGACGGCAACGAATCTTTAACTACAGACGATTACACCGTGACCGTCCCCGGCACATTCACAGCTACCGAAACATCCAATGCAAAGCCCGTTGTTATCCCCGAGCTTGCCGAATGGGCGGGCGCTGACGGCGGCGAATTTAAAATTGCCTCCGCCCCAAAGCTTATTGTAGATTCCTCTTCATACGGGGCGCTTTCCGACAGCGAAAAGGCAAAGTATGAAGACGCTATCGACGGAATAATCGCGGATTTCCTTGAAATCACAGGCAAAAAACTCACAGTTACTGTTGGCAATGTTTCTGCCGCTTCCGCCGGCGATTTTGTTGCTGTATTCGGAACCGACGACGTTGCTCAGCTCGGCGACGAGGGCTATAAGCTCAATATCGACGATGTTCTTACTGTTGAAGCCAACACGGAAACCGGCTTCTATTGGGCAACACGTTCAATTCTCCAAATTTTAAAGCAAACGGGCGGCACTATAGCTAAAGGCTTGTCATACGACTACCCCAGATACGCTCTGCGCGGATTTATGCTCGACGTAGGCAGAACTCCCGTTTCCTTGGAAACACTTGAAGAAATTGTAAAAACCATGTCATGGTATAAGATGAACGACTTTGGCGTTCACCTCTACGACAACTTCATTTGGGTTGAAAATTACGACGACGCAAGAGATCTTGAAAACGGCGCATATTCGGGCTTCCGCCTTGAGTCAGACGTAGTGGAAGGCGGAAACGAAGGCAAAAATCAGGCGGATCTCACATCGAGCGACCTCTATTACACAAAGGATGAGTTCCGCTCGCTTATTACGGATTCAAGAGCGCTCGGCGTTGACGTAGTTCCCGAATTTGACGCTCCCGCGCACTCGCTTTCCATTACCAAGGTAAGACCCGATCTGAGTATGACTCAGGGAAGCGTCAGCCGCTGGGCGGATCATCTTGATCTTTCCAATCCGGAATCAATCGAATTTGTTCAGGATCTTTGGAACGAATATATTACCGGCAGCGATCCGGTATTCGATGAAGATACCATTTTGAATATAGGCTCCGACGAATACAACGGCAACCAAAGCGATTTTACCGAATTTGTATTTGATATGCTTGAGTTTGCGCAGAATTCGGGTCATACCTCGCGTATGTGGGGCAGCATTACAACCAACGATATTCCCGATTCCGTTGATACTTCAAATACTCAGGTATATCTTTGGAATACAGGCTATGCAGACCCGCAGCAGCTTTTTGACAACGGCTTCAACATTATAGATATTCTTGACGGTTCCAACTACATAGTACCCGGAGCTAATTATTACGGAGATTATCTCAGCGCTTCCGCCAAGTATGCAAGCTACGATCCGGCAACCGAGCTCGGACTCCCCTCAAGTGATTCCAGAGTTTTGGGCGGCTCGTACGCAATCTGGAACGACTATGTAGGCGATTACCTCAACGGCATTACAGACTACGATATATTTGACCGTTTCTATGCTCCGCTGATTGGCTATGCTTCACAGCTTTGGGGCGACGCGGAGGATATGTCTTACTCTGAGATTGAAACGTACGCTAACGTTATTGACACCGCTCCCGGAACAAATCCTTATTATGAGGTTGAGTCCCAAACAGATGACAAGCTCGCCTATGACTTCACCTCGGACAGCATCACGGATACCACAGGAAACGGCTACGACGCAACCGGAGTTGTAAACGCCGAGGTTGTAACAACCGACGACGGGGTGAACGCTCTTAAGCTTAACGGCGGCGCAAGCTATGTTTCAACCCCCATAGATTTCTTCGGAGCGGATTCCGAGCTGAGCTTTTCGGTTTATCAGGAAAGCGCAAACGAGGCCGGCGCAATTCTTTTTGAAACCTCTGACAATTTTGAGGTTTGGGCAATAAATATTCAGGAAGACGGAACGCTCGGCTTTTCAAGAGAAAAAATGAATTATTCCTTCAACTATACAATTCCCGTAGGGCAGTGGGTTGACCTCAAGATTGTCGGTCATAAAGATACAGCCGATCTTTACGTAAACGGCGAGCTTTACTCCTCCGTCGGTTCCGCCGACAGGGTTGCCGCCGCGTCCGCTTCGGCTAATCCCCATGCAACTCTTATGATTCCGTTTGCCCGCATAGGCAGCGAAACAAGCTCTTTTGAGGGTCTTATTTCAGCAGTCGGAGTTTATCAGGAAACGGTTGAAGAGTTCAGCGTTCTTGACCCGACAATTATAGACAGAAGCAACTTTGACGTAAGCTCCGATAACGAAAACCCGGACGTCGGAGGTGAGGGACCGGTTGAATATGCCTTTGACGGCGATACTTCAACTATCTGGCATACAAACTACACCAACTACGCGGCTCTGCCTGCAACCATAACCATTGATATGCAGGTAGTTTACGAGATAAACAAGCTTACATATATTCCGCGTCAGAGCGGTTCAAACGGCAACGTGCTGACCTATACGATTTCTGTAAGCGAGGACGGCGAAACCTGGACGGATGTAGTTACCGACGGCACGTGGTCAAGCAGCTCCGATACGAAATACGCAAAGTTTGACAGTATAAACGCGCGTTATGTTAAGTTTACGGCTCTTACCGGCGCAACGGATTCTTCCAACCAGTTTGCTTCCGCGGCTGAAATTTATATTCATCAGGTACTTGAAGAACCCGTAACAGAGTATACTTTGGGCGACGTGAACAACG
>CAZXCG010000015.1:0-37319 GCA_964639205.1 uncultured Eubacteriales bacterium
TTTTTTGTCAACACCTTTTTTTCACTTTTTTTCACTTTTTGTTTAATATTTTTCCGTTGGTTTCTTCCCTTTCCTCCCGCTGCTCCGGGGCGATTCCCCCCGCCCTCGGCGCCCTCAGCGCCGCTCAATTACCTCCGCTCGGCTTTTGTATATCCTCTGCTCGGGAATATAGCCGCGCACCATAGAGAGCGGATAAACGCTTGTATTCCTGCCGATTACCGTTCCGGGGTTTAGCACGCTGTTGCAGCCTATGTCGGCGTTATCTCCGAGTATAGCTCCGAATTTTTTAAGTCCCGTTTCAATCCGCGTGTTATTGAAGGCTACCGTAACAAGAGTTTTGTCCGCCTTAAGATTTGAGGTAACGGCGCCCGCGCCCATATGAGCCATACTGCCGAGAATGCTGTCTCCGACGTAATTGTAGTGGGGAACCTGAGCGCCGTCGAAAAGCAGAGCGTTTTTTAGCTCGGTTGAATTTCCCACAACCGCGCCCCTGCCTACTATGGCGCTGCCGCGGATAAACGCGCAGTGACGGATTTCCGCGTTCCCGCAGATGATGAGCGGCGCGCCGAGATACGCTGTAGGAGCCACGGCAGCCGACCTTGCCACCCAGATATTTTCTCCGCGTTTTTCATAAATTTCGGGATCGAGGGCGCTTCCCAGCTTTACAATAAAATCCGAAAGCTCTTTCAGTACCTCCCACGGATACTCAACGCCGCTGAAAAGCTCCGCCGCAATTGTTTTTTCAAGATTGAGCAAATTTTCGGTTCTGAGCCTGTGCATCGTTTTGCCTCCTCAAAATGTGATTTTACTCTTTTTTAAATTCGGATAAATCGGAGCAGAGCTTAGACAGGCTTGCCCGGAACGCAGCGGGGCGTATGCGCTTAGCTTATGCGGGAAAGCCGTAAGGAAAGGGGTTACTGAAAGCAACCCCCTTTAAAGCTCCTGTTTAAATCAGTCTTAATTATTTGATTACTCTGACGCGGACAACCCCGGGAACCGCTTTAATGTCGCTCTCTATAGCGGGGTCAAAACCCGTGACGTCAACAACCGTGTAGGCAAATTCGCTGCGGCTCTTGCTCTGCATATTTTCAACATTGGCGCCCTTGTTGCTTACGGCGTTGAGCACCTGAGTAAGCATATTGGGGACATTTTCGTGAAGAACGCAGATCCTTGCCTCTCCGCTTCTTGGCATTGAAAGAGCAGGGAAGTTTACGGAGTTTTTGATATTGCCGTTTTCAAGGTAGTCCTTGATCTCGCCGGCAGCCATAACCGCGCAATTGTCCTCGCTTTCGGGCGTGGAAGCGCCGAGGTGCGGAATTGCAATCACGTTTTTCGCGCCGAGAACTTCATCGGTGGCAAAGTCCGTAACATAGGACGCAACCTTGCCGGATTCAAGCGCTGCAACCAAATCCGCCGCGTTTACGAGTCCGTCGCGTGAGAAATTGAGGATTCTGACTCCGTCTTTCATCTTCGCGATGCTTTCGGCGTTGACAAGAGCCTTGGTGTCCGGCGTAAGCGGAACGTGAACGGTAATGTAGTCGCATTCGGCAAAAATATCGTCCATAGAGGAAGCGTGCCTGATTTTGCTGGAAAGCTTCCACGCGGCGTCAACAGACAGGAAGGGGTCGTAGCCCAAAACCTCCATACCGAGCGCCTTGGCGCTGTTTGCAACCAAAACGCCGATTGCGCCCAAACCGATTACGCCCAGCTTTTTGCCCATAATCTCGGGGCCTACAAACCGGCTCTTGCCCTTTTCAATCATTTTGCCTACCTGATCGCCGTTGCCTTTAAGTGTTTTAGCCCACTCGATGCCGTCGACAACCTTGCGGGAGCTTATCAGCAAGCCGAGGATTACAAGCTCCTTAACCGCATTTGCGTTAGCTCCGGGAGTGTTGAACACCACAATGCCCTTTTTGGCGCAGTCGGCAATCGGAATGTTGTTTACGCCTGCGCCGGCTCTTGCAATAGCAAGCAGACTTTCCGGCATTTGCATATCGTGCATTGACGCCGAGCGAACCAAAACGGCGTCGGGCGCCGACTGCGTGTCGGCTACATTATAGCCGCTTCCGAGCCGATCCGTTCCGACCTTTGAAATTTTATTGAGAGTTAATACATTATACATTACGGGAAACTCCTTTGTTCTGTTATTAACATTTACGCGTTTTCTTCTTCAAATTTTTTCATAAACGCAACGAGCTTTTCAACGCC
Organism: uncultured Eubacteriales bacterium; assembly: GCA_964639205.1. Lineage (GTDB taxonomy): Bacteria > Bacillota > Clostridia > Oscillospirales > Acutalibacteraceae > CAZXCG01. The sequence goes on from CAZXCG010000015.1 coordinate 2,209, forward strand.
TTGCGTCGGCATAGCGTTGTAAATAGAGGCGCGCATACCGCCTACCGTGCGGTGACCCTTAATGTTTACAAAACCGTTTGCCGTCGCTTCTTTTACAAACTTTGCGTCAAGCTCCTCGCTGCCGGTAACAAACGGGACGTTCATAATGGAGCGATCCTCTTTAACAACAGTGCCCTTGAAAAGTTTTGAAGAGTCAAGAAAATCGTACAGCAGCTTTGCCTTTGCGTTGTTGATTTCTTCCATCTTTTCAAGACCGCCGATCTCGTTTTTAATCCACTCAAGAACGAGCTTTGCTATATATATGGTATAGCAGGGAGGCGTGTTGAACATAGAACCGTTGTCGGCGTGCGTTTGATAGTTGAGCATGGTCGGGGTAATATCGCGCGCATGACCGATGAGATCCTCGCGGACGATTACAACCGTAAGCCCCGCCGGCGCCATATTCTTTTGAGCTCCCGCGTAAAGCACTCCGAATTTGGAAACGTCTATCGGCTTTGAAAGAATACATGAGGAAACGTCGGCAACAAGAGTAACGCCGCCCGTATCGGGAAGCTCATGATAAACCGTGCCGTAGATTGTGTTGTTCATGCAAATGTGCACATAATCCGCGTCCTCGCGGAACATGGAACGGTCAAGCTTTGGAATGTACGAAAAGGTCTTATCCTCAGATGAAGCAACCGCTTTGGCGTCGCCGTATCTTGCGCCTTCCTTGAAAGCCTTTTTAGCCCACTGCCCGGTGATAACATAATCGGCCTTGCCGGACTTTGTCATGAGATTGAGCGGAACCATTGCAAACTGGGTGGAAGCGCCGCCTTGAAGGAAAAGCACCTTGTAATTGTCGGGAATTTGCATAACCTCGCGCAAAAGGGCTTCCGCCTCTTTGATAATTGCGTCGTACACCTTGCTGCGGTGAGACATTTCCATAACCGACTGACCGCTGCCCTTGTAATCGAGCATCTCGGCCGCGGCTGTTTTAAGCACAGCTTCGGGAAGCATGGACGGACCTGCGGAAAAATTATAAACTCTTGCCATTTAAAAGAACCCCTTTAATAAATTATAACTTAGGCAAAGATGTCCCCACAGCCTCTAAGGCGGCGGGTTCCGTTTTCGGAATCAGCGGGGGTACAATCCCCCGGTGATTTCTCAGGCAGCCGACGCTGCCCTTTGCCGCGTTGAATGACGGAGCAAAGCCCCTTATTGAATAGAATTTTCAACATCGCTTCTATTATATTCTTTCACCGCTCCAAAGTCAATATTTAATCGTTATTTTTTTACCGATTGACCGAATTTGCAAATTTGCGCGGATATGCGTTGTTTCGTGAAGAATCCGCTCCGTTTTATCGATAAAAAATTATCGAATAATTAAGGATTTATATTGACATCCGGGCTTTTATGCTGTAAACTTGTGTTAAAACAGAAAGGGCGCTGTAAAGCCGAAAACCCAAGTTCTCCGCCGCCGTTTTTCGGGCGGACGAGGGTCTTTAAAAAGCGGAACAGCTTTAATAAACAGCGCCCGCGCGTTTCCGGCGTGCAGACGGCGCTTTAAGCGCCGGAGAGGAGGTCGGTGCCGTTTGGAACCCGTGAAAGTATCGGCAACGGTGATGAAAAGGCTCACGGTATATTTGACATATTTGCAGGAGCTGCCGGAGGAAACGGTTTATGTTTCGGCTACCTCAATCGCGTCCGCGCTCGGATTCGGAGAGGTTCTCGTAAGAAAAGACCTCGCCGCCGTTTCGGCGGGAGGCAAGCCGAGGGTCGGCTACTGTAAAAACCGGCTCAAAAAGGATATTGAAAATTTTCTCGGCTACAATAGGATAGACAACGCGATTCTTGTCGGAGCCGGGAGGCTCGGCAGCGCGCTGCTCGGTTACGGCGGGTTTTCGGAATACGGAGTTAATATTGTCGCCGCGTTCGACAAAAACCCGGAGCTTGCGGGAGCGGCGGTAGGCGGAAAGACCGTGTTCGGCATGGAAAGGCTGCCTCGGCTTTGCCGAAGAATGAAAATAAAAATCGGCATAATTGCTGTAACGCGCGAAAGCGCCCAGCAGGTAAGCAATTTGCTGATTGAAAACGGTATCCTTGCAATATGGAACTTTGCGCCCACACACCTGAACCTTCCCGATAATATACTGGTTCATAACGAGAATCTGGCGGCGTCGCTTGCGCTGCTGTCAAAAAAACTTGTCGAAGAATTAAAAAAGGAGAAATAATTTATGGACAACGCCAAAACCTACGAAATTGTTGATACTGTGGAAAAGCTCGGAGACGCCTTTGCGAAAGTCAGAGCCGCGCAGAGAGAGTTTGCCTCCTTTCCGCAGGAAAAGGTAGACGCAATTTTCAAGGCGGCTGCAATCGCCGCAAACAAAGCGAGAATTCCGCTTGCAAAAATGGCGGTCGCTGAAACCGGTATGGGCGTGGTTGAAGATAAGGTTATCAAAAACAACTACGCCGCCGAGTATATCTACAATGCTTACAAGAACACAAAAACCTGCGGCATAATCGAAGAAGACAAGGCTTTCGGCACAATGAAGGTTGCCGAGCCTATAGGCGTTATAGCGGCGGTTATCCCCACAACCAACCCGACCTCTACCGCCATTTTCAAAACGCTTATCTGCCTTAAAACAAGAAACGGCATTATAATAAGCCCGCATCCCCGTGCAAAAAACTGCACTATCGAGGCGGCTAAAATAGTGCTTGAAGCCGCCGTTGAGGCGGGCGCGCCCGAGGGAATTATCGACTGGATAGACGTCCCCTCCCTTGAGCTTACAAATATGGTAATGAGGGAATCCGACACCATTCTTGCCACGGGCGGTCCCGGAATGGTACGGTCGGCTTATTCCAGCGGTAAACCGGCTCTCGGCGTCGGCGCGGGCAACGTTCCGGCGATTATTGACGAGAGCGCCGACATAGTTCTCGCAGTAAACTCGATTATTCATTCAAAAACCTTCGACAACGGTATGATTTGCGCTTCCGAACAGTCCTGCATTGCGGTCGGCAAAACGTACGACAGGGTTAAAGAGGAATTCCAAAAGAGGAGCTGCTTTTTCTTAAACGGCGAGGAGCTTGAAAAGGTCAGAAAAACAATAATCATCAACGGCGCCGTCAACGCGAAAATCGTCGGTCAGCCCGCGGTAAAAATCGCCGCTCTTGCGGGCGTTGAGGTTCCCGAGAAAACCAAAATACTCATAGGCGAGGTTGAAAGCGTTGACCTCAGCGAGGAATTCGCGCACGAGAAGCTTTCGCCGGTACTTGCCATGTACAGAGCAAAAAGCTTCGAGGACGCTATGGATAAAGCGGATCGGCTCATTGCCGACGGAGGCTACGGTCACACGGCGTCGGTATATCTTGACCCGCTTAACGCGGAAGACAAGCTCGCCGCCTTTGCAACAAGAATGAAAACCTGCCGCATTGTTGTTAACACTCCTTCCTCGCACGGCGGCATCGGCGATCTTTACAACTTCAAGCTGGCTCCGTCGCTCACTCTCGGCTGCGGCTCCTGGGGCGGCAACTCCGTAAGTGAAAACGTCGGCGTGAAGCATCTTCTGAACATTAAGACTGTTGCAATAAGGAGAGAAAATATGCTTTGGTTCAGAACCCCTCAAAAGGTGTATATCAAAAAAGGCTGCCTGCCTGTTGCTCTCGACGAGCTTAAAACGGTTATGAACAAGAAGAAAGCCTTTATAGTAACCGACCGGTTCCTTTTTCAGAACGGCTACACAAAGGCTGTTACAGACAAGCTTGACGAAATCGGCGTTTCGCATACGACCTTTTTCGACGTTGCTCCCGACCCGACCCTTGACTGCGCGAAGCGCGGCGCCGAAATGATGACGGCGTTTGCTCCCGACTGTATTATTGCAATCGGCGGAGGCTCCGCTATGGACGCCGCAAAAATTATGTGGGTTCTTTACGAGCACCCCGAGGCAGACTTCCTTGACATGGCTATGCGCTTTATCGACATACGGAAAAGAGTTTACACCTTCCCGAAAATGGGCGAAAAAGCCTACTTCATTGCTGTTCCGACCACAGCGGGCACCGGCTCTGAGGTTACTCCCTTTGCCGTTATTACGGACGAAAGCACCGGCGTAAAATATCCGCTTGCCGATTATGAGCTGCTCCCGAATATGGCTATTGTAGACGCCGATATGATGATGAACGCGCCGAAGGGGCTTACTGCCGCTTCCGGTATCGACGCGGTTACCCACGCGCTTGAAGCTTTCGCTTCGGTTATGGCTACCGACTATACGGACGGTCTCGCCCTGCGCGCCCTCAAAATTTTGTTTGAGTACCTGCCCAGAGCTTACGACAACGGACCCAACGACCCGCTTGCCCGCGAAAAAATGGCTAACGCCGCCACTATGGCGGGTATGGCGTTTGCAAACGCCTTTCTCGGCGTGTGTCACTCGATGGCTCACAAGCTGGGCGCTTTCCACCACCTTCCCCACGGAGTTGCCAACGCGCTGATGATTGACGAGGTTATCCGCTTTAACGCCGATAACGACCCGGTCAAAATGGGAACCTTCTCTCAATACGATCATCCGCACACTCTTGAAAGATATGCGGAAATTGCCGATTATCTCGGCTTAAAGGGCAAAAGCGACGGGGAAAAGGTTGAAAATCTTATTAAAGCCATCGACGGGCTTAAAGAAAAAATCGGCATAAAGAAAACAATCAGAGATTATGTGCCGGACGAGGCCGACTTCCTTGCAAGACTTGACGATATGGTTGAGCAGGCTTTCGACGATCAGTGCACCGGCGCCAATCCGCGCTACCCGCTGATGAGCGAAATCAAGGAAATGTATCTTAACGCCTATTACGGAAAGTAATCGGAATGACGGTATATATTTACGGAGGAATCAAAAATGGAACTTGATAAAATTATAGCATCGCGCACTGCCAAAACAATTTACTGCGACAAGGACCAAACGGTTGCGGTTAAGGTCTTTGACGAGGATTATTCAAAAGCGGATATTCTTAACGAAGCTCTCAATCAGGCAAGAGTTGAAGAAACCGGTCTGAACATTCCAAAGGTGCTTGAGGTAAGCAAAATAGACGGGAAATGGGCTATTACAAGCGAATTTATCGCCGGCAAAACCCTTGCGAGCCTTATGGAAGAAAATCCCGAAAAGCACGACGAATATTTGGAAATGTTTGTCGAGCTGCAAATGAGCGTTCACGAGAAGAAGTGCCCTCTGCTCAACAAGCTCAAGGATAAAATGAACCGCAAAATTTCTCAGGCCGATTTGGACGCAACAACGCGCTACGAGCTGCACACAAGACTTGAGGGTATGCCCAAGCACGACAAGGTCTGCCACGGCGACTTTAACCCCAGCAATATCATCATAAAAGACGACGGCACTCCCTATATTCTTGACTGGTCGCACGCAACTCAGGGCAACGCTTCGGCCGACGTCGCCAGAACCTACCTGCTGTTCTGCCTTTCCGGCGATGATAAAACCGCGCAGAAATACCTTAACCTCTTCTGCAAAAAAAGCGACACCGCCAAGCAGTATATACAGAAGTGGCTTCCCATTGTCGCGGCTTCTCAGTCCGTAAAGGGGAAACCCGAAGAAAGAGATTTTCTCCTCAACTGGGTAAACGTAGTTGATTACGAATAATTTTTCCGAGTGATATATCGGCTGTAAAAATCAAAGATAAATTACAGCGCCCGATTGCCCGGAACAGCCTTAATTGTAAACTAAAACCTAAACGCAGACGTCCCCGGCTTAAAGCCGGGGACGTCAGTGTTTATACCTGAGTTTTAATTTTCTTTTACGGAAATTCCGAGTATGTCAAGGCTCTCCTTATCCACAAACGCCGGGCAGGCGGACATAAGCTCGCTTGCGTTCTGCACCTTCGGAAAAGCGGTAACATCGCGCAGGCTGCCCGCGCCGCTCATAATCATAGCTATGCGGTCAAGCCCTATGCCCATCCCTCCGTGCGGCGGAGCGCCGTAGCGGTATGCCTCCACAAGGAAGCCGAACTTTGCTTCTATTTCCTCATCCGTAAGCTTGAGCGCGCGGAACATACGCTGCTGCAGCTCGGGATCGCTTATACGAATCGAGCCGCTGGAAAGCTCCGTGCCGTTGAGGGTGAGGTCATATGCTCTGGCGATTACTTTGCCCTTGTCGCTGTCAAGATATTGCAGGCAATCCTCGCGCGGCATTGTAAAAGGGTGGTGCATAGCAAGCCACTCGCCGCTTTCGGCGTCATATTCAAAAAACGGAAAGTCAACGATCCACGCAAATTTGAAGACGTTTTTGTCCGTAAGACCCAGCTTTTGCGCAAGCTTGCCCCTCAAAGCGCCCAAAACAGGCAGGACGGTCTCGGTTTTGTCGGCCGCAATAAGCACCACGTCGCCTTTTTCCGCCCCAAAACGGGATAGAATCCGGCTAAGCTCGCCCTCCTCCAAAAATTTTGCAAACGAGCAGGCGGGAGCTTCCTCTACCCAGCGCACGAAGGCAAGACCCTTTGCGCCTATTCCGCGCACGAACTCCGTAAGCTTGTCTATCTCTTTGCGCGTCAGCAGCTTGGAAGCGCCCTTGGCGACTATGCCGCGCACGGTTCCGCCCTGTTCCACGGCGGAAGAGAACACGCCGAAGGAAGAGTCTTTAACAAGGTCGGAAATATCGGTAATGCTCATATCATAGCGCAGGTCGGGCTTGTCGGAGCCGTATTTATTCATAGCCTCGTCATAGGTAAGGCGCGCAAACGGAGTTTCAAGCTCTATGTTCAAAAGCTCCTTGAACAGCCGCTTAAACAAGCCCTCGTTTATCTGCATAATTTCTTCCTCGTCGGCAAAGGAAAGCTCCATATCGATCTGTGTAAATTCGGGCTGGCGGTCGGCGCGCAGATCTTCGTCGCGGAAGCAGCGGGCAAGCTGAATGTAGCGGTCAAAGCCGGCTATCATCAAAAGCTGCTTGTATATCTGAGGCGACTGCGGCAGCGCATAAAACGCGCCCTTATGCAGACGCGACGGAACCAGATAATCCCTCGCGCCCTCGGGGGTCGATTTTATAAGCATTGGGGTTTCTATTTCAATAAAGCCGTTTTCATAAAAGTAATCGCGCGCAATCTTTGAAATTTTACTGCGCAGGATTATATTATCCTGCAAGGGCTTTCTGCGCAAATCAAGATAACGGTATTTGAGCCTTAGCTCCTCGTTTGTTGAGCTGCTGTCCGCAATTTCAAACGGGGGAGTTTCCGCCTTTGAAAGCACCCGCAGGTCGGTAACGTAAACCTCGATGTCGCCGGTAGCTATTTTGGCGCTTTTTGCGCTTCTTTCGCGCACTGTGCCCTTTGCGGCGAGTACAAACTCGCTCCTTACGGAAAAAGCCTTTTCAAAAACGGCGCGGTCGGTTCCGCCGTCAAAAGCAAGCTGGACAATTCCGCTTCTGTCGCGCAAATCAACAAAAATAAGCTGACCTAAATCGCGCTGCTTTTGCACCCATCCGCAAACCGTAACCTCGCTTCCCGCGTCTTTAAGCCGCAGCTCGCCGCAGTAACGGGTTCTTTTAAGCCCGGTCATAAACTCCGACATGCATATCCCCCTTATTTCTTCTCGATTTTCGTCATACCGCCCATATACGGCCGCAGAGCCTCGGGAATTTTAACGCTTCCGTCCGCCTGCAAATTGTTTTCAAGAAAAGCTATGAGCATACGCGGCGGAGCAACCACGGTATTGTTGAGCGTATGCGCAAAATATTTTTTGCCGTCCGCTCCGTTTACGCGGATTTTCAGGCGGCGCGCCTGAGCGTCGCCGAGATTTGAGCAGCTGCCCACTTCAAAATACTTTTTTTGCCTTGGGGACCACGCCTCAACGTCAACCGACTTCACCTTTAAATCGGCAAGGTCGCCCGAACAGCATTCAAGCGTACGCACCGGTATATCCATAGAACGGAACAAATCGACTGTGTTCTGCCAAAGCCTGTCAAACCAAACGGGGCTGTCCTCCGGCTTGCAGACTACAATCATTTCCTGCTTTTCAAACTGATGTATACGGTAAACCCCGCGCTCCTCGATGCCGTGAGCGCCCTTTTCCTTGCGGAAGCACGGAGAGTAGCTTGTAAGCGTGCAGGGAAGCTCGTCCTCTTTCAAAATTGTGTCTATAAACTTGCCGATCATCGAATGCTCGCTGGTGCCTATAAGGTAGAGATCCTCCCCCTCTATTTTGTACATCATAGCGTCCATTTCCGCAAAGCTCATAACGCCGGTGACAACATTGCTGCGAATCATAAACGGCGGAATGCAGTAGGTAAAGCCGCGGTTTATCATAAAATCGCGCGCATAGGAAATAACCGCCGAATGCAGCCGCGCAATGTCGCCCATAAGATAATAAAACCCGTTGCCGGCAACGCGGCGGGCGCTGTCAAGGTCAAGTCCGTTGAAGCTTTCCATAATTTCGCTGTGATAGGGTATTTCAAAATCGGGAACCGCCGGCTCGCCGTAGCGCTGAACCTCGACATTTTCACTGTCGTCTCTTCCTATGGGGACGCTGGGGTCAATAATATTCGGGATAGTAAGCATAATCCCGCGGATTTTCTCCTGAAGCTCGCTTTCCGTCTTTTCAAGTGCCGAAAGCCGGTCGCCCTGAGCGGTTACAAGCTTTTTTGTTTCCTCCGCTTCTTCCCGCCTGCCCTGAGCCATAAGCGCGCCTATCTGCTTTGAAAGCTTGTTTCGGTTTGCCCGCAGGCTGTCCGCCTCCTGCTTTGCTGCACGGCTGCGGGCGTCAAGCTCGATAACCTCATCGACAAGCGCAAGCTTTTCGTCTTGAAATTTATTCCTGATATTCTGTTTTACCGTTTCCGGGTTTTCCCTAACAAATTTTATATCCAACATATATTTAACCTCCGTCAGTTTTATTCAAAGCGTTTTGCCAAATCCCGCAAATCGTCGTCGGAATAAAACTCAATCTGCAGGACGCCGCCCTGCTTGCCTTTAAGCGGCTCCACCTTAACGCGTTTGCCCAAATATTCGGTAAGGGCAAGCTCCACCTCGCTGAAATAAGCCGGCTTGGTTTTGCTCTGCCGGGGCTTTTTTTGCGCCTGCTTTTGCTCTGCATTTTTTATTTTTATTAATTTTTCCGTCTGTCTTACGGAAAAATCGTTTGCAATAATATCCTCCGCAAGCGGGAGCAGCTGCGTTTTGTCGTCGAGCGCAAGCAGCGCGCGCGCATGTCCGGCGCTGAGCTTCCCGCCCGATACCATCCGCGATATTTCCTCCGGCAGCTTTAACAGGCGCAGAGCATTGGCAACCGCCGGACGGCTTTTGCCCACGGACCGCGCTACCTCCTCCTGTGAAAATCCGTATTCCTCCAAAAGCGCGCGGTAACCGTTAGCCTCGTCTACCGGGTTGAGATTTTCCCTTTGCAGATTTTCAATGAGCGCAAGCTCCATAGTCTCGGAATCGGTAAGCTCGCGTATAATCGCCGCGACCTCCGTAAGTCCCGCCATTCTGCAGGCGCGGTAGCGGCGCTCGCCCGCAACAATCTGGTAACCGCCGCCTATCAGCGGGCGAACCACCAGCGGCTGCAAAAGCCCGTGCTGCTTAATGCTCTCGGCAAGCTCGGCGACGGCGGTTTCGTCATATTCGGTTCTCGGCTGATTTGCGTTGGGCTCTATATCGGCTATTTTAAGCGTTACCGTGCTGTTTTTATTCTCGCTTTCGTTCTCCATAAAAATAGCGTCGAGACCCTTTCCGAGCCCTCTCCTTTTTGCCATATATTTCACCCCTTCCTTAAAATTTCCCTTGCAAGCTCGGTGTAAGCCGCCGCTCCTTTACAGCTTCTGTCGTAATACATAACCGGCATACCGTAGCTCGGCGCCTCCGACAGCTTCACCCCGCGGGGAATGACCGTCTCAAAAACCCGGCGCGGAAAATACTTTTTTACCTCCGCAACTACCTGCTGCGTAAGATTAAGCCTGCCGTCGAACATTGTGAGCAGCACGCCCTCTATATCAAGCAGATTATTATATTGCCTTTTAACCCTGCGCACCGTATTCATCAGCTGCGAAAGACCCTCGAGCGCGTAATATTCGCACTGTATGGGTACAAGAATCGAGTCGGCGGCGTTGAGCGCGTTTGTTGTGATAAGCCCCAGCGAGGGCGGACAGTCCGTAATGACATATTCGTAAGCGGCTTTGACGGGTGCAAGAGCGTTTTTCAGCCTTGCCTCTCTGTTCGGCAAATCGACTATCTCAAGCTCGGCGGCAGCAAGGTCAAGGCTTGAAGGGAGCAAATCGAGGCAGGTGTACTGCGTCGGAATAAGCGCGTCCTCGGCGCGCGCGGCTCCCACAAGAACTCCGTAGGTCGATTGCTTTATTCTTCTGCGGTCTATCCCCACTCCGCTGGTGGCGTTGCCCTGAGGGTCAACGTCGACAAGCAGGGTTCTTTTCCCGAGGATTCCCAGTGCCGCGGCAAGATTAACCGCCGTTGTGGTTTTGCCTACACCGCCCTTTTGATTGGCAACGGCTATGACCTTAGCCAAAGGCTTTCCCTCCCAAAGTTTGTTAATGTCCGTTCACAAGTATATCACATTTCTTTTTCCTTTTAAAGACCTTTAATGTAAAATAATTAAATTTATGTTTCACGTGAAACATTTAAATCGCAGCGGCGCTCCGTCAAGCTTGCTTGAAACGGAGCGCCGCTGCGATTGCAGGCTGCGCGGGGAGCGCTGCCGCCGCTTAAAAGGCGGATTCCGCCCGCGCTCAGGCTATAAAGACGGTCTTTACCTGAGCTCGGCGCCAAGCTGCTCGAGCGCTTTAATCGATTTTTGCATAACCGAGTTAATCTGCTCCTCGGTAAGCGTCGCCTCGTAGCTGCGCAGAAGCAGATTAAAGGCTACGCTCTTCTTGCCGGTCTCTATCTGCTTGCCCTTATACACGTCAAACAGTTTAAGCTCCTCAAGCAGAGAACCGGCCGCCTTACGCAGAGCTTTCTCCAGTGTGAGTACGGGGATATTCTCGTCGCAGATTACCGCCAAATCGCGCGACACTCCCGGGTATTTGGGCAGCGCCCTGTAGGATTTTTCCGTTTGAGCGTTTGCAAACATCATATCAATATCGAGAGTAAAGCAGTAAACCTCGGCGCCGATATTGTAATTGTCCGCAACCTTGGGGTGAATTTCCCCCATTACGCCGAGGCGTTTGGCGTTGAGGGAAATCACCGCGCAGCGTCCGGGATGATAGGCAAATTCCCCATCGGAAGCTTCAACGTCATAATCCTTTATGCCCGCCTTGGCAAGAACCTGTTCAACTATGCCCTTTACTGTGAAGAAATCCGCTTCGCCGCCGTAAAACCCGCCGATCAGGACGTTCTGTTCAATCGGGAGCTTGTCTTCCTGCGTCGGGATATATTCCCTTGCAATTTCAAACAGAGCGGCGGCGGCGTTGCGGTTGCTGTAATTGCCCGCAAGGATTTCCATCATACTCGGCAAAGCCGTCGTGCGCATAATCGAGGTATCCTCGCCGAGCGGGTTTGAAATGGTTACGGATTTGCGCAGGGGGTGATCCTGAGGCATTCCGATTTTATTGTAATATTTCGGACTTATAAACGAATATGTCATAATTTCGTCAAGACCGAGCGCGAGCAGAGCGTTTGTTATGCGGCGGTCGAACTTTTGGCGCTCGCTGTATTTGCCCTGCGCGCCGCCGAAGGAAGCCGAGGCTATATTGTTGTAGCCGTAAAAACGGGCGATTTCCTCTGCGATGTCCGCTTTTTCAACCAGATCCGGGCGGAACGTCGGAACGGTTATAACTCCGTTCCCGACTTTGCAGTCGATTTTTTCAAGAATATCAATCATTTGCGCGTCCGTTAAATCGGCGGCAAGGAACGAGTTTATCCACTCGGGCTCGAAGGGTATTGTGTGATTTTTGCTTTCAAAGCAGAACTGCGCAGCCGTACCGTCAAGCACCTGACCCGCGTCCAGAAGCTCAACAAGCTCGCAGGCGCGCTCTAACGCCGGTAGGCAGGAGTTGGGGTCAAGACCTTTTTCGTAGCGGGCGGAAGCGTCCGTTCTCATTCCCTGAGATTTCGCCGTAAGCCTTACGCTTGAGCCGGAAAAATTGGCGCTTTCAAAAACTATGGTGGTAGTGTCGTCCATAATTCCCGAATATTCGCCGCCCATAACTCCCGCAATTGCAACAGGCTTTTCAGCGTCGGCTATTACAAGGTTGGAGCCGTTAAGCGAACGCCGAACCCCGTCAAGCGTCGTAATGGTTTCGCCGTCCTTTGCAAGACGCACATTTATTTGAGCGCCCTTAACAAAGCGCAGGTCGAAGGCGTGCATAGGCTGACCGTATTCGAGCATAACGTAGTTTGTTATATCTACGATGTTATTTATAGGGCGAACGCCCATAGCGCGCAGGCGCTCGCGCATCCAGCGCGGCGACGGCTTTACGGCAACGTTTTTGACAATTCTTGCGCAGTACACGGGGCAAAGCTCCGGATTATGAATTTTAACTTCAAGCATTTTTTCGCAGCTTCCGTTGCCCGCCTTTACCTCGGGCTTGTGGAGCTTAAGCACGCTGCCGAAGGTTGCCGCGGCCTCTCTTGCAAGACCGATAACGCTGAAGCAGTCGGGGCGGTTTGAGGTAATTTCAAATTCAAATTTCGTATCGTTTAAGCCTATAGCCTGACGAATATCCTTGCCGACGGTTCTGTCGCAGTCGTCGCCGAGAACAAAGATGCCGTCCTCTGCCGCGTACGGAAAATCGTGAGCCGTAAGTCCGAGCTCGCCGAGCGAACAGAGCATACCGCAGGACATAACTCCGCGAAGCTTGCCCCTTTTTATTTTTCTTCCGTCCGGCAAAACCGAGTTGTCCTTGCAGACGGGAACATAGTCGCCTTCCTTGAGGTTGGTTGCTCCGGTAACAATTTGAACGGGTTCCTCCCCGCCCGCGTCGACGCTGCATACGACAAGTCTGTCGGCGTCCGGATGGGGCTCGATTTTAAGGATTTGCCCTACCACTATATTCTTTATTTTTTCCCCCTCGATTTCGTAGCCTTCAACCTTGGAGCCGCTCATGGTCATAGCTTCCGAAAATTCTCGGGGCTCGGCGTTTATATCAACAAATTCTCTGAGCCATTTTAAAGATAAATTCACTGTGATTCTCTCCCTTCCTGCCGAATATCAGTCAAACTGTTCGATGAAACGCACGTCGTTTTCGTAGAACAGGCGGATGTCGTCGATTCCGTAGCGGCGCATTGCGACGCGCTCAAGCCCCAGACCGAGCGCAAAGCCCGAGTAAACCTCCGGATCTATGCCGCAGTTTGAAAGCACCTTCGGGTGAACCATACCGCAGCCCAAAATTTCAATCCAGCCTTCGCCCTTGCACAAAGAGCAGCCCTCGCCGCGGCAGCTGAAGCACTGCACATCAACCTCTGCGGACGGCTCCGTAAACGGAAAATGGTGCGGGCGGAAGCGCACGACGCTGTCCTCGCCGTAAAGGAGCTTTACAAAAGCTTCCAGCGTACCTTTAAGGTCGGCAAAGGTTATGCCTTTGTCAACAACAAGTCCTTCTATTTGATGAAAAAGCGGGGAATGAGTGGCGTCAAGAGCGTCGCTGCGGTAAACTCTGCCGGGGGAAATCATACGGATAGGCGGCTTTTTATTTTCCATAACACGAATCTGTACCGGTGAGGTCTGCGTGCGCAGAAGAATATTGTCGGTTATATAAAAGGTGTCCTGAGTGTCGCGCGCGGGATGATCCTTGGGTATATTAAGAGCCTCGAAGTTATAATAATCGTATTCAACCTCGGGACCGTCCACAATTTCAAAGCCCATACCGACAAATATTTCCTTGATTTCATCGAGCACAACAGACAGAGGGTGCCTGCTGCCGAGCTTTTTTACCTTGCCGGGCATTGTTACGTCAAGCTTTTCCCGCGCGAGCTTTTCAGCCTGTATTTTTTCGTTTATAAGCTCGATTTTGGCGGAAATTTTCTGCTCGAGAGAGCTGCGAATCTCGTTTGCAAGCTGTCCGACCGCCGGGCGTTCCTCCGGCGAAAGCCTGCCCATCTGCTTTAAAATTAAAGTCAGCTCGCCCTTTTTCCCCAAAAATTTGACCCGAAGCTTCTCAATATCCTGAGGCAAATTCGCATTTTGCAGAGATTCCTCCGCCCTGCGCCGGATTTCTTCCAACTGGTTTTTCAAGTTTAATCATTCCTTTCGCAAAATAAAATCCCTCCGACAACTGCCGAAGGGACGAAACGGTAAATTCCGCGGTACCACCCTGATTTTTGCATAGCTTAATTCAGCATTGAGCAAACACTCTGCCGGCCTTTAACGGAGCCGCTGCGTCAGAGCCTACCGAAAATTTTTTCAGCCCTGCCACTCAAAAGGGAACTTCACATACTTTGCAAACGGAAAACGCTTTCAGCCGGGGCGCTTCCTCTCTGTACGCCGCATTATAAGCAGCTACTTCCTTTGTCGCCGTGTTATCTGGTTTATTGTAGCACCAAAAAAAACTTTTTTCAAGTGTTTTTTCACTTTTTAGGCTCTTAAACGGTAAAATAAATCGCCGGAATTTTTATTACAAATTGTAATAAATGTTACAATTCTGTTTTTAAATTCCGATTCGGAAATAATGTTGAAAACCGTAATTCCCCCGTAAACACACTTTAATTTTAAAAATTCGGCTTGTTTTCATAGAGTTATCCATACTTTCCACATAGTTATCAACATTTACTGCGCCGTGTTTTCCACAATACAAAATGTATAATGACGGGGCAACGCCCCTATTGAACCCACTGCCCCGGCGTTCCCCGCGCTCAAGCTAAAAATCAAATGCAATTTCCCTCTTTAAGCCGTTTACTTTTTCAAAAATAAGGGTATAATAAATATCAAAAGCATATTTAGCCCTTGCACTCAGAGGCGGACGCAAGCCTTCAAGGCGTTGTAAATTTATTAAATAAAAAAGGAAAGATTTTATGAACAAAGCGATTGCTCATTTCAGAACCATAACCAAACACCGGCACCGGGTAATAAAAAACTGCTTTAAGGCAGGCATTTTTTGGCAGGGTCTTCGGCACGACCTCTCAAAATACAGTCCCTCGGAGTTTGTGCCGGGCGCTTTGCATTATCAGGGGAACCGCAGCCCGAACGAGAGCGAGCGCGAGGAATACGGATATTCAAAGGCGTGGATTCACCACAAGGGCAGAAACCGCCACCACTTTGAATACTGGACCGATTACGACCCCGCAACCAAAAAAATTATCGCCGTGAAGATGCCGCGCAAATATGTAATCGAAATGTTCTGCGACAGGGTCGCGGCAAGTAAAATATATATGAAGGAAAATTACACCGATTCCGCTCCGCTCGCTTATTTTTTAAAATCCAAGGGTACCCGGTTCATACATAAAGAAACCTCGGACGAAATCGAGCGTCTTCTTACAATGCTTGCACAAAAGGGGGAGGCTCAAACCTTTGCCTACATAAAACAATGGAAAAAAGAAGAAAACAAAAAAACCTGAGCTTAAATTATGTTTTTTCGGAAAAAAGGTTGCAATTTTGAAACTTTTTGTGTAATATATAAGTGGTATACAATAGAGGGATAGTCGGTGTGCCGCCGTTTACACTTCAAAGTTTTTCGGCAGTATCCGGCAAGCTCATCACGGTTGGAATAAAAATAAAGCAGAATTGGAGGAAATAAAATGTCGAACAGACTATTTCAGGGAATCATTCATCAAATGGGAGAAGTAATGGAAAGAACGATAGGTGTTCTTGACGAAACTTCCGTAGTTATCGCCTGCTCCTCGTTAGGGAAAATCGGCGAAGTGCTGGAAAACATAACTCTTGAAAGCATAGGCACCGTTTCATCCGTATCGATTAACGGAACAACTTATAAAACCTTCGGCACCAACGGCAGAAACGACTACATTCTGTTTGTTGACGGCGACGACAAGGACGCAAAAAAATACACTAATATGCTCGCCGTTACCCTGACAAATATGAAGCAGCTATACGATGAAAAATACGACAGAGCAAATTTTATTAAAAACGTTATTTTGGACAATATTCTCCCCGGCGACATATACTTAAAAGCCCGCGAGCTCCATTTCAACAACGAAGTGGCGAGGGTTTGCATGTTTATCAAAACCGTTTCAAAAACCGATATTTCGGCCTATGAGGTCGTACAGTCCCTGTTCCCCGATAAAAACAAGGATTTTGTCCTCAGCATAAACGAGACGGATATTGTTCTTGTTAAAGAGGTTAAGCCCGACACCGAGCTGAAAGATCTTAAAAAGCTTGCCGCGTCTATTTTGGACACCCTTTCGAGTGAATTTTATATTCGCTGCGTTATCGGCATCGGAACAACCGTAACCGGCATTAAAAAGCTTGCTCAGTCCTTTAAGGAGGCTCAGGTCGCCATTGAGGTCGGCAAGGTTTTTGAAACCGAGCGCTCAATCATAACCTATGAAAAGCTCGGCATCGCCCGTTTGATATATCAGCTTCCCACAACCCTGTGCGAGATGTTCCTGCACGAGGTATTCAGCAAAGGTTCTATCGAATCTCTCGACCAGGAGACCCTGTTTACCATTCAGAAGTTTTTTGAAAACAGCCTTAACGTATCCGAAACCTCAAGAAAGCTTTTTGTTCACCGCAATACGCTTGTATACCGCCTTGAAAAAATCAAAAAGCTTACCGGTCTCGATTTAAGAGAATTTGAGGACGCCATCGTGTTTAAGGTTGCTCTTATGGTCAAAAAATATCTTACGTCCAATCCGACAAAATACTGATAGTTTATTCGGAAATTTTAAGCCCGGAGCCTGCCGCATTGAGCCATAACCCTTTAACGGCAGGCTCTGAATTTTGAAATCGCCGCCAAAACGCGCACGCTCTGAAAGGAAAATTTTCGGCAATGATTGAATTCAGGAACGTTTCCAAAACATATAACACAAGCACGCAGACGCATGCTCTCAAAAACATAAGCCTGAGCATAGACAAGGGCGAGTTTGTCTTTATTCTCGGTCCGTCCGGAGCGGGCAAAAGCACCTTTTTAAAGCTTATAATGCACGAGGAATCTCCAAGCAGCGGAAGAATCATAGTAAACGGCAAAAATCTTACGTCAATGAAAAGAAAAGAGATTCCGTATCTCAGGCGTACTATGGGCATTGTTTTTCAGGATTTCCGCCTGATAGACAAAATGAACGTTTTCGACAATGTGGCCTTTGCCATGCGGGTTACAAACGCAAGCGAATCCGCCGTCAAAAAACGCGTCCCCTATATTTTGGAGCTGGTCGGGCTTAAGCACAAGGCGTACAGCCGTCCCAGCGAACTCTCCGGCGGCGAGCAGCAGCGCGTAAGCCTTGCGCGCGCGCTTGTGAACAATCCTTCCATGATTATAGCGGACGAGCCGACCGGCAACATAGACCCCGAGCTTTCGTACGATATTATGGATTTGCTCCACGAAATAAACAAAAAGGGCACTACGGTCATAGTGGTAACGCACGAGCATGATCTTGTTTCTCAATTTGACGGGCGCGTAATACAGCTCGGCGCAGGAAAGGTTATAAGCGATTCCGGAGCCGCGGAGGAAAGTATTGTCGAAACCTACGACATAGACTCGCTTAATTTTTAAAGAAATTAAACGGATAAAGAAAGCCTGAGTATTTTGAGTAATTTTTAAAAGGGAAGGTAAAAAATGAGTTTAAGCGGCGCAAGCTATTTAACCAGAGAAGGACTGAAAAACGTCTGGAATAACCGAATGATGAGCATCGCCTCGATAGGGGTGCTTATCTCGTGCCTTATTCTTACCGGCACGGCGGCTTTACTTTCGCTAAACGTTAAGGAAGCCGTGGAATCCATAGGCGACAGCAACGTTACCAACGTTTATCTTGAAGAGGATGTAAACGAGGTCGAGGCGACATATGTCGGCAAACAAATAGAAAACGTTGCAAACGTAACAAAGGTCGAATTTTATTCCAAAGAAGAAGCAATAAAGGAATTTGAAAGCACTCTCGGCGAAGAGGTCTTTGAAAATATGCAGGGCGAAAACAACCCCCTGCCCGACACATACAAAATAACAATGGAGGACATGTCTCTTTACGATGAAACCGTGGCAAAAATCACGTTGATAGACGGCGTTGAATCCGTAAGCAGCCGCAGCGACGTTGCCAACAAGCTGACGCGCCTTGACCGGCTTATTTCATATCTTGGGGCAGGCATTGTAATAGCCCTGGGCATAATCTCGCTTTTTATTATTTCAAACGCCATCAGAATGAGTATGTATTCACGCCGATTTGAAATTTCAATTATGAAATCCGTCGGCGCGACCGACGCCTTTGTGCGTATACCGTTTATTATCGAGGGAATGGCGATAGGGCTTATTTCGGCAATAATTTCTTTCGGTCTGCTTTACTTCCTGTATGATATTATGATGAACGCCATAACAAATATCGTCGCTTCCGTCGTGCCTATTCCCTTCACGTCCGTCCTGCTGCCGGTTGTGTTGTCGTTCGTCGCCGCAGGGCTCATAATAGGCGCCGCCAGCGGGTTTATTTCCGTACGGAAATACCTTAAAAAAGAAGGCAACGAAATTATCGGATGGTAACGCCCCTGATGTTCAGGACATGGAGGAAACGCTATGAATAAAAAAATTTCCGTCGGTCTGACAATCACCGTTGCGGCGCTCGCCGCGGCGATAGCTTTTTTTGCCGGCGGTTCAATTGTACGCGGCAAGGTTAATCAAACTCTGATTGATATAAACGAAAAGCAGGCAATGTACAGCAAGCTTTACGAGCTTGACCAATGCATAAGGGCAAACAAAGAAGACGACATAGACGAAAAAGCGTTGTCGGAGGGTATATGTAGCGGCTACATCGAGGGTCTTAACGACCCGAACTTTACTTATGTAACCGCCGAAGAGCTTGCCGAAATCGACGCGTCGGACGGTAACATAAAGGTTATCAAGCTTTCCGACGGGTCGGCGGTAATAATCGATTCCGCGTCCGCAGAGGACGGCGAAAACGGCGCCGCTGCCGAAAACTGACGGACTTAATTTTTCCGCCGAAAAGTAAAAGTCCGTATTTATCGGTGCTCAACCGCAATTTTGAATTGTACCGGGCATATGGCTTATGCGCCGGTAAAGGTGTTTATTGCAATGTTAAACAGAATACAAAAAATCGACGACGCGGTGCTTAACGGCGTTGTAAAACTGCACCGCCCTTTGTTAAATAAAATATTCGGTATATTTACGCACCTGGGCAACGCGGGAATTATATGGTTTGCTATTGCAATTCCGTTTTTGTTCACCACACTGGGAAGGATAGTAGGCATAAATATGATAATCGGGCTTTCGCTGACGCACGTTATAGGCGAAATTCTGATAAAGCACATAGTCTGCCGCGAGCGCCCCTGCCATAAGCTCGACGACGACGCGCAAATTATAAACCGCCCCAAGGATTATTCCTTTCCGTCCGGCCATACGGCGGCTTCCTTTTGTATGGTTGCCATAAGCATTGCAAGATGCAGTTGGTATATATGCCTGCCGGTGACTCTGCTTGCCCTGGCAATGGGATTTTCGCGCGTTTTCCTCAGAGTGCATTACCTGTCGGATGTGTTGTGCGGCGCGCTTATCGGTATAATCAGCGGTCGGCTCAGCGTTTCCGTTGTAGACTACACCTACTACGATCTTACGGTTATTATTATGAAAAACCACACCGTACCTTATGTTGACCCTGTAAACGGTATGCCCATGTCTTCCGCGCATATTTTGACCGAGATTATTGTTTGGCTGGTAATCGCCGTAATAGGGGTAAGTCTTTTGATTTTTTTTCACAGGCGCGGCAAATAAAATTTTAATCGCTGATTTTCAACAAGGGGCTTTGCCCCCTCAATATAAGCTCTTTGCTCCTCTTAACAGAGAGGAGGTTCCTTCTCTTTTCTTGTGAATATTTTTCACTCCGTTTTAACTTGAATTAAATTTCGGCTTGTAAAATAGTCCAAAAGAAACCGAGCGCGACCGTACCAAACTGCTGCACAGGAGGAGCTATGGAAAATATTAAATATGTAATTAAGCGTCTGACCGACATGAATTATAAAGCTCTGCTGGAAAAACTGAATTCTCTGCATAAAAAAACCGGAAGATCCCGAATTGCTCTGCTTAGAGATATGCAAAAGTGCGCGGTCAATTACGGAGCGGGCTATATGGACTACGACCTGTTTGAAATGTATAATCTTACCGACGAGCAGCGCGACACCTACCTGACCCGCGGGCGCAACAACGCGCTGATTGTAAAGTACAACGACCCCGCCTACTACCACTGCTTTGACAATAAAGACGAATTCAACACAAATTTCGGGGAATATATTCACCGCGAGTGGATTCCCTTTCAGGGCTCGGAAAAGGGAAAGGTGCTCGATTTTATAAGCAGGCACAAGGAATTTATAGCTAAGCCTATAGAGGGGAGCTGCGGCAAGGGCATTGAAAAGATACGCACGGCGGATTATGAAAATCCGCAGGCTGTATACGACGCGCTCGCGGCTTTAAATATTCCGTTTGAGCTGGAAGAGGTTGTCCTCCAGCACCCTGCGGTCAGCGCAATTTATCCGTATGCAATAAACACCGTGCGCATTGTGACCATATACAAAGAGGAAAAGGTACACATAATCTGCGCTTATTTCCGCATAGGCAACCACGGCAATTACGTGGACAATTTCAACAGCGGCGGTATGACGGCGCCCGTAGACGAGCGCACCGGAACGGTTAAAGACAAAGCGATAGATAAAAATAAAAACCTGTATGAAGCTCACCCCCAAACCGGAGCGCCGATTAAGGGCTTTCAATTTCCAAACTGGGACAAAGCGCTCGATATGGTCTGCAAAGCGGCAAAAGAGATTCCTCAAATGGCCTATATCGGCTGGGACGTTGCCTTTGCTCCCGACGGTCCGCTGCTTATCGAAGGCAATAATTTCCCCGGGCACGATATTTACCAGCTTCCGGAGCATACTCCCGACAAAATCGGTATGATGTCCAAATTCAACGTTTAGCTTCCTTTAAGCCCCGCGCGGAATTAAAGCAAAAGCCCTTTAAATCAAAAGCTTCCGCTAAAAAAATCGACCCCTCCTGCGAGAGGGGTCTTTTTTTAGGTTTAAAGCCCGAAATAAGCGTCCAGCATAGCCTTAGCCACAGCCATGGAATACCTGCTGCTTGCGCCGTGCTCCAGCACAACGGCGACTGCAACCTCGGGATTTTCGTACGGAGCATAGCATATAAAGGTGGCGTGATCCGAGCCGGAATTTTCCGCCGTCCCGGTTTTTGCGGCAATATCCACGGGATAATTTGCAAAAACGCTGCTCGCGGTTCCGCTGACGGCTACGCGCCTCATTCCCTCCTGAACGATTTTAAGGTTTTCCTGCGAAACGCCTGCCGTCGCTGCAATTTCGGGGGAATCGGGGTCGTTTTCCATAATAATATTTTCGCGCGAATAATCGGTTATTTTTGAAACAATATGCGTTCTGTACCTCACCCCGTTGTTTGCGATTGTCGCGGCGTAAGTGGCAAGCTGAACGGGAGTAAAGGCGTTGTCGGACTGCCCGATCGAGGCTGAAACGGTGTTGCCCTCGTACCAATCGGTGCTGTCGCGTCCCGCAAGCATGCCGGAAGCTTCCGTTATTTCAACTCCGGTGCGCACGCCCAGACCGAACTTTTCGGCGTAAAGATACATAGTGTCTATGCCGAGTCTGCGCCCAAGCTCGGCAAAAAAGAAATTGCAGGATTTTTCCAGCGCGGTGCGTATGTCTATTGAACCGTGATAGCCCATACAGGCGACGGTAATGTCCGAATAGCGGTAATAATGCGAGCAGAAAATTTTTTCGTCTTCGGTTATAACGCCCTCCTGAAGCGCCGCGCTTGCAACCGCGGGCTTATATACCGAGCCGGGGGCGAAGGTTCCGTTAAAGGCGCGGTCAAAAAGAGGCGAGAGCTCGTCGTTAACAAGCGAGGAATAGTAGTCGGCGCTGTAGTACTTACTCAAATCAAAGGTAGGGTAGGTTGATGCGGCAATCACCGAAAAGTCGCGCAAATCAAGCATTACGGCGGCTCCCGCGGTGCAGTCCTCGCCGTATCCGCTTTTGCCGGTGCTTTCCGCCTGAGCCTTGCCGTTTGCCTGCGCCGCCGCTATATTCTCCGCAAGGGCGGTGTTCGCCGCCTGCTGAATTTCCGAATTTAACGTTAAATATACCGTGTTGCCGGGCTGCGCGTCGGTTTGCTCGACAACGCCCACAACACTGCCGTCGGCATTTTTTTGAACAACCTTTGTGCCGGCTGTTCCCCTGAGGCTGCTTTCAAGCGCAAGCTCTATACCGAATTTCCCGATTCTGTCATTATAGGCGTAGCCCTCGCTTTTAAGGCTTTCGTACTCCTCTTCCGTAAGCGCGCCCAAAGCGCCCACAATATGCGGGGCAAGAGTGGGATTGCGGTTGACGCGCACAAAGCCGGTTGTAATTTCCACCCCGCTTATGTTCTGCGTAAGCTCTGAAATAACCGCCGCCGCGTCCTGATCGAGATTTTCGGCAAAAACATAAGGCGTTGACGCGCTGTATCCGCTCAGCTCCATATTGTATTTTACCGAGACCGCCGCGCGCAGAGACTCGCGTTCCGTAATATCGGACAGACCGTACCTGTCGGTTAGGCGGTTCATGCAGGTTTGGGCGCTTGCCGAATCGGAAATTTGCAAAATATCGGATTTAAGCTCCCTTACGGCTTCCTCCTCGCCCTGAACAAATTCATATTTGCCGTTTTCGTCCGTCTTAATGGGCAAAACGTCCGTCCACTGCTCGCCGCAGTCGTTTAAAATGTCAATAAGGCGGAGAATCACCTCGTTTTCGTTTTCGCCGTCTATGTACAGCTTGTCCATAGTTAAGCTGTAGCAGGGCTCGTTCACCGCAAGCGGAACGCCGTTTACATCTAAAATTTCGCCCCGAACGGCGTTGGAGGTCTGAGTGTAGCTTATGGAGCTTAAAGCCGCGCCGCGGTATTTTTCGCCCTGCAATATCTGCCAGTCGAAAAGCCGCGCGGCGAACGCCGCAAAAATCAGCGCAAAAATAATCACGCATATTACTGTGCGGCGGCGTGCGGCTTTACCTTCCATCTGCTTTTGCTCCTTTAAAAAACAAGTCTGCCCGTAAAGGGACTTTTACATATGTTGGTGAAAAGTACGGCTGATAACCTCTTTCTGCTGCTCGCGGGAAAGCTTGTGGAAATTTACGGCATATCCCGACACGCGGATTGTAAGATTGGGGTATTTGGACGGGTCGTTGTATGCTTCAACCAGAGTTTCGCGGTTAAGCACGTTTACGTTTATATGATGAGCTCTTTGCGCAAAATAACCGTCAAGTATATGCACAAGGTTGTCAACGCGCTCTTTCCTTGTGCTGCCGAGAGTGTCCGGAGTAATGGAAAACGTGTTTGAAATTCCGTCGCGGCAATCGTCGTAGGAGAGCTTCGCAACCGAATTAAGAGACGCAAGCGCTCCGTTTGTTTCGCGGTTATGCATCGGGTTTGCACCGGGAGCAAAAGGCTCGCCCTTTTTGCGCCCGTCCGGAGTTGAACCGGTCTTTTTGCCGTACATAACGTTTGAGGTTATGGTCAGCACCGAAAGAGTGTGAATCGAATCGCGGTAAGCGGGTGTTTTGCGCAGCTCGGTTATCATATCGGAAAGGAGCTGCTCGGCTATAACGTCGGCGCGGTCGTCGTCGTTGCCGTATTTCGGGAATTCCCCCTCGGTTACAAAGTCGGTTATGTAGCCGTTTTCATCGCGCACTGCGGTAACCTTTGCGTATTTTATCGCGCTGAGCGAATCGGTCAGCACGGAAAGCCCCGCCACCCCGCAGGCCATAAAGCGGGTGACGTCGGTATCGTGCAGAGCCATTTGGGTTTTTTCGTAGGCGTATTTGTCATGCATATAATGTATAACGTTAAGGGTGTTGACGTAAAGCCTGCAAATCCACTTGCGGTAGCGTACAAAGCGCTGCATAACCTCGTCATAGTCAAGTACGTCTTTACCGTAAACAGGTTCAAGGGGACCCGCCTGCGTGGCGGAATAGGTGTCGTAACCGCCGTTGAGCGCAAGCAGCAAAAGCTTGGGCAGGTTGCAGCGCGCGCCGAAAAACTGCATCTGCTTGCCCACCTGCATGGCGGAAACACAGCAGGCAATGGCGTAATCGTCGCCGTAAATCGGGCGCATAACGTCGTCGTTCTCGTACTGTATGGAATCCGTATCAATCGAAACCCTCGCGCAAAAATCCTTGAAGCCCTGCGGAAGCCGCTCCGACCAGAGCACGGTCAGGTTCGGCTCGGGAGCCGAGCCCAAATTATAAAGCGTGTTAAGATACCGGAACGAGCTTTTTGTAACAAGGGTTCTGCCGTCTTCGCCCATTCCTCCGAGAGCCTCGGTTATCCACATAGGGTCGCCGCCAAAAAGCTCGTTGTATTCCGGCGTGCGCAGATGGCGCATCATACGCAGCTTTATAACAAAATCATCTATTATTTCCTGCGCGCCCGATTCGTCAAGAACGCCGTTTTCAAGGTCGCGCTGTATATAAATATCTATAAAGCTTGAGGTTCTTCCCAGCGACATCGCCGCGCCGTTCTGCTCCTTGTTTGCCGCAAGATATGCAAAATACGTCCACTGCACCGCCTCGCGGGTGTTTTTTGCCGGCAGCGAAATGTCAATGCCGTACATCTGCGCCATTTCCTTAAGCTTCTTCAAAAAAGTTATTTGCTGATACAGCTCCTCGGAAAGACGGATGCTCTCCACGTTAAAATCGCCTTGGGCGATTATCCGCTTATCCTCGATTTTTTCTTCTATAAGCACGTCTATGCCGTAAAGAGCCACGCGGCGGTAATCCCCGATTATTCTGCCCCTGCCGTATGCGTCCGGCAAGCCCGTGAGCAGCCCCGCGTGCCTTACCTTGCGCATTTCATCGCTGTAAACGCGGAACACCCCGTCGTTATGGGTGGTTCTGTACTGAAACTCGTCTTCGATTTTTTCCGAAAGCTCATAGCCGTAGGCGCGGCAGGCCTGTCTTGCCATTTTAATTCCGCCGAAGGGGTTTACACCGCGCTTGAGCGGACGGTTCGTTTGCAGCCCGACTATAATTTCTTCCTCTTTATTAAGGTAGCCGGGCATATACGCCGTGAGGGAAGAAACGGTTGTCGTGTCTATATCAAGCACGCCGTTATAATTGCGCTCGACCGTCAGAAGCTGATTAAGTCTGTCCATAAGGCGCTTTGTTCTGTCGGTTGCGCCCTGCAAAAATTCGTCGCCGCCCTCATAGGGGGTAACGTTGCTTTGAATAAAACTGCGGACATTTATCTCCTTTTGCCATTCTCCGCCGTTAAATCCGTTCCACTGTTCAAAGGTTTTTGTTATCATAGCTTTTCCTTTCGCCGCACGGCGCTTTGAGCCGCGCGATATGACAATTTTTTCAAACCCAAACAAAAAGGGCAACCCTTTTCGCAGGATTGCCCAGACGGTCGGCGGTTATACTGATTACCGTAGAATCAGCAACAATCCTGTGCTCCATTGTGTTTGTTCACATTCCGTCAGTCACACAAGACCCTTTACAGCTTCAGTATATCCGATTAATCTTCCGTTGTCAACATTAAATTTTTAAATTTTTTCCCTGTTTTAATTCTGCCTATGCACGGCTTCATCGCTGAAAAGACAGGCAAGCACATCGTAGTCCGCCTCGGCGTCCACAACAAAATTGTTAAGGAACTGAAAATCCTTTACGCACTGCTCCGTATAATCGCCGAAAACGCCGTCCGCGTCCCCGCTGTAATAGCCCAAATCTTTAAGGCGCTCCTGCAAAGCCTTTATAAGCTCCGTGCCGGAATCGGCGTCTATTGTCATTCCCTCGCTTAAAGTCAGCCCGTACTGCGCCGCGACGCTGCTGTCCGACCCGGCGGAGCCTCCGCTCGGCTCGCTTGTACCCTCCTCGGGCGTATCGTCTCCGTCGTCGGGATATAAAAGCTTTAGAAGCTCGGCTACGTTCTGTATTGCCGAAATTCCGACCAAATTCAAGTCGGACAGAGAATATTCAAAGCAGCGCCCGTTTGCAATCGCAAACAGCTCGGCGGTATCGGCGTCGGACTTTAATTTGTCAAGCACTGCGCCGCTGTCGTAGAAAATCACCGCGGGATTACGCTCCGCAAGCGTCTCCGCCACGCTTGAGCCCTCCGCGTCCTCCGCCGTAATTACGGAGGAACCCGTAGCGCCTATTACTTTGTAAACAAAGGAGTCCGCCTCCGGAATAACAAGCTCGCCGTTGCCGTCAAGCGAAAGATAGCAAACGGTATAAACCGCCGCTCCGGCTCCCGAAGCCTGAGCCTGCGCGCTGTTCAGATTTTCGTAAAGCGCTTCATACTCGGCCTGCGCGTTTTTAGCGCCTTCCTTCGACCCTGCCATTATAACGGCCACGGAGTTGTACATAGTGGCAATTTCAGAGTCCGTCTGCGGCTGCGCAAAGCAAAAAACGTTTATTCCCGCTTCGTTAAGGCTGTTCAAATAAACCTCGCCGAGAGTTTCGTCGGCAAACACCGTGTCGGTACCGGCGTTGACAATGGCGTCAACATCCGGAGAAGATGCGACCCCCACGGACGGAACAACCTCAATGCTGCTCTGCTTGCAGCTGTCGCTTTTGCCCACAAGACTTCCCGCATAGCCTAAGTTTATCATTACGTCGGCCGCGTTCGCGCTTAAAACAGTGACGTTCTCCGGGGCGGTTTTGAGCGTGACGCCGCCCACCGTTACCGGGTAACCGTCCCCGCCGCCGCAGGCGCTCAAAAGCGCCGAACAAAGTAAAATAACGCAGGCAAGCAAAACACAGGTTACCCGGCTCGATATTTTAAAAATCCTTTTCATTTTATATCCTTCCCTTCAAAGTCATTCAGTTAAACAGCGATTCTATATATTGCTTGGCGCAGCGCGGAGAACGCCCGCCCCTTTCCAGCGCAAAGCGTTCGGCTCCCGCGCGGAGATTTTCCTTGCTTTCCTTAACTCCGTACTGCTCCGCAAGAGCAAGCACAATATCCAAAAATTTATCCTTAGACGGAACGGAAAAGCAAACCGAAAGCCCGAATCGGTCTGAAAGCGAGAGGCTCTCTTCCATATTATCGCGGCGGTTTACGTCGTCGTCGTCACGGTCGGAAAAGCGCTCTTTAATAAGATGTCTGCGGTTTGAGGTGGCGTAAATCAGGGCGTTGTCCGGTCTGGCTGCAAGCCCGCCTTCCAGCACGGCCTTGAGCGAGGCGTAGCTTTCGTCCTGCTGCAAAAACGAAAGATCGTCAATAAAAATAATAAACTTCATAGGTATCGAAGCGATGACGTCGACCAAAAGCGGAAAATCCATAAGCCTCTCTTTGGGAATTTCCACAATCCGCAGTCCCTCTCTGCGAAAGTAATTTCCGACCGCCTTTACCGTCGAGGACTTCCCCGTACCCTTATCGCCGTAAAGCAGGCAGTTGTTGCAGGTTTTGCCGTCAAGGAAGGCTCTTGTGTTGTCCACAATGAGCCTGCGCTGGTACTCATAGCCCTTAAGCGAGCCGAGGGTGATTTTGTCGTGATTGACAACCGGCCGAATGCCGCCCTTTCTCCAAACAAACGCCTTGTAGCGCGCAAACATACCGCAGCCGTTTTCACGGTGAAAGCGGCACAGCGCGCTCATTAAGTCGCTTTGTCTGAAAGGCTCTGCGGGCAGACCGCATTCCCAGCGCGGCAGACCGTCTGCAACGTCCCCGAGCTGCTCGCGGTATTTGTACGCATCGAGTATATCTCCGCCGGTAATGCCGCTTAAAAACAGTATGCTCGCACAGTCGTTTTTCGCCGCGGCAATTACATTTTCCGGCAAATCGGAAAGCGTTTGGGAGGTTGCCGCCCGCGTAAAACAGTTTTCGTCGAAAAGCGCCGTTTCCGTAAGGCAGTAGGCAAAGTTGCCTCCGAAGCCGCGTTCGCACAGCAGGGAATAAAAGCCGCAGTAAGCGTCTAAAAATTCCTTCGGGCTTTTTTCCGCAGCTTCCAAAAGCTGCGAAAACGCGGCGACAACGCTGCACTTTAAAATCCCCCTGTACACCGAAAGCGAGCGCAGGCGGTAAAAAGCGTCCGTAATTTTATTCATATATATGTCAGCTCCGGTAATTTCTTTTACTTGATTATCATAATACAGCAAATTCCCCCGTTCGTCAAATAAAAAGATAATTTTTCGGCAAAAAAGCACATACGCGCCGCTCCGAGCGCTTAATGAGCGTACAAATCTGTTCGCAGCGCGCGGATTTTTTTCAAAAATTTGCATATATAAACCGAAAACGCCCCGAAATTTGCCGGAAATTTTTTACCGCCGCGCGGGCGGAAACAGCGGCTAAAACTTGCAATAAAGCTTTAAATATGATAAAATGTAACCTGAACGCGGACGTCCCCCGCTTCCGAAGCGGCGGGTTCTTTAAGCGCGGCTTTGTAAGCCAAAAGGGGGAAATATGTCAGAAGAAAAAAGCCCCTCCCAAGGGCGGGAGCAAAAAAGCGACGTAATCGCCGGCAGGAATCCGGTAAACGAGGCTATTAGAAGCTCAAGACCGATTGAAGCCGTCCTTGTTGCAAGAGGCGCAAAAAACGGCGCGATAGTGGGCATTTTGGCAAAAGCGCGCGAAAAACGCATTCCGATAAAAGAGGTTGACCCCAAAAAGCTCGACTTCCTTTGCTCCGGGGCGGCTCATCAGGGTATCGCCGCGCTTGCCTCCTGCAAGGAATATTCAACAGTGGACGAAATTTTACAGCTTGCACGCAGACGCGGCGAACCGCCGTTTGTGGTCGTGCTTGACGAGATAGAGGACCCCCATAATCTGGGCGCGGTAATAAGAACCGCCGAGTGCGCGGGCGCGCACGGCGTAATTATACCCAAAAGGCGCAGCGCCGGCCTCAGCTATGCCGTTGCCAAAGCCTCGGCAGGCGCGGTCGAATATGTTCCGGTTGCAAGAGTACCCAACATATGCTCGGTAATCGAGCAGCTTAAAAGCGCCGGACTTTGGGTTTACGGAGCCGATATGAACGGCGTTCATTACACCGACTGCGACTACAGCGGTCCGGTCGCCCTGGTTATAGGCGGCGAGGGCAAGGGGATAGGCAGACTTGTCAGGGAAAAATGCGACACCGTCATTTCTTTGCCTATGAAGGGGAAAATCTCTTCCCTTAACGCCTCCGTCGCGGCGGGCGTGCTTATGTATGAAATCGCTAAATTCAGATAGCTCGGATATACAATTCGGATATTTATAACTCAGGCAAAGATGTCCCCCGCCTCTAAGGCGGCGGGTTCCGTTTTCGGAATCAACGGGGATACAACCCCCTGCCGATTCCCCCGGCAGCCGACGCTGCCCTTTGCCGCGCTGAATAACG
Organism: uncultured Eubacteriales bacterium; assembly: GCA_964639205.1. Classification (GTDB taxonomy): domain Bacteria; phylum Bacillota; class Clostridia; order Oscillospirales; family Acutalibacteraceae; genus CAZXCG01. The sequence goes on from CAZXCG010000015.1 coordinate 31,594, forward strand.
GGGCAGAGCCCCTTATTGAAGGAAGGGTGAAATTATGGAAAAGGATTGGGACGGCGGCGCTTATACAGACGGTATTTTCGGCGATTCCGGCGACGAAGCGGTTATAGACGCAATTTTGGAAGAAGCAAAGTATTACGCCGAAAAGGAAAAAGCCGAACGCCGCGCAAAGCTTTTTGTCGGCGACAACGCCGCGCAGATTTTCAGCACCGCCGAAAAAACCGTAAGAACAACCAACACCAACCCGCTCGATTTGACCGGCGAGTTTCCCATAAACGCCGCTTCAAGCGGCAAAACCGAAGAATCCGGCGCTTCAAGCGCACAGACCCCGCCTCCCTCCGACGGCTCCCGTACGGAGGATTTAAAGGTAGAGGCGACAATGCGCGCCGCAAGGCTTATGGAAACGCCGGACGAGTACGAAATGCAGGAGGAGGACTTTCTGAACCCCGATAGAGCCTCTCCGAGCGCCAAGGGCGCGTCTTTGCCGCAGGACAAGCCCCAAGCGGAAGAAGCTCCAAGCGAAAGCGCAGCGGGAGAGTACGAAAAAATTTTCGGAATTCACAGCCCCCGTTCAAAACGGGAAAGCGAGTTTATCCACTACGCGCCCGGCGGGGCGGTAATGCAAATTCCGCTCCGGAACGCAAAATTTTCAGACACGGTACGCGGCGAGTACGAGGAATTTATGCGCGAGGCCGAAAAGGAACAGGCCGAGGAACGCGCCGCTATGCAGGAAAAGCAAAAGCAAAAGCAGACCGTCGGCGGGGTTCGGCGGATGAATTCCTCCTTTGTTACAAAGCTTATGGACTTCTTCTCCACCGGGGAAGAGGACGAAATCGACAGCGACGGCGAGCCTCCCTACGAAGAGCCGGAGGAGGAGCCTATAGCCGACTATGACGAAAAAGGCGAAGAAAAAAATATTTTCGACGAGCTGAATTTCCGTCTGCGCAGCACCTCCTTTAAAGCGGCGCTGCTGCTTTTGCTTGCGCTGATTTCCGGGTCTCTGGCGATCCTCTGCTCCGCAATTCCCGAAAAAATATCCGGCGCGCTTATGAACGCTCCGGTTGTATACGCCGTCATTAACCTTGTTATTACGGTATTTGCCATTGTTATTTCTCTTTCCACCATTACCAACGGGCTTGTGCCTCTCGTCCGATTTAAGGGCAACAGCGACACCGCCGTGGCGGTCGCCTGTATTCTGTGTGCCGTGCAGTCGGTTTCGGCGCTTTTTGCCTCGGAAGAGTATTTTTCCGGAACCTACAGCCTCTACACTGCGGCGCTGCTTTTGGCTCTTTTTGCAAACGCCCTCGGCAAGAGGATAATGGTTAAAAGAATAAGGGAAAACTTCAAATTTATCACCTCCCGCCGGGCAAATTACGCGGTCGGTCTGTATGAAGAAGAAAAGCTCAGCAAAGAAATGACCGCCGGCACCGCCGTAAACGACCCCGTTATCGCATATCAGCACAGGAGCGGCTTCCTTAATGATTTTCTCAAGCTCTCCTACGCACAGGATAAATGCGAGCTGGTCTGCTCCCGCCTTGCTCCGGTCACGTTCATCTGCTCTTTGGTATTGGGCGTTTTATATGCCGTTCTCAAGCACTCCTTCTTCGGCGGTATTGCCTCCTGCGCCGTAGTCGCCGTAATATCCGTTCCGGTATGCAATATGCTTGTGGTCAATCTTCCGCTGCGCTCTTTTGGCAAAGAGCTGCTGCGCAAAAACGCAATGCTTTCGGGTTATCCCGCTTTTATGAAATTTTCTCAGACAAACGCCGTCGTTGTAGACGCCTGCGAGCTTTACTCAAACGGCGTTTCTCTGCGCGGACTTAAAACCTTTGAAACTCTGCGCGGCGACGAAGCCTTCGTTTGCGCCGCCGCCGTGCTTAAAGAGGCAAAAAGCCCCCTGTACTTTGCCTTTTCCGGCTTTTTAAGCAAACAAAAGGATATAGCTCTGCCAAAGGTGGAAAGCTGGGTTTACGAAGAAAACCTCGGGCTTGTGGCGTGGGTAAACAACGAGCGCGTCATAATAGGCTCGCGCGAAATTATGTCCAAATACGGCGTAAAGCTGCCGCCGATAGGGTACGAAGAAAAAGAAAAGAAAAAGCAAAAGCGTGAAATAACCTTCATTGCCTTTTCCGGGGAAGCCGTTGCAATGCTCAGCCTGAAGTATACCCCCAAAAGGGCTATGCTCACCGAATTGCAGCGCGCCGAGATGAACGGCATAAGCATTCTTGTTTCTTCCTCCGACTGCAACATAACTCAGGAAAAGGTCGCCGGCGATTTCGATATTTATTACCGCTCGGTAAAAATCCTTTCTCCGGGGCACACCGCCGTCGCCCGGGAAAAAGCCGCCGAAGCTGTCCCGCGCTCAAGAGCCTACCTTGCAACCAAAGGCGGAGCCGCCTCCATGCTGCGCGCGCTCAGCGGCTGCCTCAAGCTGCGCAGTGCAATCCACGTGGGAATAGTTTTGCAGGTTGTCTCGGTCATTTTGGGTATTCTCCTGCTTGCAACGCTGTGTCTGTTTTCTTCCGTTTCATTTATAACCGCCGCCGGCGTAATCATTTACATGGTCTTTTGGTTCGCGGCGATAATAATCGCGCAAAAAATTCACCGACCGTAAAATACCGTGCAAAAATATGTTAATATATTTTGTCAGCCGATGAACGCCCCCGCTTTCATCGGGTTCTTCCAAGCTAAAAATTTCATAAACTGAAAGAGGTACATTATGCTTATTTCGCTTTCTATGCTGTCCTGCGATTTTTCCAGAATCGGTTACGAAACCAAAAGAATGACTGAGGCAAAAGCCGACTACATACACCTTGACGTTATGGACGGGCATTTTGTACCAAACCTTACCTTCGGCGCTCCCGTAATTAAAGCTATCCGAAATTATACCGACCTTCCCTTCGACGTGCACCTGATGATCAGCGACCCTCTGCGCTACGCCGCCGATTTTGCCGAAGCCGGAGCGGACATTATAACCTTTCATATCGAAAGCGTCTCCGACGCCGCCGCAACGGTTAAAAAAATAAAGGAGCTCGGCAAAAAAGCGGGAATCGCCGTAAAACCCGCTACCGCAATCGAGTCGGTTTACCCTTACCTCGACGATCTCGATATGGTTGTAATTATGACCGTTGAACCCGGCTTCGGAGGTCAAAAATTTATGGACGCTATGATGCCGAAGGTAACGGCTCTTAAAAAGGAAATAGCAAGAAGGGGGCTTAACACCCTCATTGAGCTTGACGGCGGCATTAAAAATTCAACCGCGCTCATCGCGCACAGAGCGGGCGCGGACATATGCGTTGCGGGCACCGCGGTATTTTCCGCCGAAAACGCCCTTACCGCCGTGGCGCAGCTTAAAGGCTGCACTGAGCTTTAACTTAGGCAAGTATGTCCCCCGTCTTTAAGGCGGCGGGTTCCTTTTTCGGAATCAACGGGGGATTGTATCCCCCCACCGATTCCTCAGGCAGCTAACGCTTCCCCTTGCCGCGTTAAGCGACGGGGCAAAGCCCCTATTTAACCGAGTATTTTGCAGTAAAATTCAGAAAACGCGAGTAATCGCAAGCTATTTTAAAACAGATTAATATTGCCGCGAATTTTTGACTTTTATTGACTTTGACTTTTATTGACCTTTGAAGTATAATTACGGCAGTTTTCGTACCGGCAGCGAATTACGTCTTTTGCAGATTTAATCCGCCGCCGAAATTACTTAAAATACAGAAGGAAGTAGTATAATGGCAAAAAAACAATTCAAATCGGAATCAAAGCGTCTGCTTGACATGATGGTAAACTCCATTTACACACATAAGGAGATTTTCCTCAGAGAAATAATATCAAACGCCAGCGACGCGATTGACAAGCTCTGTTTTATTTCACTGACCGACGACAAGGTCGGTATGAGCCGCGAGGATTTTTATATCCGTATTACATCCGATAAAGAAAACCGTATTCTTACCGTAAGCGACAACGGCATAGGTATGGACAAAAACGATCTGGAAAACAACCTCGGAGTCATTGCGAGCAGCGGCACAAACACCTTCAAGGAGCAGCTCGGTGAAGAACAAAAGGGCGACGTGCCGGTCATCGGTCAGTTCGGCGTAGGCTTTTATTCCGCTTTTATGGTTGCGCAGGAAATCACCGTTATAACCAAAAAGTACGGCGCGGACTCCGCTTACCGCTGGGTATCCTCCGGGGCGGACGGCTACACAATCGGCGAGTGTGAAAAGGACGGCGTCGGCACCGACATTATCATAAAAATCAAGCCCGATACGGAAGATGAAAATTACAGCGAATTTTTGGAAAGCTACCGCATCTCTTCTCTTATACGCAAATACTCCGATTATATCCGCTACCCTATAAAAATGGAAACCGAAAGTCAGCGCGTTAAAGAAGGCGGCGACCCGGAAAAGCCGGAGTACGAAACAGTCGTCGAGGACAAAACGCTTAACTCCATGGTGCCGCTCTGGCACAGGTCAAAAAAGGACGTCAGTCAGGAGGAATACGACCGCTTTTACGAGGAAAAGTTTTTTGACGCCGAGCCTCCCCTGCACACAATAGTTACCTCCGTTGAAGGCGTTGTAACATACAAGGCGCTGCTCTACATTCCGTCAAAAGCTCCCTACAACTATTTCACAAACGAATATAAAAAGGGACTGCAATTATACTGTAACGGCGTTTTGATTATGGAAAACTGCTCCGATTTGCTCCCCGAGCATTTCCGCTTTGTAAAGGGCGTTGTCGATTCCGACGATTTATCGCTTAACATTTCCCGCGAGATGCTTCAGCACGACCGCCAGCTCAAGCTGATTGCCGATGCTCTTGAAAAGAAAATACGCAACGAGCTTACCTCGCTGCTCAAAAAAGACAGAGAAACCTACGAAAAGTTTTTTGCTGCTTTCGGAACTGCCCTGAAATACGGTCTTGTCAGCGACTACGGAATGCACAAGGACAACCTCAAGGAGATTGTTATGTTCCGCTCCTCCGAGCAGAACGGACTGACAACTCTTGCCGAATATGTAGGCAGAATGAAGCCCGATCAAAAGTACATCTACTTTGCCGTCGGCAAAAGCGCGGCGGCAATAGAAAACCTTCCTCAGACAGAGCTTCTGCGCGACAAGGGCTATGATTTCCTCTGCTGTACCGAAGAGGTTGACGAGTTTGCCCTGCAAACCCTGCACACCTATGCGGACAAGGAATTCCGCTCCGTGCTTAACGACGATCTCGGCATTGAACACGAGGAACGCCCCGCTCGGGAAAAGCAGCAGGAGGACGAGCTCACCGCCTTTGTTAAAGAAACCCTCGGCGACAGCATCTCTCAGGCGGTTGCCTCCGAAAAGCTTAAAAGTCACGCGGTCTGCCTGACGGCAAAAGGCGGAATTTCCTTTGAAATGGAGCGCTATTTTAATCAGGTTCAGCCCGACAGCGGTATGAAAGCGCAGCGTGTGCTTGAGCTTAATATGGAGCACTCCGCCGTAAAGAAGCTCGCTTCCGAAATTAAAGCAAACCCAGACCGCGCGAAAAAGCTGGTCAAAATCCTTTATAATCAGGCGCTGCTTATAGCCGGTCTCCCGCTTGAAAATCCTGCGGAATATTCGGCGCTTGTCTGCGAGCTGTTTTAAGCCGTTGAGCAAAAGCCGACCCGACGCAAGCTGTTTAAAAACCGGTTTTACGCCAAAAATTATTCCCCCGTTTTTTTAAACGGGGGAATTGTGTTTGTTTTTCAAAAGGACGCGCCG
>CAZXCG010000016.1:0-33897 GCA_964639205.1 uncultured Eubacteriales bacterium
CTCTACAATCCGTTGAACTATATCGGGGCGGATGACACCGATGATCCCACTTGGACAAAAATCATCATGGGCGCTTCGGAGGGAGATATGTCGATGTTTTCATCTTTGAATCTGCAAATTGCATGGCTGAATGCCGGCGTTGACACCGTGATAGAGTGGCAGTGGGACGGCGGTCATGTCCCCTCCGAGATACTTGGCAATTCCTTCTCGCTCTATGTTGATCAGATGTACGGCGAGTATGTGGACGGCGCGGTTACGGTTACAAAGGCCGAAGCAACAAAGCAGACAACAAACGGAACCTCAGAGGAAGCGACCGGGACAAATCTCAGCAGCTGGGTAAATTATGATGATATAACCGCCGTATCATTTACCCTTGCCGATGCCGCAGCTTACAGAACCGACGGCGCAAGCAAGGCGACGCCCGGCTTTGATGTGATTGACTACGGGCAAGAGGATTATGTATTCGGCAGCTCCGAAAAGGATGCGCGGCATTGGGATACTTTTCTGCTTGATATATTTGAAAAGCACGCCGATATTCTTGAGCCGCTGTTTAACAAATAAATGATTGTCGGATACAGGGCGTCTTCATCACCATCGGCTCCGTTTTGTGTTTGCAAATCCTGTGGGGCGGGTTTTATTAATATTTGACAAACCTGCTGTAAGGTGCTATAATACATTAAACCATTATACGCTTTAAATCGATAAAGTTTAAGGCGGGAATACAGGAGAAATTGAAAATGACACCGAGAAAAGGCAATCTAATGAGCGTCAGAGACGATATTAAGGTTCTTGACGCAACTATCAGGGACGGAGGACTCTGCAACAATTTTGAATTTACCGACGATTTTGTTACCGAGCTCTACAAGACAAACATAAAAAGCGGAATCGATTATATGGAGTTCGGGTATAAAGCCAGCAAAACTCTGTTTAAAGAAAGCGACTTCGGCAAGTGGAAGTTCTGCAACGAGGAGGACATCCGCTCCATAGTGGGAGACAATATTTCCGATATGAAAATAGCGGTCATGGCAGATGTGGGTCGCTGCGATTTCAGAACCGATTTTCTGCCTAAGAGCGAAAGCGTTATAGATATGGTGCGCGTCGCCTGTTATATACATCAGATACCCGCCGCAATTGAAATGATAGAGTATCTGCACAAGCTCGGCTATGAGACCACCTGCAATATTATGGCAATCTCGCAGGCTAATCTTAATCAGGTTGAGGAAGCGCTCGCTATGCTTTCCGACTCAAGCGCGGACGTTATTTATCTTGTTGACAGCTTCGGTTCCCTTTACCCCGAGAACGCCGCCGAGCTTGCCAAGATATATATTGCCGCTGCCGAAAAGAGCGGTAAAAAGGTCGGCTTTCACGGTCACAACAATCAGAATCTTGCTTTTGCCAATACGATTGAAACGCTTTCCTACGGCGTTTCCTATCTTGACGCAACGGCAATGGCAATCGGCAGGGGCGCCGGCAACTGCGCCATGGAGCTGCTTTTGGGCTTTCTTAAAAATCCGAAATACAGCCTTTACAGTCTGCTGAGTTTTATTGAAAAATATATGATTCCCTTAAAGCGGCAGGGCGTCCTTTGGGGTTACGATTTACAGTATTTGTTTACCGGTCAGCTCAACTGTCACCCGCGCGACGCTATCGCCTTTACAAACGAGGGTCGCAGCGATTACTGTGAATTTTACAAATATCTGCTTGACAATTTGTAATTTCCCGACTTAGCTTCACCCGCCCGTTTGGTACGCGGCGGGTGGTTTTTTCGGCTTAAAATCGGGCAAGATCGAAAAATCTTGAAGTGCGTCTTGACAAACGGAGAATAATTGTATTAAAATAGGACATATGGTTTACCAAGTGACGCCCGCGCCGGAAAGCGGCGGGGAGCAGTTATTTCAAAAATATATTAAAGGCTGAGACGAAGACGGTCGTATGAGTTTAAAGCACAGAGAAGCGGCGGAAGGTGCGAGCCGTAATTCAACCATACAAAGACCCATCGCTTCCGAGCCGAAAGCTTGAAAAACGCAGTAGGGCTTTCCGTGCAGGCTTACGTTAGTGCCGGGAGTCTTTCGTCTCACTGAGCGGCGCTTCGGCGTAATTTGAGTGGTACCGCGGATAACATTATTCGTCTCAAGTTTTACTTGAGGCGGTTTTTGTTTTGCGCGCTTGCGGGAAGAAAGACCGAAATAAATGTGGAAAGGAAAACTTTAATTATGCAAATGACAGGCGCAAAAATATTGATGGAATGTCTTTTAGAGCAGGGGGTCGACACCGTATTCGGTTATCCGGGCGGCGCAATACTAAATGTTTACGACGAGCTGTACAATTACAGCGACCGTATACGGCATATACGTACCGCTCATGAACAGGGAGCTTCGCACGCCGCCGACGGCTACGCGCGCGCCACGGGCAGAGTCGGCGTTTGTCTGGCCACCTCGGGGCCCGGCTGCACAAACCTCGTTACCGGTATTGCGACCGCTTATATGGATTCTTCTCCGGTTGTTTTTATAACCTGCAACGTGGGCGAATCTCTCATAGGCAAGGATTCATTTCAAGAGGTGGACATTACCGGCGTTACCACGGCGATTACCAAGTGTAACTATCTGGTAAAGCACGTGGATGAGCTTGCCGACATTGTGCGCGAAGCTTTTGCCGTCGCCCGCAGCGGCAGACCCGGACCGGTGCTCATAGATATACTTAAAAACGCTACCGCCGAAAAGACGGAATATGTGTATATTCCCAGAAAAGAGCACAAAAAACACGGCAGGCTTGCGGCGCTTATTAAGCGCTCCTCGCACGGTCTGAAAGCCCCCGAGCCCGATATGGCGGATATAGAAATTTTAGCTTCCATGGTCGAGCAGTCCCAAAAGCCGCTGCTTATATGCGGCGGCGGCGTTGTACGCGGACGCGCGCACAGGGAGTTTACCGAATTTGCCGAGAAAATTGACGCTCCCGTGGCAATAACGGTAATGGGTGCGGGCGGCTTTAACGGGAGAAATCCGCTTACTACCGGAATGATAGGTATGCACGGCTCGCAGGCTTCAAATATGGCGGTTGACGGCTGTGATCTGCTCATAGCTTTCGGCTGCCGCTTTACAGACAGAATCGCTCTTGATCCCGCTTCGTTTGCCTCGCAGGCAAAAATAGTTCAGATCGATATTGACCGTTCCGAAATAGGCAAAAATGTGAAAACGGCGCACCACATAGTAGGCGATGCAAAGCGTGTGCTTGAGCTTTTGAACGAAAAGGTCAAGCCCGCTTCTCACACTCAGTGGAAGGAGTACGTGTTCTCTTTCCCAACCGAAACCGAGTACAGCCTTGCCGGCAACACCCTTACTCCCAAGCAGATTTCGGACGTCGTTGCCCGCGTGGCTCCCCAGGATTCCATAGTTGCAACCGATGTAGGTCAGCACCAGATGTGGGCTATACAGCATTTCCACTTTGATTACCCCGGTCAGCTTCTAACCTCGGGCGGCTTTGGCACCATGGGCTTCGGTCTCGGAGCGGCAATAGGGGCGAAAGTGGCTAACCCGGACAAAACGGTGCTTCACATAACCGGCGACGGAAGCTTCCGAATGAACTGCAACGAGCTTGCGACAGTCGCATATTATGATTTGCCGATTATAACCGTAATATTCAACAACCGCACTCTGGGAATGGTAAGGCAGTGGCAGACGCTCATATACAGCGGCAGATATGCGCAGACCACCATTGAAAAGGAGCCGGACTTTGTCGCTCTTGCCAAGGCGTACGGTCTTAACGGCAGGAAGGTAACCAACGCGTCGGATTTTGAGGCCGCTTTGCGCGAGGCGCTCGGCTCAAAAACAGGATATGTTATAGACTGCGCCATCGATATTGACGAAATGGTTCGCCCAATGGTAAGCGGCGGAAGTCACATTACAAACTTTATTGTTAACTGAAAACGCGCGGATAAAAATAACCCGAACGCAGGCTTCGTCTCTGTAAGCTTGCCGGAGCGCAGCTCCTATTTAAATAAAGAAAGAAAGGTATAATATAATGGCGGACACTTTACGGCAATACACTTTATCAATACTTGTGGAGGACAAGGCAGGCGTGCTTTCTCAGGTGTCGCGTTTGTTTGCAAGTACGGGGTATAACATAAAATCGCTGGCTGTAGGAACAACAAACGAACCTTCCCTTTCCAGAATTACCGTTGAGGTTATGGCGGAGGACGACCATAAGGCTGAATTTCTCTGCAACCGTTTAAGAAAGCTCTTTCCGGTTCATTCGGTAAAGCTTCTCGATTTATCGCGCTCCATACGCCGCGAGCTGCGTCTTATTAAGGTAAGAACAAAAGACAGCGCCGAACGCAACGAAATTATCCAAATCGCAAATATTTTCCGCGCCTCCGTTATTGACGTCGGCGCCGAAACTCTGACCCTTGCGGTAATAGGTCAGGAGGACAAGCTTGAGGCCATAAAGGGGCTTATAAATAACGCCACCGAAATACTTGAAATGGTAAGCACCGGCATAGTTGCGCTTGAGCGCGGCGGCTGCACAATACATGAAGACACGAAGGAAAAAGGCGAATTTGATTACGGCAAGAACGCAGGCTGAGTTTGTCAGCCGGCGTTGAGCGTGCTTAAATCGAGCTTGGCTGCGAGTTTAACAAATAACGTGAAAGGAAGAATTCCAATGCTAACATTAGACAAGGTCTACAACGCATCTTACGTGCTTAAAGACGTTGTGCGCCGCACAGATTTAATATATGCGCAAAAGCTCAGCGACAAGTCCAATATATACCTTAAAACCGAAAATTTGCAGGTGACGGGAAGCTTTAAGGTACGCGGAGCATATTATAAAATAAGCCGGCTTACTCAGGAGCAAAAAAACGCCGGCATCATAGCATGCAGCGCCGGCAACCATGCTCAGGGCGTTGCGCGCGCCGCTTCCGGGATGGGCATTCCAAGCGTGATCTGTATGCCGGACGGAGCGCCGATAAGCAAGGTTGAGGCGACAAAGGAGCTCGGCGCCAAGGTTTGTCTTGTTAAAGGCGCGTACGACGACGCTTATAATTACGCCTGTAAGCTTCAAAAGGAAAGCGGCGCCACGTTTATTCATCCCTTTGATGATGAAGAGGTAATAGCCGGTCAGGGCACAATAGGGCTGGAAATTTTGGAGCAGTTTGACGGCACGCCGGACGCAATTGTGGTTCCCGTAGGCGGCGGCGGTCTTATTTCCGGAGTGGCAATGGCTGTAAAAAGCCTTAATCCGAACATAAAGGTTTACGGAGTTCAGGCAGCAAACGCTCCCTCTATGCAGCAAAGCCTTAAAGCGGGAAGCGCCGTAACACTTGACAGTGTTTCAACTTTCGCCGACGGCATCGCCGTTAAACGCCCGGGCGACTTAACCTTTAAAATGACGCAAAAATACGTTGATAAAATCGTTACCGTTTCCGAGGACGAAATCGCGGCGGCCATACTTGCGCTTATCGAAAAGCAAAAGCTCATTGCCGAGGGCGCGGGCGCGGTGAGCGTCGCGGCGGTAATGTTTGAAAAGCTGCCCGTTAAGGGTAAAAACATTGTATGCCTTCTTTCGGGAGGAAATATAGACGTTAACATACTTTCACGCGTAGTAACGCGCGGTCTTGTTACCGGCGGAAGGAACGCAACCCTCCAAATAGCGCTTGAAGATAAACCGGGTCAGCTTGTGGAAGTCAGCCAGATAATTTCCGAGTGCGGAGCAAACGTCGTAAGCGTACATCATGAGCACGCCGACGTAAATATGGCTATTTCAAGCTGCTTCCTTAAAATAGGTATGGAAACGCGCGATTTTGAGCAAATTGAGCTTATCAAAAACCGCCTCACTTCGGCAGGCTTTAAAATTACAACAGATAAGGTTCAGGAGTAACTTTACCGCAGAAAAAAAGGAGATAATTTAAATGAAAGCTGTTAAAACAGGCAATGCGCCGGCGGCCATCGGGCCGTATTCACAGGCGCTTACAACAGACGGGCTGGTATTTGTTTCGGGGCAAATTCCGGTTAATCCCGCAACGGGGGAAATCGCCGAAAGCGTGGAAGAGCAAGCGGCTCAGTCGCTCAAAAACATAAAAAGCATTTTGCAGCAAGCGGGTCTGGGTATGGAGAATGTTATTAAAACCTCCGTTTTCCTTGCCGACCTAAACGATTTTGCAAAGGTAAACGAGGTTTATGCAAGCTTTTTTGCAGAGCCGTACCCCGCAAGAAGCTGCGTTCAGGTTGCCGCCATTCCCAAAGGCTGCAAGCTCGAAATCGAGTGCATTGCCGTTAAATAAAGCCTCGGTTCGGGGAAAAACGCCCCGGTAAAAGCGTCTGCTGCTCTTACCGGGGCGTTTAAAAATATTTGAGCTGTTATTTTATGTTTCGGCAAGCCCGCGTCGGCTCGGCTTACGCTTGTGAATGCGGGGAACAAGTAAAAACAAAAGGGTCACGGCGATAATAAATATACTTATCCATTGAGAAGTGGAAAGCCCGAACCAAATTCCGCGCAGAGTATCGCCCCTGAAAAATTCAAAAATAAAGCGGGCGGGAGCATAGCAGAGCAAGTATGTGCAGAAAAGCCTCCTTTTAAGAATTTTTTTGCAAAACATAGACGCAAGCACAATAAACAGAATAAAATTAAAGGAAGCCTCTATAAGCTGTATCGGCAGACGGGCGACGCCGTTTGCATCTGTAAGAGGCGATAAAGTAAAGGTTACTCCGCCTTCCCATTCAACTCCGTAACAGCAGCCGCCGAAAAAACAACCTAACCTGCCGAAGGTGTGGAACAGAGGAACCGCCGGCGCGAAAATGTCCGAAAAATCGGAAAGACTGAGCTTTTTCTTTTTTATGTAAATGTAAGCTGCCGCCATTCCCCCGAGCAAACCGCCGTAGAAGACCATACCGCCGACAGAATCAAGCAGGTATCGCGCAAATTGCCAAAAGCCGTCGAACTCGCCGTAATGTTTAAACGCGTAAACAATATTCGGTATGTTTGTTGCGCCGTAAAGAAGGTGAGCGCCTAAAAAAACTCCGATTAAAGCAATCAGTCCCGCATAAATGCAGTACTCGGGAGATTGCCCTAAAAAGCGCGAAGCGAAAAATATCCACGCGAAAACCAGCAAAGCGCCCGCCGCCGCAAAAAGCGCGTATGAGGCAATATCTCTGCCGAGTATGTGAATAAAAGGATACATAAAACAGGGTCACATCCATAAAAAGAATAAGAGGCTGTCGCAAACGGCAAGACCGTCTGCCATAGCCCCTCGTTTTCCGTTATTGAAGCTTATCAGTAGTATAAAGAGGAAAGACCGCCGGCGCTGCATACCGCGCAGGCAGCGCAGGAATAGCAAAGAACTCCCACCAATGAGAAAGCCACGCCTACTATGCCGCAAACCAGACCGGCAATCGCCAATCCTCTGCCGGAGGCACCCTGCGGGCAATCCTTCATGCCTTTAACGCCGAAGATGATACCCAAAATAGACAGAACAAACGTAAAATAGCAAACAATCGGGAACCATCCGCCGACAATACCTAAGATACCGCATACCAGGGCGGCAATTGCAAATTTCTTGCCGTTGTCTTGAGGAGGAATATCAGGGGAAAAGTTGTTGTTTTCATCGTACATAAGTTGAAAACTCCTTTCATATTAAAACAGCGGCTTATTTAATCAGGTGACCCCAGACCGACCGCTGTTATTTACGCAGCTTTTGGAAACAATCAGACGGAAAAACACAAATTTCGCATAAATTGCAATTTAACGCGCTTGTGTCCCGCAACGTATTTGTTTACGGTATTATTTTATCATATGTAAAATCAAATTGCAATAGGTTTTGAAAATTTTTTGAAAAGTTCGTGTTTGTTATGTGAAATTATTCGTTACCTGTTTTAGATTTTTGTGTTAAACTCTTGAAAAAAAGTCAAAAGTATGATATACTATATTAGATTTTGCATTTGGGAGGTGCTTCCATGCTTGATAAAACCATGATTTTTTCAATTTCCGCCGATAAGGACGATCAGCTTAGGCAGTCGCTGAAGCTTGTTTACGAGGCTTTGGCGGAAAAGGGCTACAACCCTGTAAACCAGATTGTGGGCTATATTCTTTCCGAAGATCCCACCTATATAACAACGCATAATAACGCCCGGAAAATCATCAGCAAGCTTGATAGGGACGATTTACTGGAAGCACTGGTGAAATCCTATTTAAATGTTAAGTGATCCCGTCTTTTACGGCGGCGTTACCCTGATGTATTTAAGACGAACGACAGTAAAAGAGGAGGTATTAAAGTGGCTGAACAGGAATTTTTTACTTATAAAGGAAGACCTTTTGTGCGCTGCGGCGACGAAATATATTACGGAAGTATGAAAGACCCGTACATTATACGTTTCCTTATTAAATCAAAAAAGGAGGTTAACGGGCTTCAGGTTTCCGAAGATGTAAGTATTGCGCTTATGAGCACCGCCCGGGACATAAATCCCAGACGCAGGATAATTAAAACAAGCGAAAAAAAGGGACTTTATAACGCTATGGATATTGCCGATGTGTGGCTTACGCGCGAGATTGCCAAAGCAAAAAAGGACGCTTAAGGGAATATTTCCGGTTCAGGGTGCGCCGCGCGGCGCACCCTGCGTTTTTTAATACGGGGTGTTCGGCGGTCTCTGTTTCCGAGACGGCGGGCTGCGGTGTGAACGGCTCTGAATTTGAATTGCAGAAAGGGTTTTGCTATGAATATACTTTGTATAGGCGACGTGGTCGGCAGCATAGGCTGCGAGTTTTTGCGCGGCCGTCTGCCCAAGCTCAAAAGGGCGAAAGGCGTTGATCTTGTAATTTGCAACGGAGAAAATTCGGCGGACGGCAACGGAATAACGCCGGCATCCGCGCGCTATCTTTTTGACAGCGGCGTTGATATTATAACGCTCGGCAACCACGGCTTTCGCCGCAGGGAAGTATACGAACTGCTCGATTCTTCGCAGCGTATAGTGAGACCGGCAAATTTCCCGGAAAAAACCACGCCGGGTACGGGAATATGCAATTATGATATGGGCCGCTGCGTTGTTTCGGTTATCAATATTATGGGCGGCGTTTTTATGGACGCTCAGCTTAATTGTCCTTTTGAAACAATCGACAAAATTCTCGGGCGCGCCGAGGGAAGAATTACAGTGGTGGATTTCCACGCTGAGGCGACGGGCGAAAAACGTGCCATGGGATATTATCTTGACGGCAGAGTAACGGCGATGTTCGGCACGCACACTCATGTGCAGACAGCCGACGAGAGGATTCTTCCCGGGAACAGCGGTTATATAACCGACGTCGGTATGACGGGAACAATCCATTCCGCGCTCGGCGTAAAAACAGAGTGCGTCATAGAAAAGCTCAAAACAAAAATGCCGGTTCGTTTTGAACTCGCCAAAGGCGACTGCCGTATGGACTGCGTTTTATTTTCGGCGGATGAAAAAACCGGCAAATGCCTGTCGGTTGAACGATTACAGATAGAGTAGAAAATACGAATGCGCCGAATTATCCGAGCGCAGCCGTATCGATACGCGCCTGCCGCGGTTAAACGGCAGGCGCGTTTGCGCTGTTTGCTGCTCTTTCGGCGGTATTTTGAGCAGTAGGGTGCTTACAAAAAATCGCGGCAAGACCCTGCGGTCTGCCGCGAAATGGTGGGAGCAATAGGGCTCGAACCTATGACCCTCTGCTTGTAGGGCAGATGCTCTCCCAGCTGAGCTATGCTCCCATTTGCTACTTTGACAGTATAACAAAAATGAGCCGTGTTGTCAAGCCCTATTTTTAGTTTTTTAGCGAAAAACAGCAACTAAAAGCGCCGAAAGCGGCATTATCGGCGGAAATTCTTTTTAAATCGGAGCAGCGCCCCATAAAACTTGCGCGCAACACTGCGCCCGCATTATAGGCGGAGGACATATTTGCCTAAGTTATATTTTGCAAAAAACGGCCGCCAAAGAAAATAAGGGGGATTGTTTTTTGGGCAAACTTGTTTTATACTGTTGTCAGCAGATTAAACCGTAAAAAGAGAAAGGACGTGCAATATGGATAATTTTACTTTTTATGCGCCGACCTATTTTGCGTTCGGCAAAGATACCGAAAGCGAGGCGGGCAGGCTTGTCAAGCGTTTCGGCGGAAGCAAGGCTTTAATTCACTACGGCGGAGGCTCTGTAGTGCGTTCGGGTTTGCTTGACCGTGTGAAGCAGGCGCTGGAGCGCGAGGGTGTGGAATATGTTGAGCTTGGCGGAGTTAAGCCGAATCCGCGCAGCGGGCTTGTTTATGAGGGCATAGAGCTGTGCCGCAGAGAAAAGGCGGACTTTGTGCTTGCCGTAGGCGGCGGAAGCGCGATAGATTCCGCAAAGGCGATTGCCGCCGGAGCGGTATATGACGGCGACTTTTGGGATTACTATTCGGGTAAAGAGGTTGAAAAAGCTCTGCCGGTGGGGACAGTGCTTACCATATCCGCAGCGGGCAGCGAGGGCTCGCCCGACTCCGTTATAACAAACGAAAACGGAATGCTCAAGCGCGGCGCGTCGGGAGAAGCGTTCAGACCTAAATTTTCCATACTCAATCCGGCGCTTACTCAGACGCTGCCTGCCTATCAGACCGCTTGCGGAATTACCGATATTATGGCGCACTTATACGAAAGATACCTGACAAACACCAAAGAGGTTGAGGTTACCGACCGGCTTATTGAAGCCTTGCTCCTCACAATGATACACGAGGGTCCCCGCGCTGTAAAAGAGCCCGATAATTACGGCGCCCGCGCTAATATTATGTGGGCGGGTATGATGGCGCATAACAATTCCTGCGGAGTAGGCAGAACTCAGGACTGGTCAAGCCACGCCATTGAGCATGAGCTGTCGGCTCTTTACGACTGCGCGCACGGCGCGGGGCTTGCCGTAACCATGCCGGCAGTGTTTACCTATAATTTAAAGCATAACGTAATGCGCTTTGCGCAGGCGGCCGTAAGAGTTTGGGGTGTGCAGATGGATTTTGAAAATCCCGAAAATACGGCAAAACAGGGCATCGAAGAGCTGCGGGAGTTTCTTGCGTCAATAGGAATGCCGAAGAACTTTGCCGAATTGGGCGCAAAACCGGAGGACATAGAAAAGCTTGCCGATACAGCCTGCTACGGCAACGGCAATACAGGCACTGTTCCGGGATTTACGGAGCTTAACCGGCAGGACGTTGAAAATATCTACAGGCTTATGATTTAAAATTTGCGTTAAAAAATCGGGGCAGACGGCTCAGCCGACTGCCCCGTTACCGTGCAGTTGCGGTATTATTGATCCGAGTCAAGCTTTAGAACCGCCATAAACGCCTCCTGCGGAACCTCAACCGTTCCGAGCTTGCGCATACGTTTCTTGCCCTCTTTCTGCTTTTCAAGCAGCTTTTTTTTGCGGGTTATGTCGCCGCCGTAGCATTTTGCCAGAACGTCCTTGCGCATAGCTTTGACTGTTTCGCGGGCTATAATTTTGCCGCCTATGCACGCCTGAATAGGTACCTCGAAGAGCTGGCGCGGAATTTTTTCTTTAAGCTTTTCCGCCATTTTGCGGGCGCGGCCGTACGCTTTGTCGGCATGAATAATAAAGGAAAGAGCGTCAACGGTTTCGCCGTTCAGCATTATGTCGAGCTTTACCAGCTTGCTTTCGCGGTACTCTTTTAGCTCGTAATCAAAAGAGGCGTAGCCGCGCGTTCTCGATTTAAGCGTGTCGAAAAAGTCATAGATTATCTCGGCAAGCGGAAGCTCATAGTGAATATCGACGCGGTCGGCGTCAATATAGGTCATATCCTTAAAAACGCCGCGCCTGTCCTGACACAGCTCCATAATGTTCCCGACATATTCGGATGGAGAATATATATGCGCGTCCGTCACAGGCTCTTCCGCCGATTGAATTACCGATGCGTCGGGGTAATTGGTAGGATTTGAAACCATTTCAACCGTGCCGTCGGTAAGTGTGATGCGGTAGTTTACGCTCGGAGCGGTGGTTATCAGATCGAGGTTGTATTCGCGCTCGAGACGCTCCTGGATAATTTCCATATGCAGAAGACCGAGAAAACCGCAGCGGAAGCCGAACCCGAGAGCGGCGGAGGTTTCCGGTTCAAAGCTCAGGGAAGCGTCGTTTAATTTAAGCTTGTCAAGAGCGTCGCGTAAATCGCCGTACTTTGCGCCGTCAACGGGATAAATGCCGCAGAACACCATAGACTGAACCGGGCGGTAGCCCGGCAGGGGCTCTTCGGCGGGATTCGACGTGAGGGTTACCGTGTCGCCCACCTGAGCCTCGGACAGCGATTTTATCGAGGCGGCAATATAGCCTACCTCGCCGGAGGACAGCTCGCCGGTGTTTTCAAGTGAAGAAGCTCTGAGATAGCCGCATTCAACGACGTTGAAAACCGAGCCGGTCGCCATAAGCTTGAATTCATCGCCCGTCTTGAGCTTTCCTTCTTTAATGCGGACATATATAATAACCCCCTTGTAGCTGTCGTAGTAGCTGTCAAAAATCAGGGCGCGCAGGGGCGCGTTTATGTCGCCCGTCGGTGCGGGGATGTCCGTAACTATCCTTTCAAGGACATCGTGAATGTTAATCCCGAGCTTTGCGGAAATAAGCGGCGCGTCCTCTGCCGGAAGTCCTATAACCTCCTCAATCTCCTTTTTAACGCGCTGAGGATCCGCGCCGGGCAAATCTATTTTGTTTATAACGGGGACAATTTCCAGTCCGCCGTCTACGGCAAGGTAGGTGTTTGCAAGCGTTTGAGCCTCTATTCCCTGCGAGGCGTCAACAACCAGCACAGCGCCCTCGCAGGCTGCAAGCGAGCGGGAAACCTCATAGTTAAAATCAACATGACCGGGGGTATCTATAAGGTTAAAAAGATAATCCTCGCCGTTGTCAGCTTTGTATATAAGAGTAACCGCGTGAGCCTTTATGGTGATTCCGCGTTCGCGCTCAAGCTCCATGTCGTCAAGGATTTGATCCTCCATATCTCGCACCGCTACGGATTGGGTTTGTTCAAGGATTCTGTCGGCAAGGGTTGACTTGCCGTGGTCAATGTGAGCTATTATGCTGAAGTTTCTTATTCTATCCCGGGGAAATGACAAATTTATCACCTTTTTCGTTAACGCGGCAGGGATTGCAACACATTGAAACCGCCGCGGCGCTGAGTTAGGCTTGAGCAGACGCCGCTTCGGAAGCGGAGCCGTTTGTGCTCAAGCTATATACTATGTGCTATTTTACCATAGCCAAAGCATTTTAACAAGAGGTTAATTTGTCAATCCGGGCTTTGACGGCGCAGATTCCGGGTCAATAAATATAACTTAGGCAAAGACGTCCCCGCCTCTAAGGCGGCGGGTTCCGTTTTCGGAATCGGCGGGGGATACAACCCCTACCGATTTCTCAGGCAGCTGACGCTGCCCTTTGCCACGTTGAATGGGCGTGCCAAAGCCCCTATTGAAACGCGAAAAATCCGCCTTTATGGCTGCGGAATATATATGTAAAGATATATATGCAAAGCCGGATTTATATTTACAAAATCCGTGCAAAAAACCAAAAAAAGCTATTGTAAAATTCCGGAAAACTCATTATAATAAATATATGCGGAAGTGCGCTTGCGTTCAGGTGCAAAGCGCTAACCGAAAAATTGAAAGGAGAGTACCTAAATGAATTATTCACATGAAGTTGAAAACATGTGTACTGTTGCAAAGGGTCCGCATCACGGTCCTGCTCCCATTCCCGAGGAGGGCAAATGGGTAAAGTCTTATGAAATTAAGGACATTTCCGGTCTGTCACACGGTATAGGCTGGTGCGCTCCTCAACAGGGCGCCTGTAAGCTGACCCTTAACGTAAAGGGCGGCATTGTCGAGGAGGCTCTTGTTGAAACAATCGGCTGCTCCGGTATGACCCACTCGGCAGCTATGGCCGCCGAAATTCTTCCGGGCAAGACATTGCTTGAATGTCTTAACACCGACCTTGTCTGCGACGCTATCAACACAGCTATGAAAAACATTTTTGAGCAGCTTGCTTACGGGCGCAGCCAAACGGCTTTTTCAGAGGACGGTCTCCCCATAGGCGCGGGTCTTGAGGATCTCGGCAAGGGGCTTCGTTCACAGGTCGGCACAATGTTCAGCACCAAGGTTAAGGGCGTTCGTTATATGGAAATGGCGGAGGGCTACGTTATCAAGCTCGCCCTTGACGAAAACGACGAGGTTATCGGCTATCAGTTTGTAAAAGTAGGCAAAATGCTTGAGGACATTCGTCACGGCGCTGCCCCCAACGATGCATACAAGAACAATATCGGTCAGTACGGCCGCTTTGATAACGCGGCAAAGTACATAGATCCGCGTGAAGAATAATTCGGTAAGGAGGAATTTTACAATGGCTGTAAGTTTTGAAAGTATTGACAGAAGATTGCCTAAAATCCGGAAGTGCCTTGCCGAGTACGGTATAGCAAGTCTTGAGGAGGCAAGGGAGCTTTGCTTAAACGCCGGCTTCGATCCGTATCAAATAGTAAAAGGCGTTCAGCCCATCGCGTTTGAAAACGCCTGCTGGGCATATACCGTAGGCTGCGCCGTTGCGCTTAAAAAGGGCGTTAAAACCGCCGCCGACGCTGCCGAGGCTATAGGCATAGGCATCGAGTCCTTTACAATTCCCGGCTCTGTTGCCGAGCAGAGAAGCGTCGGCATCGGTCACGGAAATCTCGGCGCTATGCTTCTCAGAGATGAAACAAAGTGCTTTGCCTTCCTTGCAGGTCACGAAAGCTTTGCCGCCGCCGAGGGAGCTATCGGCATTGCGCGTAACGCTAACAAGGCGAGGAAAGAACCGCTCAAGGTAATCCTTAACGGTCTTGGCAAGGACGCCGCCTATATCATTTCAAGAATTAACGGATTTACATATGTAAAGACTGAGTTTGACTATTTTACAAGCGAGCTTAACATCGTTGAGAAGAAAGCCTTCTCAGACGGTGAAAGAGCTGCTGTTTACTGCTACGGCGCCGACGATGTAAGAGAGGGCGTCGCCATTATGCAGTACGAAAACGTGGGAGTTTCCATCACGGGCAACTCGACAAACCCCACCCGTTTCCAGCACCTTGTTGCGGGTACTTACAAGAAATGGGCGCTTGAAAACGGAGTTAAATATTTCTCGGTTGCAAGCGGCGGCGGCACGGGAAGAACCCTTCACCCGGATAATATGGGCGCGGGTCCCGCTTCCTACGGTCTTACGGATTCTATGGGTCGTATGCACGGCGACGCGCAGTTTGCGGGCTCTTCGTCTGTTCCGGCTCATGTTGAAATGATGGGTCTTATCGGAATGGGCAACAACCCGATGGTCGGCGCGACCGTTGCCTGCGCCGTTGCGGTTTATGAGGCTCTTAACAAATAATAAAACCGCATTGAGCTGACTTTTTCGGACTTCCGGCCGCCGCGCCGGAAGTCTTTTTTAGTCGGCATATCCGCGGCATGGCGGTCTTAGAGTTGAATTTCAAGGCGGTTTGTGTTATGATATATAAGTCAGGAGCGGGATATTATGCAGGATAAAGGAAAAAGAGCAAAAGAGCTTTTTGAACAGGGCTACAACTGCGCTCAGGCAGTCCTTTTGGCGTTTGATGAGCTCGGCTTGGACGCAAAAACCGCAGCCATGCTTTCTTCTTCGTTCGGAGGGGGAATGGGCAGGATGCGCGAGGTCTGCGGCGCTGTGAGCGGAATGCTTATGGTGCTCGGCTTAAAATACGGCTACGACGACCCGAAGGCGACCGAGCAAAAGCGCAGGCATTATGCAAGAGTTCAACTGCTTGCAAACGAGTTTAAAAGAGAAAACGGCTCCATAGTCTGCCGGGAGCTTTTGGGACTTGATAAAGCGGAAAAGGCAACGCCTAACGCAGAGGAACGCACCCGCGAATATTATCGCAAGCGCCCATGCGGAGAGCTTGTCAGAACGGCTGCGGAGCTTGCGCAAAAATATATTGAACAAAACGGCTGATTTTTTTGGAGAATTGCAAAATGAAAAAGAGTTTTATTTGCTTTATATGCGTTTTCGCCGCTTTTCTTTTATGTGCCGCCGTTTCGGCAGGAGCGCTGCGCACCGAAATCCCTGCTTCCGTTGACGGCGCCGTAGATTTGAACGGCGACGGAATTTGCAGCATAAAAGACGTTAATATGATTTTAAATTATATTATAAACAAAGAAAAGCTGAGTGATGAGGCTCAGCAAAAGGCGGATATTGACGGAAACGGCGTTATCAACGTGCGCGACGCCACCGCGCTGCGCCGTATTGTTTTGTATAAGGATATTCCGGTCGAGCAAATAAATCTGTCAAGCACTGACTTAACGCTTTATAAGGGCAAAACGGCAATTCTCGGCACTTCCGTCCTGCCGGATTATGCGAGCGTAAAAAAGCTTACGTTTGAAAGCAGTAATTCCGATATTGCCGCTGTCGAACAAAGCGGCAAAATAACCGCCGTCAGCGTCGGTTCCGCAGAAATCGCCGTTACGGCGGAAAGCGGAGTAAGCGCCGTGTGCAGGGTAACGGTTGAGCCTCTGCCGGTTTCCGAGATCACCCTGAATAAAAGCGACGTATGGCTCTACACAGGCAGCACGGCGCAGCTTACCGCTTCCCTGAAGCCCTCAAACGCCGACGATAAAACCGTTTCCTATTCAAGCAACAACACAAGCGTAGCCACGGTAAGCTCAAGCGGAACGATAAAAGCAAAGAGCGCCGGAACGGCAACAATTACCGCAACCGCGGCAAGCGGCGTAAAGACGAGCTGCCTTGTCAGCGTTTACAGCACCGTGGTAAATTACAGCGCCGTATATACCTCCGCCGCGGTAAAGCGCGACTGCGCTGTTTTGGAAAAAATGTTTCCCGAGCTTATAACTTACTCGTCCATTGGCACGTCGGTAAAAGGCAACTCCATTCCGCTGCTTACTCTCGGCAACGGCAGCCGGAAGGTCTGCGTTACCGCCGCCATACATTCCCGTGAAATTTTGACAACAAGCTTTGTTATGCGCTGCGCGGAGGAGTATGCAAAGGCGTATGTTGCAAACAAAACTTACGACGGCTACGATGTGAAGAGCCTGCTTGACCGATATACAATATATATCGTACCCGTAAGCAATCCCGACGGAATGGACATTTACTCTGCCGGCGCTTCCGTTTTGTACAGCTACCCTAAGCTTGACGCCGAACGTCTTGAATTTAAAGGCAACGCAAACGGAGTAAATCTGAACCGTAATTTTCCGTTTTATTGGAGTAAAATCACAACCGGAAGCATTTCCAACCGAACCAACACAAACCAAACCTATAAGGGAGCCTCAGCCGCCAGCGAACCGGAAACTCAGGCGCTTATAAAGCTCTGCGACTCCAACAGCTTTCAGTGGATGTTTTCTATGCATTTGCGCGGCGACGTTATTTATTGGAGCGACACTGTCAACACCGTGAGCGCGGCCGACAGGAGGCTTGCAAACGCGCTTTCGAGTAAATGCGGATTTTATCTTATGCCCGCCACAAATTATGTAAACGGCTACGGAGGAGGCTTTGAAAATTACTTCCGCTATGCCTACGGCAAGCCCGGATTTTGTGTGGAGCTGGTCTCCGAAAGCGTTCCCACGCCTACCTATCCCGCTTATTATAATACCGTATTCAACACTGCTACAAGGTGGAGCTCAACACGATCTATCTTTTTGGCGGCGCTTGATAATACGTGAACATCATAAAGGAGAAACGGTCATGTTAAATAACGAATGGAAGCGCTTTAAAAGCGGCACCGATATTCGCGGAACAGCAAGCGACTCGGCTGAGGAGGGGCCCTTAAATCTTACCGACGGCGTAATTAAAGCCATAACCGGCGGATTTTTGCTTTGGACGCAGGAAAAGTGCGGAAAGCCGGCGCGGCAGCTCTGCATTTCCGTGGGCAGGGACTGCCGCATTTCGGGACCGCGCATTTTAAAGACTGTGTGCGAAACACTCGTCGCCGCCGGAGTCACCGTCTTAAACTGCGGACTGTCCTCAACTCCGGCTATGTTTATGACGACAGTCGATTTAAACTCCGACGCCGCCGTGCAGATAACCGCCAGCCATCACCCCTATAACCGCAACGGACTGAAATTTTTTACACGCGCCGGCGGGCTTGAAAGCAGCGACATTGAGCAGATCCTGCTTAAAGCGCAAAACGGCGAAGCTCCCGCCGACGGAAAGGGAGGAAGGATTGAAAACGTCGATTATATGAACCGTTACTGCGAGCATTTGCGTGAAATTATAAAGAAGGGCGTGAATGCGCGGAATTACGATTTGCCGCTTGAGGGATTCCATATTGTTGTCGACGCCGGCAACGGCGTGGGAGGCTTTTACGCCGACAAGGTTCTCAAACCGCTCGGAGCGGATATTTCCGGCAGTCAATATTTGGAGCCTGACGGAAGGTTTCCAAACCACATTCCGAACCCCGAAAACGCGCAGGCTATGGATTCCGTATGCAAGGCAGTGCTGAAAAGCGGCGCCGATTTGGGCGTTATTTTTGACACTGACGTTGATCGCGGCGGCGCCGTTGACAGATACGGAAACGAGATAAACCGCAACCGCCTTGTGGCTGTAGCGTCGGCAATTGCGCTTGAAGGCGGAGGCGGCACGGTCGTTACGGATTCAATAACTTCAAGCGGACTTAAAGAATATATCGAAAATGTACTCGGGGGCAGACATTACCGTTACCGCAGGGGGTATAAAAACGTTATAAACAAAGCGATTGAGCTTAACTCGAAGGGCATAGACTGCCCGCTTGCCATAGAAACATCGGGTCACGCTGCAATGCGCGAGAATTATTTTTTGGACGACGGCGCTTATCTGTGCACAAAAATTATTATAAAAACGGCTCAGCTTCGTTCCGAGGGGAAAGAGCTTGATTCCCTGCTCGAGGGGCTTAAGGAGCCCCTTGAAAGCCGCGAGATCCGCATTAAAATTACAGACCCGGAATTCAGAGCCTGCGGCGAGCGCATAATTTCGGAGCTGGAACAGTACGGCAAAAAGCAAAACTGGCAGATTGCCGACGATAACCGCGAGGGAATCCGCGTTTCCTTCGGCGAGGGCGAGGGCAGCGGTTGGTTTTTGCTGCGTTTGTCGGTTCACGACCCTATTATGCCCCTTAATATTGAAAGCGACGAGGTCGGCGGCGTCGAAACGATTTACGGCAAGCTTAAAGCGTTTCTCGATTCCGCGAGGGGCATTTCCCTGTAATTTTGCGGAATACTCCGTGCATTTTAAATTTTAACTTAGGCAAAGACGTCCCCGGCCTCTAAGGCGGCGGATTCCATTTTCGGAATCAGTGGGAGATACAATCGCCCACCGATTTCTCGGGCAGTTGACGTTGCCGTTTGCCGCGTTGAATGACGGGGAAAAGCCGCTTATTGAATTTATTGACGGGTAAGGAGAAACCAAATGCAGCAATATCTTGAAGCAGGTCGAATCGTGGGAGCACACGCCCTCAAGGGAGAGGTGCGGGTGGAAGTATGGTGCAATTCGATTGCAGAATTCTGCGCGCTCAAAACCCTTTATTTTGATTCCGGCAAAGAAAAAATCGAGGTCAAAAGCCGCCCGAACAAAAATATAGCGATAATGAAAATAAAAGGCGTGGAGACGGTCGGCGCGGCCGACGCGCTGCGGGGCAAAAAGATTTATCTTAACCGCGCGGATATAACGCTTGAGCCGGGCGAATATTTCATTCAGGATCTTATTGGGCTTACGGTAAAAGACGCGGACAGCGGCGAAATTTACGGAACATTGCTTTCGGTTTTTAATACGGGAGCCAACGACATTTATCAAATGCGGGCAAAAAACGGCAAGGACGTATATATTCCGGTAATCGACGAGATTGTTTTGAGCGTTGAGCCGGAAAACGGCGCGGTTTTAATAAAACCGATGAAAGGACTATTTGAGGATGAGAATTGACCTTATTACTCTGTTTCCCGAAATGTGCGAGGCGGTGCTGTCGGAAAGTGTAATCGGCAGGGCGCGGGCAAAGGGGGTAATCGAGATTGAATGTCATCAGCTCAGAGATTTTGCTTTTGACAAGCACCGCCGTGTTGACGATGCTCCCTACGGCGGCGGAATGGGAATGGTAATGATGTGCGAGCCGATAGCCCTTTGCTTTGAAAGCGTATGCAGGCAGCTCGGCGAAAAGCCGTACTTTGTGTATATGTCGCCGCAGGGCGGGGTTCTCACTCAGCGGAAGCTCAAGGAGCTGTCGGGGAAAAAGAACATCTGCGTGCTTTGCGGTCATTACGAGGGCGTTGACGAGCGTGTGCTCGAAGAGCTTATAGACGAAGAAATTTCAATAGGCGACTATGTGCTTACGGGAGGCGAACTGCCCGCGCTCGTATTTGCGGACGCACTGTGCCGCCTTGTTCCCGGAGTGCTTTCGGACGATGAGTGCTTTACGGAGGAAAGTCACTACGATGGATTGCTTGAGTACCCTCAGTACACACGCCCCGCGGTGTGGCGTTCAAGGGAGGTTCCGCCGGAAATTTTGAGCGGACATCATGAAAATATAAAGCAGTGGCGGCGTATGCAAAGCCTGCTGAGAACCGCCGAAAAGCGTCCGGATCTGCTCGAGAAAGCAAATTTGACCGAAAAGGAGCGGGAAATACTGGAAAAATTTTCCGCAAAATAGGCGCTCAGGGAGGATTAAATTCGGATTTTTACCCCCGTAAAGCCTTAAATAAGCGTGCCTGAAGCCGCCTGCGCAGGTTTGGTGAACGGGTCGAGCCGTTCAATGCTTCAGCCGAGGCTGTAATCCTCCGCCGCAGCGCCGAAAATTCCGTAATTGCTGCCGCGGGCAGACCACGTTTCTGGCAATCTTGACAGGACGCCGCTCCGATTTAAAATAATTACCAAATACTGTTTTCTTTTACAGTTGATTTCTTTTTTTTCTACCGTAAATTTGCACAAATAATGCTTTTTAAACTAAAATCCAATCGTAAATCAAACCAAAAATGTGATTTGGGTGTTGACCTATCTTAAAAAGAAATGTATAATACTAATCAGGCAGCATTTGGCATTTTATCTGTTAATTCGTATGAGTTTTTATTTTTTTAAAGAAAGGGTTTTGATGATGTATACAAAAGAAGTAATGGTTCAAAACAAAGCCGGCTTGCACGCACGCCCTGCAACATTCTTTATTCAAAAGGCAAACGAATTTAAGGCTACTGTTTGGATTGAAAAGGAAGAAAGAAGAGTAAATGCAAAAAGTCTGCTCGGCGTTCTTTCTTTGGGTATAGTAGGCGGAACGAGCATCAAAATTATAGCCGACGGCGCCGACGAAAAGGAAGCGGTCGATGAACTTATAGCTTTGGTAGAATCCGGTTTCGCCGACTGATTATTCATCTTTAAGCTTTCAGGCAGAAGCACAACAGAGGTGCTTCTGCTTTTTACTTTAATGTCGGCGCTTGTGCTGCAAAGGAGAAACACATGGGCATAAAGGCAATTTTTTCGGATATGGACGGAACTTTGCTGGTTGACAACTTTTCCACAACGCGGGAAAATATCCTGGCAATCGAGCGAGCCGCCGCGGCGGGGATATGTTTTGTTCCCGCAACCGGACGCGCTCTCGGAGATATTCCCCGGCAGATACTTGATATTCGCGGCCTTAAATATATGATCCTTGCAAACGGAGCCATGGTTTACGACGTTGTAAATAAGAAGATAATTTTTGACGATTATATGGATAAGCAAAAGGTCATTAATCTGTTAAGCTGCGAGCAGCTCAAGGACGCCTGCTATTTTGCTATGATAAACGGGCTGAGCCATTATCAGAAAAGTATGTTTGAAAATGTTAAAGGCACGCCTATTTACGGCGTTTTAAATGAATTTTTAAATTATAATATCGTACTCGACGAGGATTTGTTTGACGCTGTATGTAAAGAAGAAAACCGGGTTGAAAAGCTGGTAATATATTTCCGAGACTCGGAGCATATGTTTAATGCGGTAAACGCTCTGCCTCAGCTTTTGGATTTCGACTGCGCCAATTCTTTTATCAATAACATAGAGCTTACCAAAAAGGGGATAAGCAAGGCTCACGGAATCGGCTTCCTGTGCGATATGCTGAACATAAAAGCAGAGGAAACCGTCACAATCGGAGACAGCGGCAACGACGTTGGGATGCTTTCCTTTACGAAAAACTCGTATGCTGTGGCAAACGCTATGCCTGCCGCAAAAAAAGCCGCGCGGCATCAAGCGCCCTCAAACCTTGAAAACGCGGTGGCGTTTGTTATAAAAAAGTATCTGTAGCTGCTCTGCGGAGGTTTACGGAGCAAAAACCGGCGCGCCCGAGAGCGCCGCGGTTAATGCTGCTATGCACCGAAAAAATTATCGTGTGCGTTTGAAACGGAGGTTTTATAATGGTTCATGTTTATTACGGCGACGGCAAGGGAAAAACCACGGCGGCGGTGGGGTTGGCCGTCCGCTGTGCCGGACGCGGGCAGAAGGTTGTGTTCGTCCAGTTCCTGAAAAGCAGCAATTCCGGCGAAAGAAATATTCTTGCCCAGCTGCCTAATATAACTCTAACCCACTGTCCCGAAAAGCAGCCCTTTACTTTTGAGATGACTGAGCTTCAGCGTGCGGTTACAGCACGGGATACGCGGGCGCTTTTTGACAGCGCCACCGCGCTTGCGCTTACCGAAAGATACAATCTTATCGTGCTGGACGAAATTTTCAGTGCGGTAAACGAAAAAATGCTTCCGGAAAGCGAGCTTTATTCCTTTCTTGAGGACGCGCCGGAAACGCTGGAAATTGTTCTGACCGGTCACAATCCGTCCGAGCGTATTCTTGAGCTTGCCGATTATATTTCCGAAATAAAAAATATAAAACACCCTTACGAAAAGGGTGTTCCGGCACGCTTGGGAATTGAAATGTAGGCGGCGGGAAATTTTAAAGCTAAAAACCGGCTTCTAAAAGAGACAGAAGCCGGTTTACTTGCGTCAGGTCAGCTTTGAGCGTTTAAATTCAGCTCCTCAAGCTTGTCGCGAAGCTTTAAAAAGTCATCGAAGGCCTCGGGCTTTTTGCGCGGGTCGCGAAGCAGTGCGGCAGGATGGAGCATAGGCATCATCAGAATACCGCTTTTTTCAAAGAACACGCCGTGCTCTTTTGTTATTTTAATATCGCTTTTAATAAGTCTTGCGGCGGCAATTCTGCCTAAGCATACTATTATTTTCGGGCGAATAAGCCTTACCTGGGCGCGCAGCCAGTCAAGGCACCTGTCCTGCTCGTCGGGCAGGGGATCGCGGTTTTGCGGCGGGCGGCATTTTACCGTATTTGCTATATATATGTTGGTTTTGCGGTCAAGGTCTACGGCGGCAAGCATTTTGTCAAGAAGCTGTCCGGCTCTCCCTACAAACGGTTCGCCCCGGAGATCCTCGTTTTCGCCGGGACCTTCTCCCACAAACATTATGTCCGCGTGCTCGTTGCCTACTCCGAAAACCACGTTTGTGCGCGTTTCGCAAAGGCTGCATTTTCTGCACTGCATACAGTCGCGCCGAAGTTTTGCAAAATCGGTGTACATATTTGTTTTCTCCTATTTTGTTTTAGCTGTTGAAATTTAAGCTTTTTTGGTGTAGAATATAGTCAATAAATTAAATTGATTGGTGGTAAACAAAATGAAAATAATGGTTGAAACTTCCGCGCGGCATGTGCATCTTTCTCAGGAGCATCTTGAAGCGCTGTTCGGCAAGGGCTATGTTCTTACAAACAAAAAGGATCTTTCGCAGCCCGGCCAGTTTGCATGCGCCGAAAAAGTAACCGTTACGGGTCCTAAAGGCTCGATGGCTATGTCAATTTTGGGCCCCGTACGCAGCGCGACGCAGGTCGAGGTTGCGCTCACAGACGCAAGAAAACTCGGCATTGCCGCACCTGTCCGCGAAAGCGGAGACATTGCGGGTTCGGGAGCCTGTAAGCTTTCCGGTCCAAACGGCGAAATTGAGCTTGACTGCGGAGTTATTGCCGCAAAACGGCACATACACCTTACCCCCGATTCTGCGGCGGAGTACGGTCTTAAGGACAAGCAAACGGTAAGCGTCAGGGTCGGCGTCGGCACGGGCAGAGAAACCGTATTCGGCGATGTTGTGGTAAGAGTGAGCAAAAGCTACGCTCCCGCCATGCATATAGATACCGACGAATCAAACGCCGCAGGTCTTAACGGAACCGTAGACGGCGAGATTATAGCTTGAGCGTACATACCTCGCGCTACGCCCGGGGCGGCGGGCTTCGCCGCGCTTTTGCTCCGGTTTAAAAGCGGATATGTCTGCAATAAATGCCGGTCTGTTGGCAAGCGCCGTTTAAGCCTGATACTTAAAGAACTGTAAAAATACGGTTCAAAATTCTCCTCTGCAAAAGCAGGGGAGTTTTTTTATTAACATTTTATCATTTATGCGGCGAACAGTCAACCTCCGCGACAGCGGAGAACAGGTCAAGGGGCATAGCTTTTGACTATTTTAATACATAAAAAATAAATATTTCCCTATAGCCGACTTATGACTTATAATAGTTTGCAGTCAAAACAGATTTAAAATCGGAGGGAATAAAAATGAAAACATCGGTTATAGGTTATCCGAGGGTCGGAGCTTTAAGGGAGTTAAAGTTTGCAACCGAAAAATACTTCAGAAACGAAATTACGGCGGCGGAGCTGGAAAAAAGCGCCGAAGAGATCAGAAAAGGCAATTGGCTTGCTCAGGCGGAAAGCGGAATAGACTATATTCCGAGCAACGATTTTTCCTTTTATGATACAGTTCTTGATACCGCCGTAATGCTCAACATTATTCCCGCGCGCTATAAAGAGCTGAAGCTTTCTCCGCTTGACACATACTTTGCTATGGCAAGAGGCTATCAGGGAAAAAACGGCGACGTGAAGGCACTGGCCATGAAAAAATGGTTTAACACAAATTACCATTACATGACGCCCGAAATTGCCGACGACACGCAGGTGCGGCTTAATTCTTCAAAGCCGTTCGGCGAATATGCCGAAGCAAAGGAGCTCGGCGTCAACACAAAACCCGTTATTACGGGTCCGTTTACCATTTTAAGGCTTGTTCGGTTCACCGGCAGGAAAAAGGCCGGGGACTTTGCCTTAGAAATTGCCGGGGTTTACCGTGAAATACTTGCAAAGCTTGACTGTATGGGTGCAGAGTGGGTGCAGCTTGACGAACCGTATCTTGTATATGATCTTTCCGAGGAGGATATTTCCCTTTTCAAAAAGCTTTACACCGAAATTTTAAAATCGAAGGGAAATCTGAAAATCCTTCTGCAAACATATTTCGGGGATATATGCGATTGCTACAAAGAAGCGCTCGGTCTGGATTTTGACGGTATAGGAATTGATTTTACGGAAGGCAAAAAATCTCTTGAGCTTGTAAAGGAAAACGGCTTCCCCTCGGATAAAGTCCTTTTTGCCGGGCTTATAAACGGGAAAAACATCTGGAAAAACAATTACGCAAAAACCGCCGGAGTTATAACGCAGCTTCGGGAATATACCGAAAACATCGTTTTAAGTACCTCCTGTTCGCTGCTGCACGTACCGTATACGCTAAAAAACGAAACAAAGCTTTCCGAATGCTGCAAGGAGCATTTTGCCTTTGCAGCCGAGAAGCTTGGGGAAATGTCGGAGCTTAAGAAAATCCTTGAGACGCCTTCCCCGCTTGAAACCGAAGAGTATGCGGCTAATAAAAAGCTTTTCGAGCAAGGCAGAGACTGCGCAAACCCCGAAGCTGCAAAGCGCGTCGCCGAAATTAAGGACTCTGATTTTGTCAGACTGCCCGAATTTGCAAAGCGTGAAGAGATTCAGAAAAACGAGTTTAAGCTGCCGCTGTTCCCGACCACTACTATAGGTTCTTTCCCGCAAACCTCCGATGTAAAGGCAAACCGCACCGCATTCCGCAAGGGTGAAAAAACCGAGGAGCAATACCGCAATTTCAACAGGGAGAAAATAAAACAGTGCATTGCACTGCAGGAGGAAATAGGGCTTGACGTTCTGGTACACGGCGAATACGAAAGAAACGATATGGTCGAGTATTTCGGCGAGTGCCTTGACGGCTTTCTTTTTACGGAAAAAGCCTGGGTACAGTCCTACGGCACACGCTGTGTAAAGCCGCCGATAGTATGGGGTGGTATTTCCCGGCAAAAGCCCATAACCGTGGAATGGTCGGTATATGCGCAAAGCCTCACAAATAAGCCTGTTAAGGGTATGCTGACCGGTCCGATTACAATTTTGAACTGGTCGTTCCCAAGAGAGGATATTTCCCTTAAGGAATGCGCATTTCAGATTGCGCTTGCCATTCGGGATGAGGTTCTTGATTTGGAGAGCAACGGTATAAGGATTATTCAAGTGGACGAAGCCGCCCTGCGTGAAAAGCTGCCGCTGAGAAAATCGGATTGGGAAACAGACTATTTAAGCTGGGCTGTTCCCGCCTTCAGATTGGTACACAGCGCGGTTAAAGCTCAGACTCAGATCCACACCCATATGTGTTACAGCGAATTTACCGATATTATTTCGGCGATTGATAACATGGACGCCGACGTTATCACCTTTGAGGCTTCGCGCTCCGATCTGATGATTCTTGACTCATTGAAAGAAAATAATTTTAAAACCGAGGTAGGTCCGGGCGTTTATGATATTCATTCACCGCGGATTCCATCTGTAGAAGAAATTACCGGCGAGCTTAAAAGGATGCTTGAAAAAATTCCCGCCGAAAAGCTTTGGGTGAATCCCGATTGCGGATTGAAGACAAGGGGAGATGCCGAAACGAAGCCGAGCCTTGTCAACATGGTAAAGGCGGCAAAAAATCTAAGGGACGAGCGCCGCCGCGATTCTTAAAACAAAACCGACCGTTACACGGGCGCAAAGCCGCTTTCGGTTATCAGATGCTTAAGCTCGTCCACATAACGTGCGGCAGCAGCGCTTAGGGGCAGTTTTTCGCTAAAAATGTATCCTATGCGCATACGCTCGCGGGTTTTCAGTTTGACCGAAACTATATTGTCACCGTTTAAGCTGCTGTTTAAAAGTCCGGTGCATACCGTGTAGCCGTTCAAGCCTATAAGCAGATTGAAAAGTGTTGCGCGGTCGCTTACGTGAACGGTTTTTTTGTGCGGCTCCGTGCTTAATATCTCCTCAGAGAAGTAGAACGAATTGTAAGCGCCCTGTTCAAAAGCCAAAAAAGGATAGTCCTCCAAATCTTTCAAAGAAAGCTCTTCGGCTTTTGCCAAAGGGTGCGAGGAGCTTATAAACACGTGAGGGTCGGCGTCGAACAGGGGTACGAAGGTCAGGCGCTGCTCCTTTATAAGCTTTTTAATTACCTTTTCGTTGAAGTCGCTCAGGTACAAAACGCCTATTTCACTGCGGGAGCCGGCAACGTCGCTGATAATTTCATATGTTCTTGTTTCACGCAGCGTAAACTCGTACTCGTCGGCGTCAAGCGCGGAAATCAGCCTGACAAACGCATCCACCGCGAAGGAATAGTGCTGCGTTGAGACGGAACACAGTCTTTTCGGCGGTTTCCGGTTTAAATAACGGCTTTCAAGCAGCTCGCTCTGTTCAACAATCTGGCGCGCATAGGAAAGGAACTCCGCTCCGTCCGCGCTTAAAGAAATACCCCTTGGCGTGCGGTGGAAAATTTCAATGCCGAATTCCGCCTCCACCTCTTTTACCGCGGAGGAAAGGCTCGGCTGTGAAATATAAAGCTGCCGCGCCGCCTCGGTAATTGAAGAGCATTCCGCAATTTTGGCTATGTATTTCAGCTGTTGAATTGTCATTTAATCATCTTCCTGTTTGTAAAATCGGAGCTGTGTCCCGTAAAGCCCGCCTTGAACGGAGCTTGCCGCATATTGCAGCGTGCGCGCAGCGGCGGCAAAAATAAAATCGTTTGAACGGTGAGCAAGGCGTTAGCGCTTACGGTGCATTCCAAAAAGACGGCAGTTTTATGAACCGCCGTCTTTTTGTTGTCTATTAAAATCCTGTTTTTTATTCGCCGAAAGCCAATTTGGCGTTTTCGATTATTTTTTGAGAAATATTGGCGGGCGCTTCTTCATAGCGTACAAAGGAAAAAGTAAACGAACCCCTGCCCTGAGTTACCTGGCGGATATATGTTGAAAAATCATGCATTTCGGCGGACGGCACCTCGGCCTGTATAATCTGTTCGTGTGCCTTGCCGGGCTCCATACCCAGCACACGTCCGCGTCTCTTGTTGATTTCGCCCATTACATCGCCCATATTGCTGTCCGGGACGCTTGCGCGCAGCTCGCCTATGGGCTCGAGCAAAACGGGGTTTGCCTGCGGCATACCGTTTTTATACGCTATGGCGGCAGCGGTTTTAAACGCCATTTCGGAGGAATCTACCGGATGATATGAGCCGTCGTACAGAGTGGCCTTCAGACCTACTACCGGATAACCCGCAAGAGGTCCCTTAGCGATTGAGTCGCGCAGACCTTTTTCAACGGCGGGGAAATAACTCTTTGGCACCGATCCGCCCACAACACGCTCGCAGAATTCCAGCCCTTCGCTGTCGCAGGGCTCAAACTCGATCCACACGTCGCCGAACTGTCCGTGACCGCCCGATTGCTTTTTGTGCCTGCCCTGAACCTGAACCTTTTTGCGTATGGTTTCGCGGTAAGCTACTTTCGGTTCTCTGAGCTCAACGTCTACGTTGAACTTGTTTTTAAGCTTGGAAACAACAACGTCCAAATGCTGTTCGCCCATACCGCTTATTATCATTTCGTGGGTTTCGTTATTTGTCCGGAAGTTTATTGTCGGATCTTCCTCGCAAAGCCTCGAAAGACCCTGAGCGACCTTGTCTTCCTCGCCCTTTGTTTTGGGGTAAATCGCCATAGAATAGGTGGGGTTCGGATAATCTATGCCCTTAAGAGTAACCTTGCGCAGCGGCGAACAGAGCGTATCGCCGGTAATAACGTTTGAAAGCTTGGCAACCGCGCCGATGTCGCCGGCTACTATCGCCGGAGTGTCTTCCTGCCTTTTGCCGCGTACGGTAAGCGTTTTGCCTATGCGCTCGGTATTGCCGGTGCGCATATTTATAAGAGGAGTATCCTGCGCAATCTTGCCCGAAACAACTTTAAAATACGACAGCTTTCCTATAAACGGATCGGCGACCGTTTTGAAAACTACAGCCGCCGCGCCGGCGTTTTCGTTTACGGAAAGCTTAACGGGATCTCCGTTGGGGTCAACGCCTGTTTCACCGCCCTTGTCGGCGGCGGTCGGAGCAAGCCACACAAGAGAGTCAAGAAGCTGATTTATTCCGAAAGTGTTTTGCGCGTCTCCGCAGAATACGGGGCAAATCGTGCCGTCGCGCACGCCCTGACTTACGCCGAGCACAATCTCCTCGGGCGTAAATTCTTCTCCCATAATGAATTTATCCAGCAGCTCCTCGCTTGTTTCGGCAACCGCCTCTTTTATCGCAACGCGCAAGCCGTCAAGGCGATGATCGCCCATATCGGGGATTGCCGTCTCTGTCATATTACCTTTTTCATCGTAACGGTAAGCCTTGTATTCAAAAAGATTGATGTATGTATTTGCCATCCCGTCCTCAATATACGGAACGACAACCGGGCATACCGAGGGTCCGAAGGTCGATTTCAGCGTTTCAAAAACACGGTAGAATCTGGCGCTTTCGTCGCAAAGGCCGTTTACAAAGAACATTTTGGCAAGCCCGGCTTTTTCGGCAAGCGCAACCGCCTTTTCGGTGCCTACGTCAACGCCGTATTTGCCGGAGACCACAATCAGCGCGCTGTCGGCGGCGCGCATGCCCTCGCACACACCGCCTTCAAAGTCAAAAAGACCGGGAGTATCGATAATATTTATTTTTGAGGATTTCCATTCAATGGGAGCTACCGCCGTAAGTATAGAGGATTTCCTTTTTATTTCCTCGGCGTCGTAATCGAATACGGAGTTGCCGTCGTCAACCCTTCCGAGTCTGTCGTTTGCCTTGGCAAGGTAGAGCATGGCCTCGGCAACCGAGGTTTTACCGGAACCGCTGTGCCCCGCAAGCGCGATATTCAGAATTTTTTTTGCGTCGTATTGTCTCAATTTGCATCTCTCCTTAAAAGTTTATCATAAGCGTAAGCTGTTGCAATCTGTTTGCCGGCGTTCCCGTATCGGCGTCGGAGGATTCCGCTTTGAAGCGGAAAGTTTTATTCAAAAAAAGTCGTTTTTAAACGTCGTTTTTTACAATTACTTTCAAATACACACTTACGATTATAGCTTGTTTGTATAAAAAACACAATAGCAATATATTAAAAAAATAAATTTTGTCTGTATGCACAAAAGGAAGAAACATTTTTATTTAAATTGTATAAAAATATTTTCTGTAGGAGAATATTAATTATTTCCCGAAGACTCGGAATAACGTGGCTTGCGCGTTTTGATTTTATGCCGGTAAACCGTTACGCCTCAGCTTGGCTTTTTATTATTCAGAACGGGCTGCATCTGTTTAAAACGTGATGGAGCAGCGGCAGAAATTTTTTGTTTTGACTTTACAAAACGGCGCGTTTGTTGTATACTGACTGCGGATGGTATTCTGTACGAAACCGTACCGTGTCACATATTTTATTCATACGCGCTTGTCGGCTTTAAAACCCGGAACGTTCCGCGTGCGGGATTTTACTTTGCTTCTGAGAGGTGAATTTATGGATAATGAAATAACCGTAGGGTTTATCGGCGCGGGCAGAGTAGGAGTAACTCTGGGCCGCTATTTTTTTGCGAACGGCTTGAAAATATCCGGTTATTACAGCAAAACTCCGGAGCATGCGCGCAGCGCGGCGCAGCTTACCTGCGGCAAAAGCTTTGAAACGCCGAGTGAGCTTGCGGAGGAAAGCCGGTTAATATTTATTACCGTGCCGGACGCGCAGATTTATAAGGTTTTTTTGCAGCTTAAAAGCTGCGAGCTAAAGAATAAAATATTGTGCCATTGCAGCGGGGCTTTACCTGCCGCGGTGTTCTCCGGAATAGAGGCAACCGGCGCATACGGCTGCTGTGTTCATCCGATTTTTGCCGTCAGTGATAAGGAAAATTCCTATAAAGAAATTTCAAGGGCTTTTTTTACTCTTGAGGGCGACGCAGCTTGTCTGCCGGTTATTGAAAAGCTTTTTCAAAAGCTTCAGAATCCTTATCAAATTATAGCTCCCGGGCAAAAGCAAAAATACCATGCCGCGCTGGTGACGGCGAGCAATTTGGTTATCGGGCTTTACAGTATGTCGGTCGGGCTGCTGGAGGAATGCGGATTTTCCTCCGATTTCGCGCGTAAGGCTTTAGTTCCCCTGTTTTTAAACAACGCCGAGACTGTTTCGCGCGTCGGCTGTGCAAACGCCCTTACCGGTCCGGTTGAACGCAACGACCTATTTACCGTAAAGCAGCATCTTAAAGCCCTGTCAGACGGCGAGGACGCCTCCGTTTTGAGCGTATATAAAGCGCTTTCCGGGGAATTACTGAAAATAGCCGAGGCAAAATACCCTCAAAGGGATTATACGGAGCTTCGGGCGTTGCTGAACGAGGCTTAATTATGCAAAGACCTTGCGGGACGGTAAAACAAAAGCGTAACAGAGCAATAAATATTAAAATGCAGGTGATAAATTATGAAAAATACGGTGATTACTTTTGCGAAAGCAAAAGCGGAGGGAACAAAAATTTCTATGCTGACGGCATATGATTACTCCACAGCCAAGCTTATTGACGAAGCGGGGATTAATTCGATTCTCGTGGGGGACTCGTTGGGCAACGTTGTTCTCGGCTATGACGATACGACCAAGGTAACCATGGAGGACGTAATTCATCATACAAGAGCGGTTGCCGGTGGAGTAAAAAACGCGCTGGTAATTGCGGATATGCCGTTTATGTCTTATCAGACGTCTGTTTATGACGCTGTTGTAAACGCCGGTCGTCTGATTAAAGAGGGCGGAGCCAACGCCGTAAAGCTTGAGGGCGGTAAAAAGGCTTGCCCGCAGATAAACGCCATTACGGACGCGGGAATTCCGGTCTGCGCTCATATAGGGCTTACGCCCCAGTATGTAAACGCTATAGGCGGCAACCGTGTTCAAGGCAAAACCGAGTTTGCCGCCAAAAGCCTTTTGGAGGACGCTCTGAGCGTTCAGGAGGCCGGCGCGTTTGCAGTAGTCATTGAAGCGGTGCCGGAAAAGCTTGCTTCGCTGATTACGAAAAAGCTTGATATACCGACAATAGGCATAGGCGCGGGAAACGGCTGCGACGGTCAGGTTTTGGTATATCAGGATATGCTGGGTATGTTTTCGGATTTCACGCCGAAATTCGTAAAACGCTATGCCGACCTCGGAAAAACAATGAGTGACGCTTTCAGGCAGTACGACGCAGAGGTTAAAAGCGGCGTTTTCCCTTCGCAGGAGCATACATACGGCATTGACGACGGGATTATTGAAAAGCTGTACAAAAGCTTGTAATATTAACGGCTTTGGGCGAGCCCGCGCGTCGGGCTTTGCTGCGAGTTGAATACGGAAAAGGCGGGGAAATTTGTGATTATTGCGCATCTTGCGGAAGAAGTAAGACAACAGGTAAAGGAATGGAAAAAGGAAGGGCTTTCCGTAGGTCTGGTTCCTACAATGGGCTATCTGCACGAGGGGCACAGAAGTCTCATTAAAAAATCGGTTGAGCAAAATGACAGAACGGTGGTAAGTATTTTTGTTAATCCCATTCAGTTTGCCCCGAACGAGGATTTGGAAAGGTATCCCCGAGATTTGCCCGCCGACGCGCGTTTGTGCGAGCAAACAGGCGCGGATTTAATCTTTAATCCTTCTCCGGAGGAAATGTACCCGGACGGATTTTGCTCGTTTACGGATATGACCGGCCCCACATCTTTGCTGTGCGGCAGGAGCAGACCCACCCATTTCAGGGGAGTTTGCACGGTAGTAAACAAGCTTTTTAATATTGCCGCGCCGGACAGAGCATATTTCGGTCAAAAGGACGCGCAGCAGCTTGCGGTTATCAAAAGGATGGCAAAGGATTTAAATATTCCGGTTGAAATTGTCGGATGTCCGATTATACGCGAGGAGGACGGACTTGCAAAGAGCTCGCGCAATACTTACCTAAACGCGCGGGAGAGGCAGGCCGCTCTTATCCTCAGCAAAACCGTTTTTATGGGCATGGAGCTTGTAAAAAGCGGATTGACCGACGCCGAAGCCCTTGTAAAAGCTATGAAGGAAAATATTCAAACGGAGCCGCTGGCGAAAATAGATTATGTGGAAGCGGTTGATTTTGACGCCATATCCCCCGTTGAAAAGATAAGGGAAAACACTTTGGTGGCTATGGCGGTGTATATCGGCAAAACAAGGCTGATTGACAATTTTATCGTAACATAAAATAAAGCGCCGAAGGAGTGTTTGCAAAATGCTTGTCAATATGCTTAAAAGTAAAATCCACAGAGCTACGGTCGTTCAGGCGGAGCTTAATTACGTGGGCAGCATAACAGTGGACGAAGAGCTTTTGGAAGCTGCGGGAATTTACGAATACGAAAAGGTTCAGATTGTAGACATAAATAACGGCAGCCGGTTTGAAACCTATACAATATCGGGCAAACGCGGCAGCGGACTGATTTGCCTTAACGGAGCCGCCGCAAGACAGGTGCAGCTCAACGATAAAATCATCATAATGGCGTACGCCGCGCTTGACGAGACCGAGGTAAGGGAGCATTCGCCCAAAATAGTCTTTGTAGATGATAAAAACCGTATTGTGAAAACAGCGCGCTACGAAAAGCACGGTCTGCTTGCGCAGTGACCCGATTCAATAAGGGGCTTTGCCCCGTCATTCAATGTGGCAAAGGGCAGCGTCAGCTGCCTGAGGAATCAATGGGGGATTGTATCCACCGCTGATTCCGAAAACGGAACCCGCCGCCTTAGAGGCGGGGGACATCTTTGCCTAAGTTAT
>CAZXCG010000017.1:0-31838 GCA_964639205.1 uncultured Eubacteriales bacterium
ACAAAAAGTACCCCCCTAAAAAGCCGCCTCCCCGGTTCAAGACAAGTATGCAATCCGCTATTGCGTTGTGGGTTATTGCGGTTTACTGAACTTTCAATAAGGGGCTTTGCCCCGTCAGTATAACACCGACATAAAGTCAAATTCTTGCGGCGCCGGTTTTTCGTGCGGCTTCCATTACCGCTCCGGCAACCGCAGAGCCGATCCTCTTATCGATCGCGTTGGGGAGAATGCAGTCTGCGCTGAGTTCTTCGTCCGAAACCAAGCCCGCAATTGCCATAGAGGCCGCTGTCTTCATTTCTTCGTTAATTTCCTTTGCGCGGCAATCAAGAGCACCGCGAAAAATTCCCGGGAAAGCAAGCACATTGTTTATCTGGTTCGGAAAGTCGCTCCTGCCTGTGCCGACTACCGCCGCACCGGCTTCTTTGGCAAGCTCGGGCATTATTTCGGGAGTAGGGTTTGCCATAGCAAAAACTATTGGATTTTTTGCCATTGTACGTACCATTTCCCGAGTAAGAACATTAGGAGCCGAAACGCCGAGAAACATATCGGCTCCTTTTAAGGCGTCGGCAAGCGTCCCTTTTTGACGCTGTTTATTTGTAAGCCGCGCCAACAAAGCCTGCTCGCTGTTAAGCTCCGGCATACCTTCGCATATAATTCCGAATCTGTCAACCATAGTTATGTTTTTGGCTCCTATGTTAAGCAGATGCTTTGTTATTGCAATTCCGGCGGAGCCTGCGCCGTTAATAACTATTTTTACTTCCTCCGCCTTTTTATTTACCACCTTCAGCGCGTTGAGGAACGCTGCTGCTACCACGACGGCCGTCCCATGCTGGTCATCGTGAAAAACAGGAATATCGCAGATTTCTTTAAGTCGGCGTTCAATTTCAAAGCAGCGCGGCGCAGCAATATCCTCAAGGTTTATACCGCCGAAGCTTCCGCTTATAAGATAAACGGTGCGAACGATTTCGTCTATATCTTTGCTGCGAATACACAGCGGAAAAGCGTCCACATCCGCAAACTCCTTAAAAAGCGAGCATTTGCCCTCCATAACGGGCATTCCGGCTTCCGGTCCAATATCGCCCAGACCGAGTACCGCCGTCCCGTCCGTAATTACAGCCACAAGATTGCTTCTTCTTGTAAGTGCAAAAGATTTTTCATAGTCGCGCTGAATTTCAATGCATGGCTGTGCAACGCCGGGCGTATACGCAAGCGACAGCTCCCTTGCACTGTTTATCGGCACACGGGAAATAACTTCGATTTTTCCTTTCCATTCATAATGCTTTTGCAGTGATTCTTCCCTTATATTCATAAGCTCCTCCGTTCAAGTTTTTGTTTATTTTAGCATATTTGAAAGCCGAATACAAGGATTAAACCATTGCATATATAAAACGAATATGTTATACTCATG
This sequence comes from uncultured Eubacteriales bacterium, assembly GCA_964639205.1. Lineage (GTDB taxonomy): Bacteria > Bacillota > Clostridia > Oscillospirales > Acutalibacteraceae > CAZXCG01. The sequence continues at coordinate 1,409 of CAZXCG010000017.1, forward strand.
ATAGTATTGCAAGATAAATTAAGCAACTGGTGATATTTTATGAAAGCATTGAAAAAACTCCTCCCGCCTAATGACGGCAAGCTCACCGGAATTGATTTTTTCGCGGCGTTCTGTTCTGCTTTCTGCCTGTCGGGTACTTTTTCTCTTATTATATTCGGCGGTTCCGAAATAAATTTTACGGCGCTTGAATTCGCAAAGCAGCCCATGTTTGCCGTCTGCTTTGCTGTATCTCTTATCTTTGCTTTTGCGCTTATATCGTTGTTTTCGTTTTTAATAAAAAGCAATCTTCCCATTAAAGTCTCTCTGACCGTTTTTTCTCTCGCGTTTGCATGCTGCCTTTCGTTCATACAGGCGCAAAATTCCGAAAGCTCAAACAGCGCCCTTTATTTCATTATAGGTATTGCGTTCATATTTTTCCTTGCCGTATGCTATGTTTACACAGGAGACGCCCCTCTCTTTGCGCACGACATATCAACTCCGGTATTATATACTGCCGCATCGGTAATTGCCCTTATTCTTGTGCTGCACATATCCGCCGCAGGGATAGCACGCTACCTTTCATACAAAGCCGGCTGCTTTGACTTCGGAATTTTTGCACAGCTGTTTGAAAAGATGCGCACTTCGTTTATTCCCGTTACGACCTGCGAAAGAAATGCGGAATTTTCCCATTTCGGAGTGCATTTTTCACCTTTTCTATATCTTTTGCTGCCGTTTTATGCGTTGATTCCCCGCCCCGAAACACTCATCGTCTTACAGGCGGTTGGGGTAATCAGCGGCTTTTTGCCAATCATTTTCATATGCCGTCATTTAGGATTTTCAAAAAAAGCCGCTCTTGCCTGCTCGGTAATCTATATGCTTTTTCCCGTGCTTCTCCGCCCTACTCTGACCGACTTCCACGAAAATAAATTTCTTTCGGTTTTACTGCTCTGGTGTATTTATTTTCTGCTGAAAAATAAAAAAGCGCTTTTTCTGCTCTTCGCGTTTTTAACTTTGTGTGTCAAAGAGGACGCTGCCATTTACATTTTCGCACTGTCAATATATATTTTCTTTACAAGGCGCCAAAGAGCGCTCGGCACTTTCACGGGTTTACTGTCCGCAGCTTACTTTATTTTTTCAACGGCCATGGTCGCCTGCTTTGGGGGCAGCGTGATGATAGGCAGGCTCGGAAACTACATTCCTGCCGGAGAAAGCGGCTTTGCCGCCGTTGTAAAAACCTGCTTTTTAAATTTCGGATATGTATTATCACAGATATTCACCGAGGATAAAGTCCCGTATATAATAACCGTCATGCTTCCCCTTGCGTTCGCGCCCTTTTTTGCCGAGAAAAAATCCTCCTTGATTCTTCTTATGCCTATGGCGGTAATCAATCTTATGTCCGACTGGCAATATCAGTATGACGTCAACTATCAATACGGTTACGGGAGTGCAGTGCTTGCAATTTTCCTTTTTATATGCGCCGCCATCCGATTCGGCAATCTAAAAAGAAGGAGGATTCTTCTTTTTTCCGTTATGACGGTTACGGTTATGTCCTGCGCGTTCTATTTTCCTAAAGCAAGCTATTATATGCAGTATTACAGCGACGAATATTCTCAGGAAATTTCCGAGGGATATAACGAGTTTATTTCAACGCTGCCGAAGGACGCCTGCTATACCGCTCAATCAAAATTTATCGCGCATATGTATGACTTTGAAAATGTTTATATGTATCCGAGCTATTACAGCGAACAGGAGTATACAGAGTATTTTTTGGCGGACACGCAAAGCGTTGCTTCCAACAGCAACGAAATTGCCGACTTTATGGGAGACAAATACGAGCTTGTAAAGGAATCCGCCGGAATATCGCTTTACAAGCTCAGGGATACGGTGCAGTGATTTTATGATTTACGATTTTCTTATGTCGGACAAAACCGAAGACGAGCCGTTATACCGCAGATTATACCTCGGAATTAGAACCGCTGTAGAAAAAGGAATGTTGAAAAAAGGCGAACGTCTGCCGTCTATACGCAAAATCTGCGAAGATCTCGGGGTTTCAAAAACAACAGTTGAGACTGCATACCACCAGCTCTGTGCCGAGGGATACATACGGAGCATTCCTCAGTCCGGGTTTGCCGTTGAAGCGGAGTTTGACAGTGTGCCTCGCGGTTATACACAGACAGTCAAAAATACACGCGGTAAAAGCTGCGTAGTATTTGACTATGATTTCGGTTCTAAAAGCGTGGACTCGGGAAATTTTAATCAATGGAGAAAATATGTTAAGGATATTTTAAACAAGCCTTATCTTTTAACCTCTTACGGGGAACCGCGCGGTGAGGAAGCGTTGCGCCGCGCTTTGCAGCGGTATTCCTTTGGTATTCGAGGGGTTAATTCGGACGAAGACTCGATCATTATCGGCGCCGGCACTCAGGCTCTGCTTTATCTTTTGAGCGGTCCGCTCAGAACGGGAACAACCGTTGCCCTTGAAAAGGGCTCGTATCCGCACGCCGAACAGCTTTTCAGGGATTTTGGCTTCAATTTGATTTACGCTCCCTGCGATAAATACGGAATTATACCCGAGGAGCTTTTTAAAACAAAAGCTGATACGGTACTGGTGAATCCCAACTGCGCGGTTAACAGCGGTCTTGCAATGCCGGTTCAGCGTCGGATTGATTTTATTCATTGGGCGGAAAGCGTCGGGGGAATAATAATTGAGGACGATTTCAACGGCGAGCTGCGCTACACCGGGCGTCCGGTTCCGGCTATACAAAGCTTTAACAGTGAAAACGTAGCTTACCTCGGTTCCTTTTCAAAATTGCTTTTGCCGAGCGTCCGCATCGGCTATATGGTTATTCCGCAGCGGCTGAAGCACCGCTTTGACCGTGTAAACGACAGATACAATCAAACAGCTTCAAAGCTTGAACAGCTTGCGCTCGCGGCATATATATCCGACGGAAAGCTTGAATCCAACCTGCGCCGTTTGCGGAAAATTTATGCTGAAAAAAGCAGGCTTGTTATATCCTCGGTAAAAAAATATTTTTCAGAAAGGACTCCTTACATACTTAACGAATCTTCGCTCTGCGTTGCCGTTAAAATATCCGAACAGCCGCCCGAAGAGGTTTTTTCTCTCCTGCGAAAAAATAAAATAAACACAATCAAAAGCATTTACGGCGACTATAACCTCACTCTCGGACTTTCCGGAATTCATCTTGAACAAATTGCCGAAGGCGTAGAAAAAATACATTCTCTGCTTTGCAAAAGCGACTGATTTTTTGCTAAATTTACCTGTTATATTCTTTTATAATCTTCAAAAAATAAGTCTGCAAAACAATTGAAAAGGATGAATGTCAATGAACAACAAGGAAAATAAGCCCTTTGTGTTTCCCGTAGAGATTCCGCCTAAGCAGCAAAAGCTTGACAAAGGAGCGATTGTAGACGTAGTAGAGGCAGAGTGCTGCCGCAAAACAGAGCCGTCAGACGGCGGCGGCTTTTATCCGAAAGACGAGCCCAAAAAAGATATATAAGATAAATAGGATATATTGAATAGCCAAAAACCGCATCCGGCTTCTCAGCGTTTGCTGAGAAGCCGGATTTTATATTTTCCCGTAGAAGCTCTATTATCAGATTTCTGTTCATAGGGCGGCGATCCTGCTATTCCTTCTTCCCTCTCACACCTCACGATGCAAGTCTTGAAAGCCGCTGTAACTTAGGCAAATGTGTCTCCCGCCTTTAAGGCGGCGGGTTCCATTTTCGGAATCGGTGGGGATACTATCCCCGTTGGTTTCTCAGGAAGCTAACGCTGCCATTTGCCACGTTGAATGACGGGGCAAAGCCACTTATTGAAAGTTCGTTTGCACCTGCGCCTGAGCGGACTCTCACCGCATAGCACATTATATTGCCCGTCATACTAAAAGGCGGACGCACCCATAAAGCGCGCCCGCAGCCAAAGAGTAATTCCGGATTAAAATAAATCCGAAATTATTTCTATACACTTTTCAATACCGAGTTTCCCGCTGTCCAAAGCAATGTGGTAATTTTCAGCTCTTCCCCACTCCATATCCGTATAGAAGCGGTAATATGAGCTGCGGCGCTTATCCTTATCAAGCAGGCGTTTTTCAGGCGACTGCGCGGTTTCGCCGTATACCTTAACGATGCGTTCGGCACGCTTTCCCACATCGGCATGGATGAAGACCCTGAGACAGTCGGCTTCTTCACGAAGGATATAGTCTGCACATCTGCCTACAATAACACACGACTCTTTCGCGGCAATGTCGAGGATAATTTTGCTCTGAATTTTCCAGAGCCGATCCTGATTTGTAAGCCCCATAGAGCGATTGGAGAAAAAGGGCGAAAACCGACCGGAGGAAGCATACTCGCCTTCTTCTCTAATGTAATTTTGCGCAAAGCCGCTTTCCTCCGCAATTTTTTGGATTAGCTCCGCATCATAGCAGGAAATGCCTAATCTTTCCGCGGCTTTTCTGCCAATTGTTCTGCCGCCGCTGCCGAACTGTCGGCTTACGGTAATAATTCTGTTGCTCATATCAATTTGCCCCCTTTACAGGTTTAATTTGCCGGTTATCGCTCAGCCCCTTATATGTCTGACGAATGAAGAAAGCGGCAATTACAAAGGTCAACAGGTCTGCGACGGGGAAAGACCAAAGAAGTCCGTCCAGCCCCATGAAGATTGGCATAATAATTGGCAAAAACACGCCAAAAATGATTTCACGGGTCATAGATACGACGGTAGACGCAACGGCCTTACCGAGCGCCTGCAAGTAGATGAAGGTACCCTTATTGACGGTTGCAAAAATCATCATGCACAAATAAATACGGAAACACTTGATCGCAAATTCCGTGTAGTACACGCTTTCGTTAGCGGCCCCGAAAAGGTTTGCAATTTGCAGGGGAAAGCATTCCACAATGATGAGCGCAATACCGCCGACGACAGCTTCGGCAATCAACAGATAGCCGAACAGCGCCTTGGCTCTGTCTTTACGCTCGGCGCCTATATTATATCCGACAACAGGAATACAACCGGCCGCCATACCGATTGCAACGGAAATCGCAATCTGAAAGAACTTCATAACAATACCCAAAACCGCCAGTGGGATCTGTGCAAATTCCTGCTGTCCGAAAACGGGATCCATAGCGCCGTATTTCATACAGGTATTCTGTACGGCAGCCATAGAAATCACAAGAGAAACCTGTGCCAGAAAGCTGGTCATGCCGAGCGCAAGAAATTTTGGGATCAGCTTTCCGCTCAATTTGAAGCTGCTCTTTTTCAGCTTCACCGCTTTCATGTGGAACAGATACCAAACGGAAAGCGCTGCCGTCAGTATCTGACCGAGAACGGTTGCAACCGCAGCGCCCATCATTCCCATCTTCATCGGGAAGATAAAAATGGGGTCAAGAACGATATTTGTGACAGCTCCGGCAAGAGTTGCAAACATCGCAAACTTAGGGCTGCCGTCGGAGCGGATAATCGGATTCATTGCCTGCCCGAACATATAAACCGGAATACCAAGAGCAATCCAGAAGCAATATTCTTTTGCACAAGTATAAGTCTCGGGATTAACCTTACCGCCAAAAAGAGTTAGAATCGGCTCCATAAAAATAAAATAAATCGCAGTCAGGATGATGCTGCCGATAATGCAAAGTATGATGGAATTTCCGACGCTGCGGTGGGCGTCTTCCTTTTTATTGCTGCCAAGGGCAATACTCACAAACGCACAGCAGCCATCGCCAATCATAACGGCAATTGCCAGCGCCATAACGGTTAAAGGAAATACGGCGGTATTTGCCGCATTGCCGTAAGAGCCGAGATAGTCGGCGTTTGCAATAAATATTTGGTCAATGATATTGTAAAGCGCGCCGACGACAAGAGAAATTATGCACGGGATTGAGAACTTCCGCATTAATTTCCCGATTTTTTCTGTTTCCAGAAAAGTGTTGGATTTTTGTTCCATTGGAATTACCTCCTTTTTTTGATAACAAAAAAGCGCATACTCCTATTGTATGCGCAGAAAGAAACGATACAAAAGGCTCAGCAAACGGTATCGTATCAGCTTGCATAAAAGCACTTCTTGTATCGTGTCGAATTAATATTTAATTCTAAATAATTATATCATAGCAAGGGTCAAAATTTCAAGCGCAAAATTTAAATTTTCTTTTCTTCGTTCACGGCGAATCATAAATTGCAGCGTGCGCGGGGAACGTCTGCGCTCAAGTTACCGCGGTCAGCAAAAATAAGGTTTGAGCTTTTAACGGCTAAAACAGTAAAGCCCACAAAAAAGCAAGAAAAATTGACGGAAGAAGATTTGCCGCCCTGATCTTTTTTCCCCACACCAAATTTACGCCGACGCAGAAAATAAGGATTGAACCCGTTAAAGAGATATTTGACAACGCCTCTTCGGTTATAAACGGCTCAATCAGGCTTGCAATAACGGTAAAAAAGCCTTCGATAACCGCCGCGGGAATAGCTGCAAAAATACAGCCCTTCCCCAGCGACGCGGTCATAATCATAACAAATACGGCGTCAAGTACGGCCTTTGCTGCCAGCACGGAAAAGTCGCCGTACATACCGTCTTTAATGGCTCCCACTATGGTCATAGCGCCTACGCATACTGTAAGAGAGGTAGTAATAAAGCCCTCTACAAACTGAGAATCACCCTCGCTTTTGGCCTTTCTTCTGAGCCAATTGCCAAAGCTTTCGATATGCTTTTCAATATTAAGCAGCTCGCCTATCAAAGCACCAAGCGCAAAACAAATTATCATTATAATCGTTCCGGTACAGACAAGCCCATCCTCTGTTATTGTGAGCATTTCCTCAAGGCAGCCGCCGATACCGATAAACAAAGTGCAGAGTCCCATTGCGGATATGAGCGTTTCTCTGAAGCGCTCCTTAATTTTGGAGCCGAACAGCGTTCCCGCTGCTCCTCCCGCAAGGATCCCAAATGTGTTAATTATTACTCCGAGTCCCGGCATAAAAAATTCTCCGTATATAATCGGGGCAAAGCCCCGTATTGAATTCTAAAGCATTTAACAGGTTCCGGCGCGGAATCCTACTTTCCGAGCTCCTCGGCGCGGCGGGTACAGTTTTCCATGGCTTTTTTAACAGCATCATAAAAGGAGAGGTCTTTAAGCGTGTTCACAGCTTCGATTGTTGTGCCTCCGGGCGAGCATACCTTTTGAATAAGCGCGTCGGGGCTATCGCCGCTTTCACGCAGCATAGCGGCGCTTCCCTCAAGCGCGGCGCACACAAGATTAAGCGCTTTATCTGCCGGAATTCCGTTTTCAACCGCATAGTCTGTCATGGCCTTTGCAAATAAATATATGTAAGCCGGGCTCGAACCGTTAACGGCTATTACGGTGTTCATAAGGCTTTCCGGGAGCTCCTCGACGGTTCCGCCGAGCTCGAACATTCTTTTAACAAACGCAAAATCCTCTTCGCTTGTATCGGCTCCGCGGCAAATGGCGGAAGCTCCCCTGCCCAACAGCATAGGAGTATTCGGCATAGCGCGGACTACCGCAGTCTTTCGCCCAAGCTGGTTTGTAATAAACTCCGTTGAAATACCGGCGGCTATTGAAACAAGAACGCTGCTTTCAGAGACTGCCGGACGTATTTCAGACAAAACCTGCACGTAATTCTGCGGCTTTACGGCAAGCACCGTATAACGCGCAGAATTGACAACCTCCGCCGAATCGGCGCATACGGATATTCCCTTTTCGGCAAGAGGCGCGCATTTTTCGGCGTCAATATCATATACATAAATATTTCCGGCGTCGGTAACGCCGTTGGCAAGCAAGCCGGAAATTACGGCGTTCGCCATATTGCCGGCGCCGATGAATCCTATCTTATTTTTTTGCGACATTTTGAGCTTATCTCCCTTTTTTGCATTAATACCCGATTTGTATGTCGGAATTGCGCGAGCATCTGTATTTATAACCGTATTTATTCAAATTACCGTCGTTTATATAATCTCCTTCAAAGAACATCTCTATCTCGTCAACACGGCGGTATACCAGACCCCAGTAGCATATCCCCGAAGCGTGATGGTAAGGCATAAAGGTCTGAATAAATTCATCTTTATCTATGTTGTTAAGATCGCGCATACCGGTTACCGAAGTGAATGAGGCGTAATCGCTGTGGACATAGCCCTCTGTACCGTTTGAAAGCCGGACATAATACCATGAGTTGTTAAATTTTTCCGCACTGAGCAGTGTTATTGAAGTGTTAATATCCATTTCCGTAATGATGGAATAGTCTGTGGACGGTCCTGTGCGCAAACGCACCTGTGTTCCGGTAATTTTGCCTACGTCACCTACGCCGGGAGATGCTGAACCTGAATATGTATTCAGAAGCAGACTGTTTATATCGTCGTAATACGAAAGCGCGTAAGCGCCGAAGTTATAAACAAAGCATACAAGCGCGTCATACTGCTGCTGGTTAAAACGAATCTCATTTTTGAGCATATACTGATTTACGGCGTCAGCATAGCCGGCGTTATTTACGGTTTTATAGAGATATGCCATGGCTTCCTGCTTAGTTATGGAGTTGTAAAACTTTGTTCCGACCGTTACAACCCTGCCGTAGCCCACGGTTGGGTCGCTACCTGTCAGGCTGTCAAGCTCAACGTTGGATCTGAAGCCTTCCCACGACGCGAGCAGCGGCATAAGCGCGTCCGATACTCTCCGCTCTTCACAGGAGGTCTGCGCAGTATTTGAGGCGGCCGTAACAAAGGCGGTAGTCTCGGCGTTTGAGCAGGTGGCATAACTCGAGCCGGCGGTTTTTGCATATGCTTTTACACTGTAGGTTCCGGAACTGCCCAGCACGGCGGATGCGGTCCAAACCGCGGTGCTGCCGTCAACCTCTCTGTTTGCTGCCTCCACGGTTTTTGAAGAACCGTTTAACGTATATTCAAATTTTACAGCGGTACGATCCAAATCCGTGATTGCAATGAAGCTGACCGTGCTCCCCAAAGCGGCGCTGTTGGGGCTTGTGTAAGCAAAACGCACCGGCTCGGCGTCGGTTACTGTAAGCAGGCAGGAAGCGGCGCCGTCCGATACGGCGGCCGTTATTGTTACGCTGCCCGTTTTTTTTGCAAGGACGAAAGCAAATTCGCTGCCGTATTTATCTGTCATCTGCTCAACTGAAGCTATGCTTGTGTCTGAGCTGCTCCAAACCGCGCCGGTTGTCGCGCTGCTTAAAAACAGCGTCTGACCCACCGGCAGAGTAGACGACGTTGAAGAAATATCAACTTCGGAACCGCTTATTACCGTAACCTTACACGAGGCGGTATTATAACCGTTGCTTGCGCTTATAACCGCCTGACCCGCTCCTTTTGCACTTACAACGCCGTTTGAAACAGTGGCAACCGAAGTGTTTGACGAACTCCACGTTACGTCTAATTTAGAATCGGCTGTGAGCGCGTATTTATTACCTTTGTATATCGACACGCTGCTTGCCGAAATTGTTATCGCAGTATCTGCCTCAGGCACAACCGCGCTTACGGTAACCTTGCACTGTGCGGAAACGGAGGAGTCGCAATTCAGGATTGCCGTGATTGTCGCCGTTCCGTTTGACTTAGGCTTAATAACGCCTGAAGAATCTACGGAAACAATGTCGGAATCGGAGGAAGTAAAGGTAACGGAAGAGTTAACAAGCTGCCCGTTTGAAGAAAAAACATACAATTCCTTTTCGGCGCTGCCTCTTAAGCTCACCGTCGAGCTTGAAAAAGATATTGAAGTCACATTTGACGACGAATCTTCAAACCAATTCGGCAAAGCTCCGTCTGAAACCGTTTCCCGAGAAAGCAAAAAACAAACGGTAAGATAATCCTTGCTCAGATAACCGCTTGTGCCGTTATATATTACCTGCGCCCAATCATAATCGCCGTTGTCTTCGACATTAAGGTACAAGCCTGTGTCCAGTACTTGAATTATATTGTCCGCAATTTTCGGCGATGTTCTGAAATTCAGATCATCCTCGGTATGGGCGAGCATTTTAACCCCGGAAGAAGCCGTCTTGGTTAAAACGCGGGTTTGACAGTACCCCTGCACTCCGTTGCAGCTCACCTTCGCCCAGCATGAATCAGTACTTTCGAGCAAAGTAACCACGCTTGAGCCGCTTAACGAGGCAACAGGCGCGGAGGAAATATCGGCGCTGCTGTAAAGCTGAGTATCGGCAATGACGTTCAGCGTATTATCGGCGGAATTGGCATAAGCAACGCCGCTAAAACAAACGGAGGTCATTACCAAAGCCAATATAACGGCCGCTATCCTTTTGTACAAAATCATAATGAACCTTCCTTCAATATTTCCAAAGTCCCAAACTCTTTAAAACAAAGCCTGCCTTTTCAGGTCTTACCCTTGAAAATCTTTTTCCGCAGACGGTTGATATACTGCATTACTATAACGCTCACCGCAAAATCGTATATAATAAAAACCACGTTTCCGGCCGCAAGAAAGACATACGGCAGATATACTCCGAAAATAACAAAGCTTTCATCGGGAATAAGCAAAATAAATTTACCTACAAAGTACGCCGCAATAATACAGACATTAAACAGCAGGAGCTTAATTAAATACTGCAAAGCTTTGCTGCGCAGCTTACCCTCGATAATCCCTTTAAGAATGGGATAAAACCCCAAAAAAAGAATAAACAGCACCGCCGCCTCTTTATCGGGAGCCAAGAATACCGAAAGGACGGAAACGACAACATAAACCATAAAGGCAAATTTGTAGCCCAATTCTATAACTACGGCGACCAGCACCATCCCGGCAAGAGCCGGTATGGCATAGGTTCCGAACGGTATAAGTCCGGTGAGAAACATAAGCGCCGCCGACAACGCCGCAACGACGCCCGAGAAAGCAACCTTGTAAGACTTTTTCAACATTACAGCAACGCCTCCGTCAGCAGCCGCCGCCCAAACAGTTGCAGCAGCAATTTGCACAGAGCATGGCGTTGCATACGTCGCAGGCATTGCATCTTGACATATTACCTCCGTAAGTATTATAGCCTCCCGTGGGATTCTGTCTTTGCATATTGATTCTGTTTAAAGCCTGTCTGTATTCTTGATTGTTGGGGTCCATTTCAACCGCTCTACAGTAATAGGAATACGCCTGATCGCTCCAGCCTTTTCTGTAAAAAACAGTGCCTTTAAGAAAATACCATTCCGCGTTACGCTGTTCAACGGGAATTTGCTGCAAAAGATTGTCGGCGTCAAAAATTCTGCCGTTCATTATACATACGCGCACATTGTGGAACTGCGGATTTGCCGACGAATTGGCGTTATATGAACCGCTGTAGCTCTGCCGGGAATAAGAGCCGCCGTTTTTACGCTGTTCCGTTATGGTATCGTAAGCCTCGTTTATTTCTTTCATTTTTTGTTCGGCAAGGTCGCCGAGAGGACTGTCTACATAATTATCCGGGTGGTATTTTTTTGCCATCTGACGGTAAGCGGCTTTCACCTCTTCGTCTGTGGCGTCGGGCGAAATGCCGAGCACCTCATACGGATTGTTCATTTTTTCTGCTGTCCTTCCTTTTTGCTTTGTCCTTAAGCAATATCCTTTTCTGCACTGACTGCATTCCGTATAAAAAGTGATTGCTTAAGATTCCGCCGAATTTTTTAACGTTCAGAAGCTGATAAGAGCTGAAAGCACCGGCTATGGCCATATTCATCAACGCGTTGCATTCCGATATAAAATCCTTTTTGTCATCAAATCTAAGGGATAGCGGAATAAGACAGTTAAAGCTTCCGGTTTTTTTATCCTTTTCCAAATCATCCGCGGCGTCCGCAAGATATATCCATCTTCCGAGATGATAACCCATTTGAGCTAAAATTCTTTTCTCCGTCCCGTCACCGGAAAGCATCGCCAGAGCTGCCGAAAGCATATCCGCAGTAGGCTCGCAGCAGGCGTCTACGGACGGATTGTCGGTCTTTTCCACGCGGCTTTGCTTTTCAGTCATTTCCGAGAGCAAAAAATCAAATTCGGGATATTTTTTTACCGCTTTTTTCCACTGCCGCGAAACGAAAAGCCGCGCTATCCTGCTGAAAAGAGATTTAAAAAAACCGCTGTCGCAAATATCGTCGCAGAGCTTATAGTAAGCCGTTATAACCGTCAGAGCCGCCGCGGCGTGAAAAGCCAGATCGTCACCGCAGTAAACACAGGCTTTAAGCGGATTGCAGCAGCACCTGCCCCTCTTAAACTGCGGGCATACATTGCTTGTTACCGCCATGGAAAGAACAGCGTAAAAGGTGAAATCGTAGCTTAGAAAAAGTCTGCAAAAGAAAGAATAATCTTTGCCGAGCGTTCTGCAAAGACTGCAATACACCGATTTATATATTTCCGCCTCTTTTACAAGAAGCTCGCTTTTCTGCATTTGCAAATATCCAAGCAATTTTACACCGTCCTCGGGTTAAAGCTCATCTATTTTATAATACTACAAAAATCAAATAAAAACAATATCTTCACATAATATTCCTTGAATTTTCACCTTGACAAATATATAATGAGTTTATTCGATATTTCCGATTTTAGAAAACCGTTTTTTGATAAGGGAAAATTATGAACGTATACGATTTTGACAAAACTATCTATAAACGTGATTCTACCGCCGATTTTTTCTTTTTTACACTGCGCAGGCACCCAAAAGCGATTGCCTCGGTTCCCGTGATTATCGGAGCGTTTGTGCGCTATTACATTTTAAAGCGCGGCACCAAAACACAGTTTAAAGAAAAGCTTTACCGCTTTTTAAAATATACCGACGTTAAAAGCGAGGTTCGGATTTTCTGGCAAAAAAACATCAAAGATATAAAGCGCGTTTACCTGAACCGGCGCAAAAAGGACGATGTTGTGATCTCGGCGTCGCCGGAATTCCTGATAAAGCCCGTCTGCGAAATGCTCGGCGTCAATAATGTGATCGCCTCGCGCGTTGACCCGTTTACCGGCGCTTATGACGGCGAAAACTGCCACGGGAGCGAAAAAGTGCGCCGTTTCCGCGAAGATTACCCGGCAGCCGAAATAGACGAATTTTTCTCTGACAGCTATTCCGACGCTCCGCTCGCCCGCCTTGCTCGCAGAGCATATATTGTGCGCAGGGAGGAGCTTACTCCCTGGATTTTTAAATAGTTTGAAAACGCTTTAAGTTACCGGAGTAAGCGAATCGTCGTTCAGTTCAATTTTATCCGCCATTCCCGCTGAAAAATACACCTCATCGTTATAAGTTAATATTATATAATCAACGCCGAGTTCATCTGCTATGCTTTGCGACCTTTGCACTCCGCTGACATAAAAGGCGGTTGACAGGGCGTCGGCAAGCACGGCGTCGGCGGATATAACAGTGACAGAGGCTATTCCGGATTCTGCCGGATAACCGCTTTCAGGGTCGATTATATGATGATAAGTCACCCCGTTCTCGGTAAAATTACGCTGATAACCGCCTGAAGTTATCACGGCGGTTTCCCTGCAGCTTAAAATGGCAAAGTTTGAAGAACTTTCCGGGTCTTTTATTCCGATTTGCCAGTTATTTCCGTCGAAGCGTTTGCCGAGCGTCTGAACATTGCCTCCCAAATTCACTACTGCGGAGGTTACTCCGTTTTCTTTTAATATTTCCGTAATTCTTGCCGAAATATACCCTTTGGCAATTCCGCCAAGGTCAAGCGCCATGCCTTTTTTTATGCGGACGCGGTTTCCGTCGAAATCAATTCCTTTATAATCGACATTTGCAAGCGCCGCTTCAAGCTCCCGTTCGTCCGGGACTTTGTATTCACCGGTGGTAAAACCCCAAAGCGACACAACGGGGTAAACGGTAATGTCAAATGTTCCTTCGGTAAGCGCGGAAATCTCAACTGCGCGGGATAACAGCGCTACGGTCTCTTCACTGACCTGCACAAATTCCCCGGCGGACGCGTTCACCCTCGAAATGTCGCTCGAAGAGTCTGTTACCGAAAAAAGCTTTTCAAGTCTTGTAATTTCTTCAGCGGCGCAATCGACCGCGTATTCGGCGTTATCTCCGTATGCCTTAAGAGTTATCAAAGTATCTAAAGCGTAAATCTCTCTCTTATATTCTTCTTCCGCAAAATTACACGCCGCGCCCGACAGCATAAGCAGAATAATTAAAACACCCGCCGAAAATTTTTTTAAAACCGAATTTCCCACCGTTTCCCTCCGGCTAGCCTTTCCGGAGCTTTTACCGTAAGGTAAAATACTTACCGAATGAGCTGACCCTCTCAATTAAATTTACTTCTTAAATTAATTTTATATTATTTTAATTTAAAGTCAATATAAAAAACAAATTTACCTACGGCGTTTTTCCCGTTTATGCAGCTTATTTCGCCGGCAAACCCGATTTTCTCATTTAACAGGGGATTGTGAAAAAACTATTGACAAATATTCTTTTATAGTGTAAAATAGCAGAGGTAAGAGTTTAAAAGACATTTTTGTATTATTTTGATTTTATATTATTTTGCTTTTTCCTATTTTTTCATATACCTTCCAAATTTGGGGCAGAGGTTTTTCACCTCTGCCCCAACCCCGTTTAATACATTTTCTACCCGAGGCTATGATGATATGAACAACTCTTTGGGAATTTATTTACACATTCCGTTTTGCGACGGCAAATGCTATTACTGCGACTTTTTCAGCGGCAAGCACAGCCTCGACGATATACGCCGCTACGCCGACTCTCTTTTCGGCCGCTTTGAATATTGGTCAAAAAAGGCGGGAGAGAGGTTCGTTGACTCTGTTTATTTCGGCGGCGGTACTCCGAGCCTGCTCGGAACCGAACGACTTATTAAAATTCTTGATTCTTTAAAGCGTCTTTTTCGCTTTCAAAATCCCGAAATAACGCTGGAAATTAATCCGACCTCCTGCAATATGCTTGACTTTGCCGCTTTACACAGCGCAGGCTTCAACCGCTTATCCGTCGGATTGCAAAGCTCTGCAGACAGTGAGCTTAGGCTGCTTGGCAGAAGGCACTGCGCCGCGGACGCGGCACGCACAGTCGAGCAGGCAAAAAAAGGCGGTTTTAAAAACATTTCGCTTGATTTAATGCTGGGTATACCGGAGCAAACCGAGGAATCCCTTACGCGCTCGCTGGAATTTGCAATCTCGCAGGAAATTCAGCATATCTCCTGCTATATGCTCACGCTTGAGCGCGGCACTCCCCTCTTCCTTAACAGAGAGAAATACAGGCTTTGCAGCGACGAGGAGTATGCCCGCTTATACGAGCTGACCTGTAATAAACTAAAGAAAAACGGCTTTTCTCACTATGAGATTTCCAACTTTTGCAAGCCCGGGTTTGAAAGCCGTCACAATTTGAAATATTGGCAGCTGTGCGAATATATAGGGATAGGTCCGTCGGCGCACTCATATTTTGAAGGAAAACGTTTTTACTGTGAACGTTCATTTGAAAGCTTTTACCGTAACGAATACCGTTACGACTGCGACGGCGGCGGATATGAAGAATTTGTCATGCTGGCGCTCAGACTTGAAAAAGGTCTGATTTTTAAAGACTTCGAAAAAAAATACGGCTTCGGCGTACCGAATACCGTATTGGACAAAGCAAAAATATTGGAAAGTCACAAGCTGCTTAATTTAACCGACGAAAAAATTTCGCTTACCGAAAAGGGGTTTTTGCTGTCAAACGAAATAATAGTGCAGCTTTTGGAATGCTTCTGAAACGATGATTTCCAAAAACAACGCTGAACTCCTTCCCCCATGCCGGGCAACGCCGCCTCAGCTTTATTTCCGATTAAAAATCGGAATCAATACGGAAAAGAGATAAATTTAAGATTATAAAAATCTCCGGCGGTTATGATTTTGGTACCTATTTCGTTTATAAGCAGATAATTTGTACCCACGCCGACAAGGTAGCCGTCCTTGGTTA
The DNA here is from genome assembly GCA_964639205.1 of uncultured Eubacteriales bacterium. Classification (GTDB taxonomy): domain Bacteria; phylum Bacillota; class Clostridia; order Oscillospirales; family Acutalibacteraceae; genus CAZXCG01. The sequence goes on from CAZXCG010000017.1 coordinate 17,271, forward strand.
CCGTGTTATTTGAACCTACCATAAAATCCGCCCTTACCCTGCGCCCGATTTGCGTGCGAATAAAGCCGTTCAATGTGGGGAACTGCTCATACGTAAACGGTATCTCGGGTGAAGCGCCTGTTGTAAGAGAGGTTTGCGCGGGATCATTGTTCATAGTATTGTAAAATTGCGGAGAAACAATCATCTGATCGTTCATTGTCGCCGGCTGAAAACCGCTTTGCGAGAATGACTGCCCGGCAGCGGGGCTCAAACTCTGCGAAGCCGCCGCGCCCTGCGCTGCCTGCGGCGGGACTGTCTGCGGATTTGCAGCCGCCGGTGCGCTTAAGCCCGATGATCCGACCGGATTATTTTGGCTCATTAAATTGTTTGTTGTTGTCGGCATAATATGACCGCATCCTTCCGGTGAACATTGGTTAAACCCATACATTTTGCCTAAATCGATAGTTTCAAACAGATAAATCACCCTCAGTCAAGGCGGAAGTGTTCCGCCTTAAGTATTATCATAGGCAGGTGTGGGAGCGTAAAAGCAATGGTCTCCAATCCGGTTATAAATAACGCCGATATTAGTCGGAAAATATGTGGGGCATTGCGGGCTGTAAGGATTCAGAAAAAAGAGAGCCTCCCCGACCGGAGCAAAACGGTTTCCTTCCAATGCCCAATCCGCAATATCGTAATGAATTTGCTCCGGGCTCATATTATAAACATTTTGCAGATTATCCGCACCGTTTACCCGAGTTCTCAAACAGGTAAACTGACCCGGCTGTTCTATTATTGCTCTGACGTCGCCGCCGTTGCTTATTCTCGAAAATTCACCGGTCTGGGCCCGCGCGCGGTTCATAACTACGCTTGCTACCGAACGCATACCGTCTTCCCCTTCGCCGCCGGCTTCACACTGAATAAGCCTTGCAAAAAGTTCCCTTGTGTCAAGTGCCATAAGCTCACCTACCGATTGTTGATACATTCTCATAGTATGCGGCAAACTTAAAAAGTTTCTGCTTATCATCGGCTTTGCAGCGCTCAGCTTTAAATCCGAGCAAGGCTCCTCCCCTCCGTAAAGCTTTCCCAAATCGGAGCGCAGCCTTAAAGGCAGCGGGACGACCGCGCTCGGGTTTATTAAAATCGGCTATTTAAAAAATTCATCACAAACCGGCGTGAGCATTCTTTCCGCTATATTACCATTTCCGTCGGAAAGCAAAAGAATCAGCTTAATATAGGCACTTGCAAAAGTAATATTCGGCAGCGGAACAATCCCGAGCTTTTCCAATTTGCCCATACTCTCGTATTGCTTTGTGTTTTCAAGCATTCCGGTAAGAAAAACGGCAACGCCCTTTTCCTTGCATTCGTCGGCAAAGCTTTTAAACGCTTCACTCTCTGTACAAACGGTTCCGGAATGATAGCTTGTGTGAATAACCGCTCTTATGTTTTCCGTAATTTCAGGGTAAACGAGCCCCAAATACGGCTTGATTACCGAAACGTTCCCGCTTGCGGAAAAGTCGGCGCTTAGTTTTTCTGCGCTGTTCCGCACGTAAGCTCTATAGGAATAATTCGGATTTTTAATGAAACACGAATTTGCAAAGCAACCGTAATTTACGCCCATTGCGCTGCGCAGAATGTCGGAAAATTCGTTGTAATCCATAAGCCGTGTCGCGCTGTGAATTTCACTCAAGGAACCTTCGTTTTTATAACTGACAAATACACCGTTTGCAATGCCGCGCACTATAAATTCAACCGCGGCGGCAAAATTTTTCATTCCGTTTGAGCGACTGTCGCCGAGCGGTCGGTTTGCCGAGACAAGTAAAACCGGAATTTTGCAGCCGGCAAAAATCAATCCGAGCGCAGCCGCGGTAAACTGCAGGGTATCGGTGCCATGGGTTATTATTATACCGTCATAATTCTTACTTAAAGCCTTCGACACACATTCTGTTAAAGCGTAAAGCTTATTAAACGTGAGATTTTCGCTGTGTATAAAATAAGGGGTAAAGCTCTCAAAACCTATCTCCGAGCGGTATTTTTGGCGGTACAATTCAATCAGGGCGTCGCCGCTTTCACGGGAAATCCTGATAAATTTTTCATCCTCTGCGCTTCCTATTGTTCCGCCTGTAAATATAACGGCTATTTTCACTTTTTTACCTCCGAATTATCATTAGTATATTTAATAGTCAACGCCCTAATAAAGCTCAGGTTACGGATATATAATTTTGGAATTACAGCCGCGCCGATGCTTTTAAGCCGAATGTAAATGCACTCTAAAAGAAAGCCTATTTTAAAAAAATCACCGGTTTGTAACACAAATATATCTCCGCGGTTAAAAAAATGTAACTTTACGCGGGCAAAAATGTCAAATTTTTAATTTTTTTATCAAAAAAGACTTGTTTTTTTTCTGCCTTGGTATTATAATAGCAATTGTCATTAAATAAACTGTCTTTTTATAATTTTTTTATGTTTTTTATTTTCGTTTCGGTTTAAGCAGGATTTTAACCCTGTTGCCGTAAATATCAAAACTTCATTGGGGTGTGCAATATGAGATTACGTAAGCAGGAGCTTGGCGACCGCAATTTGGTTGGTGCAAGAGTTGAAGCAATCAGAAAAAAGAAAAGAATGAAGCAAAAGGAGCTGCTCGCGCAATTACAGGTACGCGGAGTTGATATGAATGCCTCTGGTCTTTCAAAATTGGAAGGACAAATTCGCTATGTCACAGACATAGAGCTTGTTGCCCTTGCGGATATTTTGGAAACCCCGGTGGACTATCTTCTGGGTCGTATGCACTGACAAAACGCTGTACAACATAATCAAGCATCGGCGGAGCATAGCTGCTCCGCTTTTTTTCTTTTATAAAGAATATTACATAATTCTCCCGCGCATAGTAATATTATTCTCAAAAAAGTCCATTTTTGTGCGTCGGCGGTGAGTTTTATTTTAAATTTTATTAAAGAACACAGAGAAGCGATATACGTTTTTGCCGGCTATACGGCTCTTTTTTTGCTGTTCAGAATAACCTTTTTTTATGCGCTGCCATTTTTGACGGGATTCGGATTTGCCGCAATTATGCAGCCGGTATACAGACATTTATGCAAGAGCTTTAAATTTAAAAGCAGCTTTTCGGCATCGGTTGTTACAACTATGATTTTTTTAATATTAATATCAATCGTCTGCATATTGGCAGCTTCACTGACAAACCAGCTTCTTATAATGTTTTCGGAAATAATGGAGAATAATCAGACAATCAGCAATGCCGTTATAGGATTTTTCGGTAAATTAAGCGCTGCGCTAAGCCGCTTTGATTTTGATTTTATTTCCGCGCAGGAAAATATTATGAATATACTGACAAACGGTCTCGAAGCCATGCAAGCATTAAGCGGTTATGTTATGTCGGCAATATCGTTTTTCCCCGCATTGGCCGCGATGGTTATTGTATCCGTTTTTGCCACATATTACTTTACCGTGAATTATTCCAAATTAGAAAACACTGCAAAAAAATTAATTGAAAAGTACAAAGCACAAAAGTGCTGCGCCTATCTGAATGAAAGCAAAGCAATCATTAAAAGGTTCTTAAAGGGCTATTTGACCGTCTACGGTCTTACCTTTATAATAACTCTTGTGTTCTTCCTCGTAATACACGTTCGCTTCGCGGCGGTTTTTGCCGTTTTAAGCGCCGTTGCCGATGTGCTTCCCGTTTTGGGGCCTTCGCTTGTATACATCCCGCTGGCTGTTATATACTGTTTACAGGGCAAGGGTCAAACAGCAATAATTATCCTTGCAGGCTTTGCGATTATATGCGTTATAAGGCAGTTTTTAGAGCCGAAAATTGTATCAAAAAGCATATCGATACCTCCGCTTGCAAACATTGCCGCCGCATATTTTGCTCTTCTTGCAAAAAGTCTTTGGCTTTTAATCTACCTTATGCTGCTCTTTATGCTTATAAGCGTATATAATACGGTAAGGAAAAAATCCCTTTTAACCGATAAGCCGTCTTAATTTTTAACCGTTTTTGCAGAAATATTACGTCTGTACACCGAACAGCGGGATCTCTGCGCAATGCTTTTCAGCGCGGAGAGCGCGCTGCTGAACCGGTTCGACCCTGCGGCTTATTGTCGCCGCAGGGTCGAAGCTTTTAAATATTTGTCGTTATATCAGTATTTATTTCTGACAACATAAGATGTATGAAGCAATTCATGCGCCTTATGCGAGCCGGGCTCTCCGAGGTATTCGGAGTAGAGCTTTTTGATGATAGGACTTTCGTGCGATTTGCGAAGCGGGAGATTAGCGTCCTCGTCATAAAGCGCCTTCGCGCGAAGTCCCTTAATGTCGGTGAAGTTACGGGTCTGACCGTCCTGAATAGGCTGACCGCCGCCGTTTACACAGCCGCCGGGACAGCACATAATTTCAACAAACTGATAGTCGGCCTCGCCGCTGCGGATTTTGTCAAGAACGACCGCCGCGTTTTTAAGTCCGGAAGCTACAGCGACCTTAACCTTGAGACCGGCAACGTCATACTCCGCCTCTTTAATACCCTGAGTTCCGCGCACGTCAAGATAGTCAACCTCTTTTACATCCTCGCCTGTGAGGGTATCAACAGCAGTACGCAGCGCCGCTTCCATAACGCCGCCGGTAGCGCCGAAGATAGCTCCCGCGCCCGTGGTTATTCCCAAAGCGGGGTCAAACTCTTCATCGGGAAGAGCGGTAAACTCTATGCCGGCTTTTTTAATCATTCTGGCAAGCTCACGTGTTGTAAGCGCAATATCAATATCGGCAAGTCCTTCTCTGCCCTGATCGTCGCGTTTGATTTCAAACTTTTTAGCGGTACATGGCATTACGGAAACTACAACAATGTCGGCGGGGTCAATACCCTCTTTTTCGGCGTAATAGCTCTTTATGATTGAGCCCGTCATTTGCTGGGGTGATTTGCAGCTTGAAAGATTGGGAATAAGATCGGGATAATAATGCTCGCAGAACTTAATCCAACCGGGCGAACAGGATGTAATCATCGGAAGAACTCCGTTATTCTTAACGCGGCTTACAAATTCGTTCGCTTCCTCCATTATTGTAAGGTCGGCGCCGAAGTCGGTGTCGAACACCTTATCGAAGCCCAAACGCCTGAGCGCGGCAACCATTTTGCCCTTTACATTCGTGCCGATAGGCATACCGAAGCATTCACCCAAGGTTGCGCGTATGGCGGGAGCCGTATGTACAATAACAATCTTTTTGGGATCCTGAATCGCTTCAAATACTTTCTCGGTTTCGTCCTTTTCGACAAGAGCGCCCGTCGGACATACAGCCGTACACTGACCGCAGCTGACACAGGGTACCTGGGCAAGCTCTTTATTGAAAGCACAGCCTATTACTGTATCGAAGCCGCGATTATTCGCGCCGATTACGCCGACATACTGTTCGCGGCAGGCTGCAACGCAGCGGCGGCAAAGAATACATTTTTTATTGTTTCTTTCAAGATAAAGAGTTGAAAGATCCTCGGTGCATTTGGTATGCTCGCCCTCAAATCGGTCGGCGTCTTCAACGCCGAAGTCGGCGCACATACGCTGAAGCTCACAGCTTCCGGAGCGGTCGCAGGCAAGGCATTTCTTCTCATGATTAGAGAGAATGAGCTCCAGGGTGGTTTTTCTGGAATCCTGAACCTTTTTGGTGTTTGTGAAAATTTCGGTGCCGTCTCTTTCAATAGGGTAAACGCAGGCGGCAACCAAAGAACGCGCGCCCTTAACCTCGCATACACACATGCGGCAGGCTCCGATTTCGTTTATATCCTTCAGGAAGCAGAGGGTTGGAATTTTAATTCCAAACTGTGTGCATGCCTCAAGAATCGTAGTGTTTTTCTCGACCGAGAAAGGCATACCGTTTATCTTAATATTAAGCATTTCCATTTTGATAATTCTCCTTCCTCTTAAGCTTTGATGATCGCGCCGAATTTGCATTTTTCCATGCAGGCGCCGCACTTGATACATTTATCCTGGTTAACAACATGAGGCGTTTTTACGCTGCCTGTAATTGCTCCGACGGGACAAACTCTCGAGCATGCTGTACAGCCGCGGCATTTGTCCGCAAGAATCGTAATTTTAAGCAGCTTCTTACATACTCCGGCGGGACACGTTTTGTCAACGACATGCGCCATGTATTCGTCGCGGAAATAGCGCAGAGTGGAAAGCACCGGGTTGGGAGCGGTTTGTCCGAGACCGCAGAGCGAATTTTCCTTTATGTAATAGCAAAGCTTTTCCATTTCGTCGATAGTTTCGGGCGTACCGTTGCCTGAAGTAATTTTATCGAGCATTTCAAGCAAACGCTTTGTGCCTATACGGCAGGGAGTACACTTTCCGCAGGATTCATCAACCGTAAATTCAAGGAAGAACTTGGCGATGTCTACCATACAGGTTGTTTCGTCCATTACAATAAGTCCGCCTGAACCCATCATGGAGCCTATTGCAATAAGATTGTCGTAGTCGATAGGCACGTCAAGATGCTCGGCGGGAATACATCCGCCCGACGGACCCCCGGTTTGAGCAGCCTTGAACTTTTTGCCGCCCGGAACGCCTCCGCCGATTTCCTCGACTATTTCACGCAAGGTTGTACCCATCGGAACCTCGACAAGACCGGTATGCTTGATTTTGCCGCCGAGGGCGAATACCTTTGTACCCTTGCTCTTTTCCGTACCCATTGAAGCAAACCAATCGGCGCCTTTTAATATAATTTGGGGAATATTTGCATAGGTTTCTACGTTATTAAGAATTGTGGGCTTTCCGAAAAGGCCTTTAACCGCCGGGAACGGAGGACGCGGATGCGGCTCGCCGCGTTTGCCCTCGATTGAGGTCATAAGCGCGGTTTCCTCACCGCAGACAAATGCACCCGCGCCGAGACGAAGCTGAAGATCGAAAGAAAATCCGGTTCCGAAAATATTTTCGCCGAGCAAGCCATAATCTCTTGCCTGTGAAATAGCAATCTGCAAACGCGTTACAGCAATGGGATATTCGGCGCGGATGTATATATATCCTTTTGAAGCGCCGATAGCATAAGCCGCTATAGCCATCGCTTCAATAACGGCGTGGGGATCGCCTTCAAGAACGGAACGGTCCATAAAAGCTCCGGGGTCGCCCTCGTCTGCATTGCAGCAGACATATTTCTGATCCGCCTGATTTGCCGCCGCGAACTGCCACTTAAGTCCCGTAAGGAAACCGGCGCCTCCTCTGCCGCGCAGACCCGAAGCTTTGACAGTATCTATTACCTCCTGCGGGGTCATTGTTGTAAGAACCTTTTCAAGCGCACAGTAGCCGTCCCTTGCAAGATATTCGTCTATAACCTCCGGGTTGATTACGCCGCAATTGCGCAGAGCAACGCGCTTTTGCTTTTCGTAGAAAGCAGTTTGGTTAAGAGATTTAACGGTATCCTTCTCAACAGTTTCATCATAAAGAAGGCGGGTAACGATTCTGCCCTTGAGCAAGTGCTCTTCAACAATTTCGGGAACATCCTCTACCTTAACCATGCTGTAGAAGCTGCCCTCGGGATAAACAATCATAATCGGACCGAGCGCGCAAAGACCGAAGCATCCGGTACGAATAACGTTGATTTCTTTATCAAGACCCTTTTCCGCTATTTCCGTTTTAAGAGCCTCTATGATTGCCTCGCTGTTTGAGGAGGTACAGCCGGTACCGCCGCAAACAAGCACAGTAGAACGATACATTTGGTTTCCTCCTTATTTATTTGCGCCGATTGTGAACTCGGTGACAACATTCTTATTAACAAGATGATCATTAACAACGCGTACGGCTTTTTCGGGAGTCATTTTAACATATGTAACCTTTTCCTCGCCCGGTACCTCAACCTCAACAACGGGTTCGTACTGACATATGCCGATGCAGCCCGTCTGAGTTACTGTTACGTTTGTAAGACCTCTTTTTGCTATTTCGTCGGTAAAAGCGGTTAAAACCGGCCTTGCACCGGCGGCAATACCGCAGGTTGCCATACCGACAAGCACCCTGATTGCGTCCGGATTTTCCTGACGCATATTCATCTGTACCTTTGCTTTTTCTCTAATAGCCTGTAATTCGGCTAATGTTTTCATGGTCATTGCACCTCCATAATATTTTTAGTTTGCTCGAGTAAGAATCCGTCTATCCACTCCATAACATCCGGCGAATCAAGCGGAACGTCTGCACCCAATATACCGCGCAGCTCGCGCGTGTCAAGTGTAAACGAGCTGCCGTTAAAAGAACGGATAAACATAAAATCAATGTCGGGATTGCATCGAATCAAAATACTTACGGTAGAATTAATATCGCCTAACGGGGTCATATCCAAATGTGAAGTGCAGAACACTGCTTTAACGCTTGTACCGACTCCCGGTTCAGACTGTATTTCAAGGCTGCCGCCGGTTTGCTCCGCCGCCAATTTGAAAAGCGGCACTCCCAGTCCGACCTTACGCGTGGTGCGGGTTGTATAAAACGGGTCTGTAACGTTTGCCGCCTGCAGGGCGGTCATTCCTCTTCCGTTATCCGAAATCGTAATTGAGAGCGTGCTTTCAGTTGTGTTTTCGGCTACTTCCACCGTAACAAGACTTGCTCCGGCCGAAATAGAATTCTGAGCCACATCCATTACATTTAAAGAGAGTTCCCGCATATCAATCTACCAAAATCAATCCATATATTTTTTAAGAATACCGTCAATATCCTCCGGTACCAAACGACCGTATACATCGTCGTTTACCGTAAGCACCGGCGCAAGACCGCACGCACCGATGCACCGGCACGCCGTCAGAGAAAACTTGCCGTCCTCAGTACATTCCTCGGGTTCAATGCCGAGAATTTCGGTAATGCGTTCAACAAGCTTACCGGATCCCTTTACATAGCACGCGGTGCCGAGACAGACAGAAATATTGTACTGTCCCTTTGGAGAAAGCGAAAACTGTGAATAGAAAGTGGACACACCGTAAACCTCTTCCAAAGGAACGCCCAAACCTTCTGCAATCATTATCTGCACTTCCTGCGGAAGATAGCCGTAAACCTCCTGCGCCTGCTGCAACACAGGCATAACCGAGCCGGGCTTGTCCTTGTGCTGTTCAATAATTTCTTTCAGCTTAGCTTCCTGTTCCGGAGTTCCGTTAAAAGGAATTGTGCTGATTTTCTTTTGCATCTTTTTTCCTCCTTGTTAAAATAATATATAGTCGTAGCAAAACCCATATGCGTACAAAGATATTATATCACAGTTTTTACATATTGTCTATATAAAAATGATATAACAGGAAAATTTTGAAAAAATTTGTAGGATTTCCCGAGTTTCCACATTTTTTCAGAATCTGATTTTTACAATTTTTTAATAATTTTTTCAACAATATCCGTCAGTTTTTAAAATAAAACAAAAAAATAATAAAAATATCTCCGGCAAACTGTTGGAAGAAAAAGCGGGATACGGCTTACCGAGTGCGATACTCGGAATTTTAAAACGCTCCGGTAAAAAACGGAGGCACGGCAGCCCCGCGCCTCCGTTGTTATGAGAAACGTCAGAAAATATTTTTACAGCCCAATCAGCAGCCGCAGCCACAGTTGTTGTCACAGCCGCAGTTATTGCATCCGCAGCCGTTACTGCCGAATCCGTTACCGCAGCAGCAGCAGAGAAGAAGAATTATGATAATCCACCAGCAACCGCCGTTATTACCAAAGCACATCGTGTTTTCCTCCTTTCGTGAGTTACACTACATACTATTGCGAAACGGCAAAATTGTTACTGCTTTTTGAAGGTTATTCAGCCGCCGGGATAGGGCAAATTACGCCGGTAAAACCTGAGGCGTTTGAAACTGTATGGCGGGATTTATCCGCAAATAATCACATCATCGCAGATTTTAATATACTCAATCGCTTTGTCAATGAGCTTGTGGTCGTTGTCGTAGCTGCAAAGGCTGTGCGCCTGCCTGACCGTCGCCCAAAGATAAGAATCGATTTCGCTTTCCTGGATTTTAACCCGACTGCTTTTGCTTTCGGCAAGAAAAAAGACGACATGCTTGCGTATTTTTCCGAAGGGGCAATAATCCGTTTCCTCTCTGAAGCCGTTGTATATTTTAACGTCGAGGTTTGTCTCTTCCTTTATTTCACGTTTGGCGGTGAATTCCTCCGCTTCGCCGAGCTCAACATGACCCTTTGGAAAGCTCCAGTGCCTGCTGTTGTGATTTTTAACCAACAAAATTCTGATTATTTCGTCGCTTTCGCGGTAAAACACAACCGCGCCGCAGGATTTTTCAAAAAGGCAGTTTAATTTGGATATTTTAATATTTTTAAATTCCGAGATGATAGAGCGTATTTCCGGTTCATAAAACACTTCTCCCTCCGGCGCGAGGATCAGCTTTTCTTCCCCGCTTTCGTCAAGGGTAGCAACCGCAATTACGGTAGCGTTAAAAAACTCATATGTCATCTTGCGCGTTATAACAAAAACGCTCCGGTTTGAAAAGTCCTCGGCACTGATGTAACCCGAATAAAGGTTTTTGGAAAGCTTGCCAAAAATATTTACCATAAAGCTTTTAGAAATCACAGTGCCTCACCACCCTTCAAAATTAAACGGTTAAACAAAGCCCGACAGAACGTTAAAATCAGTTAAACAGCGTGTCCATAGTGTCTATCTGCGAGCTTCTCGCGGCGTTTGCCACCTCGTTTATAAACAGCACGTCCGTAATATTATTTTCCGTGCAGTAGCTGCTGAGATTCCCGTCCCAGCGGCGGTAATCTATAATATGGACGCTGTCATAATCATTGGCAAGCAAAGGCGCGAGCGGATTGCCGAACGAGTCCTTAACAACAAGGATGTTTTTCCCCGTGGTATGTTCGGTTTCTATGACAAACAGAGGCTGATCGGACCAAAGGAACACGCCGTAGGTAAGGCTGCCGGAGGAAGCGGCGCCGTAATAGAGAGTTGTCTGCTGTAATTCGCCGCCGTTCTCCGTTTGCATTTTGCAGACTAAATTTACATCCTCGGGATATTCGTAATAATCCACAGTATCCGGATTGGCGGTGAGCTGCGTATTCTGCGTCAGCACAGCGTACTCGCCTGTAAATCCGGATACGGATTTTTTGACCATAGAAGACAGGTCAAGCGGAGTAAACCCCGCCGCGGCGGCAAATTCGGCATAGCCGTAATAAGCGCCGAGCGCGGTCCAATGACTGTCCGTATTATAGTAGATATACTCGTCGTTATGCTGTGAAAGCGTGTTGTACACATTTACGGCTGTAACCTCGGAGCCGAGCCTTTCGTATGCGGTCTTTATAAAATCAGCCTGAGAATCCGCCCCGAGCGCCTCTTGATTGAGACGCTGCGGAAGGCGGATTTCAGAAGCCGAAGGGACTATCATATCGTAAACATTAACAGACGGCGGCAGGCTGCTTTTGTAGGAAAGTATTGCGTCGGCATAATTTTGAGCCTCCTGAGCGCTGCCCGAAAAAGAAAGGTACCCCGCGTTTTTATATATGTAAATATTTGATGAAAAGCTGCCGGACGTGCCGTCGTCGGATACAGACGGGGTGACAAAATCAAGGGAAGAAAGGCTGAGCTGCTCTGCCGTTCCGCTTTCCGTCGTCTGTTCCGGCGAAGACTCGGGCTGCGAGGTCCCGGAGATTTCGTCCGTTTCGTTTTGTGTGATATTTTCGTTGGTATTGGAACAGCTTTTAAAGACCGAAGAAATTAAGGTGATTATAAGGATAAGCACCAAAAGCGCGGCTGTAAGTACAATTGTGCGGTGGATAATCCTTTTTCGCCTACGCGCCTTGCGGCGCTGTTCGGCAGACGAACGCCTAAGCGGTCTGTATTCGTTCCCGTTGTACCGTCCGTAATCCTCCTCCGCTTCGCGGATGGGGTCATAATCCTGAAAATTGTCAAAATTATAATCGCTCATAACCTATACCTCCCTGCGCTTAATATCATCTTATGTGTTCACTGAGGCAATAAAATGCAAACAGCACCGATATTACCGATGTTATTATTATAATACAAAATTTATATTATTACAAGGAAAAAACGATAAATACGGGCATTTTTTTGTTTTTAAAAGCGGCAAAGTACGAAATAAGCCGCATTTACGGTGTAAAAAGAGGATTTCGTATTCTTTAGCGCGCGGGAAATAATTTTTGCGGATTTTTTATTGATAAAAATACTCAGTTGTGATAGAATTGTAGCTGTAGCTTATGCTTATGTCTGAAACTTCGAGTTAAAAGGAATGTGATAAATGTGAATTATCATTTTTCAGACCGGGTGCAGGCGCTCAAGCCCAGCGCCATACGTGAAATTTTCAAATACGCAGCGGACCCCTCGGTTGTTTCTCTTTCCGCGGGCAATCCCTCTCCGGAAGCTTTCCCGGTAAAGGAGATAGCCGAAATTTCCGCCCGCTTACTTAGCGAGCGTCCCATAGACGCGCTCCAATACAGCGTGACGGAGGGCTATTCGCCGCTGCGCCGAACGCTCAAAGATTACATGAAGCAAAAACATAACATAGGGCGCGAATTTGACGAACTCATAATCACCTCCGGCGCGCAGGGCGCGATGGATTTATTTGCAAAATCCGTTTTAAACGAAAACGACGTTGTTATTTGCGAGGCTCCGAGCTTTATAGGCTCTCTGAACAGCTTTCGCAGCTACAACGCGAGGCTTGTCGGCGTTGAGGTGGAAAGCGACGGAATAAATATTGAAAAGCTCGAACAGGCCCTAAAGGCAAACAAAAACGCGCGCTTTATTTACACCATACCGAATTTCCAAAACCCTTCGGGCGCAACCATGAGCCGTCAAAAACGGCAGCGCCTTTACGCTTTGGCTAAAGAGTACGGGGTCATGATTCTTGAGGATAACCCTTACGGCGACCTGCGTTACAGCGGAGAAGATATTGAATCGATAAAATCTTACGATGAAGACGGAATCGTTGTTTATGTGGGCAGCTTCAGCAAGGTTATCTCCCCCGGTCTGCGCGTGGGCTGGTGCGTAGCGCCATCGGAGCTTATGCAGAAAATGATAGTCTGCAAGCAGGGTCAGGACGTACACACAAACATTTGGGCTCAGATAGTATGCAACGAATTTATGACAAAATACGATTTTGAAGCTCATCTCCGGCGTCTGCGCGAAATTTACAGCAAAAAGGCGAAATTTGCAACAGATCTGCTCGACAAATATCTCGGAAGCAAAATAACATACAATAAGGTTGAGGGCGGTCTGTTTATATGGTGCACGCTTCCAAACGGGCGCGATATGCTCAAATTCTGCCGGGACGCCGTTTTGAACAAGGTTTGCGTGGTACCGGGCAACACCTTCCTTTGCGACGAAACCGAGCCTTGCGGCAGCTTTAGAATTAATTTTTCCACACCTACCGACGAACAGCTTGAAAAGGGTGTTAAAATCCTCGGCTCAATGCTGTAACCGGTTTTGAAAGGACAATATTTAACTATGGAACAACCCGCAGCGGCAAACACAGCCGCAAAAAAGAAAACCGCCTTCAGCGCTATTCAGCCGAGCGGCACAATAACGTTGGGCAATTACCTTGGCGCAGTACGCAACTGGGTGGCAATGCAAGAGGAATTCAACTGCATTTATGCATTGGCGGATCTGCATACAATTACAGTACGGCAGGAACCTGCCGTGATGCGCAAAAATATTTGGGACGCCTATGCCTCGATCCTTGCCTGCGGAATAGACGCTGAAAAGAGCCTGTTTTTTATTCAAAGTCATGTGCCTGCGCACGCGCAGCTTGCCTGGGTGCTTAACTGCTATACGCAATTCGGCGAGCTTGCAAGGATGACCCAATTTAAGGATAAATCCGCCAAAAATTCCGACAATATTAACGCGGGGCTTTTTACTTACCCCTGCCTTATGGCCGCCGATATTCTGCTTTACCAGGCAGACGCGGTTCCCGTCGGCGCGGATCAAAGGCAGCACATTGAGCTTACCCGGGATATTGCCGAGCGCTTTAACGGGATTTACGGCAAAGTGTTTACCGTGCCGGAGGGCTTTATACCCAAAAACGGCGCGCGAGTAATGAGTTTGCAGGATCCCGGCAAAAAAATGAGCAAGTCGGATTCCAACATAAACGGCTGCGTGCATCTGCTCGACAGCCCGGACGTAATTATGAGGAAGTTCAAGCGCGCCGTAACCGACAGTGAAGCGGTTGTGCGCTATGCGGAAAACAAAGACGGAATAAACAACCTAATCGGCATTTATTCCGCCGTAACCGGCAAAAGCTTTGAACAAACCGAGCAGGAGTTTGCGGGCAAGGGCTACGGGGAATTTAAGACCGCTGTAGGCGAAGCGGTTATCGAAACGCTGCGCCCGATTCGGCTCCGCTACGAGCAGTTGATTAAAGACAAAGCATATCTTGAGGATTGTTGCAAAAAATCGGCGGAGGCTGCTTTTAAAATAGGCCGCAGAACGCTTTCAAAGGTTATGAAAAAGGTCGGCTTCGTGGGTTTTTAACGCAAGGAACGGAGGCAGTATGAAATTTATAAACAAAATTATGCGGTTTATGTACGGCAGGTATAAAAACGACCAGCTGAATTACGCGCTGCTCGTCTTCGCCGCTGTTTTTATGGTAATAAGCCGCATAATGACGAC
>CAZXCG010000018.1:0-25043 GCA_964639205.1 uncultured Eubacteriales bacterium
GTAATGCGTTGTGTCACAACGGTTTTTCACTCAATCGGCTTCATCGTCGGGAAAATTATTACATCTCTTATACTTGCACTGTCTGTTAAAAGCATAACAAGGCGGTCTATGCCCATGCCCATACCGCCGGTAGGAGGCATACCGTATTCGAGGGCAGTAATAAAGTCCTCGTCTATCATATTTGCCTCGTCGTCTCCTGCTTCGCGTAGCATAAGCTGGTGTTCAAATCTGCCGCGCTGGTCGATTGGGTCGTTAAGCTCGGTATACGCGTTTGCAAGCTCCCGTCTTGTAACAAAAAGCTCAAAACGCTCAACAAGCTCCGGCACTCCCTTTTTTCGCTTTGTAAGCGGCGAAACCTCAACAGGATAGTCGCAGATAAACGTAGGCTGAACAAGCTTATCCTCAACATAAGCCTCAAATACAGAGTTAAGTATATTGCCCCAGGTGTCGGTCGGCTTTACTTCAACGTTAAGCTGCTTTGCAATCTCCTTTGCCTTTTCGGCGTCCCCGATAAATGTGCCGAAGTCAACCCCTGCATACTCCTTAACCGCGTCGATCATCGTAATACGCTTAAACGGCGCCGCAAGGCTTATTTCCTCGCCTTGATAGCTTATTTTATCCGTACCGTTTACAGCGAGGCAGGCGCGGTTTATCATGCTTTCGGTGCGCTCCATCATGCCGTTATAGTCGGTATACGCCTCGTAAAGCTCAATGGTGGTAAACTCGGGATTGTGCTTGACGTCCATGCCCTCGTTGCGAAACAGTCTGCCTATTTCATAAACTCTCTCCATCCCGCCGACAATCAGCCTCTTCAGGTAAAGCTCGGGGGCAATACGCATATAAAGGTCTATATCAAGCGTGTTGTGGTGAGTAATAAACGGGCGGGCGTTTGCGCCGCCGGGAATAGTGTTTAAAATGGGTGTTTCAACCTCAACAAAATCCATACCGTCAAGATACTCGCGTATGGTTTTTATAATTTTGCTGCGGTTTACAAAAACATTTTTAACCTCGGGATTCATAATCAGGTCGACATAACGCTGCCGGTAACGCAGTTCAACGTCCTTAAGACCGTGATATTTTTCGGGCAGGGGAATCAGCGACTTTGAAAGCAGCTTTACTTCCTTGGCGTGCACGCTTATTTCACCGAGCTTTGTGCGGAACACATAGCCCTTAACCTCCATAATGTCGCCTATGTCCCACTTCAGCATACCGCGGTAAACCTCTTCGCCCAGGTCGTCTATTTTGGCGAAAATTTGAATTTTTCCGCTGCGGTCATACAGATCAAGGAATATAACCTTGCCCTTGCCGCGTTTCGACATAATACGCCCCGCCACGCAGACGTCGCTGTTTTCAAGCTCTTCAAAGCGTGCCGAAATCTCGGAGGCAAGAATGTCGCGGTCGCTGGTATTAACCTCAAACGGGTCGCAGCCGGCGTCCTGAAGAGCTTTAAGCTTGTCTCGTCGTATTTGCAGAATCTCGCTGAGGTTTTCCGTATTATGCGGGTTTTGAATGTTCTTTTCACTCATTTGGATTCTTCCTTTATTATTTTATCTTGAAATTTCCAGTACCTTAAAAGCAACGGTGCCGGCGGGCGTTTCCACCTCTATAACGTCGCTTACTTTCGCTCCGATAAGCGCCCTGCCTACAGGCGACTCGTCCGAAATTTTCCCCTCTTTTGGGTTAGAGCCGTTAGAGCCGACAATGCGGTATTTAACCTCTTTGTTGAGTTTAATGTTTTCAAGCAGTACGGTGGAGCCGATATGCACCTGCTCCGTTGAAATCTCTTCTTCATTGATTATAACCGCGTTTTTTAAGTCCGCTTCCACAGTGGCAATCCTTGCTTCAAGAATCGCCTGCTCGTTTTTAGCGTCGTCATATTCGCTGTTCTCCGAAAGGTCTCCGTAGGATCGCGCCACTTTTATTTTTTCGGCGATTTCTTTTCTTTTTTCGCCTTTAAGAACCTCAAGCTCTTCTTCTAATTTTTTAAAATCCTCCAATGTGAGCATTATTGATTTTGCCATAACAGATTCATACCGCCCTTCACGTTTTTACGCAGGACGCACCTGCGCGCTGTATTTGATAATTATATTATTTTTTTTATGCTCTGTCAAGCTTAAAAATCCCCGCCGTTTTGCCGCGCGGAACATAATCGCTTTGCCATTGACCGCACGGTCTGCGCGACGGTATTGTTTGAGCACAGGCGCGGAATTAGAGAGCCCAGCTGATACTGTCTGCCCTTTGCATAAAGCGCCGAGCCGAAATATTCACCGCTGCACCATGCCGGGCGCAGACTTTCGTATTCCGCCGGCAGCTCCACCTCGTAATCATAATATATTTCCCCGCTCGCGCCCGCGCTCGGCGGAGCTATTGTAAGCACTATGCTGTGCGCGCTCGGCTTTAACGGGAAATTTATCTGTTCCGGAGCAATAATGAAGTCGCAGGAATTGAGCGCGCCGCAGTTCTCGGTCAGTAGAAACGACGCTCCGCAATCGGCAAATATTTCTTCGGCTATGTACTCATATTCCCCGGCGGAAGGGCTTACAACCTTTACCCTGTCAAAAACCGCAAGAATATCGCGCATAATATCTCCGCAGACGCAGCCCCTGTCAAGAATGCCTATGCTCAAGCTGCGATTTGTATTTTTCATCGCGCGGACGGTCTGCAAAGCAAAATTTGTACACAGGCGCTGTTTAAAGCGCACAGAGTAAAAACGGTACAGCCCCGCTTCGCCGTTTTTAAAGATTCCCTCCGGACATATAATACCGTTCCGCTGTACTCCGGCGGCGATGCTTATCCTCCTCAAATTGATGTTTTTCCTCCTCTGTTTATACACAAGCTCTTTCAGGGCAATTCCCTTATATTCCCGAATATCAACTCCGAGCGAATCGCCGCGCAGACGGTTTAAAACACGAGCGGGCGCGTTTTTCCCGATTTTCTCCTCTAAAGTAAGTACCGTAAGCACAAAATCCCTCCCGAACCGCTCCCTGCACGGAACCGGCAAACGGTATAATATATATTCTATTCGGACGCTAATTGCCTTATGACTTATTTGATGTCCGCGGCTTTTCCGCGCAGCTTAACTTTGCCGATAATTTTCCGCTCTGAATTTAAGGAGTTGAAATATAACCGCATATATGTTAAAATCTAAATCATCGGAGCAGCGCTCAGACATGCTTGCCTGAAACAGCATCGCCTTAACGCGCCTTTGGGGAGGGAATCATATATGAAAAAAAGCCTGCCTAATCTGATTGCAATGGCTTTGAGGCTGGTTTTATACGTCGCCTTAGCCGGCATATTCTTTGGGCTTTACTCAATACAGCATCCGTGGCTTTTCAGACTTTCGCGTACTACCGGCGTTACCCTTGTAACGTTTGTAATCGTTCTTTTTTTGATTACCATTGCATACGGGGGCTTTGCAATAGGAAAGCAAAAGAGCAAGCCCATAATCTACTCTATGGTTATTGCTACGGTAATTACCGACGTTATCACAAGCTTACAGCTCAGCATAATGAACACCAACGCAAACTTCAACCACTCCTTTGTTTTTGTAAGTCCGCTTGTGCTTCTGCTTGTTATTGTTTCGCAGACGCTGTTTATTATTCCCTTTACATATTTTTCCAACTATCTGTATTTTAAGTTTAAAAAGCCGGAATACTCCTGTATTATTACCGACAGCAGCAGCAACGCCGAGGAAATAATTTCAAAAATCTCGCGCTTTAAAAAGCAGTATGATATTAAGGAGGTTATTTCCAGCAGCTCACCCGACCTTTACAGCGTTATAAACCGCAGCGACACGGTTTTTCTGTATGAAATACCGATGCATGAGCGCGACCGCATTGTTGAATACTGCTACCGCTGTATGAAAAATATATATTATAATTTTGAAATATGCGACATTGTATCCTTCGGCTCAAAGCCTATGGTTCTTGACGACAAGGCGCTCGTTATGTCGGAGGTAACGGCTCTTTCGCTTGAGCAGCGTTTTGCCAAACGTATTTTAGACTTGATTTTGTCAATCATAATGATTGTTATCACCTCTCCGGTTATGCTTGTCTGCGCTCTGGCTATAAAGCTTGAGGACGGCGGCAGGATTTTCTTTAAACAAAAACGGGCGACAATTAACGGAAAAACCTTTTATGTGCTTAAATTCCGCACGATGCATGAGGAAAACAGCGTCAACCGCTCCGTTACGGCAAACGACAGCCGCATAACAAAAGTAGGCGGATTTCTGCGCAAATTCCGCATTGACGAGCTGCCGCAGTTTATAAATATTCTTACGGGCAACATGAGCGTTGTTGGACCGCGCCCCGAAATGCTCGAAAATGTGGAAAAATACACCCAACAGCTGCCTGAATTTGCCTACCGCCTCCGCGTGAAGGCGGGGCTTACAGGCTACGCCCAGATAGCCGGGAAATATAACACAACCCCAAAGGATAAGCTTATGATGGATTTGATGTATATTGAAAAGTACAGCATTTGGCAGGATCTAAAGCTTATTATACAAACGGTTACGGTTTTTTTGAAATCCGAAAAAAGCACCGAGGCGTTCAAAACCGTCAAAGACCGAAACGACAAAAACAACTAAGCGGGACGCCGCCGCTCACCGAACCCCCTGACAAAGGAGTACGAAAAAAAGCAAAATGGAACCTAAAGTCACCGAACAAAAGCAGGAAAACGCGCTGCTTGTCAGCGTAGATACCGGCGATTATGACGCGCAGTCCTCCCTGCTTGAATTATTTGAGCTTGTAAAAAGTGCCGGCGCAAACCCGGCAGCAAGCATAACCCAGCGCCTTGACCGCGTAGACAGCGGCACCTGCGTCGGCTGCGGCAAGCTTTCGGAAATCCGCGAATACTGCGCGCTTTATGAAATCAGCCTCCTTGTATTTGACCGCGAGCTTTCCCCCACTCAGCTTCGCAACATAGAGCGCGAAACCGGCGTTCGCACAATAGACCGCACAATGTTGATACTTGACATTTTTGCCATGCGGGCAAAATCACGCGAGGGCAAAATACAGGTTGAGCTTGCCCAGCTTAAATATATACTGCCGCGTCTTACGGGCAAGGGGCTCGAGCTGAGCCGTTTGGGCGGAGGAATAGGAACGCGCGGCCCCGGTGAAACAAAGCTTGAAACCGACCGTCGCCACATACGCAGAAAAACGGAGGCTCTCAAAGAAAAGCTGAACGACATTGAGCAGCACCGCGCGCGGCTGCGCCGCCGGCGCGCAAAGGACGGAATTATAACCGTGGCTCTTGTAGGCTACACCAACGCGGGCAAATCCACTCTGATGAACACTCTTACGCAGGCGGGTGTTTTGGCGGAGGACAAGCTGTTTGCAACGCTTGACCCGACTTCACGCGCGCTGAAGCTTCCCAACGGAATTTCCGTTATGCTTATCGACACCGTAGGGCTTGTGCGCCGCCTGCCGCACCATTTGATTGAGGCGTTCCGCTCGACGCTGGAAGAGGCGGCTTTTGCCGATATAATTCTTAACGTCTGCGACGCAAGCAGCCGGGAAGCAAGCCTGCACCTGGAAGTTACGCAGGAGCTTCTCATATCTCTTGGATGTAACGACACGCCTATAATACCGGTTCTCAACAAATGCGATCTCATTGCAAACAACGATGCCATTGTGCAGATCGGCAGCGCCGTGCGCATAAGCGCAAAAAACGGAACCGGACTTGAAAATCTTCTGACGGCTATAGAAGAGAATCTGCCCGTCCGGGTAAAAAAAGTGGAGCTCTTAATTCCTTTTTCCGCCTCGCGCCTTGTTGCGCAAATACGCGCAAACGGCACGCTGATTTCCAAAAGCTACGAGGACGGCGGCGTCCGCGTAAGCGCGGTTATAGACGACTATATGTGGGCTGCGGTTAAGCCCTATATCGCCGATTAAAATTTTCAAACTCATTTTAAAAATCAACAGGCTCTGTGTGAAGGCTTTTTCCAACACACAGAGCCTCTAATTTATTATTAATGGAATAATTTTCACAGAGCTTTTCAATTCCGTTAAGGTACAATCCGCTTTTCCGCATAATTGCCCAAAAAACTGAATTCCGGCAGTTCGACCGAAAGCGCGCACAGCAGATTCATAACCTTTTCGCTGCGAACGCTGCCGGTAAAATCAAGATAAAATAAATAGTCAAATTCTTTGCTTTCCATTGGGCGCGATTCTATTTTTGTAAGGTTAAGTCCGAGCGAGTTAAACCGGCACAGTACGGTGTAAAGCGAGCCGGTAACATGCGGCAGGCTGAAGCAAAGGCTGATTTTTTCCGCATTTTCCGGTATATAAAGATTTTTAGATATTACAATAAACCGCGTAGTATTGCCGCTGACGTTCTGAATCTGCTTTTTCAGGATTTTTAATCCGTATTCTTTGGCCGCCGCCTCGGAGCAAACAGCCGCGCAGTTGAGCCTTTTTTCCTTTGCAATATCGCGCGCGGCAACAGCGGTGTTTGCGCAGGAAATAGTCTGAAAATTATGCTCGCTTATGTACTCGGAGCATTGCGCGAGCGCCTGCGGGTGCGACCACACGTTCTCAATATCCTCCGGAGTGCTTTGTTTGAGACCGCAAAGACAGTGGTTTATTTTAAGATCCAAAGCGTCTATTATGTAAAAACGGTGCTTAAGTATGAGGTCGTAAACGTCCGAAACGGAGCCGGCGCTTGAATTTTCCACGGGAAGCACTCCGAAATCGGCTTCTTCGTTTTCTATTGCGTCAAAAACTCTGCCGAAGCTTTTGCACGTGAGAGTGTCGGCTTCGCCGAAGATTTTTTTTACGGCTTCGTGGTTGTTGGCGCCCCTTATTCCCTGATATGCAACGGTTATGTTTTCCTTCGGGATTTCGGCTTTCGCCCCTTCTATGGCGCTTCTGAGCTCGCCGCCGGAGCCTACAATCGTGTGCTGCAGGGCTCTTGAAAGCTGCATTATATTGGAATAGAGCAGGCGGGCAAAGGTGCCGTATTCGCCGCCCGAGCGTTCAATTTTATCCAGAACCTCATTTTCGCGTTTTTCGTTGAGAATCGGCACGTTATTGACCTTTTTATATTCGCCCACCGCCTTGGCGCAGTCCATACGTTTGCAGAAAAGCGCGGTTATTTCGGAATCTATTTCATCTATTTCCCTGCGAATTTCCGACAGCTGATGCATATTGTTGTTCATTTTTCTGTTCCTTTCCGTCGGGGTTGTCCCGGTTTAATAAGGCAAAAGGAGGATAGCCGGACGCCTCAATTACAACAAATTTATAACGGCGATTGCCGCCGCCGCCTCTATTACAGGCACAGCGCGCGGAACAATGCAAGGGTCGTGCCTGCCCTTAATGACCAGCGTTTCGGGCTGAAGGGTTTGCAGATTGACGCTCCTCTGCTCTGTGGAAACCGACGGCGTGGGCTTTACCGCCGCTCGGAATATCAAAGGCATACCGTCGGTAATTCCCCCAAGAATTCCCCCGCAGTTATTTGTTTCGGTAACGACCTTGCCGTCGGAAACCGTAAACGGATCGTTGCTCTGTGAGCCGTACATACGGCTGAGCGCAAATCCCGCGCCGAACTCTATGCCCTTTACGGCCGGAACCGAAAAAACAATCGAGGCTATAACCCCTTCGGCGCCCGCAAACATCGGGGAACCCGCGCCGCAGGGAATGCCCTTTACGCAGCACTCGACAACGCCGCCCACGCTGTCGCGGTTTAGGCGGGCTTGTTCTACCGCGCTGCGCATTGGCTGCTCGGCGCTTACGTCAATAAGCGGAAAACGCGAGGAGGAAAGTCTGCGCATAAGAGCGTCGGAGGGGTTTACGGGGTCGAACGGCTTGTCCTGCACATTGTATATGCTTGCTATGTGAGAAGCGATGCTTATGCCCCTTTTCTCAAGCATTTGACGTATAACCGCCCCGGCAAATACTATGGGCGCGGTGATCCTGCCGGAAAAATTCCCTCCGCCGCGAACATCGTTAAATCCGGAAAACTTTTTCCACGCCGTATAGTCGCTGTGACCGGGGCGCGGAACCGTCATCAAATTGTCGTAATCGCCGCTTTTTACGTCGGTATTCTCAATCACGGCGCAAAGCGGCGCGCCTGTGGTAACGCAGCCGAGCGTTCCGGAAATGATTTTCGGAAAATCCTTCTCCCTGCGCGGGGTCGCGGTTTTATCTTCTCCGGGAGCGCGCCTTGCCATCTGTGCGAGAACCTTGTCCATATCAACGGAAAAGCCCGCTTCAAGCCCGTCTATTACAACTCCTATGCCGCCGCCGTGGCTTTCCCCGAATACGGTTACTTTAACCTTGTCACCCCATACTGCCGACATCAGCCCTACCTCCAAGCCTGTTATAGTCCGTAAAAAAGTCCGGATACGATTTATTTATACTCATAGCGTCGCTGACGGTTATCGGATTTTCCGAGCCTGCCGCCGCAACGGCCATAGACATTACTATGCGGTGATCGTTGCAGCCGTCCACAACCTCGCCGTTTGCACAGCCGCAAAAGCGCTCCACCCCGTCTATTATAAGTCCGTCAGGGGTCTCGCTTGCTTTGCCTCCGATAGTGTTAATGGCGTTGGCAATTGCGCTCAGACGGTTGCTCTCCTTTATGCGCAGTCTGCCTGCATTTTTTATGACGGTTCTGCCCTTGCACAGCGCTGCCGTAACCGCAAGCACGGGAACAAGGTCGGGAATCTGCGCCGCGTCTATCTCGGCGGCGTTAAGGACGCTGTGTCTTGCGCTTGCGGTATTTCCGCCGCAGGTGATTTCCGCCCCGAATTTTGCAAGTATGCCCGCAGCCGCTCTGTCGCCCTGAACCGACGGCATTTTTACGCCGTTTACGCTTACCGAACCGCTTATGGCTCCGCCGCAAAGGAAAAACGCCGCCTGCGACCAGTCGCCCTCGGTAGCGTACTCCCCCGGCTTATAGGTCTGATTACCCGCGACTATCCAGCCGTTTGCGGTTTTTTCGGCCTTAACGCCGAAGCGTTCCATAGCGGAGAGCGTCATATCAATATAGCCCGCGCTTTCGAGCGGAGTTGTAAGTATAATTTCACTGCCGCCGTTTAAAAGCGGAAGAGCCATCAGCAGTCCGGTAATAAACTGCGAGCTTATATTCCCGGCAATTTCATATTTGCCGGGGCGGAGCCGACCGCTGATTTTAAGCGGCAGACCTCCCTGTGTTTCGCAGACTGTGCCGAAACGCGGCAGAGCGTCAAGGTAAACTCCTATTGGGCGCTGCGGCAGTCTTCCTTTGCCGGTAAACACCGCGTTTATACCCAGAGCCGCCGCTATCGGTATAAAAAACCTTAAAGTCGAACCGCTTTCGCCGCAGTCAAGCTCGGCGTCTTTTATTTTTCCGAAATTTGCCGAACGCACGGTGAGAACTCCCTCGGTCAGCTCCGCCTGCGCGCCGAGCGCCCGGGCGCAGGATACCGTGGCGCGAATATCGTCGGAAAATACAACCGGAGAAATGCGGCTTACCCCACGGCTGAGCATAGCGCAGATTACGGCGCGGTGAACGTCGCTTTTAGACGGCGGAATGTTTACCGCTCCCGACAGAGTGCAGGGTGAAAATGTTACAAAATGCTTCATAGCGGTTCCTTTCGGGATAATTAAGCGCTCATAGAAGAGGTTAAAGCGGATTTTCTCCCCGTTTTAAAGCGTAATAAGAGCCGTAAAATCCCAAACACTGAATTTTCGGAGCGTACGCGCTCGGCTCACAAAAGACCGGGTATCTCCTTTTTGTCTGTTTTTTGCACAAAGCTGCTTCCTATTTCCTTTAAAAATACAAGATTTATGAAATCCGAATCGGTCTTCTTATCGTTTAAGCAGGCCTCGGCAATTTCCGGAAATTTCAGCTCCGTGCTTACCGGAAGCTTGTTTTTGAGGCACAGCAGCGCTATGCGGTCGGCGGTTCCCGGAGGGCAGACGCCGCGGCCTTCGCATACCTTTGCCATCATAACCATGCCTGTTGCCACCGCCTCGCCGTGAGTTATGCCGGTGTAATTATTCAGCTTTTCGATTGCATGACCGAACGTATGCCCGAAATTCAACAGCATACGCTCCCCGCTTTCCCGTTCGTCGCGGCTTACAACGTCGCGCTTAATCGAAACGCAGCGGAATATTATATCATCAAGATGCTCAAAGGGTTCGTTATCTTCAAGAAATTCAAACAGACGGCGGCTTTTTATACAGCCGTATTTAATAACCTCCGCCATACCGTCGTGCCGAAAGCGCTCGGGCAGAGTTTTAAGTACGTCCGGGTCAATTATAACCAAAATCGGCTGGTGAAACGCGCCCACTAAATTTTTGCCATCCGGCAAATCGACGCCTGTTTTCCCTCCGACGGAAGAGTCCACCTGAGCCAAAAGCGAGGTGGGAATCTGAACAAAATCTATACCGCGCATATAGGTCGCCGCGGCAAAGCCCGCCATATCTCCGGTTACTCCTCCGCCGAGAGCAACTAAAATATCCTTGCGCGAAAAACGGTTATTCGCCAAAAAAGAATACATTTTCTCAATACTTGCAAGGTTTTTGGAGCCCTCCCCCGCCGGGAAAATATAGGAATAAACATCGTACCCTTCAAAGCGCAGGCTGTCTTCAACGCCGCTTAAATAAAGCGGAGCTACGTTGCTGTCTGTAATCACCGCGACCTTTCCGGCGCTGCAAAGCGGCTTTATAAGCTCGCCGCAGTGCTTGAGCAGTCCGCGTTCAATAAGAATATCGTACTTTTTGCCGGTATTAACGGTTATGCTTTTCATTCTCCAAGCTCCTCTTTGATTTTTCTGCCGCGGTTAAGCAGGGCACAAAGCCCGTCCTTGTCGGAACGGTTTACAGCGTCTTTTATTTTTGTTATATTGTCTATCAAAATGTTCAGCTCGCTTATGAGCGGCTCTCTGTTTTCCAAAAAAAGCTCGCTCCAAAGCTGCGCGTTAATGCTTGCTACGCGTGAAACGTCGCGGTAGGAGCCCGCCGAAAACCCCTTGTGGTTGGGGCAGCGGGGACTCATTACATAGGCGCAGGCAAGCACATGCGGAAGCTGAGAAGTGAAGGCTATCATCTCGTCATGCTCCCGAGCCGAACAAACGCGAATGCTTTTAAAGCCCAAGCTAAGAGCCAGTGAGCTCAAAATATCAAGATTATGTTCCTCCGCTCCGCAGGGAACAATAATAAAGCTTGCCCCCTGAAAAAGCTCCGCCTCGGAAGCGTCAAAGCCGTTTTTCTCCTTACCTGCCATAGGGTGACTGCCGATAAAGGTGAAGCCGTATTTCCCCGCAAGTTCGGTAAGCTGCGGGCAAATTTGACTTTTTATCCCCGCAGAATCCGTAACAATGGCATTTTTGTTTATTTTTTCCGCATTCCTTGTTACAAAATCAACGCAGGCCTGCGGATATGAGCAAAGTATTATAATGTCCGCGCGGGTCAGGCTGTCCTCCGTGCCTATTTCGTCGATTGCGCCGCAGGCAAGCGCCTTTTGGAGCGGCAGCGGCGAGCGGTTTATGCCTATTACGTAGTGGTCTGTGTATTTTTTCAGCGCTTTAGCGTAGCTGCCGCCGATAATTCCCAGTCCGACAACGGCAATTCTCATATTACGATTCCTCTTTTTTTACTTTTTCGGGATCTTTCGTTTAACACAGGGCAAAGCCCGGTTTAAACGGTACAATATAGTCTATCACTTTAAAGCGATAAAGTCAAGCCCTATATGATTAAGAAACCACGTGTACGGGCGAACCGTCAATAAAGCTTTTAAGATTTTCGTACACAATTTCCAGCAGACGCAGCCGCGTTTCATAAGGAGCCCATGCAATATGCGGAGTTATAATGCAGTTCGGCGCTCCCGCAAGCACGCAGCCGCGCCGCATCGGTTCTTCGTCCAAAACGTCGATTGCCGCGCCCGAAAGCCTGCCGCTTTGCAGCGCCTCGAGCAAATCCTGTTCAACCATAACCGCGCCTCTTGCCGTGTTGATAAAAAACGCGCCGTGCTTCATCTTTGCAAACGCTTCCTTATTAAACATATGCAACGAATCCTCGTTGAGCGGGCAGTGTACCGTAACAATGTCCGAGCTTTTAAGCAGCTCCTCCAAAGAAACAAAGCGCCCGTATTTTGCCGGCTTGGGCGTGCGCGAATTCAAAAGTATATTCATTTCAAACGCGTTTGCGATTTTTGCAACCGCGCGCCCTATGCTGCCGCAGCCTATAATGCCGATGGTTTTTCCCGCAAGCTCGTTGAGCGGATATACAAACGGAGAAAAGGTCCGGCTCGAGTACCACCCGCCGGAATGCACAAACTCGTTGTATTTGCTTATTTTATTATAGTGCTCCAGAATAAATGCAAAGGTATGCTGAGCAACCGCGTTTGTCGAGTAGGATCCGGCATTGCATACGGTAACGCCCTTTTCACGGCAATACTCAATATCTATGTTGTTATAGCCGGTTGCAAACAAGCCTATGTATTTAAGACCGCCGGCAAGACGGAGGGTTTCGCGGTTTAAAGGAGTTTTATTGCAGATAATCGCCTGCGCGTCTTTGACGCGTTCGGCAATTTGGTCATAATCGGTCAGGTTATATATCGTAAGCGAACCGAGCTTTTCAAGCGGAGCAAGGGAAATATCTCCGTTTGTTACGGTTTGTGCGTCTAAAATTACAATGTTCAAAAAATCAAGCCCTTCAATCAGCCTTAAAGATATAATATGCAGTCGTTATCCCCGCTGTTTACGGTGAAGCTTACCTCCTTAAAGCGTTCGGAAAGTCTGCTTAACAGCGCCGGAAGAACAATTTCCTCGGTTTTACGGTGTCCCGCATCTATAACGCTTATGCCCTTTTCAGCCGCGTAAAGCAGCTCGTGATGCCGTATTTCACCCACAACAAAAGCGTCTGCCTTCCCGGTTATTAAAAAGATATTTCCGCCTCCGGCTCCGCCGGAAACCGCAACCCTGCGCACAGCCGCGCCGCTGTCGGTATAACGCACGCCGCAGCAGCCGAGAGCGTTTTTAACCGCAGCCGCAAAATCCGCCGCGGAGGTTTCTTCAACCTCTCCGTAGGCTATGCAATTCTCCGCGTCCAATTCTATGTTTTTAAGACCGGCCGCCCGCGCAAGGCAAATATTTACCCCGCATTCGTCCGCGCGGTCAAGATTTGTGTGCATACAAACGGCGCTTATGCCGCTTTGCGCAAGCATATACGGCGCGCTTCCCGCTTCAAGGCGCTTAAGCGGATGGAAAATAACCGGGTGATGGCTTACAATAAGCTCGGCGCCGAGCTCCTTTGCAAGAGTTACCACCTGCGGAGTTATGTCCAACGCCAGCAGCACCTTTTCGACCGGGGAGCCAAGATCCCCGACAAGAAAGCCGCAGTTGTCATAATCCATAGCGGTTTCAACCGGCGCAAGGGTGCATAAAAAAGAAAAAATATCATTTACAGTCGTCATAATCGTCCTCCTCATTAAGAGCCTTTTCGAGTTCTGAATTAAGCTTTTCCTTAACCGTAATAAGCGACTTGTCCCCGCGGCAGCGCATATTGAGCCTGTTAAGCTGGGCGCGCATAAAAAAGCGGCTCTCCCGCTCGGAGAGGTCAAGAGCGCCGAGGTAGCAGTCCGATTCGTCAAACGAAGGAGCTTCCCCGGTGTATTCGCAAAGCATCACGGTGTAATATCTGCCCGACGCGAGGGCGCACTTTTGCCGTAAAACGGAAAAGCCGTTTTCAAAAAGCCAGCGAAGCAGCGCCTCCGGCTTACTCATAGGCTGTAAAATAAGCCGCTTGTCCCGATTTTTAATCCACTCACAGCCGGATAAAATTCCGGCTATAACCTCGCCGCCCATACCCGCAATTACAATGTCGTCGGCTTCGTTGGGGGAAATATTTTTCAAGCCGTCGCTCAGTCTGAGCGCGATTTTATCCCCGGCGGACTGCCGCTTTATGTTTTTTTCGGCGCGTGCAAGCGGTCCCTTTTTAATATCGGCCGCAACGGCGCTGCGGATTTTTCCGCTTTCCAACAGCCACAAAGGCAAATAGGCGTGGTCGGTGCCAATGTCGGCAACAGCCACGCCCTGTCTTACAAAACCGGCGCAAAGTGCTAACCTGTTGTCCGGTTTATTCGCTTTATTCACCGGTTATTTACCGATTACGGCATTAATTTTACCGACAAGCTCGTCCGGATCCGTACCGTGAACGGCGCACGCGTCTTCAATACTCTCGCCTCTTGCCGAGGGGCAGCCGAGACAGTGCATTCCCATATCAAGGAAAAACTGCGCTGTTTCCGGATAATTATCTAAAACATCGCCTATAATTGTCTGCTTTGTAACATTTGACATTTAAATCTCTCCTTTTATTTTAAATTATAAATTTTTATATTTTTATATTATAATTAGTTTGTTCGGGGCGTTTCATACATTTTGCTTGAATTAAAAATCACGCAAGGACGGTAAATTTGTTTTTGTTGGGGATTGCAAACGCGACGTTTTCGGCATGGTCGCCTACTCTCTCGAGATTTATAAGCAGGTCAAGGAAAATCGAACCCGCCTCGGCAGAGCACATTCCTTTGTCAAGCCGCCTGATATGCATAATTTTGTATCTGTCGGTACATTCGTCAATTTCGTCCTCCAAGCTGAGAACCCTTGACGGAAGCTCGGGGTCCGCTTCCTCCGTTGTAAACATTTTGACGCTGCACTCAAGGATTTCCTCGCACTTTCCGCACATATAGGTAATCTCTTCGAGCGCCTGCGGCGTGAAGGAGAGCTTTTTTTCAAGCATTTGTTGTGCAAGCTCGATAATATTGACGGCGCGGTCGCCCACTCTTTCAATATCCTGAATGGCGCTGTACATAGCGTTCATAACCTCGCGGTCGCTGTCGGAAATATCAAGGCTGTTAATTGCCACTATGTATTCTGTTATGCAATGCGTAAGATAGTCTATGACCTTTTCGTTTTCCTGAACCTTTTCTATAAGCTCGGGCTTTTTTTCGATTATCGCCGAGCAGGCATATTTGAAATTCTTGCGCGAAAGCTCCGCCAGACGGATACATTCCTTTTCAGCCTGCAATACCGCCATAGGGGGAGTTGTCAGAATACGGCGGTCAAGATATACCGTACCCATTTTTTCCTTTTCCTCATTTTTATCGTGAAGAATAAGCTTGGTAAGCTTAACCAGCAGATTTGAAAACGGCAGCAGCAAAACGGTGATTATAATGTTAAACAAGATATGCGTAGCCGAAATTTGAGCGCCCACGTTGTTGGGGATGAGCTCTTCGATAACGTCCACTACGGGCAGAATCATAGTAAGAATAACCATAAGCAGTGCGCCTATAGTGCTTATGAGAAGGTTCACAAGCGAAACCTGCTTCGCCGTTCGGTTGGCTCCGAGGGAAGAAAGAATCGCCGCCGAGCATGCGCCCACGTTAAAGCCGTAAATTACATAAACCGCCTGATCAAGGCTTATTACACCCGCCATACCCAGCGCCATAAGAATTCCGACCGAAGCGGATGAGCTCTGTATGACGGCGGTGAACACAAGTCCCGCCAAAACGCCTATTAAAGGATTTTTGAAGTTTGAAATAACGCTTTTGAAAAGCTGCGAATCGCTCAGACCCGAAAGGGACGAGCTCATAACCGTCATACCGAAAAACAGTATTCCGAAGCCCGCGATTATTTGCCCGTAATATTTCTTTTGACTCTTTTTTGAAAAAACAATTATAACAACGCCTATAAAAATGAACAGAGGAACTATCTTTTTTATATCTATGGCAAGAAGCAAGCTTGTGACGGTTGTGCCGATTTTTGCCCCGAAGAGTATTCCTATAGCCTGCGAAAGATCCATAAGACCTGCGTTTGCAAAGCCTACGACCATTGCGTCCGTTGCGGATGAACTCTGGATTACCGCGGTTACTCCGAGACCCACAAGCATAGCTATAAACCGGTTGCTTGTAAGCTTTTCCAAAAGGATACGCAGCTTTGCGCCGGAAGCAAGCTCAAGACCTTCGCCCATAAGCTTCATTCCGAACAGAAACAAACCCAATCCGCCGGACACGCTGATTAAATCGTACAGTGACATATAATCCCCCGTCTGATTAGCAAAGTATGATCCGCGAAGATAAAAACCCTTTAAAAAGTTTTTAAAATTGCTTTACATATAAATATATTATAAAAATGTGCAATTAAAATTCTTTAAAAGAAAATAATCGGCTTTTTTTGCCAAATTCGATTTTAACTTGGGGCAAAGCCGAAAATTCCTCTCCGAAACGGCGCCGTCAGCCGCCAAGGGAGCCGGGAATAGGTTTTTGAACAGTCTTACAGCAGACGCTGCAATTTTTCAAGCTCTTCGGGCGTGCATTCCGGATATTCCGCAAACGGGAACTCAATACCCATACGCTCATATTTTTCGGCGCAAAGCTTGCGAAACGCCAAAAGCTCAATCCGACTGACGCAGGAAAAATCCCCGACGGCTTTCTTCAGCTCGAGCACGCTCCGGGCGCTGTCGTTAAAGCCGGGAACTATAACCTGCCGCACCACGGTGTTTACTCGGTGTTCCTCCAGGAGCTCCAAAAAACGCATAACGGTTTTTAAATCCGCGCCGGTATACTTTTTGAGCGTTTGAGGATCGGTCATTTTTATATCCAAAAGCGCATAATCGCACACTTCAAGCACGCGGCGGGTTTTTTCGTTTACAATGCAGCCGCTTGTGTCAAGGCAGGTGCTTATACCGTTTTCCCTGCAAAGAGCAAAAAGCTCGTATACAAAATCGGGCTGCATCAGAGGCTCGCCTCCCGACGCGGTTATTCCGCCTTTTTCCCCGAAATAAGGCTCATAACGTTTAACGCGCTCAAAAACCTCCGGAGCGTCGGCTGTAAACGCGGGCGAGTCGGGGCATTGAGCGTCGGGATTGTGGCAATAGGCGCAGCGCAGGGGGCAGCCCTGTAAAAATACAACAAAACGAACTCCCGGACCGTCTAAAGTCCCGAGAGATTGATACGAATGAATTTTGCCGTAAACCATTTTTCCTCCCGCCGCCGGAAGCGGCCTTTTCAATAAGGATAATAAGCAAAGACGGTAAGACTTAACTTTTAACCTCTGCCGGAATTCCAAAACCGCACCCGCCGCTTTGCAAAGGGGAAGCGTATGCGCTTGGGTCGCTAATCAAAGCGCATAAAGGTTGGTATCCCAAAAAGGAATATACGGATGATGCCTTATATGCAGACTGTATTCGGGGTTAATCTCGTGTACCTTTAAAATCAGGCGGAAAATATCCTCCGCGCGGTGATACAGCGCAATGTTGAGTTTAGGCTTAAAGCGCTTGAGGGTGTTTTCGGCTCCGCAAAGCATTTCGAATTCCGCGCCCTCGACGTCCGCTTTAATATATGTCGGCGTCCGCCCGGAGTGCAGGGTCAGAGAATCTACGGAAACCACCTCGGTCAAAGCTCCGCCTCCGCCCGCCGCCGAGCCTCTGCCCGAGCCGCTCGAAAACGGTAACGCTCCGTCGCTGCTCCAAACTCCCTTTTGCAAAAGAGAGGTGTTTGCAAAGCCGCCCGCAAAAGCCGAAAGCTTTTTAAAATTTTTTTCGTTCGGCTCGAGCGCGGTTATTTTTCCGCCGAAATTTTCCGCCGGTGGAACGGTATTGCCCGAAAAACGCAGAAATTCCTCGATTGTGTCCCCTCTGTAAGCGCCCAAATCCAAATAGCTTTCGTCACAAACGAGCTTTAAAATATTTTCAAACGCCTCGGTTTTTTCGCTTTCCGCCGCAAAAAGCGGTTCAAGCTCGCCCGTAAGCAAAAAGCTGATTATATTTTTATAAACCGACTTTGATTTTTCGTCCGCAAGCATGTTATAGGCGGTCTCGATTTCCGCGCTGTGCAAGCGCGCAAATCCGCGGTCGAATATATTTTCTCCGTAAACCGGCACGGACGGTACAAGCAGTCTGTGCCTTTGCGAGACGCAGCGTATATGTTCCGTAACCTTCGGCAGCGAGCTTGCAAACGCCTGCGCTATTACAAAATCGCCGTACAGCTCCTCTGCCTCGCTCAGAGTTTTTACCCGGTAACCGCGAAAGCTCTGCCCGCGGACAAAATCATCGCTTGCAATAACGTCGGCGACCGGAATTCCCCGCGCTTCAAAGGCTTCTATCACCTTGTCGCCGCCGTTGCCCATACCGTAAACTATAACGGGCAGGCGGCTCCGGGCAAAAAACTCCCAGCTTGTAATCAAAGCTTCATATCTCCTATAGCTCCGCGCAGATCCTCTCTCATGCGCAGAGCCTCCCGCCGCGCCGCCTGAGCATATTCCTCTTCGGCGCAGCCCTCCTTTTTCCAAGCGCACATAATTGCGCGGCTGGAATTAATTATTGCTCCCGTTCCGTTTTTATCAAACGCGCCCTTTACGTCGTTGGCGCCGCCGCCCTGCGCTCCGTATCCGGGTACAAGAAAGAATGTGTGTCCGAGCTCTTTTCGCAGCTCGGCAAGCTGCTCAGGGTATGTGGCTCCCACAACGGCGCCCACCGCGCTGTAGCCGGTTGAGCCGATGAGGTCCCTGCCCCAGCTTTCGCACATTCTGCCCATATTAAGATACACCGTACCGCCTTCGGCAAGCTGTAAATCCTGTAATTCGCCGGAGCTTGGGTTGGACGTTTTAACAAGAACAAAAATTCCTTTGTCGCGCTCGCGGCAGACGTTTAGCAGCGGAGCTATTCCGTCAATGCCGAAATAGCCGTTTACGGTCAGCGCGTCGCTGCCGAAGGGCTCGCAGGCGCTCTGCCCTATTTGAGCTTCGGCAAGGTAAGCCGCGGCGTATGCTTCCATAGTCGAGCCTATATCGTTGCGTTTGCCGTCCGTAATGACGAACATTCCCTTTTGCTTTGCATAGGCGACCGTATTTGCAAGCGCTCTTACGCCCTGCCAGCCGTACATTTCGTAGTATGCCGCCTGCGGCTTTACAGCCGGAACAATGCCGCACAGCGCGTCGATAAGTCCTTTGTTGTATTCAAAAATTGCCGCCGCCGCGCCCTCAAGGGTTTGCCCGTACTGCTCAAACGCCTTTTTCTTTATGCAGCCGGGAATATAGTCGAGCTTAGGGTCAAGTCCGGCGACCGTGGGGTTCTGCTTTTCAACAATAGCCTTAATAAGTCTGTCAAACGCCATATCATACTCCTTTGAAAACACTTCAAAACCGGCGGCTCAAGCCGACTGAGGCTTGAATGTCTGCGCCGCGGTTAAAATTCTTTTTCCTTAAAGACAACCTTGCCGCCCAGAATCGTGCAGACTGTCTTGCCGATGAGGGTTTGTCCGTCGAACGGGGTATTACGGCTTTTTCCGTGGAGTTCCCCGCTGTTGACCGTCCACACTTTGTCCGGATCAAGAACGGCAATGTCCGCGTTTCTGCCCACTTCAAGCGTACCCGCCTCTATTCCCAAAATGCGCGCGGGATTCAGGCTCATTTTTTCAATAAGACCGGACAGCGTCATTCTGCCGCCCTTCACCAAAACGGTATTGCAAACCGCAAACGATGTTTCCATACCTATTGAACCGTTGGGCGCGCTCAGAAAATCCGCCTTTTCCTCCGGGGTATGCGGCGCGTGGTCGGTGGCTATAACGCCGATGGTTCCGTCGCACAGCGCGTCTATAATCGCAAGCCTGTCGTGCTCGGTGCGAATCGGCGGATTCATACGGAAATTTGCGTTTCGGGAAATTAAGCTGTTTTCGGTCAAAGCGATGTAATGCGGAGCGGTCTCTGCGGTAACGGCGGCTCCGCGCTGCCTTGCGCTCCTGATAATTGCCGCCGAGACGGCGGTGCTGACGTGGCATATATGCACCTTGGCTCCGTACGATTCGGCCAAAGCAGCCTCCCTTGCCGAAGCGCAATTTTCTGCCGCCGCGGGAATTCCCTTTACGCCGAGCTTTTTCGAAACCGTACCCTCGTTCATTTTTCCGTTCCCGGCAAGAAAAAGATCCTCGCAGTGCGAAACCACCGCCATTCCCTCTTTTTGCGCCCGTATCAGCGCCTTTGCCATAAGCTCCGTGTTTTCAACGGGGCGGCCGTCGTCGGTCAGGGCAACGGCTCCGGCGGCTTTAAGCCGGGCAATGTCGGTCAGCTCTTCGCCGCGCAGCCCTTTGGTAATGCTTGCGGCAACGTAAACGCGGGCGCTTGCCGAAGCGGCTTTTTCGAGTATATAAGAAACCGTTTCCGGAGCGTCAACCGTGGGGGAAGTGTTAGGCATTGCAAGCAGCGAGGTAACGCCGCCCGCCGCAGCCGCCCGGCAGCCCGAAAAAATATCCTCCTTATGAGTTTGCCCCGGGTCGCGCAGGTGTACGTGCATATCCACAAAGCCCGGACAGGCGGTTTTCCCCTCGCAGTCGATAACCTCGCCGGCAGATTGTCTTGTCGAATCAAGCTCCGCAATTTTTCCGTCCGCCACAAAAATATTCATAACCCTGTCGATACCCTGTAACGGACATATCGCGCGCGCGTTTTTCAGCAATAGGGTTTTCATACAGCATATCCTTTCTGCGCAAAAATATGAGCGAATTTTAAACGCCCTTTTGAACCCGGGCGGGAGAATTAATCCTTAAACACGTCGTAATTTTCGCCGCTGTCAATATTTTCAACTATACGCCGGCGCGTTTCAAGCCGCTTTTTTTCTTCCTCAAGGCGGCGCTTTTCGAGTTTTTGAGCGCGCCGTTTATAAAAAAACTGTTTTTCGCGGTTATCAAAGCCCCCGGCCGCGCCCGCCCGAGCTCTTTTGCTCCCCGTAAAGCGCCTGAGTAAAATTAACGCCGCGGCAATCAAAATAACGGCTATAAATATAATTACCGCCGCCAAAATCGGGCGGAACATTGAAACGGCTTCGGCTTTTTCGGTAAATTCAATGCTGTTGACCGCGTCTTCAATCAGCGCAAGCGAAGCGGCGTCAAGCTCGGCAACAGAGGTTTGAAGCGTTATGTTTATATTCTGCCCGTTTTCAACGGTATTGTACTGTATTCCGTAAACGGTGTGTTCCTCCTGCTCTTCTTTAAAGCTGAGCACAATAAAGTAATTTCCGTTTATGCTTGCGACGCTGCCGTCGGTATAAATGTCGTTGCCGAGAAAGCTGTCTTTAAGCGCAAGGCGCTCGTCGTCGCTCAATTTGCCGTAGCTTACCACGGTCTGCGAGCTTTCGTCGCTCGTCATATTTACGGTCAGCATATAGCCCCCGTCGGGGGAAATACCCTGCAAATAAATTCCGGAGCTTTCAAAGCTCTGCATTATATTTTCCCGGCTTACGCCAAGCTCTTCAAACACAGGGTCGTCGGGAGCGGCGTCTCTGGTAATAACCGACATATCCCCGTCAATCGATATATTCATTTTAAGCTCTTCGATATTATATTCCGCCGCAGCCGCGAAAGCTGCGGAGCCGGCGGCAAATAAAGCAAAAACAATTGAAATTAAAAGCAAAGCCGCCCGATTTACCCGTATCTTCATAACTCCTCCGAACCTCCGAGTATTTATGTTAAGTATATCATTTACTTTAACAAAAAGCAAGACCGCTTCTTTTTGCCGAAACAGGTTTAAGCGGGATAAAAGCGGCTGTTTTTACAAACTTTACTGTTTGTATAATTCTTTGCAAAACCGTTTTTAATTTCACGGAAAGAAATAACATAAAGGCTTCGAAAAACCGAAATCAGACTTTTATCCACCTATAAATCGGCTTATTTTCAAGGGTTTTTAACAATTTCAACATAGTTATCAACATTAAACGTTTAAAACTAAATATACATTTTGTATATTTATTCTTTTAAATACGCTCCGAGCGCGGACGCTCCCGCCTCTAAGGCGGCGCTCAAGTTAAAAAACCGGGCGGACAGCCTTCCGTTCTGTCCGCCCCTTGCCGAGCTATTTTTTCATATATAATTTAACTGTTTATTTTGGGAAAAGCTCCTCCGTTTTAACGCCGTATTTTTCAAGAGCGGCAAGAGTGTCCGCAAAGCTTTCGTCGAAAATATAGTCTTCATAATTGTATATTGCGTAAGAGCCGTTTTCACCGTCGGCGCGGTCGCGGCGAAATTCTATCTCTACCGTCACCGCGTCGTCTTCAGCGTAATTTGCAACATACTTATATATGTCTTCTTTACTTTCAAGGTCGCCGCGCAGCGCCGAAACAATTTCGCCGCAGGCGTTCTTGTCGGAAATATAAACCGTGTTTGGCTGCTCGTCCGTCTCGCTGTCATAATACTTATACGGATAAACCGTAACGCTCGCCACGGATAACCCTTCCTCCGGCGAAAACAGATCCAAATATTTTTGAATATAGTCGGTATTGAGGAAAATTTCGTCAAAAGCCGAAGCGATCTCCTCGCAGAAGTTAATATCGCCGCTGTAGTAACGCTCGACCTTCTTTCCGTTTTTGAGCGTGTAGGTTACTTGAAAGTCAAAATACTTTCTCTGCGTCTGTTCCATGCCGAGGTCCTCTTCGTAACCCTCATCCTCCACATAATATACGGTAATAAGATCGTACGGCTTGGGATATACGCCGCCCATATTTTCCACCAGCGTTCTGTGAGCGTTTACCGTTTTTTCAATGTCCTCCGGCGAATCAAATTTCACGGCTTTGTCCGAGCCGTAAAAACGGCAATAATTGCCGTAGGCGTCATAATAGCCGACAGACATTGCCACCTCGACCTTTTGGATCTCATCGGATGCGGGAACATAAACGTCGCAGCCAAACCAGCCGTTCGTAACAAACACCGCAAGCATCAGCGTAACGGCAAGCGTAGTAAAATAGTAAACAAGGGTACGCGCAAAGCCCGTAAAGCGGTGCCTGTAAATAAGCTGAAGCAGCACATGCGCGGCAAACGAGCCTAAAGCCGCGCCCGCAATAAACCACACAAGCTGACTGACATTGCCGGAATTTGAGCCGATAAGCGCAAACAGAATTCCGATAATCACGCCGCTTATAAAATTGCACATAACACGGATAATTATCTGCGGAGCCGCAAACGCAAACGAGCTCTGGGCGCACTCGTTTTTTCTGCGCCTTATAAGCAGCGCGGAGCCCGCAAGGCAGGCGGCAATGAACAAAGCCCACCACAACAGCGCAAAATACGGTTCATAGTTGTCAGAGGGCATGTAAACGTAACATCCCAAATAGGAAATCGAGGAGGGTGTAAGAGCCGACACAAGCGTTGCGTTGAGGTCAGATTCCACAAGTCCCGGTATAACCGCAGGAGGCAGCAAACAGAACACGATTACTATCAGCGGCCAAGCGGCCGAAATCGCAAGATAAGAAACTATAACGTCCATAACGCTTCCGGCGCAGACCGCAAGGAAGGCTATCATACTTAAATTTGCAATTACCGAAAGGGTCAGCCAGCCGAAATACGCGAATATCTCCGCGGCGGCGTTCGGAGAAACAGCGGCGGAAACCGCCGTTACTATCGCTGCGGGCGCCCATGAAAGCGTAAACGCCGAAAGCCACCGTGCAAAAAACTGAACCGAACGTTTTACCGGCAGCGCTCCGAACAAATCCGCGGCGCGCTTATTGTGAAGATACGAGAATATCACCACGCCGCTGACAAGCGTAAAAATCACGGCAACGGTTGAAAATGCCGTCGGATAAAGCATTTTTGTAAGTAAGCTTGGGGCGTCGGGATCGGAATTTACCGGCATGGTGCTCAGGAATATAACCTGAATCACCGGCAAAGTGATGATCAGCAGCAAAAAATATGCGATAAGCAGCTTTAAATTCCTGCGGAGCGTCCACAAATAAACCGCGCCGAATTGCCTTGCGACGCTTTTTTTATTTTTTGAGGATATTGTCGATGTCATAGCCCGCCGCCTCCATTTCGCTTATAAATACTTCCTCCAGCGTAAGCGGGAGGGACTCCAAAAACACCGGACAGAGCATATTCAGCCGCCGCATAATATCCTCGTTGTCGCCCTTAATTACAAGTTTGAAAAGACTTCCCCTGCGCTCGCTGCTTACTATATCGAGCCCGCCGAAAGCGTCCGCATCGGGAACCGCCGCAAACACAGCCTGAACCTTGTGTATTCCGAGCTTAAGCTCGTCAAGCTCGCGCTCAAGCACAACTCCACCGCCGTGCAAAAGTCCCACGTGGTCGCAAACATCTTCAAGCTCGCGCAGGTTGTGCGAGGCGATTATAACCGTCATTGCGCGCTGCGCTACGCCCTCCATAAGCAGCTTCTTCAAAAGCTGCCTGATAACAGGGTCAAGCCCGTCGAAAATTTCGTCAAGAAGCAGATATTCCGGGCGGGCGGAAAGCGCCAAAATGAGAGCCGCCTGCCTTTGCATACCCTTTGACATTGAAATAATTTTTGCTTTTTTATCAATCGGAAACACGCCGCACATCCGCTCAAACTCCCGCGCGCTCCAGTCCGGATATAAACGGCTGTACAGCTGCGCAAGATTTTCTACCGTTGAATCGCTGTAAAAAAACGGAAAGTCCGAAACAAAAAAGCAGCGTCCCTTTACCTCCGTATTTTCAAACGAGTCTTCGCCGTCTATCAGCACCTGCCCCCGCTCCGGCTTCAGCACTCCCGCAATTACGCGCAAAAGCGTGGATTTTCCGCTTCCGTTGGAGCCTACAAGCCCGAAAACCGAGCCGCCTTCAACCGTCAGCGAAAGATCGTCAAGCGCGGTCACTCCGCCGAATTTTTTTGTTACGTTTTCGATTTTAATCATCAGTATCACCTCCGATAGATTCAAAAGCCGAGGAAAGTATATTGCTGAGCTGCCGGTACTCCACGCCGAGCGTAAACGCGTTTTTGACCGATTCCGTAAATTTCTCCACCGCGATAAGCTTTTGCGCCTCCTGCGACGAAAGCTTGCTTGAAATAAAGCTGCCTCTTCCGGTTTGAGAATAAATGTAACCGTCGCGCTCAAGCATTTGATACGCCTTTGAAACAGTGTTGGGGTTTATGCCAAGCTCTGCGGCAAGCGCGCGAACCGTCGGCAATTTATCGTCGGGCTTAAGCACTCCGAGAGAAGTATACCTGATTACCGACCGATATATCTGCTCATAAATCGGCTGACGCGAGGTAAAATCCAAACTGAACATAAGCTCGCCCCCTTTTCAATGATGTAAAGTAAAGTTTTAAA
>CAZXCG010000018.1:25143-31152 GCA_964639205.1 uncultured Eubacteriales bacterium
TTTTTAATATCTGTAACGGTATTTGTACTACATCAATTAGTACAAATAATATATTAGCATGTCCGGCGCGGTTTGTCAAGAGCAGGACTAAAAGAATTTTTCGTCAAATTTAGCTCCCGCCGGAATTTTGAACCGGAGAACGCAGGCTCCGATATTATTGACAAAGGCAAAATTAAAGTTTATAATTTAACAAAGAAGCCTCCGCCCGCTTCAGCGGAGGCTTTGAACGCAATTTGGGTTAGTTTTTTCTAACTCTTACTTAAAGGAAAGTGAACGATATGCAAAAAATTACGCTGTCAATCGAGGGAATGGCCTGCCCTATGTGCGAGGCTCATTTAAACGACGCCGTGCGAAAGGCTTTCCCCGTAAAAAAGGTTTCCTCCTCACACGTTAAGAAGGAAGCTGTAATCATTACCGAAACCGATATTGACGAGCAAAAGCTCTCGGATGTTATCAAAAATACCGGTTACACGCTGCGGGGCATAGCAAAGGAGCCTTATGAAAAAAGGGGCTTTTTCTCAGCCTTTAAAAAATAGCCCGGCGCTTCGGCTGTAAGCAAGCGCGGCCGCAGACCTTAAATGTGAGATCCGCAGCCGCGCTTTTTAAAAAGCCGTATGTATTTTTAATTTAATATTATGCCGAAAACGCTTTATTTATCCGACTGCTCCTCAACCGCCTGCATAACATAACGCTTGAGACGTTCAAGATGCGCGCCCTCCGAAGGCGCTTCCCCGGGCGCGGCGGATTTTTCGGTAAATATATTGGACGCAGAATGAAGCGTCTGCATTCTGACGGCGATTCCGTTTTTTCTGACTATGTTATAAAGCTCGTTTACGGTTTTGCATTTATCTATATCATACAAAAGATGGTTTTTTGAAATTCGCCGTTCGCCCATTTATACTTCCTCTTAACCTTAAGAATCCTCAAATAACGCAGTACCCGCATGAATTATATCACATATTCCGTTACAGTTACAAGTAAATTTTGAGTTGTCCGGTCAACTGTAATAATATTGTAACAACTGTTACAAACGGCGTACGGGCGTTTTGGCTTGCCGAGAAGCTCCGAATCCGCGGCGAATTTATTTTACTTCGGCGCTCAGAACCTTTTCAATCTCGCCGACATACATATAGTGGTAATCGCCGTTTTGATATTCCTGCACAACGGCGGAATCTATAACGCTCTCTTCATTAAGGCGCTGGCGGTACATCTTTTTACACACAATAACAAGAGACGCCTGTTCAAAATACGGCGCTTTTTCGGTAAATACGGGGGTCAGCCCCGTCTCTGCCGCTTTGTCGCAGTCACGCCCGGAATGCGTCCCGCAAAACCGGAGAGCCTCACGCCGGTTTTCAAAAAATGTCAGGGTAAAGTGCGTATTTGCATCTAAAAACTCACGCGTATAGCGCTGAGGGCGCACAAAAATAAATACCGCGTTTTTGTGCCACAAAACTCCCGCTCCGCCCCAGCTTGCGGTCATAGTGTTCAGCTTTTCCTTATTGCCCGCGGTTATAAGCATCCAATCCGTTCCGATCATTTTAAACGGATTGCCGACAATTTCCTGCGCCGGTATTTCTTTAAACAGTTTCATAAGCTTACCTCCGAAATTTAAATTTTTATCTGCACGGAAAAGCAAAGCTTTTGCCGCTCGTGCGGATTATGCCTTCCTCACGCATTTTTTTAAGCTCGCGCATCATAGCGCAGCGGTCAACGCAAATATAGTCGGCAAGGTCGCTGTAGGAAAAGCCGATTTTGCACTGCCCGGATTTCTGCCTTTGCGCTTCCGATTTAAAATATGCCATAAGCTTGCCACGTATGCTCCTCTGGCTGAGAATTTCCACGCGGAGGCTCAAATCAACCGCGCGCCGCGACATAAGACGCAGCATATTTTCCACCAGCCGGCTGTGATGAGCGCAGGCATTCTCGCAGCGCTTTACAATATGCCTGTACTCAACAAATAAAACGAAACAGTCCTTTTTACAAACCACGCCGACTGCGTCGTCATATACGGGAGCAAACGATATTACCCTGCCGAAAAGACCGTTGTTGCCGAGATTTTCCAAAATAGTCCTGTTGCCCTCGGAGTCAATGCGTATGATCTGCACCTCCCCTTTGCTGACAATGCCCACGTTATCGTTGAACACATCGTAGCTGCAAACCGTTTCACCCGCGCCGTAGCTTTTTTCAACAGGCTTAAAGCATTGCAGCATTTTGTCAAACTCGCAGCGTGAAATTCCGCTGAAAAGATCGTTACAGTAAAAGTCATTCATAATTATTCACCGATTTCGGAACTTAAAAAAATAATTGAGCGATTTGTTGCATTTGCAACAGCTCTTTATTTTATTATATGATATACTTTTAAAAAAATCAAGAGTAATAAATAAATTAATGTAAAAAAGCAGGAGGAATAACTATGGTAAACGTAAACGTTACGGGCGGCACACTGTCGCAAAAAGAAATTGACGCTTATATCGCTCATGCGAGAGCGAAATATCCGAACGCCACCGTCACATCTCTTGACATTGCACTCGACGGTGACTTTGCCGATATAACCTATCACTATCGTGAGCCGAATTTTGAAAGAATCCGCAGAATCACGGGTTATCTCGTAGGCACTACGGAGCGCTTCAACAATGCAAAGCGCGCCGAAGAACGCGACCGCGTAAAACACTCTGTAGCCTGCGGCTGCTGCAGCGGCAAATAAGACGTATTAAAATTAAAGAAGACTGTTTAACACCTAAAGTCCTTCTAAAAACAAAGCGCCGGCGGAAATTTTGTTTCTGCCGGCGCTTTGCCGCGCTTCCGGGCTGTTGCCGGGAAGGGTGCGGCGCTCAGGTTAAAAAGTATAAATAAAAACATTTAAATTAAGCGAATTATAAATGTGGACTTTTAGTGCTTACTATGTTATAATCGATTAAGGCTATATATTCAAAGAAAAGGGAATACTGTCTTCCGAAGCAAAACTGACGCCGCATAATTTTCGGCAGACCATAAATAAAGAGGAATCGATAATATGTATTCAATGAATCTGGATT
This sequence comes from uncultured Eubacteriales bacterium, assembly GCA_964639205.1. Lineage (GTDB taxonomy): Bacteria > Bacillota > Clostridia > Oscillospirales > Acutalibacteraceae > CAZXCG01. The sequence continues at coordinate 28,179 of CAZXCG010000018.1, forward strand.
CTGTAAGAGAAAAAAACACAAGCAACCAAATTATGGCGGAGGTTTCCCTGATGCGGGCGGCGCTTATGGGCAATCCGGCGGTGCTGTCCCCCAACCAGGCTATGGATTCTCTCGCCTTGCAGGAAATCATACTGAACAACGGCGACGGCGACGTTCGTTCCAATTATTTTTGTCAGGCTGTTTCGCTGGGTATGGTTCGCGTTTCAATTCCCGACAATTCAAGAGACCTGGTGGACTGCTGCCTAAGCTCCTTGAGCAGAGGACTGACCGACCCCTCCGCGGAATTTATAATTTCCGGCTTAAGCTTCCTATATGCAAAGGACGATAACGGCAGGGATATTCACCCTTATGAACAGCGCTGTCAAGCGACGAAAAGCATCATTGCAAGTCTTACGGAAGGACGCAGACGCTATTCCGCCGTTACACTGCCGGATTGGCTGGAACCAGATGAAAAGGTAATGATCGAACAGTATGTCGAATCGATTTTGATGCTCGACAAGGCGGTAACGCAATACGAAAATTTTGCCTCCGTAAAGAAGCTTTTCCCCAAAATATTGGAAAAATTAATAATCGAAAGATTATCCTCCGAAAGACCGAGAACCGAAATCGCCGATTTGCTGGTGTCGCTGCAAAAAGAATGCTCAAAACCAAACGCGCCTATCTTCCGCTCCTATTATTACAGGTTCCTTGATATTCGCCGCGGCGTATATTCAAAAGAAGCGCTTGCCGAGGTTCGCACAATTATTGACATCGCTTATAATCGGATTATGGCAATGTCGGTTAACACCGGCGCGGAAATGAGCATACCGAAGGATTTCGACAAATTATCCGATTCCATCATCAAAGCGGAAGCCCCCGAATGCGCGTTCCGGTCATCGTATACGGAGCTCAAAAACTCCTCGTGCCTGAACTGGGAAATGATGGTCTGGCTCTACAAGGAAATACAGGCAATAAGGAAAAGCAAAGCTACAGACTGGTGGGGCGCCGTAAACGAGCTTTATGCAAGGGAAAGCAAGCTGCCCTTCACTCTCGGCGGAAAGTATACATGCTATAAGTCAATAAAGATTGCCTTGTCAACGGCGATTCCCGGGGGAGCTGCTATCAACATCCTTCAGGAGCTGATAGACGAGGCTGTCGGGAATCTTGCGGGGGAACGTCTGCCGAATTCATTGGGAGAGGTTAAAAAGCGTTCGCGCAAGGCAAAGAGCGCCGTAAAGATTTTGGACACAATTATTTTTAAAGAGAATAACCGAAATTGAAAATATAACTTAAGCAAAGCCGTCCCCCGCCTCTGAGGCGGAGTCTTAATCAAAACAAGCTTTACGGAGCGCCGCTCCGAATTAAACAAATATGGAAAATATTACGGAAACAAGCAAAATTAAAAAAATCGTACTTAAAGCAGGCGGGCTCCTTTCCGGAGCCGCCGGTGAAAACCTGATTATCCGTACAAAGTCGTCTCAAAAAGATCTGATTACTCAATATGATACGCTGATACAGGATTATATCGTAAACGAGCTTCAAGGTCTTATACCGAACGCGCAGTTTGTCGGCGAAGAATCCGGAATGTCGGGCAGGCTTGACGCAGAGGATCTCTTCATTATCGACCCTATAGACGGAACCGCCAACTTTATCCATTCGATGCGGTATTCCGCAGTGTCGGTTGCCTGGTATAAAAACGGGAGACCGTTTTACGGCATTGTCTTTAATCCGTATACAGATGAAATATATGAGGCAAAAAGCGGAAACGGCGCTTTTATGAATTCCCGAAGGCTCCGTATTCACAACGCGCCGCTTCAAGACTCAATCGCAGCATTCGGCACCTCGCCGTATAACTCGGAAACAACGGATTGCACCTTCGATATGGTTAAAAAAATCTACGGAAAGTGTCAGGATATTCGCAGAATGGGCGCCGCCTCGCTCGATATTTGTCAGGTGGCGTCCGGAAGAATCGGACTGTTTTTTGAAGCTGCATTATCGTTATGGGATTACGCCGCCGCACAGATAATTCTTATTGAAGCAGGGGGAACAATCGTTAATTTTAAAGGGGATAAGATCGGGCTGTCCGCGCAGAAAAGCTCTGTTATTGCCGGCAGCAAGTCTATTATTCTCGAAAGCAAATTAATCAGAGAGGGGTAAGATCCTATGAGCGACAGCGCAATCCTTCAGTATCTTGACCTTATAAATAATTACGGCTTGCCATATGAAGAATCGGATTTAATGCATATAATAACCGATTATGACGAATTGGCAGAATATAAAAACTCCCGCAATTGCAATATCGGCTTGATATACAAAAGTCAATATAATATCTTTGTTGTCGACCTTGTGGAGAACCGCCGCGGCGAACGCTTTACTTATGAACGGCTTATTAAAACTCAACGCGGGAATTCTGTGGTGATAATCTCTGAATTTAATAACCGGCTCGTCCTCATAAAACAGTTCCGGCACGCCGTCGGAGATTACCAGCTTGCGTTTCCGCGCGGCTACGGCGAGCCCGATATTTCAATTGAAGAAAATGTAAAAAAAGAAGTATTTGAGGAATTACATGCAAACGCTCGCAAAATCGGGCAAATCGGCAGCGTGATTGCGGACAGCGGAATCTGCGGAGAAAAAGTGAACGTGGTGCATTGTGAAATTGACAGACCGAATATTGACGGCTTCAGCGAGGGAATTACGGAATTTGCGTTATTATCGGCGGAAGAGCTCGATTCGCTGATAAAATCGAAAAAAATAAACGACGGTTTTACTTTAAGCGCATGGTGTCTGTATAAGCACCGACAATAAAGCTTTCGGGAAGCAGAAGCCGCCTCATAACGCGGCGGCTCGTATTCAATAAGGGGCTTTGCTCCGTCGTTCAACGCGGCAAAGTGCGGCGTTAGCTGCCTGAAAAATCAATGGAGATTGTAGTCCCCTCATCGATTCCGAAAATGATCCCCGCCGCCTTAGAGGCTGCGGGGACATCTTTTCCTAAGTT
>CAZXCG010000019.1:0-29574 GCA_964639205.1 uncultured Eubacteriales bacterium
TTTTCCACGTGTTAATGCCGCAGATGCCGTCGGAGGTGAGCTTGTTTTTGGTTTGGAAGGCTTTTATTTGCTTTACGCTTTCGCTGCCGATGATTCCGTCGGCACCGTATTTAGGAAGAGTATAACCCCGCTCAATAAGCAGCTCCTGCACAAGCTTTGCAAGGTTACCGCTGTCGCCGTTTCCTATTGTATTGCAAAGCGCAAAAGCTCAGCCTTTTAACTCGCTTCTGCCATTGTTTACGAATTACAGGCATTTAAAGCTATAGTACAAAAAAACTTCAAAAAATTTTTCGAGCTTTTTCGCACGCGGCAGGACTTTTAGCCTGCCGCGATTTTACTTTGTAAATCACGGCGGTTATTCGGAAAGGCAATAAAAAGAGCCCCGGACGCTGATAAGTTTCCTCTCTTCTTAAAGGGTGTAATATCAGCCTTCGGGGCTCTTCCGCATGTTTTTAATTATCTTCTGTTATTTCTGCCGCGGCGGTCATTTCTGTCGCCTCTGTCATTTCTTGGGCGCCGCTCTGAGGGGGATGGAGTTTCGGGCTTAAGACCGTCAACTTCTATGAGAACGTCGCGTCTTGAAAGATTAAGTCTGCCTTTATCGTCTATTTCAAGCACCTTCACGCGGATAATATCGCCTACGTTTACAACGTCCGTTACCTTTTCGGTTCTCTTTACGTCAAGCTGCGAGATGTGAACAAGCCCCTCTTTTCCCGGAGCGATCTCCACAAACGCGCCGAAATCCATAATGCGCGTTACCTTGCCCAAAAACATAGCGCCCGGTTCGGGATCCTTTGCAATTGTGTTTACAATCTCGATTGCGCGGCGGCATTTGTCGGCGTCTGTGCCGGATACGAACACATTGCCGACTTCACCGTCCTCTTCTATATCAATTTTTACCTCGCACTCAGCCTGAATTTCCTTAATAACCTTACCGCTCTTTCCTATAACCTCGCTGATTTTATCGACGGGAATTGTAGTAGTAAACATCTTCGGCGCCCACTTTGAAAGCTCGGGGCGCGGCTCGGCAATTGCTTTAAGCATAATCTCGTCCAAAATATAAAGGCGAGCCTTATGAGTTTTTTCGAGAGCCTCTTTAACCATTTCGGGAGTAAGTCCGCTGATTTTAAGATCCATTTGAATTGCCGTAATGCCCGTATGAGTACCGGCAACCTTGAAGTCCATATCTCCGAAGAAATCTTCGAGACCCTGAATGTCCACCATTGTCATCCAGCGCTCGCCTTCGGTGATAAGCCCGCATGAAATACCCGCAACAGGAGCCTTAATAGGAACGCCGGCGTCCATAAGAGCAAGCGTCGAACCGCAAACAGAGCCCTGAGAGGTTGAACCGTTTGAGGAAAGCACCTCGGAAACCAGACGAATGGCATATGGGAATTCTTCAACCGACGGGATAACCGGAAGCAGAGCGCGCTCGGCAAGCGCGCCATGACCGATTTCACGTCTGCCGGGTCCTCTGCTGGGCTTTGTTTCACCCACTGAGTAGCTTGGGAAATTATAGTGGTGCATATAGCGCTTTTCTTCTTCACCGTCAATACCGTCAAGAAGCTGCTTGTCGGAAACCGGACCCAGAGTTGCAACAGTAAGCACCTGAGTCTGCCCTCTTGTAAACAAGCCTGAACCGTGCACGCGCGGAAGAATTCCTACTTCGGCGGCAAGGGGACGAATATCGTTCATACCTCTGCCGTCAACGCGCTTTTGCTCGTCAAGAAGCCAGCGTCTTACAATGGTTTTCTGCGTCTTATAAAGGCATTCGTCTATTTTTTCCTCCGACTCGGGATAGATTTCATCAAACTTAGCGTGAACAGCCTCGTAAACAGGAGCAAGGCGGTCGTCGCGAACTCGCTTGTCGTCCGTATCAAGAGCGGTCTTTACATCGTCCTTTGCAAATTCAAATATAGCGTCAAACATTTCGTGATCGGGTTCATTGCTCGGATAAGAAAACTTCGGCTTGCCGATTTCCGCCTGAATACCCTTGATAAATTCTATAATTTTCTGATTCGCCTCATGACCGGCCATAATAGCGCTGTACATCACCTCGTCCGAAACGGCGTTTGCGCCCGCTTCAATCATAGCAATGCGGCTGTCTGTTGAGGCGACGGTTGTCGCCATTTCCGACTTAGCCCTCTGCGCGGCGTTTGGGTTTATTACGTATTCGCCGTCTACATATCCCACAGAAACGCCCGAAATAGGTCCGTTCCACGGAATATCGGAAACAGAAAGCGCGATGGAAGTACCTACCATTGCAGCTATTTCCGGCGAGCAGTCGGGATCAACGCTCATTACCGTGCAGACAACGGAAACGTCGTTTCGCATATCCTTGGGGAAGAGCGGGCGAATAGGTCTGTCTATAACCCGGCTTACGAGGACGGCCTTTTCGGAAGGCTTGCCCTCTCGCTTTAAAAAGCTGCCGGGAATTTTGCCCACGGAATAAAGCTTTTCCTCATAGTCAACCGAAAGCGGGAAAAAGTCGATGCCGTCGCGCGGTTTTTCGGAAGCCGTAACCGCCACGTTTACAACGGTTTCGCCGTAGCGCACAAGGCAGGTTCCGTTTGCAAGCTGAGTCATTTTACCGGTTTCGATTATCAACGGTCTGCCGGCAAAATCTGTTTCAAAAACCTTGTAATTGTTAAAAGTCATATGCATAAAAATCCTCCTAATCCGCCCGGGAAGATTTATCGGCTGCTTTAGCAATAAAACCAACCGACAGTTAAAATCGGCTCGTGTTACCGCTAAATAACAGTTAACAAATCTTCCCCGAGCACATATACATTTTTTATGAATACAGGGCAAACGGAATTATTGTTCCGCCTGCCCTTGAATTCTTCGGTAAATTACTTGCGGATACCGAGTCTGGCGATGATTGAACGGTATCTTTCGATGTCAATATCGATAAGATAGTTGAGAAGGCTCCTTCTCTGCCCTATCATCTTAAACAAACCCCTGCGGCTGTGATGATCCTTTTTATGAACCTTAAGGTGCTCGGTAAGGTCGTTAATTCTCTTAGTAAGAAGGGCGATTTGCACCTCAGGAGACCCTGTGTCGCCCTCGTGTGTGGCATATTCGGCAATAATTGCCTGCTTTTCTTCTTTTAACACTGTTTTCACCTCTTTAAAATATTCAGAAACCGGTTTTCTCAGGTTAAGGAAGGTGACTTCCGCATAGCGGCATACTCCAAAATCCGGGAAAAAGGCTCACTTGTGTATTATATCACCGAACCTGCATTTTGTAAAGATTTTTTTAAGTTTTTTCGTTTCCGGCAGTTGCAAAATGAAACCCGCCGCCTCAGAGGCGGGGACATTTTTGCCTAAGTTATAACTTGAGCGCGCACTTCCCCCGCTTCCGAAACGTTGCCCCGATTTAAAAAATATTACTAATTTTCCAAATACGGAGCGCTCATTGCGGAATACGCTGTGTACACCGCCTCGGGGCGCGTATTACAGCATAGGCTGTAAACGGGTATGTTCAAAAGCAATTCGTCAAAGAGCGCAAGAAGGCGCTGCGCGCGCTCGGTGCTTAATGTCCGCAGGGTTTGCTCAAGCAGAAGCGGAGCCGCAGAAAGCGGATCGATACGCTTTATACTGTTTTGAGCCGCCTTAGTCAGCACGGAAACGGACTTGAGCGGAACAATTACGTTTGAATTTAAATCTCGCTTGCCGGAAAAAGGCGTTCCGCAGGCATAAAACCTGCCGTTTATATTGCGGATTACCGGTTTGTCATCGTTTATTGCCGTACAGCCCGCAAGCACCTGCCGCCACAGCCTTGCGTGAGTTGATTTTCCGCCGCCGCACGGAGCGGTAAACAAATAAGCTTCGTTCTTATAAGCCACCGCGGAGGAATGCAGAAAAAAACCGTCAAAATCCAAAATTTCATCGTAAAACTTAGTCCCGTAGAGTACATACTCGGCAAGCTCCGGTGAGCTTAACGAATAACTGCGCATATGCTCTTCTATCTCTTTTTTTGTCAGCGACACGGAGATAACGGGCTGCTGAATATTATTTTGGGCAACACGGTATTTTTCGGCTCGCCGCGTCAAAAGCGGATATTCGGGTGCAAGCTCAACCGGCAGCCCGCAAATGTTATAATACAAAGTATCACCCCGTTAGCTTTAATGGGCTCTTCATTTAAACCGGAGCAATGCTCCGCCAAACTCAGGTTCGATAAGGGGCTTTGCCCCGTCATTCAACGTGGCAAAAAGCAGCGTTGGCTGCCTGAGAAATCAGTGGGCGATTGTATCCCCGCTGATTCCGAAAATGGAACCCGCCGCCTTAGAGGCGGGGACGTCCTTGCCTAAGTTATAAGCAGCGCCTTGCCGTTATGTACCGTGATTTCGGCATAATCGTCGGTAAAAGCATTTGAAATCCCCAGCGGGAACGAAGATGACAGCGTATGCCTTTCAAGCGGATATTCCGCATTAAGGTAAGAAACCGTACAGAGTTCGCAATTGAAAGCAAGCAGTGAGAAGCGCTGTCCCCTGCATCCGCAGAAGCGGTGTTTACCAACCGTAAGCAGACTGATTTTTTCGCTGCCGGAAACAATTTTCCCCTGCACGCCTTTATTTGCCATATAATCAAGAGCCGCGAGATTGGCAAGCGTATGATCGGTTCTGCCGCCGAGAGCTCCTGCAAGGGTTATTTCGGCGCAGCCCTTAAGTATTGCCCATTTTATGCAGGCTATGCAGTCTGTGTCGTCCTTATGTGTACTGAGTCTGACTGTTTCGACGGACTTAGGGAACACGCCGTCGTAGGAATCCATATCTCCGATAATAACATCGGGTGTAAGCGAGCATGCGTTTGCGTGTTTCAGACCGCCGTCGGCGCAAATGATAAGATCTGCTCCTCGCGCGCATTCTTTAATGTATCCGCAATTCTGTTCCGGCGCGGCGCAAATAATGACTGCTTTCATTTTACCTTACGCTCCCAGTCCTTTATATCCTTAACCTCGTTGTACATCTCGACATAGCTTTCATGGCGGCTTTTTTGTATTTTGCCCTCGTTTACCGCCTGTATTACCGCGCAGCCCTTTTCGCAAATATGAGTACACGACGCAAAACGGCAGGAGTTAAAATATTTTTCAAATTCCGTAAAACAGTATGGCAGCTCTTCTTTGCGTATAGCTGTCAAACGCTCGATATCCAAAGTTGAAAAGCCGGGAGTGTCCGCCACATAGCCTCCGTCGGCTTCGAAAAGCTCAACGGTTCTGGTGGTATGTCTTCCTCTGCCGAGCTTTTTGCTTATTTCCCCGGTTTGCAGCGCAAGCTGCGGAAAGAGAGTATTAAGCAGCGTGGATTTTCCGGCGCCGCTGTTGCCGGTAAACGCGGTGATTTTATTTTTTATAAGCGCTTTTATTTCGTCAATTCCCTCGCCGGTTACAGCCGAAGAAACGATTGCCGTAATCCCGGATTTCCTGTAAATTTCGGCAAAGCGCGAAGCATCCTTTAAATCGTTTTTTGTAACGACTATTACCGGGGTTATGTCATTATAGACAGCGGCGGCAATCATTTTATCTGCAAGCAGAGTTTTGGGCGAAGGGAAAACCGCCGGGCAAACTATTATAAGAATATCAAGATTTGCAATCGGAGGGCGTACCAGAGCGTTCTTGCGCGGGAGTATTTCCTCAACTGCGGGATAACCGTTACGGGAGAGTGAAATTTCAACCCTATCTCCGACAAGCGGAATGCTGCCGTTCCGTCGAAAGTTCCTTGCCTTACACTCATATATTCGTTCGGCGGTCTTTACATAGTAAAAACCGCCTACCGCACGAATCAATAAACCTGTTTCTCGTTCAATCACAGACGCGGCCATCTTTACTCTTCTTCCTCGGGAGAGGGCGGGTTTGTGGCTTCATCGGTCGGATCCTGTTGAACGGTATAGGGGTAAGAAGCCGTCGTAGAAACATTCTGTGTTGAAAAATCAACGTCATACTCACGGTAAGCCGTACCGTTAAGCTCTACCACAACGTGAGCGGTTCCCGTACCCTTGAGCTTTACGGTGTAGCTGCTGTTATATTTGGGCACAACATCCTTCGAGTTATCGCTGTCTACCGCGCCGTCTACAAGCACACGCAGCGAAACAGTACTGCCCTCCTCGGCGGGAAGATCAACGTAAATTGACACTTCTTTTTCTGCCGGCTGACCGGAGCTGAGCACAAGCTCCACAACATAGCCCTTTTGAACCAGTGAATTAGGGAGAGGATTTTGTGAAACGACCGTATCTTTCGGGAGCGTGCTGTCCGAGCTGTAAGACACTTTGGCCAAAAGTCCCTCGGCGCGCAGCATTGAGACCGCTTCCTCGTAGGTGTATTCTCTTACATCCGGAACTTTTATTTCGGACTGCGCCGAACCCATTGAAACATAGACGTATACCGTACTGCCGGCGGCAACGGTTGTATTTTCGGTCGGGTCGGTTTTTACAACCGTTCCCGCCTCAATATTTTCGTTTTCTACCTCAAGAACCTCGGGAACAAGTCCAAGCTGTTCAAGCAGGTCAACGGCCTCCTCCCTTGTGCTTCCGCTCAATCCGGGAACGGGAACCTCATTATCTATGCTGTTGACGGTCAGGGTGATAGTAGCGCCTTCCTTAACCTTTTTGGAATTAGCCTTGGGATCCTGGTCGATAATAACTCCGAGCTCCTGAGTTTCGTCATATTTTGTTTCTGTTTCAAACACAAAATTATACGGGTTGTTTTGCTGTGCTTCTTCAACGGTCATCCCTATAAAATCCGGTACGTCTACATCTTCTGTCTCCTGATTATTCAGCACTTTTACAAGCGCAAAAACCCCGATTATTATTCCTATAACAACAAGGGCGCAGATAACTCCGGCAATGGCAACCGTGCTTTTTTTGCGTTTTTTCGGCTTGTCGTCTACAAACATTTTGTCGTCAAGCCCGCTGCGGCGGCGCGGCGCGCGGTTCGAGCTGTAATTATCGTTGTAATCTCTGTAAACCGCATCGGTTCGTTTTGTTCCTTCACCGATATTCGACACATATTTCGTAGGTTCGTCATCAACAAAGCAGCCGTAGGGGAAGCGTATGTCGGGGTTTGCGCGGAACTGCTCAAAGTCGTAGAGCATTTCGCCCGCCGACTGATACCTTGCGGCCGGGTTTTTTTGCATGGCCTTTATAATTATATCCTCAAGACCGCCGGGAATGTCGGGATTAATTTGGCTCGGTTGTTTAGCGGTTGACTGAAGCTGCATAATTGCAACGGAAACCGCATTATCGGCCTCAAACGGAAGTCTGCCGGTGAGCATTTCATAAAGCATAACGCCGACCGAGTAAATATCCGACTTACCGTCAGTTATACCTCCGCGCGCCTGCTCGGGAGCAATGTAATGCACGGAGCCTATGGCCTGATCCGTCATGGTACGCGTGGCGTTGTCGGCAAAACGGGCGATGCCGAAATCCATCACCTTTATACTTCCGTCGCTGAGCAGCATAATATTCTGCGGCTTTATGTCGCGGTGAACAATACCGTGAGCGTGAGCGTGCTGAAGCGCCTTAAGCACCTGAGTGGCATAATGAACCGTTTCGCGCCAGTCTATAACGCCCTGCTGCGCAATGTACTCTTTAAGCGTTATCCCATCTATATATTCCATAACTATATATTGGATCATATCGCCGAAGCTTACGTCGTATATTTTTACAATATTGGGGTGTGACAGCACCGCTATAGCCTTGGATTCGTTTTTAAATCTGCGTATAAAATCAGCATTATTCAGGAATTCATCCTTTAAAATTTTAATCGATACCTCGCGCTCGTCTATTGTGTCGTAGCAATGGTACACGTAAGCCATTCCGCCCACGCCGATAAGCTCGCCGATTTCATAGCGTCCGTCGAGTTTTTTGCCGGTGTATTTATCCATACGAAATCACCCTTCCTTTTAAAGCTGTCTTCAATACAGCACAACGGCGGTAATATTGTCTTTTCCGCCGCCCGCGTTTGCACGCTCTATTAAAGCATCGACAAGAGATTCTCCCCTTTTTTCGTGGACTGTTTTAATTATATCTATGCCGGATACGCAGTTTGAAAGTCCGTCGGTGCAAATCAGCAAAACGTCGCCGTAAGCAAAATCAAACTGTATAAAGTCGATAACAATTTCCGGAGCAATCCCGAGCGCGCGGGTGATGTAATTCTTATTGGGGTGATTTTCCGCCTGTTCGGGAGTCAGCTCGCCCCTGCGTACCATTTCCTGAACAACCGAGTGATCCTCGGTTATCTGTTTGAGCTTGCCGCCGCGGATAGAATAGGTGCGGCTGTCGCCGACGTGTATAACGTTTATTTGCTTATTCCTTATAAGCACAAACTCGCAGGTGGTTCCCATTCCCGAAAGCTCGGGTGTACTCTGCGCCTTTTCATAAACAACGCGGTTTGCGTCTATTAAAATTTCGGTCATTGTCTTTTCAACTTCCTCTGCGGAAAGCTCAAGTGAAAACTCCTCGGAAAAGCGTTCCTTTATATAAGCAACCGCAGTGGAGCTTGCAACATTTCCGCCGTTGGCTCCGCCCATTCCGTCGCAGACAACAGCCCATGCGCAGCCCTCGGAAACAACTTCAAAATAAAAGTCGTCCTGATTTGAGCTTCGTACAAGACCTATGTCAGATCTGCCGTACGCTTCCAAAATTATGCCTCCTTTTCCGTGTTACGTATGCTTCGGCGAAGCTGACCGCAGGAAGCGTTTATGTCGCTTCCGAGGGTTCTTCTGACCGTTGCTGCGATACCGTATTTTTCCAGTATATTTATAAAGCCCTCAATACGTGATTTTCCGCTTTTCCGGTAACCGGTTCCGTCCACCGAATTCACCGGTATAAGGTTGACATGGCAGAGCATACCCTTGAGCTTTGAACCGAGCTCGGCGGCGCATTCGGCGCTGTCGTTTACGCCGTCTATCATTGCATATTCGAAGGATATTCTTCTGCCGGTTTTGGACGCATAGTATTTACAGGCATTAAGCAAAGAATCGATGGGATATTTTTTGTTTATCGGCATTGTTTTATCCCTTATTTCGTCGTTTGGCGCATGCAGTGAAACCGAGAGCGTCAGACCGAAGCGGTATTCGGCAAGCTCATATATTTTATCAACAATACCGCAGGTTGAAAGGGAAATGCGCCTTATTCCTATGTTAAGTCCGTCGGGACTGCCGACGAGCTGTAAAAAACGGATTACGCTGTCAAAATTATCGAGGGGCTCGCCCATACCCATAAGTACCACGTGCGATATTCGTAAATTCAAATCACGCTGAGATTCTTCAATTTGAGCAAGCATTTCGGAAGCTGTAAGATTCCGCGAAAAGCCGCTTTTTCCGGTTGCACAGAAGGTGCAGCCCATTTTACAGCCTGCCTGAGTGGAAATGCAAACGGTATTACCGTAGCGGTAATTCATAACAACCGATTCCACACACTCGCCGTCGTTAAATTCAAACAGGTATTTAACCGTGCCGTCAATTGCGGATACAAGCCGCCTTTTAACGGTCGCCGACGTTATATAGCACTCCCGCATAAGAGCTGAAATCAGGTTTTGGGGAAGATTACTCATTTGCTCAAACGATGTAACCCCTTTGCACAGCCATCCGTAAAGCTGCGCCGCCCTGAATTTCGGGAAACCGAGCTTAAGTATAAGCGAGGTAATTTCCCCGTAATTCATAGATTTTATGTCCGTCATTATTTTCTCCTTTGAAATACCGAGATAAAAAAACCGTCCGTTCCGTCGGTCTGCGGAAAAAGAGTAAGCTGATTCTCTTTTTCGCAAATTCGGCGGCAGACTCCGCTCGGCAGTTCAATGGGGTAAGGTCTGAAATCGCGGTTATCCTGCAAAAACTTTTCCGCATTACCGTTATTTTCCCGCCTGTTAAGCGTGCAGGTTGAATAAAGCAGAATTCCGCCCGGTTTTACAAAATCAGCGCTGTTACACATTATATCGTACTGTAACTTGCATAATTTGTCAATACCAAAGTCGGTTTTATAGCGGATTTCGGGCTTGCGGCGCAATATTCCGAGCCCGGAACAGGGAACATCGCAAAGTACGCAGTCCGCCCCTTGTATCGGAGCCTGAGCGGAAAGCGCGTCGCGCAAAACGGTTTTAACCGTCGTAATACCCAATCTGCGGGCGCTGCTCTCTATCAGGCGCAGCTTATGAGGGTAAATATCGCAGGCATAAATTACACCGCTGCCGTTCATATACTGGGCGGCAGTCATCGCTTTTCCGCCCGGAGCGGCGCAAACATCGAGCAAAACCTGATTTGGCTTTGGATCAAGCAAATAAACGCAAAGCTGCGAAGACAAATCCTGCACGTGAAAATCTCCGTCTTTAAAAGCAGGAAGCTTCTCGATTGAACCGGTAGACGAAAGCTCCAAGGCGTCCGGTATAAAATTGCTTTTTTTCGCTTCAACCTTCTCCTCTGCGAGCTTTTTAATAAGCTGATCGGAATTTGTTTTAAGAGTATTTACCCTGATGTTGATTGGGGGTCTTCCGTTAAGCGCTTCAAGTATTATTAACGTGTTCTCCGCGCCGTAATCCTCGTTCCAAAGCTTTATGAGCCGCTGCGGGCAGGAGTAAAGCACGCTGAGATATTCATCGCTGCCCTCTTGCGGCAGACGGTAGCTGCAGCCGGAGCGCACCATCGAACGCATAACCGCGTTGATAAAGCCCGCCGACCTTTGCAGGCGGAATTTTTTTGCAAGCTTCACGCTCTCGTTTACTGCTGCGCTTTCCGGAATTTTATCCATAAAAATGAGCTGCAAAACGCCCATACGCAAAATTATCAGCGTTTTTGTTTCTATTTTTCTGAGAGGGGTTCTTTCGGTATATTGTCTTATAATATAATCCAACGTTATTCTGCGCTCAATTACTCCGTAAATCAGCGAGGAAGCAAAAGCGGCGTCAATTCCGCTGAGTGAGTTTTCCTTAAGCGCGCGGTTAAGCGCAATGTTGGAATAAGCTCCCTCGGTTTCTATGGCGTAAAGAACATAAAAAGCCGTTGTCCGTGCGTCTGCCATTTTTCCCCCTTTAACAATTCACAGCGGCAAAACACCTGAACGCCGCGTTTTTTCGTCAGGTTTCCCGACGATTGTGCTTTACTGTTTGCGGCGGTTTGCAAGCAATAAAAGCCTAAGAAGCTGAAGCACCGACGTAAGAGTCGCCGCCACATAGGTCATTGCAGCCGCGCGGAGTATCTTTTTAACGCCGTCATATTCATCTTCGTGCAACAGGTGGGTTTCCCTAATACACCTTAAAGCCCGGGCGGACGCATTGAACTCCACGGGCAGCGTAACAACCGTAAATAAAACAGAAATCCCGTAGAAAACAAGACCTATATTCAGGACAATTGAATATTGCACCGGCAAAACAAGCCCCGCCACAACCAAAATCCAACCGAGCGCAGAGCCTATATTTGCAGCAGGTACAAGCGCGCCGCGTATTTTATTCGGAATATAGCCCTGCGCGTGCTGCACTGCATGCCCCGCCTCGTGAGCTGCAATTCCCACGGCGGCAACCGTTGCCGCTCCGTATACCCCCTCGGAAAGACGGATGACGTTAGTGCGCGGATCAAAATGATCGCTCAACTTTCCGGCAACCGGAACAATACCCGCCGCGGCGACTCCGTTTTTCTGCAATACCCACCGCGCCGCGTCGGCTCCGGTTATACCGCGGGAATTAAGCACCCGCGAATATTTTGAATAAGCCGAGTTTACCTTTATGCTGCTGACAGCAGAAACAATAAGGCAGGGTATTATAAAGACCCAGTAAGTCCAATCTACATAATACAATGATAGCGGCATAAGCCAACCTCCTTTTTGAACACGGAAGCTCACGGCTATTTTCCGAAAAATGCGTGCGTCCGAAGCGGATGCCCGAGTAGAAACGACTTGCTGTCCATCCGCTTTTTTCCTTCCAGCTGAAGCTGCATGATTTCAACGGCGCCCTTTCCGCAGGCGACCGTAAGAGGCGAAACGGAAATTATTTCGCCCGGTAAGCCGGACTTTTCCGATTTAACGGTTTGATAGATTTTAACGTTTTTCCCGTTGAGCGTTGTTACCGCCACGGGGCGCGGGGACAGTCCCCTTACCTTATTATGGACAGCATCGGCCGAGTCATTCCAATCTATTTTGCAAATCGATTTATCAAGCATTGCGGCGTAAGCTGTAGGGCTTTCACCCTGTTTGCACGGGGTCAGCGAGCCCTTTTCAAGCTCGGAAAGCGTTTCAACAAGGAGCTCGGCTCCCATAACCGACAAGCGCTCGGAAAGCTCTCCGGCGGTTTCGTTCTCAGATATTGCGGTTGAGGCTTTAAGCAACACGTCCCCGGTATCAAGTCCGGAATCCATCCGCATTGCGGTAACGCCGCTTTCCCTTTCACCGTTTATTACCGCCCACTGAATCGGCGCCGCGCCGCGGTATTTCGGGAGCAGAGAGGCATGTATATTTATGCAGCCGTATTCGGGCAAGCTCAAAATATTTTCGGGGAGGATTTTACCGTAAGCCACTACAACAACAGCTTGCGGATTTATTTCTTTAATTACTGAAAATACGTCTTCACTTTTCAGCGTTTTCGGCTGATAAACTTCAATCCCCTGCTTCAAAGCCGCCGTTTTTACGGGCGGGGGCGTAAGGGTATAGCCCCTGCCCTTCGGTTTATCCGGCTGAGTAAAAACCGCCGTAACCTCATGACCTGCTTTTAACAGCGCTTCAAGACAGGGAACGGCAAAATCCGGAGTACCCATAAAAATAAGTTTCAAAGCGTTCACTCCCTATGCTTCCTCAAGCTCTTCCGGAGCCAGCATTCTTATTGCTATCTGTTTATATAATATGCCGTCAAGATGGTCGATTTCATGGCAAAATGCTTTTGCAAGCAGCTGTTCGCCCTTAACTGTAAATTCCTTTCCGTTTCTGTCGCAGGCCTTGACGGTTACGTACATCGGACGTTTTGTCAGTCCGTATTCGCCCGGGCAGGAAAGACATCCTTCTGCGGTAATCTGCTCGCCCGCTTTAAGAATAATTTTGGGATTTACCAGCTCAATAACGCCTTGACCGACGTCTATAACAACGGCTCGTCTCAATACGCCCACCTGAGGAGCCGCAAGCCCCACTCCCCCTGCCAAGTGCATTGTTTCGGCCATATCGTCCAAAAGCTGCCCGAGCCTGCCGTCAAATTTTTCAACGCGCCGGCATTTCTGTGTAAGAATCGGGTCGCCCTCTTTCACAATATTGCGGATAGCCATTTCTTCATCTCCATATCAAAAATTCACCGGATCCATATCGGCATAAATGCCTACGTCCTCAAAGCTGTGATTTTTGCCGAACCCGACAAGCAGGCGGGACAGCATTTCCCTGAAGCGCTCCGTGTTACGGCATTTTAAAATTATTCTGTACCTGTATTTATTGTTTACTCTGCCGACTGCGTAAGCCGACGGACCGAGCAGTCTCAGCGGAAGCTCGGAATACTCGCTCCTGCAAAGGTCGGCCACAGCCTTTGCAAACTCCGACGCGCACCTGATTACCGAGAGCTGATTTCTGCCGGTAAAGCCCACCAAACATATATCGGCAAAAGGCGGATAAAGCATAGCTCTGCGAATATTTATTTCACTGTTGTAAAAGGCTTCGTAATCCTGAGCGGAAGCAAGCGAAATGACCGTATTTTCGGGAGTCAGCGTTTGAATTACCGCCCTGCCACGCATGCTGCCCCTGCCGCTTCTGCCCACAACCTGAGTAAGCAGGGAAAACGCGCGCTCATAGCTCCGAAAATCATCAGAATAAAGCATTTGATCGGCGTTTAAAACCCCCACCAAAGTAACATTGGGAAAGTTAAGCCCCTTGGCAACCATCTGCGTGCCGATGAGTATATCGTATTCTCCCTGCGCAAAAGCGTTAAGCTTCTTTTCGTGAGAAAACTTTGCAAGCGTAGCGTCCGCATCCATACGCAGCACGCGCGCCTTTGGAAACAGCTGCAAGAGCTCCTGCTCCGCCTTCTGCGTTCCGGCGCCGCAGAAGCGCAGTCTCTCCCCTCCGCAGTTAGGACATACTCCGTCATACTCGGCGGAATAGCCGCAGTAATGGCACATCATACGGCGGTTTGCACTGTGATATGTCAGTGAAATTGAACAGTTGGGGCAAACAACAACCTCCTTGCAGTCAGGACAGGAAAGAAACGTATTATGACCCCTTCGGTTGAGAAGCAGGATAGACTGCTGTTTATTGTCAAGGTTCAGCTGAAGCTCCTCTATAAGACGCGCGGAAAAGGACGTTTGGTTGCCCAAGGCGAGTTCTATGTTCATATCCTCGATTATAACCCGAGGGAGAACCGCGCCGCCGTAACGCGCGTTCAGAGTAAACATAGAGTATCTTCCGCTTTTTGCATGGTAAAAGGTTTCGACAGACGGGGTAGCCGAGCTTAACACAAGCAGACAGTTGTTTTCAACACAGCGAAATTTTGCTATATCGCGCGCATGAAAGCGCGGAGCCGCCTCCGACTTATAGGTATGCTCCTGCTCCTCGTCCATAATTATAAGCCCTATATTTTCAATAGGCGCAAACACCGCCGAGCGTGTACCGACTGCAATGCGCGCCGTTCCGTTTTTGAGGCGTTTATACTCGTCGAGCCGTTCGCCGAGCGAAAGTCCGCTGTGAATAACAGCCACCTGTTCGGCAAAACGACTTTTGAACAATCCTATAAGCTGCGGCGTAAGAGCAATTTCCGGCACCATTACGATAACGCCTCTGCCCTGCGCCTGCACCCGTTCGACAAGCTTCATAAAAACGGAGGTTTTGCCCGAACCCGTGACGCCGTAAAGCAGCGACACCGACGGCTTACCGCCGCAGTAAAGCTCGTAAAGCCCCTCAAACGCCTTCGTCTGCTCCTCGGTAAGGCAAATTTCGCCCGGCTCGGCAGACTGCTCCGGAATAGCCGACGCGACAGGACGGTAAACTTCTTCGTCAAAATAATATATCAGATTTTTCTTGGCAAGCGCGTCGATTACCGAGCGGGTCACGCCTAAAAAATAACATATCTCGCCCACGCACAGCGCTCCCGCCGCCGAGAGCAATTCATAAACCTGCTGTTGTTTTAAAGTCAACTTAAAATCTGACGCCTCTGACTCTTCGTTAATTGCAGCCATACGCTGCGACGCGTCGGCTGTTTTACGCATGGCAGATTCCTGCTTTTTCAGCGCTCCCTTTTTTACAAGCGCCTCAAATACCCTGTTGTCGGCGTATCCGAGCAAATTCCTAAGCTTATCCTCCTTAACCGGAGTACGGCGGCGCTGAAGTATAAAGATCACCCTGCGTTCCTCGTCGGAAAATCGGGAAATATCCGTCCCGGCGTCGGTATTTAAAGAATACTCGGCAAAAACTCTGAAGTTCATCCCCGCAGGCAGCATGGCATGAATAGCCTCATAATAAGTGCAGAAACAATGCCGCCGCATAAAATCGGCAAGGCGCAGCATTTCCCTTGTAAGCACCGGCTGCTCGTCAAGCACAGCGTCAATAAGCTTGAGCCTTGAGACGTCGTCTTGCTTTTTAAGCCCCATTATCATAGCCTGCCTTCTGCGGTTGCCGCCGCCGAAGGGAACCAAAATTCGTTTGCCCTCGGATACCGCATCTGTAAGCGCGGAGGGAACGGCATAATCAAAAAGCTTGTCAAATGTTTTCGACGTGTTCTCCACCGCTGCGCTTACAACAAGGTTTTCAGTCATTGACTTCAGGCTCGAAAAGCTCAAATTTATTTTGTTTGAATTCATCTATTGCGAGCATTACCGGCTTTTCGCCGGAGACGACCCCGTCGTTAAGGAATTCCTCGGAAATTTCTCTCGCCCTTTTGGCAACTCCGATTACCAAAGCATAGCGGCTCTTTTTGCCGCTGAGCATTTCTTCTATAGATATTTTATGCATACAGTATTTCTCCTTCTTATCAAATTCACCCGGAGTTTATTTAAATCGAGCAACACTCCGTCAGGCTTGCCTATGGCGTGACCCGATTCGGTGAGCAGCCGCACCGGGAACGACGGCTGCCGGACAATATCGCATAAGCTATACGGAGCTCATGCGTTTTTTTCGCTCCGTTCTTATAATATCCGAAATTTCACAAACCGCTTTTTCAAGGTCGTCGTTTACCACGCGGTAATCATAAAGCGGCGCGATTTTAAGCTCGTTCTCCGAAGCGGCAAGACGTTCTTTTATGGTGCTTTCATCCTCCGTCGCCCTTCCCCGCAAACGTTTTTCAAGCTCCTCTAAGGAGGGCGGCAGAACAAATATGCTTACGCAGTCGGGGCAAAGCCTTTTAACCTGCATTCCGCCCTGAACCTCTATCTCAAGAATCACGTTTTTGCCGTCTGCTATCATATCTTCAACGGCCTTCTTAGGCGTTCCGTAGCAATTGCCGCAGAAGCTTGCGTGCTCTAAAAAGCCGCCGTGAGCCTCAAGCGAGGAAAATTCCTCTCTGCTTAAAAAAAAATATTCTCTGCCGTCCGTTTCGCCTTCTCTCGGCGCGCGCGTAGTAGCGGAAACCGAAAGCCTGTTGTTTTTATCGCGCTTTAAAAGCTCCCTTACTATAGTTCCCTTGCCAACTCCGGAACAGCCCGTAAAGACGATGAGCAAGCCATTATTGCTCATTACTTTCAGCCTCCTCGGTCCTGTTGCCTATGGTTTCGGGAGAAATTGCCGATAAAATAACATGGTCGCTGTCCATAACAAGAACCGCTTTGCATTTTCTGCCGTAGGTAGCGTCAACCAGCTTGCCTTTTTCTCTTGCTTCGGTTATTATACGCTTCAGCGGCGCTGAGTCGGGGCTTACCACTGCAACAAGTCTCCCGGAGGATACGGTGTTTCCAAATCCTATGTTTATAAGCTTCATAACTTCCTCCGTTTTACTCTATATTCTGAATCTGTTCGCGGATTTTTTCAAGCTCCGCCTTCATATCCACAACCATATGCGAAATTTCCGAATCCATACATTTGGAACCTATGGTGTTTGCCTCTCTGTTCATTTCCTGCAAAATAAAATCGAGCTTGCGCCCAACGGGTTCCTCGGAATTCATCATTGCCAAAAGCTGGTCAAAGTGACTGCGCAAGCGCACGGTTTCCTCGTCGACAGCTATTTTATCGGCAAATATGGCTACCTCCGTAAGCAGGCGCTGACTGTCTATCTCGGTATTCCCGAGAAGCTCCGAAATTCTGTCGCGCAGCTTATTTTCATAGTCAATAACGGTTTGAGGAGAGCGCTTTTCAATTGCGGAAACAACCGACAGAACCGTCTGCGCACGCTTGAGCACGTCTTGCCTGAGCTTTTCTCCCTCCGCACTGCGCATTGAAACAAAATTTTCAAGCGCATTTGCGGCAACCGCGGAAACACATTTCCAAACCTCGTCTTCATCATCGGGAGGCTTGTGAACCGATAAAATATCGCCGTAGCCCGCAACGCAGGAAGCGCTTATATCATCTGTCAGACCGTAGGACTCGCTTAATTCGCGCAGAGCGTTTATATACCCTGCGGCAAGACTGTGATTAACGGTAATTTCCGCCGCGGTATCCTGCGAAGCGGAAACCGAAACGAAAACATCGATTTTCCCTCTGGAAACGCTCCTGCCGACAAGCGACTTTAATTTTTCCTCCAAAAAACCGAAGCCGCGCGTAACACGGCAGTTAAACTCAAAATATCTGTGGTTAACGCCTCGGATCTCAACAATAATATCTCTGCCCGCGATATTCTGTTCACACCTGCCGAAGCCGGTCATAGATTTAATCATTTTTCCCCCTTAACTTAACAGTCGACGGCAAATAAAATTTAAAATTACAGCCTGACCGCGCGTTTTCCGCAAAAGCCTTTAATGCGCGCGGCTTTATAAAATTATTGTATCACAGGTTTAGTCATTTGACAATAAATAAGTAACAAAACTGTAATCTTTGTTTTTGTAAAGCCTTATTTTCAAAGTTGATTCTTTATGGTATACTGAAATCGGTATTACAATGATTGCGGATAAACTCCAATCGTATAGTTTGGAGTCCGGTTTAAATTCTACTAATGTACAAAGGAATGGTTTTATGTCAGGACATAATAAATGGAGTACAATTAAGCAAAAAAAAGGAAAAAATGACGCCGCCCGCGCCAAAATATTCACAAAAATCGGCAGGGAGCTTGCAGTAGCCGTCCGTGACGGCGGCAGCGCCGATCCCTCTGTAAACTCAAAGCTGCGTGACTGTATTGCAAAGGCCAAGGCTAACAATGTACCTAACGACAATATAGAAAGGATCATCAAAAAAGCCGCAGGCGACGGCAGCAACGCAAACTACGAAGCCGTTACATACGAGGGCTACGGTCCGAGCGGCATTGCCGTAATAGTGGAAGCTCTCACCGATAACCGCAACCGTACCGCCGGCGATATAAGGCATTACTTTGACAAGTTCGGCGGCAATATGGGCGCTCCCGGCTGCGTAAGCTTTATGTTTGAGCAAAAAGGCGTTCTGGTACTTGATAAGGAGGAAACCGAGGCAAACGAAGACAAGCTTATGGAAGACGCGCTTGAGGCGGGCGCCGCGGATTTTGAAGCGGACGACGACGTTTACACCGTCTACACCGAGCCTGCGGATATGGGCGCTGTTCGCGACGACCTAAGCGCGAAAGGATACGGCTTTGTTTCAGCCGAGGTTGAAATGGTACCCGGCAACTATGTAAAAATAGACGACCCCGAAATTCAGGTAAAAATGCAGAAGCTCCTTGATATGCTTGAGGACAACGACGACGTCCAGAACATATGGCATAACTGGGATATGCCGGACGCCGCAGGTGAAGACTGAGCAAAATTAAGCGTCGCAGCTCTTAATTTCAAGTTTTCAATAAGGGGCTTTGCCCCGTCATTCAACGTGGCAAAAGGCAGCGTCAGCTGTCTGAGGAACCCGCCGCCTTAGAGGCGGGGACATCTTTGATTGAGTTATAAAGTTTTTATGCTTTATTTCCCCGCATTTTAGAAATTCAACAGAAAAGGACAGACGCCGCCGGATGCCTGTCCTTACTTTTTAAATTTCTATTTCACCTTCGAACACGGTGGTAGCGTCGCCGGTCATATACACGCCGTCGTCGGTGTAATTTATAACAAGCTCACCTCCGGGAAGCTTAACTATAACGTCCTCGCCCTTTCTGCACAGCCCGTTCTCGCACGCGGCTACAACCGCCGCGCAGGCTCCGGTACCGCACGACATGGTTTCCCCGTTACCGCGCTCCCAAACCCTGATTTTGAGCAGATTCTTATTTATAAACTTCACAAACTCGGTATTTATGCGGTCGGGGAAAATATCGGCGTGTTCAAACAGGGGACCTACCTTGCTGAGCTTAAGCCCGTCAACGTTGTTTAAAAACACAACGCAGTGCGGATTGCCCATTGAAACACAGGTAATGTTATAAACTCCGCCGGCTATTTCCGTTCTTTTGTTTATAACGCGCTCACTTTCAAATTTAACCGGGATATTCTCGGCTCTTAAATCTGCCTTGCCCATTTCCACACGAAGCCGATTAACCTTACCGTCCTGAGTATAGGCTTTAAGGCGCTTTATACCGCTGAGGGTCTCTATTTTCAGCTCATCTTTATCCTTAATATCAACTATGCCGTGATCATAAAGGAACTTACCTACACAGCGAATTCCGTTGCCGCTCATTCTCCCCTCGGTGCCGTCTACATTGAACATCTTCATTTTTGCGTCCGCAATTTTTGAGGGAGCTACTAAAATAAGTCCCTCGCTGCCGATTCCGAAGTGACGGTCAGACAAACGCACGGCAAGACTTTCCGGGGAGTTTATCCATTTCTGGTCGAAGGTGGAGCAGTAAATATAGTCGTTGCCGGTGCCGTGCATTTTGGCAAATTTAAGCTTCATACGCTCGGTACGCATATTGTTTATATCAACAAGCTCGGTACTCAGCTGGGTATAACGACTCTTAAGGCAAGCGGCAAGCGCGTTTGCCGTGTCGATAGATGTAAGGCATGGGATATTTCTTTCAACCGTTTTGCGGCGGATTTTTACCGAATCCCTTGTAGGTATGCGCCCCTTTGAAGAGGTGGAAATGACATACTGTATCTTTCCGCTTTCTATCAGCCGCATACAGTTTTCGCGGTCATCCTCATGGATTTTCTTAACCTTTACAGCGTCGATGCCGTAATCTCTTAAAACGTCCGCCGTACCTGAGGTTGCATAAATTTTAAAGCCGAGGTCGTAATATTTCTTGGCTACATCGCCGATTTCCGCTTTGTCCGAATCCCGTACCGTAAAGAGCACGCCGCCGGACTTTTTCATCTTATAGCCCGCGGCTATAAGCCCCTTGTACAAAGCCTCTTCCATAGTCCCGGCAATACCCAAAACCTCGCCGGTGGATTTCATCTCCGGTCCGAGATGGTTGTCAACGTTAATAAGCTTTTCAAAGCTGAACACAGGCACCTTTACTGCAACGTAGCAGCTCTTTTTGTAAAGACCCGTACCGTAACCCATATCCTTAAGCTTTTCGCCCAGCATCGCGCGGGTTGCAAGGTCAACCATAGGAACGCCGGTAACCTTGCTTATATAAGGAATTGTGCGTGATGAACGCGGGTTTACCTCTATAACATACAATTCGTCGTTATATATAAGGTACTGTATGTTTACAAGACCCTTCGTTTTGAGGGAAATTGCAAGATTTCTTGAGCTTTCGACAATTATTTCGGTCATACGGTCGGAAATATTCCACGCAGGATATACCGCTATCGAATCGCCGGAGTGTATGCCCGCGCGCTCTATATGCTCCATAATGCCGGGAATCAACACGTCGTCGCCGTCGCAAATAGCGTCAACCTCAAGCTCGGTACCGCTCAAATACTTATCGATAAGAATCGGATTTTCTATATTCTGCGCAAGAATTATTGCCATGTATTCCTTTACGTCGGCTTCGTTAAACGCGATAATCATATTTTGTCCGCCGAGCACATATGAGGGACGTAAAAGCACGGGGTAGCCTATGCTTTCGGCTGCGTCAAGAGCCTGCTCGGTAGTCATAACCGTCACTCCGCGCGGGCGCTTGATATTGTAGCGCTCAAGCAACTCGTCGAAGCGCTCTCTGTCCTCTGCCGTATCTATGGCGTCGGCTGAGGTGCCGAGAATTTTTATTCCGTTGTCGTTGAGAAACTTTGTAAGCTTTATAGCCGTTTGTCCGCCGAAAGCCACAACCACGCCGACAGGATTTTCGGTCTTTATAATGCCCATTACATCCTCGGCGGTAAGGGGTTCAAAATAAAGCCGGTCGGCGGTGTCAAAATCGGTGGAAACAGTTTCGGGGTTGTTGTTTACTATTACAACGTCATAGCCGGCCTTTTTAAGCGCCCAAACACAGTGAACGGACGCATAGTCAAATTCAATGCCCTGACCTATGCGTATGGGTCCGGAGCCCAGCACTATTATAGTCCCCCTGCCTGAGCTTTTGTCCTTTATAAACTCGGCGGCTTCGTTTTCTTCGTCAAACGTGGAGTAAAAATAAGGCGTTTCGGCTGTAAATTCCGCAGCGCAGGTATCTACCATTTTGTAAACCGGGACAAGCGGCTTTGCAACGGGTGCTCCGGTTAATTGTTCGATTGTTTTATCTAAAAATCCCATATGTTTGGCTTCAATATAAGTCTGTTCGGAGGTGTCTCCGCCTTGAAGCTTTTTTGCCATATCGGAAATATTTATAAGCTTATACAGAAACCACTCGTCCACCATTGTGATTTTGTGAACGGTTTCAACGGAAACTCCGCGTTTGAGCGCCTCGTAAATACAGAAAATGCGCAGATCATCGCAAACGTGGAGGCGTTCGTTAAGCTGTTCGAAGCTCATCGCCTGCATAATCTTGTCGTCAAGTGAATCGTGCGAAATTTCCGCTCCGCGCACGGCTTTCATAATTGCCTGCTCAAAATTCGGCGCTATGGACATAACCTCTCCGGTGGCTTTCATTTGAGTACCCAGAGTTCTTTTGGCATAGACAAACTTGTCAAACGGCCACTTCGGAAGCTTTACAACGCAATAGTCGATTGCCGGCTCAAAACAGGCGTAGGTTGTGCCCGTTACCGCGTTTTTGATTTCGGAAAGATTATATCCGATGGCAATTTTAGCTGCAACCTTTGCAATGGGGTACCCGGTTGCCTTTGACGCAAGCGCGGAAGAGCGCGAAACTCTGGGATTTACTTCTATTACAGCGTATTCCATACTTTCGGGATTAAGGGCAAACTGGCAGTTGCAGCCGCCCTCAACGCCGAGCGACGTAACTATATTGAGTGAAGCGGTGCGAAGCATCTGGTACTCGGTATTTGAAAGCGTAACAGCAGGTGCAATTACGATACTGTCGCCGGTGTGAACGCCGACCGGGTCAAAATTTTCCATTGAGCATACTGTTATTACGTTGCCGACCGCGTCGCGGATAACCTCAAACTCGATTTCCTTCCAGCCGGAAATACATTTTTCAACCAGCACCTGCGTTATGGGAGAAAGCTCGAGCCCGTTGGAGGTAATTTCCCTCAGCTCGGATTCATTGTTTACTATTCCTCCTCCTGTACCGCCAAGGGTGAAGGCGGGGCGAATGATAAGAGGATAGCCGATTTCATTTGCAAAATCAACCGCGGACTCAACGTCGTTTACAACCGTTGATGGGATACAGGGCTGATTTATAGACTGCATTGTTTCCTTAAAAAGCTGTCTGTCCTCCGCTTTGTCGATTGTTTCCGGATTTGCTCCGAGCAGCTTAACGTTGTATTCCTTAAGGAAGCCCTCCTTTGCAAGCTGCATCGAAAGCGTAAGCCCGGTTTGCCCGCCGAGTGTTGAAAGGACGCTGTCCGGGCGCTCCTTGCGAATAATACGTTTTACCGTTTCAAGCGTGAGGGGTTCAATATATATTTTATCCGCCATGGCGTTGTCCGTCATAATTGTAGCGGGATTGGAGTTTACAAGAATGACCTCCAGCCCCTCTTCCTTGAGCGCGCGGCACGCCTGCGTGCCGGCATAGTCGAATTCCGCGGCCTGACCGATTACAATAGGTCCCGAGCCTATAACCAATACTCTTTTTATTTCCGGATTCAGTGGCATATTTTATCTTCCTTTCCTCACTCAGTTCATCATAGCTATAAAATCGTCGAACAAAAACTCGGTATCGAGAGGGCCGCCGCATGCTTCCGGATGAAACTGCACCGAAAAAGCGGGTCGGTTGGTATAGGTTACGCCCTCGCAGGTGTTGTCATTCCCGTTTACAAAGGAAACCTCCGCATTGTCCGGCAAACTGCCGCTGACTACGGCATAGCCGTGATTTTGACTGGAAATATAAACTCTGGAGGAGCTGACCTCTTTAACAGGCTGGTTTGCTCCGCGGTGACCGTATTTAAGCTTCTCGGTTTTCGCGCCCATTGCAAGCGCCAAAAGCTGATGACCCAGACATATGCCGAAAACCGGAATTCCGGACTGCATAAATTTTCTGAGCTCCGTAATTATTCCCGTGTTTTCGCAGGGGTCGCCCGGTCCGTTCGAAAGCATAAGCCCGTCGGGGTTAAGCTCGAGGATCTGCTCCGCCGTTGTATCGGCGGGAACAACCGTCACATTGCAGCCGCGCTTTAAGAGCATTCTTTCAATGTTTCCCTTTGCTCCGAAGTCCCACAGCACAACGCGGTATTTACCTTCTGCCGAATTTTCGGTATGGCGCGACCCCGCGGTAACGCTTTTTACCGCGTTTAAAACGCGGAAAGACCTTATTTTTTCAAGCTTGCTGTCCATATCGTCAAGCGAATAGGCAACGCAGCAGTTCATAACTCCCTGCTCGCGCACAATGCGTGTGACCCTGCGCGTGTCTATGGCATAAATTCCGGGTATGTTTTCCCGCTTTAAAAAAGTGTCAAGATCCTCTTCGCAACGGAAATTGGAGGGCTCCTGACACCATTCTCTTACAATATACGCGCTGAGCGCCGGCTTGCTGCTTTCAAAATCTCGGGGAATAACTCCGTAATTGCCTATTAAAGGGAACGTCTGCATAACCACCTGCCCATAGTAGCTGGGGTCGGTTATGGTTTCCAAATATCCAACCATAGAGGTTGTAAAAACGAGTTCTCCCGTAACTTCCCTTTTAGCTCCGAAGGACTTCCCCTTAAAGACTTCTCCGTTTGCCAAAATCAAATATGCTGCGTCGCTCATCGTTTTACATTCCTTTCTGCTTTTAAATTCCGTAGGTTTTAATAATCTGCTTGGCTATTTCAAGCTTTGTCAGGCGCATATCCATAGCCTGCTTTTCAAGGTAGCGGTGCGCCTGGGTCTCTGTCATCGACAAAGTTTCTATGAGCAGGCACTTGGCTCTGTCAACAAGCTTAATCTCTTCAACCGTGTTTTTGAGTTTATCGTTTTCGTTAATAATGGCCGTCATCTTGCTTCTGAGGCAATCGACGAACATAAGATAGTGGTGAAACAGATGCCGGTCTATCGGCTTTCCGATCACCAGTATTCCGCAGGCGGTGCATTTTTCGACAATTTCATCCGTAATGTATTTGCCGTTTATTGCGGCAACAACGCAGGAGCGCGTTGTTTTGGCGGCGCATAACGCCGTTTCAAGGGCATTGCCGCCTTTTAACGGAGCGTTTACAAAAACAAGGTCGAAGGTCTCTTTTTCAAGGAGCGCTTTAACCTCCTCCTGTGCGGAAGCAGCCGAAATCACGGTGAAATTCTCTTCCCTGAGAATTCCGACCACAGCGTTCAGGTCCTGTTTGCTTGCGGAAACAACCAACGCTTTGCGCATCATTACCACCTAACGAATTATTATAATTGATACAGAGCGCTTTATAATTCTTTATAGGAAGTATAAAACATTTTGTATAACTTAGGCAAAAATGTTCCCCGCTTCTGAGGCGGCTGCTGTTCAAAAAAACGCTTTACCGATTCACATTGATAAAGCACGCCGCAATAAAATCACCCCGCTCGACCGTGTGGCGGTAACAATAACCTGCCTACGAAAGTAAACAGGTGGGTGCCCGCCTTTCAGCTTCAGGCTCCCTCCATCCCCTGCGGGGGAGGTCTGCGCACCGCTGAAAGAGCAAAGCTCCCGATTTAAAGGTTGTAGGGTTATTAACCGCCAACACGCATCAAGCAGGGCAATAAGCAATTATTTGATTTCGATTTTGATTTTAAAATTACAGCTCCCGCTGAAATTCCCAACCGAGGTCTGCACCCGGGTTATTCCCCGTCCTCCGCGTCTTCGTCCTCGTCGTAAAACATTTCCTCAAAATGAGCTTCGAAAATCTCGGCAAGGCTGTCAAGGAGGTCGTCGTCTTCAACCTCGGCAAGCTCCTGTTCGCCGTCTGCGTCTATGACTTCCATAATGTAATATTCGCCGCTGTCCTCCACAGCGTCCTCTGCGTCTTCAAAAAAAGGATACAGCGCATAATATTCCTTATCGTCGCGGACAATTGTGTCAAGAATTTCAAAGCTGTGCTCTTGGTTATCCTCATCGAGCAAGGTGATTATATCCGGTGCAAATTCATTATCCATTGAAAGCACGCCCCTCTCTTAAATTACATTTTACTCTGTTTGCGCTTATTAGTCAATAGCTTTTAAAGATTTAAAAAATCTCAAAATTGTCAGAATTTTGTAACAAAGCCTCCGCTCAGTCCTTTTGCGTGTAAAACACATCGAGCAGAAGCTCGTACATTGCAATATCGTCCGGGGTAAACTCGGCTTTTCCGTCGCTCCCCTCGGAGACTGTCCCGGGAATAGAGCGGAAATCTATCCCGCTGCTGTATCCGCCGGAAAACATACAGGAGGTCAAATATGTTATCTGAGCCGCGCCGAAGCTTGAAACGGTGTACTCGCTCAGAGATGAGTAAAGCTTAACCGGGAAAGTAATGTCGTCTTTTGTCGCCGAAATAACCTTGGAAGCAAGCGCTTTTAAATATTCCTGCTGACGGCTCACGCGGTCGTTGTTTGAGTCGAGCTCCGCGGAATCTCTCGCCCTAAGGTATCCGACGGCGTCGCTTCCGCTGAGATTTACCTTTTCTCCGCTTTTTACAACGGTTCCGCTTGCAAGGGTAAGATCCTCCCCGGCAACAATCTCCACTCCGCCCACAGCGTCGTTGAGTATTCCGATGCCCTCAAGGTCAACTGCCGCATAGGAGTTAATGGGTATGCCGTAAAGCAGTCTTGAAACGGCGCTGACGGTATTTTCACAGCTCGATTCCTTGCCGTCGCCGTAAGCGTAAGCCAGACAGATTTGCTTTTTCTGCGTTCCTATATAAGCGCCGTCAGAGGAGTAAACGTCAATATCCGCCATGGAATCTCTGGAAACGGAAATCGCCGTCGATTTACCCGTTGCCGTGTCCATAGCAAACAGAATGAGGGTGTCCGCCTGCCCGGAGGTTCCGGGGTTGGTTAAATCCTCGGAAAACTCCGCAACGTCAACGCCCATACAGAGAATTGCCGTCATGTTTTCGTTAAATACGTAGGTGTGGCCGTTGTAGGTAACGGTCTTGCCGCTTTCGTCGGCAACGATATTTCCTTCCGGCTGCTCGATTACGGCGTCCTCGTAGCCGAGCAGAGAGCTTCTGCCCATTTCTTTGAGAATAAAAAACGCCGAAACGCCGATGATTGCAAGCGCCAGAACAACCGCCAAAATTATAAGCAGAACCTTTTTGGCGCGGCTTTTACCGCCTTTATTTTTGCCGTCCTTTTTATTTTTATGCTTTGGCTGATTCCCGGAGGTATTCCCCGCCTCCTGCTTAAAGTGTCTGCCGCCCGAGCCGTACTCTCCGCTTGCGGGGAAACCGTCATTTTGTTGGTTGATCATCTGTTAACACTCCCTGTACCAAATAGCGGTAATTTGAATCGCCTATGCAAGTGCTTAGTGTAATAATTTTGTCTTCAACCGTAACGTCAACGCCGCTGCGCACGTTCACAATCAGGGATTTCGGATTGAGGGCAAACTCAAGATATTCGGCGAAAACCTCTTTGTCGGAAAAATCGAAGGAATTAAGTATGTGGCGGTTGTCGTATCTGTATGCGGAGAAAATCTCGTAAGTAAGGATATGTCCCGGGGTGTAAATATAAATGTAGGGATTTTCGTCAAAAAACTCCTCATCGCGGAAAAGGTGCAGGTTTTGGAACATGGAGCCGTCGAGCATATTGTGCCCGTAAAGGACCGTGTTCGGGTCGGTAAAATCCTTGCTGTTCTTCATTTCGGTGTATATCATACCCGCAAATTCATACTCTTTGTTGATGTTGTGGCTTAAATAAAAGGAGTCGTCGGAAGAGCTTTGGGCAACCGGGTAATCTATGTTTGTGTTCGGTATTCTTATCCAGGCGTAAACATCGGGATTAACGGCAATAAGCTCGTCAAAATTTATCGGGTTGTCTTCAAGCTCGGTTGCTTCCTCGGTCTCTTCGGTTTCTGCGGATTCAGCCTCGGTAACCGGAGAAGTATATTCGGAATAATCCTGCTGCGCGGTATTTCTGTGCAGAACGCACCAAATCAACACGGCAATGCAGACAATAAAGACAAAAAGCGCAATAAAAAAAACCGCCCTTGCCCTGCGTTTGTTTTTTTGTTCCATAACGGCAGCCGTCCTTTCTTACGCTGCTAATTATATACCGAAACGCGCTTTAAGTCAACACCGCGTTTGCTCCGCGCGCGCCGAACGCCCTCCCGTTTAAAGCGGGAGGGCGCTTAAAAAATTTATGGAAGACAAGCGGGTGTAAATTTAAACGGTTTTACTGCGCCGTTACCGAGCTGAGCGCGTTGAGCGTTTGAACGTTGCTAAGGTAAACAGTATTGTCGACAACAACGTAAGCGTACAGGTTGCTTTGAGGAGCCGAGGCAAAGCTGAAGCGGTGCAGGTACCTGCCCTTGTTGGTAAGGGATTTAGAGCTGCTATAAGCGCTCGATTTAATAACGTTTGTAACCGAGGTATCTGCTGTTCCGCTGATATAAGCTTTAATATCAGCTTCCTCTACGCTCGGGCTTGCAATCACCATACCGAAGTCGGTGACTGTCTCGAGCATTTTGCCGTTCGCGTCAACAACGTTAAAGAAGCTTACGGGGATTTCAACCACATTGCTGCTGCCGCTTATGCTGTAGATAGGCTCCGGAATGTACGCGCCCACGGCGTCGTCCTCATCCGAATAAACCGCGGTGATTGTCATGTTGGTTGTGGCAACGTAGTTAAACGCTTTGGAATCGGCAATTTTTGTTCCGTCCGCAAGCTGCCAGCAACTGAAGGCAGCGCCCGCAGAATCCGTGCCTTCGGCTGTAATTTCCGTGAAGTTTTGGTTATATCCCTTTGTTTCGGTAAATTGTTCGCTGCCTACATTTGCAATTACGGTGTAGCGAGCTGCGGATTTTGTTACCGGAAGGGTAAAGTCAGCGTTAGTTGAGGAGGTTAAATCCTCGGAAGGCGCTTCGACCGTATAGTCAAATTCTATGTTGTTATAGGGCTCAAGCGAGGTGGCAACCAGGGCGGCGGCGGCTTCGTCCGGAGTAATTACGTTTACGAGCCTGTGCGCCGCGTCTATGGAAGCTAAGCTGTCTGTTTCGCCTTCAACAATCAGATTAACGTTGCTTGCGTCGCCTATATACTCAAATATTTTAATTTCGCTTGCGGTAACATAGGTGTTGTAAGCGCTGTAAGCCACAAGGCGAACATATCGGCATTCAATCGGGAAATTAAAATATACCGGCTGGGTGTCGTAATTCGCGGTTATAAACGTGCCGGAAGCCACAACGGTATGCGTTGCGAAATCCTCCGCGTCGGAAACCCAAACCTCGTAATTTTCTATTACGTTTCCGCTGTTAGCTTGTGTAGTTCTGCATTTGTAGGAGATAGCGCCGATCGCCTTAGTCTCCCCAAAGCCGGTTTGAATCCAAATGGGGTCAGATTCCGAGGGCGCGGCGGTGGAGCCGGAGCCGCCGCCGTTTGAATAATTTGAATGCCACCAGTTGCTGTCATTGTTGTTAAAAGCATATCCTGCGGGGCCGTCGTTGTCGTTGTTTGCATAGGAGTTAGCGGAAGCGTTGGCGTACAGCACGCTGTCCTCGCCGCCGGGGATTTCCGCAAGGTTGTCTGCGTCGGTTGTAAGTCCGTTGTAGCCCTCCGCTATGGCGGTAAAGTTACCCGCTTTTGTGATGTTTACGGTGAAGCTACGCTCTGTGGAAATGAGGTCATTGTTTTCGTTATACCAGCCGTTAAAGGTCATACCTTCTATTGAGACGGAATCAACGGAATAGGTAACGGTCGCGTCGTTATATAAGCCCTCTTTTTCGGGCGTGCAAATTTCAAACTTGCTTAAAACCACGTTTGACGCATAATAGCTGTTATAAGTGTCAACAGCGGAAACGGCAATCAAAATGCCCTGCGCGTCCTCAACGGGTTCGTCCAAAAGGACGGTAACGTCGTAGGGGTCGGAGGTGTCTCGGCTTACCGTAAAGTAGCCGTTGGTGTCGCGCTCAACGCCGCCGTTGACTGTGCCGGTGTATTGAGTACCCCAATCATCGGATGTTGAATCCTTTGTAAGAGCTTGCGTCGGGAAATAGATTTTAAAGGTGGTCGGAACGTTTGCGCCGGGG
>CAZXCG010000020.1:0-28313 GCA_964639205.1 uncultured Eubacteriales bacterium
CATAGAAACGGTTTCATTCTTTCCCATTTTGGCAATCATATTTGTTGCCATCCCCGCCCGCTTGCGCATTTCGGCTTTTGTAATTTTGCGGCCAACCAACGTTTTTCCGGAGCATAGGTTACAGTTGTATTTCATAAAAAACCTCATGCGCAATAACCTAAAATATATTATTGCACAAGAGGTTTTTGATGTCAATATTGAATTGAAATTCGCGATATTATTCTTTAACCGCGCAATATAGCGCCGAATTTTCCCTGCGCAGGCGCGGCCGTTTGCAAGCTTACGGATAATATTAACTTAGGCAAAGATGCCCCGCCTCTAAGGGCGGGCTCCGTTTTCGGAATCGGCGGGGGATACACCCCAACCGATTTCTCAGGCAGCTGACGCTGCTCTTTGCCACGTTGAATGACGGGACAAAGCCCTTATTGAATTATTTACCGCTTTCTGCTCCGAATATAACGGCAGATGACCTCGGCGCTTTCTTCCAAGCCGACGGAGCTGTCAATCATAAGCTCGTAATTTCTTCTGTCGCCCCAGTTAAGCTCGGAAATACTCTTATAGTAGGAAGCCCTTGCCTCGTCCGAACGGCGTATGTTCCTTTTTGCTTCGTCCGTACTGTCGCCGTAAATTTCCGTTACACGACTGATTTTAAAGCTTTCCGGCGCGTAAACAAAAACACGGACAACATCTTTGTAATTGCGTAAAACATAATCGGCGGCCCGACCTACTATTACACAGCTTCCGTTGTCGGCAATTTTACGGATCACCTTGTCCTGCGCGACAACCGCTTGCTGAACAACCTCCGTGCTGAGATAAAGGCTGTGGAGAGCCGCGGGTGCGTTGGAGTTAATGTCGGAAATAAATTCCTTGTCGAGACCGCTTTCCTGCGCGGCAAGCGCGGTCATCTCTTTATAGTAAAAGGGAATGCCGAGCTTTTCAGCGACAAGCTTACCTATAAGCTTGCCCGAGGAGCCGTGTTCTCTGGCAATTGTGACAATAACTCCGGGAGCGGATTTTTTGATTACCTGTGCGTTTTCGGCCGCATCAAAGCTTTCGTCTTTAATGTTCAGGGATTTCCAAACGCGTATCATAATGAACAGTGTTATAACGAACGCGATTATGTCAGCGGCAGGCGCCGCCCAAAAGATACCCTTAACGCCGAAATAAGCCGGGGCTGCCAAAGAGGAAACTATCAGCAGCACATCGCGAAGCAGCGACAGCGGAGCTGCCAGGTGAGCCTTGCCGATAGATTGCAGGAATATGGCGCTTACCTTCTGCAAGCAGGTAAACAGAATCAGAGAAAGATAGATTCTCAGGCAGGAGGTTGCAAACTCCATATATAAATCTCCGTCGGAGCCAAACATTTTAATAAAAAGCCCCGGAAAAGCTTCAATAAGAACGGTGGCGGCAATGCACACAGCGGCGGTATATTTGAGTATGAGCTTCAAAAGCTCCCGCACTCTTGAATACTGCTTTGCGCCGAAATTATATCCGACAATGGGCTGAGCGCCGGCGGCAATTCCGATGGCGATATTTAAAATAATCTGGAAAAGCTTCATAATAACAACAAAGGCGGAAAGGGGAATAACAATTCCGTAAGGTGATAAAGCGCCGTATTCAACCAAAAGAATGTTGTTGATTATGGTAATAACAACAATGGAAAGCTGAGTCAGAAAGCTGGAAGCGCCCAGCGCCATGATACTCCGCAGAAGTCTGCCGTTCGGAATAAAGCTTTTGATATTAACCTTAAAGTTTTTGGAGCGGAAAAGATACGAAGCGCACATCAAAAAGCTGACAAACTGACCGAGGATTGTCGCGGCCGCGGCGCCTTTAATGCCCATAAAGGAGATGAAAATCGGATCGCCGATTATATTAATGACCGCGCCGGTAAACATAGCCGCCAGAGCGGCTTTGGGGCTGCCGTCGGCGCGGATAACAGACGCAAGACAGTTCTGCACAAGGGCGAGAGGCATCATAATATAGATGATATTACCGTATGCGGACGCAAGACGCAGGGTTTCCGCGTCTTTCGCGCCGAGAAGAACCAAGAGACCGTCTCCGCAGATATAGGCGACGGAAATTATAACGATACCCGATACAAAAGCCATAAGTACGGCGTTGCCGACGCTTTTGTGAATTTTCCCGGTTTCGCCTTTGCCGAGCGCCATACTGAGATACGCCGCCGCGCCGTCGCCGAAAAACAGCGATACGCCCCAGCCGATAACGGTAATGGGGAAGATGATGCCTGTTGCGGCGTTTCCTGCCGTTCCGACCATATTACCGACGAAAATCTGATCCACAATGTTATACAGACACGAGATAATCAGCGACAAAATACAGGGAATCGCAAATTTTGCAAGCAGCTTGGAAACCTTTTCTTTTCCAAGATAGTTACTTTGATTTACATTTTCCATATAAATCAGCCTCCTAAAAATATTTTCGGAGTCTTTATCCGAGAAAAGCTGCCTGAAAACTACGCCAAAAGCGCAAAAAAATACAGTGCGCAGAATCTTGCCGTGATTCTACGCACAGTGGCTGTTCGACTGAAGAATTATAGCACAGTCGGCTGTTTTTTTCAAGAACAAAAAAATAAAAAATTTCACCTTAGTGATGCAGCGCTCCGCTAAAAAAGTCGGAGCGTAAAATAACGGTACGTATTGATTTTTTAGGGATATTACGGTAAAATAATGCAAATTAATGTAAATTATTTTTGAGGGCGCGGTTATGGAAATAGGTATTCCGGAGGAAGTAAAAGAAATTATAAAGCGCTTTGAACAAAACGGCTTCGAAGCTTACGCCGTCGGCGGATGCGTGCGCGACGCTCTGCTTGGCACGGACCCCGCCGATTGGGACATAACCACCGACGCCGAACCGGAGAAAATTAAAAAGTGCTTTCCGGATCTGAGAATTATCGAAACAGGAATAAAGCACGGTACGCTTACTCTGCTTACCGGCAGCGCCCAATATGAAGTAACCACCTACCGCTGTGATGGGGAATATAAGGACTGCCGGCATCCGGAATCGGTGTCTTTTACCCCAAGCCTTGAGCAGGATCTTGCCCGCCGCGACTTTACCTTTAACGCTCTGGCATACAATGGCAAGGAGCTTGTCGACTGCTTTGGCGGAGTCGGAGATTTAAGCAGGGGACTTATACGCTGCGTAGGGAACGCAAGCGACCGCTTCTCCGAGGACGCGCTGCGCATACTCCGTGCATTGAGGTTTTCCTCGGTATGCGGTTTTTCCATCGAGGAAAAAACAAAAGAGGCGATATTTTCAAAATACAGACTGCTTGAAAAAATATCCGCGGAGAGGGTGTTTTCGGAGCTTCAAAAGCTTTTATGCGGCCGTAACGTTTATGCCGTTCTTACGGAGTTTGCGGAAATTTTCGCGTTTATAATACCAGAAATCGCGCCCTGCATCGGCTTTGACCAAAACAATCCGTACCATAATCTCAGCCTATGGGAGCATACCGCGGCGGCGACGTCGTATGCTCCACCCGATTCCGTTGTGCGCTTTGCCATGCTTTTGCATGATTTGGGCAAGCCGCTTACTCAGACAACCGATGAAAACGGAGCTTCACATTATTACGGTCACCCCGAAAAGGGTGCGGAGACAGCGCAAATTATTTTAAAAAGGCTGAAATGTTCCAACAGCTTTATAAACGACGTTACACGGCTTGTCGCGCTGCATGATGTTCAGCTTGCGGACGGGAAGAGCATTAAAAAGCTTATGGCAAAGTATCCGGACGATTTGTTGCAGCGTCTGTTTTACGTAAAAAGGGCGGATATTTCGGCACAGTCTGAGTATATGCGAGCAGCAAGGCTTGAACAGCTTGCCGAGGCTCGGGACTGTTACAGAAAAATAACCGCCGAGCGTCCGTGTCTTACTCTGCGCGAGCTTAAAGTAAACGGTCACGACATTATTCGTCTCGGCGTTGAGCCCGGTGCAAAAATAGGCTTTGTATTAAATAAGCTGCTTGATTCGGTTGTAAACGGAGAACTGGAAAACGACAGGGCGGTTTTGCTTGAAAAAGCCGAACGGCTTTTGGACGAAAATACAACCGAAAATACAAACAAAAATACAAGCGAAAACACATAGTACAAACAGTGTAGCCGAAGCTCCGATGGGCAAACGCTCCCCGCGCACGCTGCAATTTCGCCGGCGCTCCGTCCCGGGCAAGCCGGCCGGAGCGCCGTCCCGATTTAAACCCTCGGTTATTTTTGAAACAACCGAGGGTTTTGATTACCGATGCAGAGCGGAAAAATTGTCAACGCTGCCGGGTGTTCCTATATTAATAAAAGAAAAACGCTTCCGAAAATAATTCTTTTTCGGAAGCAAAAGATGAAAAACGGACGAATTAATCAATATTTTAAAAAATGTCTTGACAAAAAAGCGAAAATGCGATAAATTATTAAGATGTAACAATATGGGGATATATACCCAGCTTATACAGTCTAAAAATTACTTTAGTGGTATATTAGCATAAATGTATTAAGCTTGTCAAGGAGTTTTTTTAAAACGCTTTAACAAAAGGGGCGTCCCTGCATGAAGGACAAATCTGTTTTATTTTATCTGCCGACTCATAAATTTCAAAAGGAGTGATACGCCTAATGGTTAATGTCAAACCCGTTAAGCTCGGTAAAACCACAAGAATGAGCTTCGGAAAAATCGATGAAGTAATCGAAATGCCCAATCTCATTGAAATTCAGAAAAATTCTTACCAATGGTTTCTTGATGAAGGTCTGAAAGAGGTGTTCAAGGATGTTTCGGGAATCGTGGACTTTTCGGGCAATCTTGTGCTTGACTTTATTGACTATACGCTCGATGTGGATAAGCCCAACTATTCCATTATAGAGTGTAAGGAGAGGGACGCTACCTATTCTGCGGCTTTGCGCGTCAGAGCGCGCCTGCAAAACAAGGAAACGGGGGAAATCAAGGAGTCCAACGTTTTTATGGGGGACTTTCCGCTTATGACTCCCAGCGGTACTTTTGTAATAAACGGAGCCGAGCGCGTTATTGTTTCCCAGCTTGTCAGAAGTCCGGGCGTGTATTATAAAATGAGCCATGACAAGACGGGCAAGGAGCTGTTCAGCGCAACGGTTATTCCGAACAGGGGAGCCTGGCTTGAATATGAAAATGATGTAAACGACGTTTTCTATGTGCGTATCGATAAAAACCGCAAAATACCGGTTACCGTTTTCCTGCGTGCGCTGGGTCTCGGTACGGACGCCGAAATTCTTGATTATTTCGGCGATGACGTTAGAATAAAGGCTACTCTTGAAAAGGACGTAACCAAAAGCGTAGAAGAAGGTCTGCTTGAGGTTTACCGCAAGCTGCGCCCGAGCGAGCCGCCCACGGTTGAAAGCTCGCAGACGCATTTAAACAACCTGTTTTTCGACACCAGACGTTACGATATGTCCAAAGTCGGACGCTATAAATACAATAAAAAGCTCGGAATTTCGCAGCGTCTTGCGGGTCAGGTGCTTGCAGAGCCTGTTGCAAATCCGAGAACCGGCGAGGTTATCGCCAATAAAGGGGAGAGCGTCACCCGCGCAAAGGCGGTTGAAATTGAGAATGCGGGCGTTTGCGTGGCTTACGTTGCCAACGGTGAGGGAAAGACCGTAAAGATTATTTCCAACGGTATGGTTGATCTTGCCGGATATATAGACGTTGATCCGGCTTCACTGGGAATTCGCGAGAAAGTAAGCTTTCCGGTTCTGTGTGAAATTCTTGACGGCGCCGAAAGCGCCGAAGAGGTACATTCACAAATTCGCAGGCGTGCAGACGAGCTTGTTCCCAACCATATCACGGTTGAAGATATTTTTGCAAGCGTTAACTATATGAACTGTCTTGCCGAGGGAATAGGCACTACAGACGACATAGACCACCTCGGCAACAGAAGAATCCGTTGCGTCGGCGAGCTTCTGCAAAACCAGTTCCGCATAGGCTTTTCACGTCTTGAACGCGTAATTCGGGAGAGAATGACGCTTCAGGCCTCCGATCAGGACAGCCTTTCGCCCGGCACGCTTATAAATATCCGCCCTGTTACCGCGGCTATAAAGGAATTTTTCGGTTCTTCTCCGCTGTCGCAGTTTATGGATCAGAACAACCCGCTTGCGGAGCTTACTCACAAGAGGAGACTTTCCGCGCTCGGACCCGGAGGTCTTTCGCGTGACCGCGCGGGATTTGAAGTGCGCGACGTTCACTACACGCATTACGGACGAATGTGTCCTATTGAAACTCCCGAAGGACCCAACATCGGTCTGATTTCTTACTTAGCAACATTTGCAAGGGTAAACAAGTACGGCTTTATAGAGGCTCCGTTCCGAAAAATAGACAAGGCGACCGGCATAGTTACCGACGAGGTTATTTATATGACGGCGGATATGGAGGATGAATTTTTCGTTGCTCAGGCAAACGAGCCTCTTGACGAAAATCATCGCTTTAAAAATTCAAAGGTTGTAGGCCGCCACAGGGACGAATTTGTCGAGCTTCCGCCGGATCAGTTCGATTTTATGGATGTTTCGCCGAGAATGGTTGTCTCGGTGGCTACGGCTATGATTCCTTTCCTTGAAAACGACGACGCAAACCGCGCGCTGATGGGCTCGAATATGCAGCGGCAGGCGGTTCCGCTTATGGTTACCGAGGCTCCCATTGTAGGAACCGGTATGGAATACAAAGCGGGCGTCGATTCGGGCGTTTGCATTCTTGCCGAAGAGGACGGCGTGGTTCTGAGCGTTTCCGCCGACCTTATCCGTGTTCAGTACGATTCCGGCAGAATTCAGGATTTTCAGGTTATTAAGTTTCTGCGTTCCAATCAGGGTACCTGCATAAATCAAATCCCGGTTGTAGACCGCGGGCAGCGGTTTGTCAAGGGCGAGGTTCTGGCGGACGGCCCTTCAACCAAGGACGGCGAAATTTCACTCGGCAAAAACGCGCTTATAGGCTTTATGACCTGGGAGGGCTATAATTACGAGGACGCGGTTCTTATAAATGAAAAAATTGTAAGAGACGACGTTTACACATCAATTCACATAGAAGAATATGAAACCGAGGCAAGAGACACAAAGCTCGGTCCGGAGGAAATTACCAGAGAAATACCCAATGTCGGCGAGGATATGATCAAGGATCTTGATCCGAGGGGAATCATACGCGTCGGAGCCGAGGTTCACGCAGGCGATATTCTGGTAGGCAAGGTAAGCCCCAAGGGTGAAACCGAGCTTACTGCCGAGGAACGTCTGCTGCGGGCAATTTTCGGCGAAAAGGCAAGAGAAGTAAGAGACACCTCCTTGCGCGTCCCGCACGGCGAAAGCGGCATTGTAGTTGACGTAAAGGTGTTCACACGCGAGGACAGCCGCGACGAGCTTCCGCCCGGTGTAAACAAGGTTGTACGCTGCTATCTTGCGCAGAAGCGTAAAATATCCGTCGGCGATAAAATGGCGGGCCGCCACGGTAATAAGGGCGTTGTTTCAAGAATCCTTCCCGAAGAGGATATGCCCTTCCTCCCCGACGGCACACCGCTTGATATAGTTCTCAATCCGCTGGGCGTACCGTCGCGTATGAATATCGGTCAGGTGCTTGAGGTTCACCTCGGATATGCAGCGAAGGCGCTCGGCTGGAAGATTATGACACCGGTTTTTGACGGCGCTCACGAGCAGGATATTTTTGAGTTGCTTGAAAAAGCGGGCTTCAGTCCGGACGGAAAGACCTGGCTTACCGACGGAAGAACGGGCGAACGCTTTGATAATCCCGTAACGGTGGGCTATATGTACTACCTTAAGCTGCATCACCTTGTAGACGATAAGATTCACGCAAGAAGCACCGGTCCGTACTCGCTTGTTACTCAGCAGCCCCTTGGAGGCAAAGCCCAGTTCGGCGGTCAGCGCTTCGGTGAAATGGAGGTTTGGGCGCTTGAGGCTTACGGCGCCGCTTACACTCTTCAGGAAATACTGACGGTAAAATCCGATGACGTTGTCGGCAGAGTTAAAACCTATGAGGCAATCATAAAGGGTGAAAATATCCCCACTCCGGGTATTCCCGAATCGTTTAAGGTCCTTATCAAAGAATTGCAGTCCCTTGCTCTTGACGTAAGGGTTCTTGACGCCGATAATAAGGAAATTGACCTTAAACAGAAGTTTGACGACGACGATATTCCAACCGTTTCGGCTCAGGATTCCTTTGAGGAGGATACCGTTATGACTACGCTGGACGGCTTTAATCTGGACGAGGATTCTGACGAGGGAAATATGTTTGACGAAAGCTCGTTAGTTGATGATCAGGAGGATTTTCTCGATTTTGACGACCACGGTTCGGATGAATATTAAGGAGGAGCTTGTCGATGGATTATAACGTTTTTGAATCAATAAAAATAGGTTTGGCTTCCCCCGACCAGATAAGAAAATGGTCATACGGCGAGGTTAAAAAGCCGGAAACCATCAATTACCGCACGCTTAAGCCGGAGGTAGACGGATTGTTCTGTGAAAGAATTTTCGGGCCTCAGAAGGACTGGGAGTGCCACTGCGGTAAATACAAGAAAATCCGTTATAAGGGGAAAATCTGCGACCGCTGCGGCGTAGAGGTAACGCGCTCAAAGGTTCGCAGAGAGCGTATGGGTCATATCGAGCTTGCCGCGCCCGTTTCTCATATATGGTATTTTAAGGGAATCCCATCCAGAATTTCTCTTATGCTTGATATTTCTCCGAGAAATCTTGAAAAGGTTCTCTATTTCGCGGCGTATATTGTAACAGATCCCGGAGACTGCCGGGAGCTTGCAAAAATGCAGTGTCTTACAGAGCGCGAATATCAGGAAATGCGCGAAAAATACGAGGATGATTTTCAAGCTTCAATAGGAGCCGAGGCAATTCAGCAGCTTCTGCGCGAAATTGATGTTAACGAGCTTTCCGCTCAGCTTAAAAATCAGCTTGAAGACGCAACCGGTCAAAAGCGCGTTCGGCTTCTCAAAAGATTTGAGGTTGTTGAAAGCTTCCGTCTGTCCGGCAACCGTCCGGAATGGATGATATTGGATGTAATACCGGTTATTCCTCCGGATATACGCCCTATGGTTCAGCTTGAGGGCGGACGCTTTGCAACGTCCGACTTGAACGAGCTTTACAGACGTGTTATAAACAGAAATAACCGTCTTAAAAGGTTAATTGAGCTTGAAGCTCCCGACATTATTATCCGTAATGAAAAGCGAATGCTCCAAGAGGCTGTCGACGCCCTTATTGATAACGGCCGCCGAGGCAGACCCGTTACAGGCCCCAATAACCGCGCGCTTAAGTCGCTTTCCGATATGCTTAAGGGCAAGCAGGGACGTTTCCGCCAAAATCTTCTCGGCAAGCGCGTAGACTATTCCGGGCGTTCGGTTATAGTTGTCGGCCCGGAGCTTAAAATGTACCAGTGCGGACTGCCGAAGGAAATGGCGCTGGAGCTTTTCAAGCCGTTTGTAATGAAAAGACTTGCCGAAACCGGAGTTGTCGTAAACGCAAAGGCTGCAAGAAAGGCTGTTGAACGCGCAAAGCCCGAGGTATGGGACGCTTTGGAGGTTGTAATCAAGGATCATCCTGTTCTGCTTAACCGTGCGCCTACACTGCACAGACTCGGTATACAGGCGTTCGAGCCGGTATTGGTAGAGGGCAGAGCCATTAAGCTTCATCCGCTTGTTTGCACGGCGTTCAACGCCGACTTCGACGGGGATCAAATGGCCGTTCACGTTCCGCTTTCGGTTGAAGCGCAGGCGGAGGCGCGCTTTCTTATGCTCGCGGCGGGCAACCTGCTCAAGCCGTCCGACGGCCGTCCCGTTGCCGTTCCTACGCAGGATATGGTGCTCGGCTCATATTATCTTACTCTCGATAAGGACGGCGAGCTCGGCGAAGGAAAGGTCTTCCGCGATGTTAACGAAGCAATTATGGCTTATTCCACCGGAGTTATTCAGCTTCACTCAAAAATCAAGGTGCGCCGTACCGTTACGGTTGACGGCGTTGAAGAATCCGGAATTATAGATACTACCATCGGTAAGATTATTTTTAACCGTCCCATTCCTCAGGATCTGGGATTTGTGGACAGAAGCAAGCCGGAAAACAGATTTAAGCTCGAAATCGACTTCCTCGTGGGGAAAAAGCAGCTCGGCAAAATTGTAGATGCGTGCATTCGAATTCATGGCACGCAGGTTGCCGCAGAGGTGCTCGACGAAATAAAATCTCAGGGTTATAAATATTCTACTCGCGGAGCTATCACCGTTGCGGTTTGCGACGCCAAAATCCCGCCCGCAAAGAAGGACATCATCGCTAAGGCGGAAGCCGATGTAGATGAAATTCGCGAGGAATATATGATGGGTCTGCGTTCAGATGAGGAGCGCTATGCCGAAACGCTGAAAATTTGGGAAAACGCGACAAATGATGTTACCGCAGCGCTTCAGGGCAATCTTGACCGCTACAACCCCATATTTATGATGGCCGATTCCGGCGCGCGCGGCAGTATGAGCCAGATTCGTCAGCTTGCCGGTATGCGCGGACTTATTGCAAATACCTCGGGTAAAACAATCGAAATCCCGATTAGAGCTAATTACCGCGAAGGACTTAATGTTCTTGAATACTTTATTTCTTCACGCGGCGCGCGCAAAGGACTTGCCGATACGGCGCTGCGTACCGCCGACTCGGGTTATCTTACACGCCGTCTGGTCGATGTTTCTCAGGATGTTATAGTCCGTGAGGACGACTGCGGCAGCGACGAGGGTCTTGAGGTATTCGACATAATGACGGGCAAGCAGGTAATCGAAAGCATGCACGAGCGCTTGCAGGGCAGATACCTTGTACGCGACTTCTGCGATGAAAACGGTAATGTCCTTGTTTCCAAGGATGTAATGATAGGCGAAAAGGAAGCCGATATAATTGTAGGCTCCGGCGTTAAAAAGGTTGAAATCCGCAGTATTTTAGGCTGCCATGCAAAGCAGGGCGTCTGCAAAAAGTGCTACGGGGCGAACCTTGCAAACGGAATGCCCGTCACTGTCGGCGAGGCGGTCGGCATTATTGCCGCGCAGTCAATCGGCGAGCCGGGTACACAGCTTACCATGCGAACGTTCCATACCGGCGGCGTTGCTTCCGCGGAGGATATTACACAGGGTCTTCCGCGTGTTGAAGAGCTGTTTGAAAGCAGAAGACCAAAGAGCCTTGCAATTATTTCCGAAATCGACGGCGAAGTGCGCTTTGAGGAAATTAAAAACAACAGCCACGCCGTTGTATATAATAAGGAAACAGGCGAAGAAAAACAGTACCTTATACCGTTCGGCTTCCGCGTAAAAGTAAAAGAAGGTCAATT
Organism: uncultured Eubacteriales bacterium; assembly: GCA_964639205.1. Taxonomy (GTDB): domain Bacteria; phylum Bacillota; class Clostridia; order Oscillospirales; family Acutalibacteraceae; genus CAZXCG01. Next base: position 11,317 of record CAZXCG010000020.1, read on the forward strand.
TATCCATAAAGGTGAAAAAATCACCGACGGCGCGGTTTATCCGCATGACATTCTCTCAATTCTCGGTCCGCGCGCCGTTCAGGATTATTTGATTTCCGAGGTACAGAGTACCTACCGTCTGCAGGGCGTTGACATCAACGATAAGCACATAGAGGTCATTGTCCGTCAGATGATGAAGAAGGTTAAAATTATCGATCCCGGCAGCACCGATTTTATTTCCGGACAAATGTACGACAAGAACGAGGTTCGTTATGTAAACCGCGAAATTCAAAAAAGGATAGACGCCGGCGAAACCGACCTTGCCGTTGCTACATGGACTCAGATGCTCCTCGGTATTACCAAGGCGTCTCTTGCAACAGACAGCTTCCTGTCCGCGGCTTCTTTCCAGGAAACAACAAGAGTTCTTACCGACGCAGCCATAAAGGGCAAGGTGGATCCGCTTGTAGGTCTGAAGGAAAACGTAATTATCGGCAAGCTTGTTCCCGCAGGAACCGGTATGCACCGATACCGTAATGTCGAATTGCAGGAAACTGCCGTTCCCGAGCAGGCTTCGTCATAATTAACAAAAAATTAATTAAAAAATTTCTAAAGTTCTAAACCAAAAGAGCGCGTGAACAGGAAGGTTTTTCTTGATTTACACGCTCTTTTCGTGTATAATAATCTTTGCGAGCGCGCGCAAAAGCGCGCTTATGACTGCAATAGATATGCGTTGAAGCGGGAGGTTGCGGCATTATGCCGGTTTTTCCGTGGAGTATGTCCGATTTTAAACCGGGCGATTAAGAAAATAAGAGGATTACTGCGCGCTGCTCCGAATGCTGTGGGAGCGGTTGCGGCTGTTTTCTCGGTACTTTCCGCGACCCGTTGTGTTTTTAATGAAAACGGGTTTTTATAATGGGTATTCAGGAAACACCCGGATAAGTGGAAAGATTTTAAATCAAGCCCGCCAACTAAATTTTTAAGGAGGCGACGATATGGCAGTCAAAGAAAAAATAAGGATAAGATTAAAGGGTTACGACCATCAGCTTGTCGATCAATCCGCCGAAAGAATTGTTGCAACCGCAAAGCGTACGGGCGCTAAGGTTTCCGGACCTGTTCCGCTCCCTACGGAAAAGCAGGTTGTTACAATTCTTCGCGCTGTTCATAAGTATAAGGACAGCCGCGAGCAGTTTGAGATGAGAACCCACAAGCGACTTATCGACATTTTAAGACCGTCAAACAAGACAGTCGAAGCTCTTATGAGCTTGGAACTCCCTGCCGGCGTTGACATTGAGATTAAGCTTTAATAAACGTTTAATCTATGCCAACCTACAAGCAGACAGGGTCAAGTTGGCTCGCGCCAACCAATAACCTACAAGGAGGATATATTAATGCAAAAGGCAATCATCGGTAAGAAAATCGGCATGACGCAGATTTTCGACGAAAAGGGCAATGTTGTTCCCGTAACCGTTGTTGAAGCAGGTCCCTGCGTTGTTTCTATGAAGAAAACGGCGGAAAACGATGGGTACGAGGCGGTTCAGCTCGGTTGGGGCGACGTAAAGCCCGGCAAGGTAACAAAGCCCATGAAAGGTCACTTTGACAAAAGCAAAGTTGCTCCCAAAAAGGTTCTCAGAGAATTCCGTGTTGACAACACAGCGGCTTATAATGTCGGCGACATTGTCAAAGCGGATGTTTTTGAGGTCGGCAACAGGGTTGACGTTACCGGTACAAGCAAAGGTAAAGGGTACGCCGGCGTTATTAAGCGCTGGAACTTCCAAAGACTCAAGGAAAGCCACGGTTCAGGTCCCGTTGCCCGTCATGGCGGTTCAATCGGCGCCTGCTCGGATCCCTCAAGAGTATGGAAGGGTAAAAAGATGGCGGGTCACCTCGGCGCTGAACGGGTAACCGTTCAAAATCTTGCCGTTGTTAAGGTGGACGCTGAAAACAATCTTATCGCTATAAAGGGTGCTATCCCCGGCCCTAACGGCGGTACAGTAGTCATCAAAGACACCGTTAAGGCTTAAGGAAGGAGGATTACAAATGCCTAATGTAGCAGTTTTAGATATGGCAGGCAAAAATGTCGGAAGCATAGATCTTGCCGATTCGATTTTCGGTATTGAGCCTAACGCCGCGGCTATGCATATGATGGTAGTCAGCCACCTTGCAAACCGGCGTCAGGGCACGCAGTCCGCTCTTACAAGGGCGGAGGTTTCCGGCGGCGGCAAAAAGCCCTGGAGGCAAAAGGGAACCGGCCGCGCAAGACAGGGTTCGACAAGATCTCCGCAGTGGACTCACGGCGGCGTAGCGTTTGCTCCAAAGCCGAGGGACTACAGCTTTTCTGTAAACAAAAAGGTCAGAAGACTTGCTATGAAGTCCGCTTTCTCTTCAAAAACCGCGGAGAACGATGTTATAGTCCTCGACGCAATCACACTGGAGGATTACAAAACAAAGACTGTTGCCAATATGCTCAAGGCAATAGGCTCAGATAAAAAGGCTCTCATCGTTTTAGCCGATCTTGACAGACGGGTTATCCGCTCGGCGGCGAATATTCCGGGCGTAAAAACCGCTCAGGTAAACACACTTAACGTTTACGACATCCTCAATGCCGACAAGCTTGTTATTGTTAAGGACGCCGTAAGCAAAATCGAGGAGGTGTACGTATAATGACAGCGCATGATATTATCGTCCGCCCTATAATCACCGAAAAAAGCATGTACGGTGCTCAGGACAAAAAGTACACCTTTGAGGTGGCAAAATCCGCAACAAAGATTGACGTTGCAAGAGCATGTGAAGAAATTTTCAAGGTTAAGGTTGCAAAGGTCAATACAGTAAGTGTGCGCGGCAAATACCGCCGTCAGGGCAGAAGCGAGGGTTACACAAGATCCTGGAAAAAGGCTTATGTAACGCTTACTCCCGACAGTAAGGCAATTGAATTTTTTGAAGGCATGATGTAAGCCTGAAGTTTAATATTATCAGGCAGAATGTATGGGAACGCCATTTCCCGCAAAGCCATCATGAGGAGAGTGAAAATAAATGGCTATAAAAACCTATAAGCCGACTACAAACGCTCGGCGTAATATGTCGGTTACAGATTATTCGGAGCTTTCAAGAGTTGCTCCGGAGAAGAGCTTGCTCGCCCCGCTTAAGAAGCATTCGGGCCGTAACAGCTACGGCAGAATCACTGTTCGTCACAGAGGCGGCGGCAACCGCAGAAAATACCGTATCATTGATTTTAAACGTCAAAAGTTTAATATTCCGGGCAAGGTTCTTACCTTAGAGTACGACCCCAACCGTTCCGCTTTTATCGCTCTTGTTCAGTATGAGGACGGCGATAAGTCCTATATCATCGCTCCGCAGGGCTTAAAGGTGGGCGACACCGTTGTTTCAGGCGAAAACGCCGACATCAAAATCGGTAACGCACTTCCGTTAAGCGCAATTCCAACCGGTACATTTATCCACAATGTTGAGCTTTATCCCGGCAGAGGTGCTCAGCTTGCAAGGGCAGCCGGTATTATGGCTCAGCTTATGGCTAAGGAAAACGGTATGGCGCTGCTCAGGCTTCCGTCCGGCGAGCTGCGCAATGTATCCGAAAAATGTATGGCAACAATCGGTCAGGTCGGTAATACGGATCACGAAAATGTAAAGATAGGCAAGGCCGGCCGTAAACGTCATATGGGTTGGCGGCCTACAGTACGCGGCTCGGTAATGAACCCCTGCGATCACCCCCACGGCGGCGGCGAGGGTAAATCTCCCGTAGGCCGTCCCGGACCTGTAACCCCTTGGGGCAAGCCCGCCCTCGGCTATAAGACAAGGAAACCCCACAACCGTTCGGATAAGTACATTGTAAAACGTAGAAACGGTAAGTAATAGGCAGACAGAAAGGAGCTTTCAACTATGAGTAGAAGCACAAAAAAGGGTCCTTATGTTCAGCCGGTGCTGCTCAAAAGGGTACTCGAAATGAACGAAAAGGGTGAAAAGAGAATTCTTAAAACCTGGTCAAGAAGCTCAACAATTTTCCCCGATTTTGTAGGTCATACATTTGCAGTCCATGACGGACGCAAGCATGTTCCGGTTTATGTAACAGAAGATATGGTAGGTCACAAGCTCGGTGAATTTGCCCCGACAAGAACCTTCAAGGGTCATGCCGGTTCAAAAACAACTAAGAAATAAGCGGGAGGAGTAATTGCAATGGAAGCTAAGGCATATTTAAATTATGTCCGTATCTCGCCACGCAAGGTGTCGGTTGTTCTCGATCTTATTCGCGGCAAGGACACAAAGCTTGCAAAGGCTATTCTTGAGCAAACCCCTAAAGCCGCTTGCGAGCCGCTCTTAAAGCTGCTTAAGTCTGCTGTGGCAAACGCCGAGAATAACCACGATATGGACGCTTCAAATCTTTATGTTGCTGCTTGCAGTGTAAGTCAGGGTCCGACTCTCAAGAGAATCCGTCCCAGAGCACAGGGAAGAGCATACAGAATCAATAAGAAAACATCTCACATCACATTAGTTCTTAAGGAAAAAGAATAAGCCGAAGGAGGTAAAATTATGGGCCAGAAAGTTAATCCGCACGGTTTGCGTGTAGGCGTAATTAAAGACTGGGATTCTCGTTGGTTTGCAAATAAAAAAGACTTCGGTGATGTTCTTGTAGAAGATTATAACCTCCGCAAGACGCTCAAGAAGCAGCTTGCTTCCGCCGGCGTTCCGAAGATTGAAATTGAAAGAGACAGCAAAAAAGTAAGAATCCATATTCACTGCGCAAAGCCCGGTATGATTATCGGTAAGGGCGGCGCTGAAATTGAAAAACTCAGAAAACAGTGCGAAGAAATGCTCGGCAGGGACGTTGCCATTAACATTGTTGAAGTTAAGTCCCCCGACCTGAACGCACAGCTTGTTGCGGAAAGCATTGCACAGCAGTTGGAAAGAAGAATCTCTTTCCGCCGCGCAATGAAGCAGGCAATCGGACGCGCAATGAGACTCGGCGCCAAGGGCATCAAAACTCAGTGTTCCGGTCGTCTCGGCGGTGCGGAAATTGCGCGCAGCGAGCACTATCACGAGGGTACGATTCCTCTTCAGACTCTCAGAGCTGATATTGATTACGGCTTTGCCGAGGCAGACACAACCTACGGCAAAATCGGCGTTAAGGTTTGGCTGTATAAGGGCGAGGTTCTGAATGCAGGCGTCGTACGTAGCAACAATAACACAAGAAGACCACGCAGAGAAGGAGGCAAAAGATAATGCTGTTACCTAAGCGTGTAAAATACAGAAGAGTACACAGAGGCCGCCTTACAGGCAAGGCGCTGCGCGGTAACACTGTTACCTACGGTGATTACGGTCTCCAGGCTTTGGAGCCGTCGTGGATAACCTCCAACCAAATTGAAGCCGCCCGTGTAGCTATGACGCGTTACTGCAAAAGATTCGGTAAGGTTTGGATTAAGATTTTCCCCGACAAGCCTATTACTCAAAAACCGGCTGAAACCCGAATGGGTTCCGGTAAAGGCTCGCCCGAATATTGGGTTGCTGTTGTTAAGCCCGGCAGGGTAATGTTTGAGCTTTCCGGCGTTGACGAAGCAACCGCAAGGGAAGCGCTGCGTTTGGCTGCGATGAAGCTGCCTATTAAGTGCAAGTTTGTAAAAAAAGAAACGGAGGTTGAGCAGTAATGACAGCCAAAGAACTCAGAGAGTTATCTGTAAACGAGCTTGAATTAAAGCTCAAAGACCTTAAAGAAGAGCTATTTAATCTTCGTTTTCAGCTTGCAATCAACCAACTCGAAAATCCGATGCGCATATCCGCTGTTAAGAAGGACATTGCGAGAGTTAAAACAATTCTCCGTCAGAATGAGCTTCAGAACAGTGCCAAGGCGTAATTGATGAGGAGGATACAGCAGTGAGCGAAAGAAATATGAGAAAAGTTCTTGTCGGAAAAGTTGTCAGCAATAAAATGGACAAAACCGTGGTTGTTGCAATTGAAGACAGCGTAAAGCACAAGCTTTACAGCAAAATTGTTAAACGCACAGTTAAGCTTAAAGCGCATGACGAAAATAACGAGTGTGCCATAGGCGACCGTGTTAAGGTTATGGAGACACGCCCTCTTTCCAAGGATAAAAGATGGAGACTTGTCGAGATTATTGAGAAAGCGAAATAATTGTGTTATTTCGGCTTAGAAAAAGGAGGAACGTACTGTGATACAGCAGCAAACTTACCTCAAGGTTGCCGATAACACCGGCGCTAAGGAACTTATGTGCATTCGTGTTCTCGGCGGTACCGGAAGAAGGTATGCCAATATTGGTGACGTTATAGTTGCTTCTGTTAAAAAAGCAGCACCCGGCGGCGTTGTTAAGAAGGGCGAGGTCGTTAAGGCAGTCGTTGTTCGTACGGCAAAGGGCGTGCGCAGAGAGGACGGCACTTACATTCGTTTTGACGAAAATGCCGCCGTTATCATCAAGGAAGATAAAAACCCCAAAGGCACACGTATCTTTGGGCCGGTAGCAAGAGAGCTTCGCGATAAAGATTATCTTAAGATTCTCTCCCTTGCTCCGGAAGTACTTTAATCGGAGGTGTCAGCAATGAATAAAAGCGTTCATGTAAAAACAGGTGACACCGTTGTAGTGTTAAGCGGCAACGATAAAGGCAAAAAGGGTCAGGTTATGGCCGTAAGTCCCAAAGAGGGTAAGGTTATCGTTGAGAAAATCAATATGAAAACCAAGCACGTTAAGCCCAAAAGAATGGGCGAGGCAGGCGGCATAATTAAAGTAGAGGGCGCTATGTATGCAAGCAAGGTTCAGCTTGTATGCCCCCGCTGCAAGAAGCCTACCCGCATTGGTCATAAGGTTTATGACGACGGCACCAAGGCTCGCATTTGCAAAAAATGCGGCGAAACACTGTAAGGAGGATTTAAGAAATGGCAAGACTCAAGTCATACTACAAAAACGAAGTTGCACCTGCTCTTATGAAAAAATTCTCTTACAAGAGTGTAATGCAAATTCCCAAGTTTGACAAAATCGTTGTAAACATTGCGGCGGGCGACGCTAAGGATAATTCAAAGGTTATCGATTCTATCTGCGCCGACCTCAGCGCAATTACAGGGCAGAAGCCGCTTGTCTGCCGCGCCAGAAAATCTGTGGCTAACTTTAAGCTTCGCGAGGGAATGGCAATCGGCGCAAAGGTTACTCTCAGAGGAGACAGAATGTACGAATTTCTTGACAGATTTTTCAACATTGCCCTGCCGAGAGTTCGTGACTTCAGAGGAATAAATCCCAACTCCTTTGACGGCCGCGGAAACTACAGCATCGGTCTTAAGGAACAGCTCATTTTCCCGGAAATTGAGTACGACAAGATTGACAAGGTACGCGGTATGGACATTTGTTTTGTTACCACCGCAAAAACAGACGAAGAAGCCCGCGAGCTTTTACAGCTTATGGGCGCGCCGTTTGCAAAGTAAGGAGGGATTGTAGTGGCTAAGACTGCGATGAAAGTTAAGCAGGCAAGAAAACAAAAATTTTCTACAAGAGAATATTCCAGATGCAAAATCTGCGGCAGACCACATGCATACCTTCGTAAGTACGGAATATGCCGCATTTGCTTCCGTGAACTCGCATATAAGGGCGAGATTCCCGGCGTGAAAAAAGCAAGCTGGTAAGCAAAGGAGGTAAATGTTATGCAGATTACTGATCCGATCGCGGATTTATTAACTCGAATCCGTAATGCGAATACCGCAAAGCATGAATCGGTTGAAATTCCCGCTTCCAATATGAAAAAGGCTATTTGCCAAATTCTTTTGGACGAGGGCTATATTAAAAACTTTACCGTTACCGAGGACGGTAAGCAGGGTATAATAAAGGTTATTCTTAAGTATCAGGATAACAAATTGCCGGTAATAACCGGTCTGCGCAGAGTATCAAAGCCCGGGCTGCGTATTTACACAAATGTTGAGGATATGCCCAAGGTTATGAAAGGTCTTGGCGTCGCGATTATTTCAACCTCTAAGGGCATTATGACAGATCGTCGGGCCCGTAAGGAAAATATCGGCGGGGAAGTCCTTGCATACGTTTGGTAATAAGGAGGTGCGAAAATGTCTCGAATTGGAAGAAAACCTATAAATATTCCCGCCGGGGTCGAAGTAAAGTTTGACAACGGCGTTATCACCGCTAAGGGACCCAAAGCTACGCTTACTCAAAAAATACACCCCAATATGTCGGTTGAAATCAACGGCAGCGTTATTGAGGTAAAGCGTCCCGATGACGATAAGTTTAACCGTTCGCTCCATGGGCTTACAAGAACACTTATCGCAAATATGATTACGGGCGTTACCGAGGGCTATAAAAAGGAGCTCGAGGTAAACGGCGTAGGCTACCGTGTGCAGAAGCAGGGCAAGCAGCTTGTTATGAACCTCGGCTTTTCACACCAGGTAATAGTAGAAGATACCGACGAAATTACAATTGAGGTTCCTTCCCCCAACAAAATCGTAATTCACGGAGCCGACAAGCAGAAGGTCGGTCAGTTTGCAGCCGAGGTCAGGGAGAAGCGTCCGCCGGAGCCGTATAAGGGCAAGGGAATCAAGTATGTTGATGAAGTTATCCGCCGCAAGGAAGGCAAGGCCGGCAAGGGCGGCAAGAAGTAATTAAAGGAGTGAATAACAAATGGTAACAAGACCTGATACTAAAAAAGCACGCGCGACACGCCACAAGAGAGTCCGTGCTAAAATCAGCGGAACCGCTGATTGTCCGCGTCTTTGCGTTTTCCGCTCCACTAATAACATCTATGCTCAGCTTATTGATGATGTTAACGGTGTTACTCTTGCAAGCGCATCCACTCTTGACAAGAGCTTTGAAGGCAACGGCGGAAACAAAGCGGCAGCAAAGGAAGTCGGTCTTATGATCGCCAAGCGTGCTGCCGAAAAGAACATCACCGACGTCGTTTTTGACAGAGGCGGTAATATTTATCACGGCCGCGTTAAGGAATTGGCCGAAGCCGCCCGTGAAGGCGGACTCAATTTCTAAGGAATAGGAGGAAAATACTTTGGCTAATAAAATAGACGCAGCAACAATTGATTTAAAAGAGCGCGTGGTTGCCATTAACCGTGTATCCAAAACGGTTAAGGGCGGTCGTATCTTCAAGTTTGCGGCTCTTGTTGTAGTTGGCGACGGCGAGGGTAATGTAGGCTTCGGTATCGGCAAAGCAGGCGAAGTTCCCGACGCCATTCGCAAAGGTATTGAGGACGCTAAAAAGCATATGATTAACGTTTCGCTCAGAGGCTCAACAATCCCTCACGAGGTTATCGGCGAATACGGCGCAGGCAGAGTTTTAATGAAGCCGGCCGCCCCCGGTACCGGCGTTATCGCAGGCGGCCCCGTGCGTGCCGTTGTTGAAGCGGCAGGTATCAAGGATATAAGAACAAAGGCTTTGCGCTCCAACAATCCCTGCAATGTAGTACGTGCAACGCTTCAGGGTTTGAGTTCGCTTCGCTCGGCTTCCGAGGTTGCTGCTATACGCGGTAAATCCGTTAAGGAAATCTTATAAGGGGGCTGCAGCTATGGAAATCAAATTGGTAAAAAGCCTTATAGGGGCAAAAAAGGATCAAATCGCAACCGCTTACGCTTTAGGTCTTAAGAAAATCGGCGATGTTACCACTCAGCCCGACAATTCTCAGACAAAAGGCAAGGTAGCAAAAATCATCCACCTCGTAGAGGTAAAAGACGCTTAATCAAGGAGGTGCGAATAAATGAAGTTACATCAACTTTCACCGGTTGAAGGCTCTAAAAGAGAACCCAAAAGGATCGGCAGAGGGCATGGTTCCGGTAACGGAAAAACAGCCGGCAAGGGTCATAAGGGACAAAAGGCAAGAGCAGGTCACGGCATGCGTCCCGGCTTTGAGGGCGGACAAATGCCCTTGCAGAGACGTATCCCCAAAAGAGGCTTTAATAATATCTTTGCAAAGAAAATTGTTTCTGTAAATGTAGGCGCGCTCAATAAATTTGAGGATGGCGCAGTTGTTGACGCGCAGGCGCTTATTAAAGCGGGTATAGTTAAAAATTCTTTCGACGGAGTCAAGGTTTTGGCTAACGGAAATCTTAACAAAAGCCTTAATGTAAAACTCAATGCCTTTTCCGAAGGCGCAAAGGCTAAAATTGAGGCAGCCGGCGGGAAGGCAGAGGTGATTTAATTGTTTAAGACAATTAGAAACGCTTGGGCTGTTCCCGATATAAGGAAAAAAGTCCTTTTCACCCTGCTTATAATCGTTGCTTTCCGTGTCGGTTCGGTTATTCCCGTTCCTTTTTTGGATATGAACGCCCTTCAGCAGCTTATGCAAAGCAACGGTGTTGATACCGGCAATTCAATGGTTACTTACCTCAACACACTGTCGGGCGGCGCGTTCTCAAATGCAACGATTTTTGCTATGGGCGTTACGCCGTATATCAACAGCTCGATTATTATGCAGCTGCTGACTGTTGCCATTCCGCCTCTTGAGCGTATGGCGAAAGAAGGAGAGGCAGGTCGTAAAAAGATTGCGACAATTACCCGTTATGTAACGGTTCTTCTCGGCCTTATTCAGGGTACGGCTTATTACTTCTATCTTAAAAATTCCGGAGTTACAATATACAACACCGGTTTCTCTCTTTGGTTTACGGCTTTTGTTATTATTCTTGCATTTACCGCAGGTACGGCGGTTATGATGTGGCTCGGCGAGCAGATTAACCAGTACGGCATAGGCAACGGTATTTCAATCCTTCTTTTTGCGGGAATCGTTGCACGTCTGCCATATACAATCAATGTACTCGGACAGTACTGGACTCTTGCGTTAAACGGCGCTTCAAGGTACTTTGCCCTTGTTCCTCTCTGGGTAATACTCTTTCTTGCCGTTATTTGGTTTATTACTTTTATGCAGGATTCCGAAAGACGTATTCCGATTCAGTATGCAAAGCGTGTAGTAGGCAGAAAAATGTACGGCGGTCAGTCAAGCCATCTTCCCATTAAGGTTGCGCTCGGCGGCGTTATGCCTATCATTTTTGCAAGCTCGATTCTTTCTATTCCGAGCACTATAGATATGTTTGTGAATCAGAAGGAGGGCGGCTTCTGGGACGGCTTCTTCAAGGCGTTCAGCTCAACGGGCTGGGCATACACGGCGGTTTATTTCATCCTTATAATTTTATTTGCCTATTTCTACACTATGATTCAGTACAACCCTGTTGAAATGGCAAATAACCTCAAGCAGAACAGCGGCACGATACCGGGAATTCGTCCCGGAACTCCGACAGTTGAATTTATCTCAAAGATTTTGGCAAGAATTACTTTAATTGGGGCGCTTTTCCTCTCAATTATCGCTTTGCTTCCCATTATCTATTCCATAGTAACCGGCATGGGAGGACTTTCAATGGGCGGTACCTCAATTATCATTCTTGTAGGTGTTGCACTTGACACGGTTAAGCAGATGGAGTCGCAGATGATGATGCGTCACTACAAAGGCTTCCTTGACTGATTCCTATTTTGAAGATAAAGGAGATAAGAGTACTATGAATATTATTCTTTTAGGAGCTCCCGGCGCCGGGAAAGGTACCCAGGCGGCCGTAATCTGTGAGCGTTTGAATATTCCCACAATTTCCACAGGAAATATTATCAGAGAAGCGTTGAGAACCGGCACCGAAATGGGTTTAAAGGCCAAGTCCTTTATGGACGCCGGAAAGCTCGTTCCGGACGAGGTTGTTATCGGTATTGTCGATGAAAGACTCAAGCAGGACGACTGCAAGAGCGGCTTCATTCTTGACGGATTTCCGAGAACAATTCCTCAGGCCGAGGCTCTGGATAAAATGGGCGTTGTAATCGACAAGGTTATCGATATTGAGGTAGCCGACGAGGTTATAATAAACAGAATGTCCGGACGCCGTGTCTGCGAAAAGTGCGGCAGACCCTTCCACCTTGAAAGCTTAAAGCCCAAGACAGAAGGTATTTGCGACGACTGCGGAGGCACCCTTGTTCAACGCAAGGACGACCGTATTGATACTGTAAAGGATCGTCTGAATGTTTATCATACCGAAACAGAACCCTTAAAGGACTATTACGCAAAGCAGGGCAAGCTTGCCGTTGTTGAGGGTCAAAACTCAGTTGAGGCAACCTCCGAGCTTGTGCTTGCGCTTTTAGAGGCGTAAGTATGATAATAATAAAAACGTCCCGCGAGCTTTCGGAAATGAAGCTTGCCTGTAAAATTTCCGCAAGAGCACTCGCACTGGCCGGGAAGGCTGTCGAGCCCGGAGTTTCAACCCTTGAAATTGATACCCTGGTTCGCAAGTACATCGAGAGTGAGGGAGCCGTTCCCTCATTTCTCGGGTACGGAGGATTTCCGAACAGCGTGTGCATTTCGGTAAATAATATGGTTATCCATGGCATACCCTCAAAAAAGCAGATTCTTAAAGAGGGGGATATAGTCAGCGTAGACGTCGGAGCCCACATTAACGGTTACCACGGAGACAACGCTTACACATATCCCTGCGGCAATATAAGCCGCGAGGCACAGTCTTTGCTTGACGCAACCCGCGAAAGCCTTTATCAGGGAATAAAAAAGGCGGTTGCAGGAAACCGAATTGGGGATATCTCCCACGCGGTTCAGGAGTATGTCGAAGCTCGCAGTTACTCGGTGGTACGCGATTTTGTCGGCCACGGAGTAGGTGCGAAACTGCACGAGGAGCCGAGCGTGCCGAATTTCGGCACAGCAGGCCGCGGCGTGCGGCTGTTACCCGGTATGACATTGGCTATTGAGCCTATGATTAACGCCGGTGATTACAGAGTCAAAGTGCTGGAAGACGAATGGAGCACAGTTACCGCAGACGGCAGTCTTTCTGCTCATTTTGAACATACTGTTGCTGTTACACCTGACGGTCCCGTTATTATGACTGTCCCCGACTAAGGAGTAAAAAATCATTATGGACATAGTTAAGGGAAGTGTCGTAAGAGCAAAGGCGGGTCGAGACAGGGGCGGTTATTTTGTAGTATTGGATTTTGACGGACGGTTTGCTTATATTGCCGACGGCAAAAGGCGCAAGGTTGAAGCACCAAAAAAGAAGAATCCGCTTCATCTTGAACCTACGCACGTCATATTAGATATACAAAATATCCATAACCGTGATGTTAAGAAGCTTTTAAAAGAATTTAAGAGTATTTAAGCCGGCAGGAGGTTACCGCAATGTCAAAACAAGACGTTATCGAAGTTGAAGGCGTAGTCAGAGAAGCATTGCCAAACGCTCAGTTTAAGGTGGAGCTTCAAAACGGTCGCCAAATATTGGCGATTATTTCCGGAAAGCTGCGTATGAATTTTATACGCATTTTACCGGGCGACAGGGTCAAGGTGGAAATGTCACCCTATGACCTTACAAAAGGCAGAATCACTTGGAGATCAAAATAATTCAGATTTGAATTTACCGTTTAGGAAAGGAATGATTACACAATGAAAGTCAGACCTTCGGTCAAGAAAATTTGCGATAAATGCAAGGTTATCAAGAGAAAAGGCAAAGTCATGGTAATCTGCGAAAATCCCAAGCATAAACAGCGTCAGGGCTGATTGAACAATTTATGAATATTTAAATTTTATGGAGGTGCAACTAAATGGCTCGTATAGCAGGTGTAGACTTGCCGAGAGATAAAAGAGTTGAAATCGGTTTAACCTATATCTACGGTATCGGAAGAAAGACTGCTTGTGACATTATTGCTGCAACAGGCGTCAATCCCGACACTCGCGTCAGAGATTTAACAGAGGACGATGTATCGAAGCTCAGAGAATATATCGACCACAACTGCCGTGTTGAAGGCGATCTTCGCCGAGACATAGCTTTTGATATTAAAAGACTTATCGAAATCGGTTGTTATCGCGGCGTGCGTCACAGGAAAAATCTTCCCGTAAGAGGGCAGCGTTCCAAGACGAACGCCAGAACCCGCAAGGGTCCGCGCAAAATTATGGCTAACAAGAAGAAATAAGGAGGGTTTTTCATATGGCAGCACCTAAGGCCGGTAAAAAGGCGACAGTGCGCCGCCGCCGCGAACGCAAAAATATTGAAAAGGGCGCAGCGCATATTCAATCCACATTCAACAATACAATTGTTACTATTTCAGATACACAGGGTAACGCGATCTCATGGGCAAGCGCCGGCGAGCTCGGCTTCCGCGGCTCCAAAAAATCTACTCCTTTTGCTGCTCAGACAGCGGCGGAAACAGCGGCCAAGGCCGCTATGGAGCACGGTATGAAGTCCGTTGAAGTTTACGTAAAGGGACCTGGTCAAGGCAGAGAGGCGGCAATCCGCGCTTTACAGACCGCAGGGCTTGAGGTTTCCATGATTAAGGACGTAACCCCGATTCCGCATAACGGTTGCCGTCCTCCCAAGAGAAGACGTGTATAAAATCAGGAGGTAGACAAATATGGCAAGATATACAGGAGCTGTTTGCAGACAGTGCCGCAGAGAAGGCCAAAAGCTTTTTCTGAAGGGCGAAAGATGCTACACAGACAAATGCTCAATTTCCCGCAGAGCTTATGCACCCGGACAGCACGGTCAGGGGCGCAAAAAGTCTTCCGAGTACGGACTTCAGCTCCGTGCTAAACAGATGACCAGACGTTATTACGGCGTATTGGAAAGCCAGTTCAAGCACTACTATGAGCTCGCCGAAAAGAAAGAGGGCAAGACGGGCGACGCTTTGCTTGCAATCCTTGAGAGCCGTCTTGACAATGTGGTTTACCGTCTTGGTTGGGCTTCCTCACATGCGGAGGCGCGTCAGCTTGTAAACCACGGTCATTTCACCGTCAACGGCAGACGTGTCAATATTCCGTCATACCTGACAAGACCGGGCGATGTTATAGCAATTGCCGAGGAAAGCCGCTCAAGCGTCAAGTTTAAGACTGTAATTGAAGCAAACGCTTCAAGACCGGTTCCTAAATATTTAGAGGTTAATAGCGAAGCTTATGAGGGCAAGGTTCTTGCTGTGGCTCAAAGAGATGAAATAGAGCTTGCAGTAGATGAGACTCTTATCGTCGAGTTGTACTCCAAGTAATCTCCCATACAGTAGGTTGGTTACACACGCCGCGGCATAAGCGCCGTGCATAGGTAAGGAGGAAAAGCAAGTGATAGAATTTGTAAAACCGATAATTGAAACCGCTGAATATTCAGAGGACGAAAAATACGGTAAATTCGTCGTAGGTCCTCTTGAAAGAGGCTACGGCAATACCCTCGGCAACAGCCTGAGAAGAGTCCTTTTGTCTTCACTTGAAGGCGTGGCCGTGACGTCAATCAAAATTGACGGTATCGTTCACGAATTTTCAACCATCCCGGGCGTTAAGGAAGACGTTACAGAAATCGTGCTCAATATGAAGAGCCTTATCTGTAAGCTTAATTCTGAAAATGCGAAAACAGTTCAGATTTCCGCCGAGGGTCCATGCGAAGTAACCGCGGCATCTATTATTTGCGATAGCGAGGTTGAGGTTTTGAACCCCGAACTGCATATTGCAACGCTCGGTAATGATGCAAGATTGAATATGGAAATAACGCTTGATAAAGGCCGCGGCTATGTTCCCGCTGAGCAGAACAAGCTTTTAGACGGCTTATCGGTTATAGGCGTCCTTCCGGTAGATTCAATTTATACGCCTGTATTAAAGGTAAATTATACTGTAGAAAATCAAAGAGTAGGTCAAAAGACCGACCTTGAAAGACTTGTGCTTGATGTTTGGACCAACGGCGTTATCAATGCACAGGAGGCAGTTTCCCGTGCGGCGTCGGTGCTGATTCAGCATTTACGGCTGTTTGAAGGGCTCTGCGGCTCTGTATACAACGAGGACATAATGGTTGAAAAAGACGAGCAGGGTAAGGAAAAGGCTTTGGAAATGACTATCGAGGAGCTTGATCTTTCGGTTCGTTCCTTCAACTGCCTTAAACGGGCAGGTATTAACACTGTGGAAGATTTAATCGAAAAATCGGAAGAAGAAATGATGAAGGTACGTAATCTCGGCAGGAAATCTCTTGAAGAGGTTATATATAAGCTTCAGACTCTTGGTTTCAGTCTTCAAAGTGATGAAGACTAAGCTTCCTTTTTAAAATTTTGAATTAAAGGAGTGAATATAATGCCGGGTACAAGAAAGCTCGGAAGAGCTACCGATCATAGAATTGCAATGTTAAGAGGTATGGTTACTCTCTTTCTTGAAAAAGGCAAAATTGAAACGACATATGCTCGCGCAAAAGAGGTAAGCTCTCTTGCCGAGAAGATGATTACAATTGCAAAAGACAGCAGCCTTCACAATAAGCGCATGGTTATGTCTTTTATAACCAAAAAAGATGTTGTATACAAGCTTTTTAACGAGATTGCTCCGAAGTACGTTGACAGGAACGGCGGCTATACACGCATTACAAAGCTCGGAGCTCGTCGCGGAGACGCTGCTGAAATGGCAATTATCGAGCTTATTTGATTGTAATTTGCGCATTGCTGCACATACGGCAGATAAAGGGAAAACGGGTGCTCTACCGTTTCCCTTGTCTGCCTGATTCACTTTTTAATTTCCGTCCGTGGCGCAGTTGGATAACGCAGCAGATTCCGATTCTGAAGAACGGGGGTTCGAATCCCTTCGGGCGGACCAATGGAGTATAATCCGAACTCACTGTTTTTCTTTAGAATAGTATTCGGACATACAACAAAGCACCGACAAGGCATTTAACCTTGCCGGTGCTTTGCTTTTTGAAAGGACTTTATGCGTTAAATAAGCTTTAATTAAAAATTACCCCCTTTAAACCTTCAGCAGCTTTTTCCACGTGTTAATGCCGCAGATGCCGTCGGAGGTGAGCTTGTTTTTGGTTTGGAAGGCTTTTATTTGCTTTACGCTTTCGCTGCCGATGATTCCGTCAGCACCGTATTTAGGAAGAGTATAACCCCGCTAAATAAGCAGCTCCTGCACAAGCTTTGCAAGGTTACCGCTGTCGCCGTTTCCTAACGCTGCCTTTTGCCACGCTGAATGACGGGGCAAAGCCCCTTATTGAATCCGAACTCAGCGGCTATGTAATTTGGGCG
>CAZXCG010000021.1:0-11741 GCA_964639205.1 uncultured Eubacteriales bacterium
GATAAAATTATTATATTATTTAATTTGGAGCTTTCCCGATTAAATAACGCTGTACATATAAATATTAGACGAAGTAGCCGGGAGCTTCACAGCAACCGGTTATGGATAATACTCTGGAGAAGCCCTTTCAATGGGGTGCCGAAGGTGCAAGGGAAGCGTGTTGTTCCCGAATCTCTCAGGCAAAAGGACAGATATTTTGCATTACAAAGGAGTATTGCTTTTAAGCAGCTCCTTTATTTTTTTAATATCGGAGCAATACTCCGGTTACAGCGTGTGCGCGGAGCGTCGGCTCCTCAGAGGTTCAGCGGAAGATTTTGTAACTCCCCCTGAAATTCCGGAACGGAACCCCCGCCTTAGAGGCGGGGGGGGGAACATCTTTGCCTAAGTTATAAGGGGGAATAAAAACATGAAAAAGAAAGCTTTTATTTTTGCTTTGCTTCCTGTGCTTGCGTTAATGCTTACAGGATGCGAAGACGGAAAAAGCGTTACAGACGTTATTACCGATATAAATAACGCTGTTAACGACTTTGTTTGGGTCAAAATCGGTATAATCCTTCTTTTGGGAACCGGCATAATTATGACCTGCGTTACTAAATTCTTCCAGGTTACTCATATCGGTCACTGGATGAAGAAAACGGTTGGCAGCCTTTTCAGTAAGAATGTATTCAACCACACCAAGGATCATTCCGCAATTTCACAGTTCCAGGCGCTGTGTACCGCCCTTGCGGCAACCATAGGCGTAGGTAATATTGCCGGTGTTGCCGCAGCTATAGTATCGGGCGGACCCGGCGCGGTTTTTTGGATGTGGGTCGCCGCGTTCTTCGGTATGATGACAAACTATTCGGAGAATGTTCTCGGGATTTATTACAGAAGGAAAAACGCCGCCGGCGAATGGTCCGGCGGGGCTATGTATTATCTTAAGGACGGCTTAGGCTCAAAGAAGCACTGCAAGCATTTGGGCGCAATCCTTGCGGCTTTGTTCTCGGTATTTGCGCTTTTGGCGTCTTTCGGAATAGGCAATATGGGTCAGGTAAATAAGATTGTAGAAAACTTTGAGAGCGCCTTCTCTGTTCCTTCGCTTTCAAACTGGGAGCTTCTCGGCACAAATATGTACAGACTTATAATCGGTTTTGCAATTCTTGTTCTTGCGGCGATTATAATTATAGGCGGTATCAAGAGGATAGCTTCCTTTGCCGAAAAGATAGTTCCTTTTATGGTGGTTTTGTTTATTCTCGGCTCTCTTGTTGTAATCCTCGGCAACGCAGGTCAAATAGGCGCCGCGTTCGCCGCGATATTTAAGAGTGCCTTCCAAAGCAAAGCGGTCTGGGGAGGAACAGTCGGTTTTACAATTGCTCAGGTTATGACGTGGGGCTTTAAACGGGGTATTTTCTCCAACGAAGCGGGACTCGGCTCTTCGGTTATGGTTCATTCAAACTCTGACGTTAAAGAACCCGTGAGGCAGGGGCTTTGGGGCATTTTTGAGGTATTTGCGGACACAATAGTGGTTTGCACAATGACCGCTCTTGTTATTCTTACCTCCGGCGTTATAGACCTTGAAACAGGCATTCTCGCTGACGGTACGGCAGGCGACGCTACTCTTGTTGCAAAGGCGTTTGACAGTATTTTCAGCTTCGGCGGAATTAACTGGGGCAGTATTTTCATTGCTATAGCAGTTTTGCTGTTCGCCTTCACCACAGTGCTCGGATGGTCGCATTACGGAACTAAGGCATGGGAGTATCTGTTCGGCACTAAGTCCACTATAATCTATAAGGTGATTTTTGTGCTTATGATTATGAGCGGCGCTATCCTTACATCATCGCTGGCATGGGATATTTCAGATACCTTTAACGGTCTTATGATGGTACCGAACCTTATAGGTGTGCTTGCCCTTTCACCGCTGGTATATAAGATTACTCAAAATTACATAGACAGAAATCTTAAGCATAAAAAAGGCATAAAGCCTATACTTTCCTACGATCCTAAAACTCAGGCTGAGCAGGAAGCGGCTTTGGCAAAAAATCCGGAATAATTTTTCCGCCTGAATCGAGTGCACGTAAGCGCTCGGTTTATCCTGTAACAAATATCGGCATTTTTCATTTTATCCGTGCTTTTGCCGAAAAAAGCAGAGTCATCCCGTAAAGATGATTCTGCTTTGTTTGTCTCAGAGGATTTACTTGTCATAAAACCCTTTTGCCGAGCTTATTTTGGAGGCAATCAGCCGAATACGGCGCCATGCGAAGCGTCGGTTACCAAAGCGGCGTAACGCTTGATATATCCGGTAAGCTCCTTGTTTATTGGGGTAAAATCAGCGCGGCGCGCCTCAATTTCCGCAGCGTCAACATTAAGAGTAAGCTTGCCGTTGGGAATGTCAACCGTTATGCTGTCGCCGTCCTTAATCAACGCAATGGTACCGCCGTTTACAGCTTCCGGAGTAACATGACCGATAGCCGCACCCTGTGTTGCGCCGCTGAAGCGCCCGTCGGTAATAAGGGCTACGTCTTTGCCCAGACCCATCCCCACAAGAGCTGAGGTAGGAGCAAGCATTTCGCGCATTCCGGGACCGCCTTTGGGGCCTTCGTACCGTATAACTACTACATCACCCTTTTTAATCTTGCCGCCGAGGATAGCGTCGGAAGCGTCCTCCTCGCAGTTAAAGCACCTTGCAGGACCGGTATGCTGCATCATTTCGGCAGCCACGGCGCCTTGCTTTACTACCGCTCCCTCGGGAGCAATATTACCGCGGAGAACCGCAATACCGCCGTCCGGACGGAGAGGATTTTCCACAGTATGCAGGCATTGACCGTCGGCGTCCGGAGCGTTTGAAATACGCTCGCTTACCTTTCCGCTTACAGTCAGCGCGTCGGTATGTATCATACCGTGCTTTGCAAGTTCCTTAATAACAGACTGAATACCGCCGACCTCATCAAGATCTGTGATAAATATTTTACCGGCCGGATTGAGCTTGCAAATTTGCGGCGTAACCTTGCTTATCTGTTCAACGGTGTCCAGGGTTACGTCCACGCCGGCTTCGTTTGCAATTGCCAGCAGATGGAGAACAGAGTTTGTGCTGCATCCGAGAGCCATTTCACAGCGGAGAGCATTTTCAAACGCGTCCTTTGTAAGAATATCGAGCGGACGGATATTTTCTTCCAAAAGCTTCATAACTCGTTCGCCCGCGTCTTTGGCAAGTCTTCTGCGCGACGCCATAACCGCAGGGTGCGTGCCGTTGCCGGGCAGGGCAAGACCTATCGCCTCGGTAAGACAGTTCATGGAGTTGGCGGTGTACATACCGGAGCATGAACCGCAGGTGGGGCAACACTGTTCTTCAAGACGGTGAAGCTCGTCCTCCGTAATCTGACCGGAAGCACAGCTGCCGACTGCCTCGAACATTTCGGAAAGTCCGTACCTTACTCCGTTGCGGTTGCCCGGAAGCATAGGACCGCCGCTGACAAAAATGCACGGCAGATTAAGCCGACAGGCGGCAAGGAGCATTCCGGGAACTATTTTATCGCAGTTGGGGATAAATACAATTGCGTCGAGCGGATGCGCGGTCAGCATAATTTCAATCGAGTCGGCAATGAGTTCTCGGGAGCAAAGCGAATATTTCATTCCCAAATGGTTCATAGCCAATCCGTCGCAAACGCCGATAGTAGAAAACTCAAACGGCACGCCGCCGGCATTGCGGATTCCGGCTTTTACGCAGTCGGAAATTTCATCCAAATGCTTATGCCCGGGGATATAGTCGCTTTTTGCGTTGACAACCGCTACAAACGGGCGCTCCATTTCGCTTTCGGTAATTCCCATTGCCATAAGCAGGGAACGGTGCGGGGCGCGCGTTACGCCCTTTTTCATTAAATCGCTTCTCATAATAATCACCTTTTTACATAATTTTTCAAAAAAAGCGGCGCCGCAGGGCTGCCGCCTTATGTCTTTCGGTTTTGTCAGCCAGACATTATGTATGCTGAGGGCAGACGGTCCGTAATTGAGCTTGACTTCTGCGCTTTGGGTTATATCTTACTACAACAAGGCAAAATAGTCAATACAGGCAGACAAAAAAGACGGAATTACTCTTGCGGGGCAGTGAAAGAATATATGCCTGCGTTGCCTGCAAGTCCGCCGGTTTTTACTGTGAGTCATGCTTTACTTCATTGCCTCATAAACAGATTTTTCGCAGGAGCGCATGGCAAGGATTGTTCTTTCCAGCAGAGTGTCCAGCTCCCAGCCGAGGTTCGCCGCCCCTTGCGCGATAACCTCCCTGGAACAACCTGCGGCAAAGCGCTTGTCCTTGAATTTCTTTTTCAGGCTCTTCAGCTCCATATCCTGCACGCTTTTTGACGGACGCATAAGAGCAGTTGACCAAATCAATCCCGTCAGTTCGTCGGCGGCAAACAGAACCTTTTCCATTTCGTGTTCCGGCTTCACATCGCAGCAGATTCCGCAGCCGTGGGAGCAGACAGCGTGAATCATATCTTCGCCCGCGCCGGCAGCGCGAAGAAGCTCCGGCGCTTTTTTACAGTGTTCTTCCGGGTACAGTTCAAAGTCTATATCATGCAGCAGACCGACCTGCCCCCAAAACTCCTCGTCCTCGCCGTAGCCGAGTTCGTTTGCATACCAGCGCATAACCCCCTCTACAGTCAGAGCGTGCTGAATGTGAAACGGCTCCTTGTTATATTTTTTCAGGAGCTCCAGCGCTTCTTCTCTTGTGAGCTTACTGATCATAAAATATACCTCTTTTCTGTCAGAACTTGAAAACGCGTCCGCTCTTCAAATTGAAGCTGCAAAAGCATTCACGATTTTTCTGCTGTTTTCATCTGTAATATAGGAAAATTCCGGGTGCCATTGCACACCCAAGATAAATTTTCTGTCCGGCATATAAATTGCTTCCGTCAAGCCGTCCTCCGAAATCGCCGCGGCTTCAAAAGCATCGGCTTTTTCCTTTATTGCCTGATGATGATAGCTGTTTACTCCGATATTTTCTTTTCCGATAATATCATACAGCAAGGAACCTTTTTGTATGCTGACCCGATGCGCCGCTCTGTCATACGGCGGCTCCATATGGTGATTGATACCGCTTTTTCGTTCAGTTTCCAAATCCTGATATAAATTGCCGCCGTAACAGGCGTTCATAAGCTGTATACCCCTGCAAATGCCGAGAACCGGTTTATCTTGCTGCACGGCTTTCTTCAAAACATAGGAGTCCATTGTGTCACGAATTACGCAGCACTCGCCGCATCCGGGCTTTTTCTCTTCACGGTAAAAAGAGGGCGATACATCGTGTCCGCCCGTCAGCAGGAAACCTCCGCAGCTATCGAGAAAATAATCCAGCTCCTCCGTTTCATCCGTGAGCGGGAGCATCAGCGGAATCGCATTTTCCGCTTCAAGCATTTTCATATATCCGGGCAGCATCCAATAGCTTTCCAGTCTGTCGTCGTAAAGCGGCATAACGCCGATTATCTTTTTCACAGAATCCTCCCGTAAGTTTTTATTGCCTGAGCGCTGGCATCCCCGCCTTTGTACCGGCGGGCTTTGCTTCAGAATTTAGCGGGAGTTTAACTTAGGCAAAGATGTCCCCACCTCTAAGGAGGCGGATTCCGTTTTCGGAATCAGTGGGCGATACAATCCCCCATTGATTTCTCAGGCAGCTAACGCTGCCATTTGCCACGTTGAATGATTGGGCAAAGCCCTTATTGAATTTCCCGCCAAAGCCCCGAGAAGCTAACGCTCCCCGGCGGCTGTAGATGTATATATTAAAAATGCCTCATTGTCGGAAAAGCGCAAAAACAGATGGAATTACCGTTTGAGCGGCTGACAAAATCAGAGGTGCGGCAGTACTCCGGACTGTCGCACCTTCTGTTTTGCGCAGCTCTAATTTTTCGGCCTTTTCCGCCGGATAAAAACCCGGAGTACCGGTGAAAAAAAGCAAAAATACGGATTGCAAAGCTTAAAGCAAAATTCCCGCAACGGTTATTATGCTTCGCTGAAGCTGTCTTTACCCACTCCGCAAAGCGGACAAACAAAATCGTCGGGAAGATCCTCGAATTTGGTGCCGGGAGCAATTCCGTTATCGGGATCCCCCAATGCTTCATCGTATTCCCAACCGCAAACGTCACATACGTACTTTTTCATTGCCGTTCACCTCCGATTTAAATTTCAGGTACTTGCGGATAAATCAATAATTTTCGGCTTTAATTTTGAAATATGCCTGAGGGTGCAAGCAAACGGGACAAACCTTCGGAGCCTCCTGAGAAATTACGATATGCCCGCAGTTTGAACATTCCCAAATAACCGTGCTGCCTTTTTTGAAAACCTCACCGGTTTCAACATTTTTAAGCAGGGCTCTGTAACGCTCTTCATGCATTTTTTCAATTGCGCCCACGCCCTCAAATTGCTTGGCAAGCTCGTCAAAGCCTTCTTCTTTTGCTTCTTTGGCAAAGGTTGCGTACATATCTGTCCACTCGTAGTTTTCGCCGTCTGCCGCAGCGGCTAAGTTTTCGGGTGTAGAACCGATCCCGTTAAGGTGCTTGAACCAAAGCTTTGCATGCTCTTTTTCGTTTTCGGCTGTTTCTAAAAACAGCTTTGCAATTTGTTCATAGCCCTCTTTTTTTGCCTTGGACGCAAAGTATGTGTACTTGTTGCGTGCCATAGATTCACCGGCAAATGCCGCCTGCAGATTCGCCTCTGTTTTTGAACCCTTTAAATCCATTAAAATACACTCCTTTCAAATATTAAAACAGTAATCATTCCTGTTTTTGCCAATTATAATCCAAATGAGAAACAATGTCAAGTACTTCCTTTTTGGTGTAAATACAATTAAGCGCGGTAATCATTGCATTTGTTGTTAAATACGACGGGAGGTCTGTTTTTTTGAGCAGCTTTTTCCGCAGAACTGCGGAATTTTCTTTGCCGGTAAGCCCCAGGTCATAAAGGTCCTGCTTTGTAATTTCCTCGTTTTTTTGTTTAACTCCGCCGTTTAATATGCTTGCGCCGCTTTTTTTCAAAGCCTCAAGAAGGGTCGTTTCGTCAATTCCCTCTACTCCGAGAAAACCTTCCTTTGAGGGCAAGTCCTTACGTTTTTCCTTGCCGATTATCTGCGGCACATAGCAGTGCTTTATTTTTTCCGGCGGAACTATTCCTTTAAGAAAATTGCGTATTATAAATCCGGCGGAATCACTGTCGGTCATAATAAGCAGTCCGCGTGAATTTGCCGCACGGCATATAAGGTCGCGTTTTCTTTTGTCTTTAAAAACGCGGAATCCGTTTGTTTCGATAATCGGCGCGTCTATAATTTCTTTAAGCTTGATTTTGTCATATTTGCCCTCTACAATCACTGCTTCACGTATATGAATCATATGCGTGTTCTCCTGTCGTTTGAAGCAATCATAAGCAGTCTGGCAACAAGCTTTTCAAGAGCCGTATTTTTATCGGAAGAGGAGCTTTTAAGCTTCAAATCTGCGTCGGCAACAGCGCCAATGCTGTCCCGCAGAGCCTCGACTGAAATTTTTGAGGCACGTGAAGCGGCCTTTTTAAGTACAAAAGCGCGGTTTTTGTATTCAAAATCCGCAGCGAGGCGGTCAAGGGAAACTCCGCTTTCCATAGCGGCTTTTGCCCTGTATGCGTCAATATATACTCCGCCTATAACCGAAAGCACTGCGGTCGGTTTTTCTTTTTGATAAAACAGAATTTCAAGCTGATTGTAGGCCCGATCCGCTTTGCCGTCGATAACGCTGTCCGCAAGAGCAAACACCTTTGCCTGAAGGTTCTTCGGCACCATGCGTTCTATCATTTCAAGGGTAATCTCGCCTCCGTCGGCGTAAGAGGCAAGCTTTTGTATTTCGTTTTGTAGTGTTTGAATATTGTTGGAGGAATATTCAATAATTTTTCCGGCATTTGCCGAGCTGAGTTTTGAACCGAGCCTGTCGGCCAATTTGACAAGATCCTTTTCAAGTGAAATATCGCTTCTTTTATCGAGGCAGGCGCATATTCCGCTTTTTTCCGCGAGAGAAATAAGTTTTTTAAAGCGCGCCGATTTTGAAACCTCCTGCTCAGAGGAGGGCAGCGTAAAGATAACTACGGTTGTATCCGGAATATTTTCAAGCAGAGTGAATAAATCGTTCCAATCGGCAGCGTTAAGCTCGTCGGAATTTATATCCTCCAATTTTACGCAGTTATATCTGCTCATAAAGGGAGCGATGAGTATTGAGGCTTGCAGGCGCGGCAGATCAAGATTCATAAAATTAAAGACGTGATAATTAAACTCCGGCGGATTTTTGCCCATCAGCTTTTCCGTCAGCATTGAGGTGTACAGGCGGACAAGATACTTTTCATCGCCGTAAATCAGATAGAGGCTTTTGAAGCTTCCTTCGCCTATATGTTTTTTGAATTCACGTTCTTTCATTATGGACACGGGCAATTACTCCTTTTATTTATATCTATATCTTGGTCGAAGCCGCCGGCTTTTGAAGCTAAAGACCGAACGCCCGCCGAGAGAAGGTTCCGCGTTGCCGGGCGTCTATTGAAGCGGATAGATATATTTTTCCAATGCTTTTGCGCCGCCTGTCGCTGCTCCGGTATATGAGGGAACCCGGAAAATTTCACCGGCAAAATCCGAAAATTCATCGGGAAGAGTAAAGCTTTCTCCCGAAATAATCAGCGAAAAGCGGCTTAAACCGTATTTGCCGGCAAAAGAAGAAAAACCGCTTGCTTTTATTTTGTTTGGGAGAATCAGCACGCAGTTGCCGGAAATGTTCAGAATCGCCGCAAAATCAGAGTTTATATTTACAAGCTCCGCGGTAACTCCGCCGCATATGTTTATAATGCAGTCATGCTGTATAAAGTCGATTTCCGTGCCGCTGTAAATTTTTGACGGGGACGGCTCGAACGCCTGTCTGTCGCAGGAAAGACAAAGATTTCCGACCCGAGCGTTTTCGCACAGACAATCGGTTACTGAGCGAGTGGAGGATATGTTGTTAAGCACGCAGAAAAGGGAAACGTCTGTGCAGCTTCGCGTGATTATATCGGCAAATTTTGAAGGCGGATAAGCTCTGCTTGAAGAGTAGAGCATGGTTAAGGTACTTTCGGCTTCCAGCGACACCAAATAACCTTTGCCGTCGGAATATACTTTTATTTCCGCATTTTTCAGATGACGCATGGCGTCCGATACGGAGCATATAAGCAATACGGCGGAAAGCACAAGCGCTGCGGATGGGAGCAGGAGCCTACGCTTTTTAAGCAGTAGGATAACCGCCGCCGCAGCCACCGCCGCAGTTATGCACCATGAAACGTAGGGCTTTGTGACATATAAGTGCGAAAACGGCAGCGCTGCAAGAAATTCGGCGACTGAAATAATTGTCCTTATCAGAATTGAAGCGATAAAAGCAATCGGAGCTGCAAGGAACAAAAGCGGATAAAAGCAAAAGCATAAAATGCTCAGAGCGCAGAGCGCCATAACAGCCGGCAGGATTGGTACCAAAATGATGTTTGAAATCAAGGATATGTTAGAAACCTGTCCGAAAAGTAAAAGTGAAAAGGGAAGTATGGCGACGGAAGCGCAGACAGATACCGAAACAAGGCTCGCAATAAAGCAGGCGGGACGGTATATAAAGGCTTTTTCGGAAAGAAATTCCAGCTTTGAAATTATAAAGCCGTACATTCTCGGATAATATATAATTATTCCCGCCGTTGCCGCGAACGACATAAGAAGACCTATGTCAAAAGCGGCAAACGGGTTGGGGAGACAAAGCACCAGAGCTGCGAATCCCAAAGAATTTAAAGGATCGGAATCCCGGAAAAGGCAGTCGCCTGTCAGAGCCGTAACAACAGTTATGCCTGCGCGTGTGAGCGACGGAGGAAAGCCCGTAAGCGCCATAAAGCCTATAACAGGCAGAGCGGTAAGCACATTTGCAAGTCTGCGAGATCTGAATATTTTGCGAAGCAGGGAAAGAAAAACTCCCGAAATTATCGACATATGCAGACCGGAGATTACAAGCATATGCGAAATGCCAGCCGTGCGGAAAGTGTCCGTAAGCTCGGCGGAAAGACCGGTTCTGTCTCCGAGCAGGACGGCTTTTACAAAGGGAGCGTCCGATGTACTGTAAAGGCTGTCGGCGGAGGCAAGAAGCGCTTTCCTGATTTTAAGCATAACAGCGGCGAAGGAAGAACAGTTGGTTTTTATTACCCTGAAGTTTTTGTTTGAATATGCCGATAAATAAACCCTGTCGGCTATGCTTGAGGAATATGTTTCCTTTTCAAAGGTCAGCCGGGCTTCTATTTCGTCGTAGGGCTCGAAATCGTATTCTCTGACTGTTACGAGAGTAAAATATAAGCTTTTGGGAGCTCCGTCTACGGATTCTGTTTTCAAACGGTAGTACCGAAAATTTCCGTTTTTATACGGAAGCTCGCAGAAAGCGGCTTTCACGGTATGGTAGGAACCGTCCGCAAGAGCCGAAACAGGCATATAAAAGAATACGCTGCAGCATATAAATGCCGCAGCGCCGGCAAATACCGCCGAAGAAATCAGGATCGGAATTTTATTTTTTCGCAGCCGTTTTACACATATACTTAATAAAAGCGCAGCCGCGGCCGCCAATGCGGCTGTTATATGTACCTTTGTAATTTCAATGCCGACAAAGCTCAGACATGCCGCAGTCAGCAAAAAGGTAAGCCCGAACAGTGCTAACGGTCGTTTCATAACTGCGGTTGATTATTTAAAAAACAAAGGAAGCTTTTCAAGGAAAATAATATCGTTTCGTTCCGCGGCCTTGCCTTCTGCAAGGACGGCGGCTTTGCCTGCAATGTTTCCGCCGGCACGCTTTACAAGAGCTTCAAGCGCCGCAAGGCTTTCGCCCGTGGAGATTACGTCGTCCACTATCAAAACACGCTTTCCTTTTATGCAGTCGGCCTCATCCTGACCCAGAAAGAGCTGCTGCTTATGCTCGGTTGTAATGGACTTTACATCGACGCCGACGGGATTCGGCATATAAACCTTAACGTCTTTTCGCGCTATTACATAGCGGCGGCAACCCTGCCTTGCCATTTCGTAGCAAAGCGGTATTCCTTTTGCCTCTGCGGTAACAAGGACGTCATGCTCAGGACACTTTTTCAGCAGCTCAGAGGCGGATTTTTCGGTAATTTCAACATCGTTGAACATTATAAAAGCCGCAATATCCAAAGAGTCGCTTACTCGGCACAGCGGAAGCTCACGCTCACAGCCGGCTATTTTCATTTTATACGTTTTCATAACAGTTAAACTCCCGTTTCGAAAATTACGCCGTACTCAAGCCATATTAACATTAAGCTTTTTGCCCCCCAAAAGGTGAAAATGCAAATGAAAAACCGTCTGTCCGCCGTCGCTGCCGCAGTTGTTTACAACTCGGTATCCGTTTTCAAGTCCAAGCTTTGCCGCAATTTCCGGTATTTTTGAAAAAATATAACCCACAGTTTGGGAATTTTCGGCGTTGAGCTCGTTTGTGCAGCAAATATGAGCTTTGGGAACAATCAGTACGTGAACCGGCGCCTGCGGCTCCAAATCATAAAACGCAAGGATCTTATCGTCCTCGTACACCTTATTGGACGGGATTTCTCCGCCGATTATTTTACAAAACACGCAATCCATAATATTAACCTCTTTGTTGCTGTAAATTTATTCCGAATTTATTTTAAAGCTTTTATTTGAATTCGTCAATAGCTTTGGAAATTTTTATTCTCTCCGTTTTTATTTTGTGTTTACCCGGGCTTCAAAGTCA
>CAZXCG010000021.1:11841-24845 GCA_964639205.1 uncultured Eubacteriales bacterium
TAAAAAACGGCTTTTTCATCAATTTTTCTTGTCAGTGTGACACAAATAAGGCTGTCAAAAATTTTAAATTTATTGGAATTTCCGAATTTTTGAAACGAGTTTGACAATCGGATTTTTTCATTATATAATAATTCCGTACTTGACGGTACTTAACATACATTTTACCTAAACAACTTATTAAAGCTTTGAAGGAAGGGCATTAAAATGGCTGGAAAGAAAACAACTGCAAAAGCAGAAGAAATCAAAACCGTTCCCGCACCGCAGGCTGCCGTTAAGGCGGAACCCGCAAAAGCGGAGCCGGCAAAGACCGAGATTGCAAAGGAAGAAACAGCTGCTCCCGCAGCTAAAAAGACTCAGGCGAAAAAGCCTGCGGCCAAGAAGACTTCAACCGCTGCAAAGAAAACCCCTGCCAAGAAGGCTCAAACAGATGTAGAAGTGTTTGTAGAGTTTAACGGCGTTCAGGTTTCTCTTAACGAGGTTATTGAAAACGTAAAAACAAACAATGTTAAGGACGCAAAGGAGCTTAAAATTTACCTTAAGCCCGAGGATAACACGGCTTATTATGTTGCCGACGGCAAGGAGAGCCAGATTAAGGTTTATTTTTGCTGATTTTTTGCTTTGACGCGTATTTTTTTTGAAAAAAGGCTTGCTTTTTTTCGGAAATGTGGTATACTGTTTAAAGTAAATAAGAGGACAAAAGGAGTGGGTAGACAGCCCGCTCCTTTGTATTTGTCCGGGCTATTGAAAGGAGTCGTGCCATGGCTAAGGGCAAGGGCGGCAATACCGTCGCTGCGGTTTGGGCGTTGGTTGAACCCATTGTAAAGGACTGCGGTCTTTCCCTGTGGGATGTTCGCTTTGTTAAAGAGGGTGCTCAACAGTATCTTAGAATTTATATCGATAAGCCGGGCGGCGTGGGTATAGAGGACTGCGAAAAGGTGTCGCGCGCAATAGATAAACCGCTTGACGAGCTTGATCCCATCGAACAGAATTACTGCCTGGAGGTGTGTTCTCCCGGCGTAGAACGCGAGCTTATAAGACAGGAGCATTTTGAGGAGTTTCTCGGCGCGGATATAAAGGTTAAAATGATTCGCCCGATTGACGGTATAGGCAAGGAATTTGCGGGCGTTCTTTCCGGCTTTGAAAACGGCGCCGTCACAGTTGAGGATCACAGCGGCGAAAATTCGGTTACCGTTCTGCAAAAAGAAACGGTCTGGGTTAAGCTTGATGACTTTGATATGAATGCGCTTTTTTAAACGCGGAGGCTTAATTTCATTAAGAAGCTGCGTTTTATCTTAGGACTTTACCGAAATTTTGAAAGGATGATCGGAAAATGAATAATAAAGAGTTGTTTCTGGCGTTGAATCTGCTGGAAAAAGAAAAAGGAATCCCCGCCGATTATATGATTGCCCAAATAAAAAAGGCGATTGTAATCGCCTGCAAAAACACTTACGGCGGTAATGAAAACGTCGAAATCTCACTTGACTCGGAGAAGAACCAGTTTAATGTATATCTCCTTAAAACAGTCGCCGAAGAGGTTTCAAACCCCAACTTTGAAATATCGCCCGCGGACGCCAAACAGTATGATAAAAAAGCTCAGATCGGCGGACAGGTAAAGATACCGTTAGACCCCAAAGAATTCGGACGGATTGCCGTTCAAACCTCGCGCAGCGTTATCCGTCAGGGAATACGCGACAGTGAAAAGGGGCAAATGCTCCACGAATTCCAAAGCAAAACGGGGGAAATCGTTACCGCCTCGGTAGAGCGCATAGATTCCAAAACAGGCGTGCTTACCGTTAAAGTGGGCAAGGCGGAAACCCTTCTTATGCCGAGCGAGCAGGTCGGCCTGGAAAATATTAAGGAGGGAGACTACATTAAAATTTATGTAGTCGGAGTTCGCGAAACAGAAAAAGGCTCAAGGGCTGTGGTCTCAAGAACGCACCCCGACTTTATAAAGAGAATGTTTGAAAATCAGGTTCCCGAAATATACGACGGTACGGTTGAAATCAAGGCAATTTCAAGAGAGGCCGGAGCAAGAACCAAAATGGCGGTTTACAGCAGAAAGCCCGAGGTTGACGCAGTAGGCTCCTGCATAGGCTCAAAGGGCGCCCGCGTAGCGGCAATAGTAAACGAGCTCGGCGGAGAAAAAATCGATATTATCGAGTACAGTGAGGACGCAGCCAAATTTATAGCGGCAGCTCTTGCCCCCGCTACGGTTCTTTCGGTAAGCATAAAGGATGAAGAAGCAAAAAAGTGCCGTGCAACGGTCCCCGATGCTCAGCTTTCTCTTGCAATAGGCAACAAGGGGCAGAACGCCCGCCTTGCCGCCAAGCTTACGGGCTGGAAAATAGACATCCGACCCGAAAGCGGCTTCTACGGCGAAGAGGATGAAGATGAAGATGATGATAAACAGCCGCTCGATAACAGCGACGTGCAAAACGCCGCCGCGGCAGAGGAGCAGCAGTAAGATTTAAGGGAGGAATTTAAAATGCCTCAAAAAAAAATACCGCTCCGCAGATGCAACGGATGCCTTGAAATGAAGCCGAAAAAAGAGCTTATCCGCGTAGTGAAAGCGCCCGATGTTTTAAATGAAAAGGGAGAAATTATCGCAAAGGGTGAAATTTCGGTTGATAAAACCGGCAAGAAGTCCGGCAGGGGAGCATATGTTTGCAGCAACCCCGAATGCCTTAAAATTGCTTTAAAGGCAAGACGCTTCGAGAAGGCATTTTCCTGTAAAATTCCCGAGGAAATATATTCCCGGCTTAAGGAGGAAATGCAGCGTGACGAATGACCGAATTTTACAGCTTCTCGGGCTGTGCAGGCGCGCGGGCAGGCTTAAGCTCGGAAGCGACGCGGCCGTATCTTCGGCGGCGCAGGGCGAGGCAAGACTTTTGCTGTGCGCTGAGGACATTTCCGAAAATACCCGCAAAAAAATCAAATCCGCCGCAGATATGTACGGAGTTAAATTCTTTACACTTAACAGAACAAAAGACAGCTTAAGCGCCGCTCTCGGCAAATTTTGCACGGTTGTCGCGGTAAATGACTCGGGCTTTGCCAAGAAGCTTATCGGGTATATACAAACAGAATCGGAGGAATGACTATGATAAATAAGCCGAAATACAAGGTCAACGAGGTCGCAAAGGATATGAATGTAACCGGCAAAGAGGTTATAGGCGCACTTGAAAAATATTGCGGTGTTTCCAAGAAAGCCATGACGGCGTTAAGTGAAGACGAGCTTGACGTAATTTTTGATTACTTTACGCAAAGCTTTTCGGTAAAAAGCTTTGACGCTTACTTTGCCGAAGCAAATAATAAGCCGGAGGAAGAGTCGGTTGCCGCGCAGCAGGAGGACGAGGCAAAGGCGGAGCCTCAAAATCAGACTGAACCGGAAAAAACCGGCAAGCAGGAGGAAAGCACCCCGGAAAAGCAGAGTAGACCCGCAAAAAAGGAAGTCAAGCAGCGTGTTTCGCCGGATAATCACCGTCAGCAAAATACTCGGGAGAAGCAGTATAATAAAGATGCGCAGACAAATTCCGCTGCGCCCGAAAACGACAATATAAAGAGCAGGCGCGGAGCCGGAAGAGTTATAAACACCCGCGCGGTAACGGTTGACGTTGAACGCTACAATGAAAAATACGACCGTCTTGCATCAGAAAAAGTAAAAATGGACAACATAGTTTCCAAGCAGAAGTTTAACCAACGCTCGCAGCATCGCGGTAAGCCGCGTCATTCGCGCAAGGAAACCGAGACCGAGCGCCTGGACAGAATTGCTCAGGAACGCAAAAACAAACCGCTTACCGTTATGATTCCCGATGAAATAACAATAAACGAGCTTGCAAGCCGTCTTAAGGCTACGGTGGCTGAGGTTGTAAAAAAGGCTTTCCTCATGGGAAGTATGGTGACCGCAAACGATACCGTGGATTTTGATACCGCTTCGCTTATTGCCATGGAGTTTCACGCAAAGGTTGAAAAAGAGGTTGTTGTTACCATCGAGGAACGCATTATCGACGACAGCGAGGACAGCGACACCAATTTGGTTGAACGCGCTCCGGTTGTTGTCGTAATGGGTCATGTCGACCATGGCAAAACCTCTTTGCTTGACGCGATCCGTCATGCTAACGTTACAGCCGGCGAGGCCGGAGGAATCACGCAGCATATAGGTGCTTACAGAGTCAAAATAAACGGCAGAAATATCACATTTCTTGACACGCCCGGTCATGAGGCGTTTACAACAATGCGCGCGCGCGGAGCTCAGGTAACGGATATTGCGATTCTTGTGGTAGCTGCCGACGACGGTATTATGCCGCAGACCGTTGAAGCGATAAATCACGCAAAAGCCGCGGACGTATCGGTAATTGTGGCAATAAACAAGATGGATAAGCCGGGCGCAAACCCCGAGCTTGTAAAGCAGCAGCTTACCGAATACGGGCTGGTTCCCGACGACTGGGGCGGCGACACGCCCTGTATTCCGATTTCCGCAAAGACAAAAGAGGGCATAGACGATTTGCTTGAAATGGTAACTCTTACAGCCGACATCAAAGAGCTAAAGGCTAATCCGGACAGAGCCGCCAAGGGTACGGTTATCGAGGCAAGATTAGACAAAGGCAGAGGTCCCATAGCCACAGTGCTTGTTCAGAACGGCACCCTGAAAACCGGCGATATTATAGTGGCTGGTTCCGCCGTCGGCAAGGTGCGCGCCATGACCGACGATGCCGGCCGCCGCGTGAAAAGCGCCGGTCCCTCCGTTCCTGTTGAAATAACAGGTCTTGACGAGGCGCCCGAAGGCGGAGACATATTTAACGCCGTTTCCGACGAACGCCTTGCACGCGAGCTTGTAGAGCAGCGCAGACGAGCGAAAAAAGAGGAAATATTCAATTCAAGGACAAAGATAACTCTGGATAATCTCTTTGACCAAATGAAGCAGGGCGATATAAAGGAGCTTAAGGTAATTGTAAAAGCCGACGTTCAGGGCTCGGTTGAGGCTGTCCGTCAATCTCTTGAAAAGCTTTCAAACGACGAGGTTCGCGTAAATGTAATACACGGCGCGGTGGGCGCCATCAACGAAAGCGACGTCATGCTTGCAAACGCTTCGGACGCAATTATTGTAGGCTTTAATGTTCGCCCCGATCCCGTCGCCGCCGAAAACGCCGAGCGGGAGGGTGTCGAAATTCGCCTTTACCGCGTTATTTACGAGTGCATTGAGGAAATTGAAGCGGCAATGAAGGGTATGCTTGCTCCCAAAACACGCGAGGTTATGCTCGGCGTCGCCGAATGCCGAAATGTTATTAAAATTAAAAACGTCGGATTTGTGGCGGGCTGCTATGTTAAATCGGGCAAAGTGCAGCGCGGCGCTCGTGTCCGCGTTGTGCGCGACGGTATTATAGTTGCGGACGATAGCCTTGCGTCTCTTCAGCGCTTCAAAGACAGCGTAAAAGAGGTTGCCGAGGGCTACGAGTGCGGTATCTGCCTCGAACGCTTCGGCGATATAAAAGAGGGAGACATTTTTGAAGTATATATAATAGAAGAATACAGAGATTGATGAATTTCTGACCGATTGATTCTAAAGCTGAAAATATATAAAGAGGTAAAAGATGGCAAACTTTAAGCTCGGCCGAACTACCGAGGATATAAAACGCGAGCTTACGGCAATTTTCCGTGAGCTCAAGGATCCGAGAGTGCAAAGATGTTTTCTTTCGATTGTCCGCGTTGATGTTACAAGCGACCTTTACTACTGCACCGTTTATATCAGCGCGATGGAGGGTCTGAGCAAAGCAAAGGAAGCTTTAAAGGGGCTCGGCTCGGCGTCCGGCTTTATTCGCAGAGAGCTGGGGCGCAGACTTAGGCTCAGGCATGTACCCGAGCTGATTTTCAAAGCCACGGATTCAATAGAATACAGCGCAAATATTTCCAAAATACTTTCATCTCTTAATATCAAGGAGGACGGGGAAGATGAGGAAAATCTCACTTGAGCAGGCGGCTCTCCTTCTTAAGACACATGACAATATTGAAATTCTGACGCACTGTTACCCGGACGGCGACACGGTGGGCAGCGCTTATGCGCTCTGTCTTGCTTTGCAGTCTCTCGGGAAAAAAGCAAAGGTGCTGACTGCGGGGGAAGTTTCGCGTCATTTTCTGCCGTTCGGCAGTAAAATCAGGGATTGCGCCTTTGACGCCGAGTATGTCGTCAGCGTTGATGTTGCCGCGCCTTCTTTGTTGGGTAATCTTGAAGAAAAGTACGCCGGAAAAATTAATCTATGCCTTGACCACCACGGCGCCAATTCCGTTGAAGCGGACGATGTTTTTGCCGATGTGTCCGCAGCGGCGACCGGTGAAATTATTTACAGGCTTTTAGCTCCTTTGGGCGTGCCGCTCGATAAGGATATTGCCTCGGCGCTTTATCTTGCCGTTTCAACGGACACCGGCTGCTTCCGCTACGGAAACACTACGGCGGATACTATGCGTATTTGCGCCGATCTGCTTGAAGCGGGTGTTGACAACGGAGAAATAAACCACGCAATCTTTGAACAGAAATCCCGTGAAAAGATAAAGCTTGAAAGGCTCGTTTACGAAACCCTCACATATTTTTGCGAAGGAAAAGGAGCGCTTATTACAGTTACAAACGATATGCTCTCTTCGCTTAACCTTGACAGCTGCGAAACAGACGGGCTTGCTTCAATTCCGCGCCAAATCGAAGGAGTGCTTATCGGGATAACCCTGCGCGAAAAGAACGACGGCAGCTTTAAAGTTTCCGTGCGTACCTGCGCGGATATAAACGCCTGCGAGTTCTGCTCACGCTTCGGCGGCGGAGGGCACCCGGCGGCCTCGGGCTGTACTCTCAGCGGTACGCTTGAAGAGGTAAAGACCGCCCTGATAAACGCCGCGGAGGATTTCCTGTGAACGGCGTGCTTGTAATAGACAAACCCGCCGGCTTTACTTCCTTTGACGCGGTAGCCGTTTTGCGCGGACTTACAAAGCAAAGGAAAATAGGACACTGCGGAACGCTTGACCCAAACGCCACCGGAGTGCTTCCGGTGCTCCTTGGCTGCGCCACCCGCGCGCAGGATATAATTCCAAATCACGACAAGGAGTACACAGCGTCTGCAAAATTCGGAATTACAACGGATACCCTGGATATTTGGGGCAAGCCAACCGGATCTTGCAGCTGCGACATAACGCGCGGGCAGCTTGAAAACGCGCTTCCTCCGTTTCGCGGTGAAATTATGCAGCGGCCGCCTATGTATTCCGCAATTCAGGTAAGCGGCAAAAGGCTGTACGACCTCGCCCGTAAAGGCGTTGAAGTTGAGCGCGAAAGCCGCAGGATTACAGTATACACGCTAAAGCTTCTTGATTTTTGCCGCGAGGATCAAACCGCGCTTTTCTCTGTGAGGTGCTCAAAAGGTACCTATATACGCTCGCTTATCGACGATATAGGAAGGTCGCTCGGCTGCGGCGCGGTAATGACGGGGTTGCGGCGTACAATGGCCTGCGGATATACCGTTGCCGACGCCGTCACCGTTGAGCGCGCAAGGTCGTTGGCGGACAGCGGCGAGCTTTCCGCTTTTGTAAGACCGGTAGAAAGCCTGTTCGCCGATTACCGGGCGGTTTATATTACCGATAGGCAGGCGCTGCGCTTTGCAAACGGCGGCGCGCTCGATATTCGGCGGACGTCGCTTGCGGGGAGCGCCGGCGCGTCCGAAATTATACGCGTACATCGGAGCGGCGGGGATTTTATCGGTCTGGGAGTTACCGATTTGAACTCCGGCCAGCTTAAAATTTACAAATTATTTCAGAAAAATTAAAATTTATTTTTAAAAGCCCTTTTTATTTTGCCGCAAATATAGTATAATTACAGAAAACAATACGATTGTATAAGCGGTTTCATTGAAAGAGCGGCCGCAAATATAATAAATTAATTTAATTATCGGAGGTTGATTTCCATGCCATTGGTAAATGCGCGCGAAATGCTCACAAAAGCAAAAGCAGGTCATTATGCGGTAGGTCAGTTCAATATCAATAATCTGGAGTGGACAAAGGCCATACTTCTTACTGCACAGGAATTAAATTCTCCCGTCATTCTCGGTGTGTCCGAGGGCGCGGGAAAATATATGTGCGGCTATAAGACGGTTGTCGGTATGGTCAACGGTATGCTCGAGGAGCTTAAAATAACGGTTCCCGTTGCGTTGCACCTTGATCACGGCTCTTATGAGGGAGCAAAGGCCTGTATTGAAGCCGGCTTCAGCTCGATTATGTTTGACGGCTCACATTTTCCGATTGATGAAAATATCGAGAAGACAAAAGAGCTTGTCGCCATTTGCAACGAAAAAGGTCTTTCACTTGAGGCCGAGGTCGGCGCTATCGGCGGCGAGGAGGACGGCGTTATCGGCGCAGGCGAATGTGCCGATCCGCAGGAATGCAAGAAGATTGCAGACCTCGGTGTAACGATGCTTGCGGCCGGTATCGGTAATATTCACGGTAAATATCCGGAAAATTGGGCGGGCTTAAGCTTTGAAACTCTCGACGCAATCCAGCAGCTCACAGGCGCTATGCCGCTTGTTCTTCACGGAGGCACGGGCATTCCCTCCGATATGATAGCAAAGGCTATCGACCTCGGAGTTTCAAAAATCAACGTCAACACCGAGTGCCAGCTTTCTTTTGCCGCCGCTACCAGAAAATACATCGAAGAAGGCAAGGATCAGCAGGGTAAGGGCTTTGACCCGAGAAAGCTCCTTGCTCCCGGTTTTGAGGCAATCAAGGCAACCGTTAAGGAAAAAATGCAGCTTTTCGGTTCGGTAGGCAAGGCATAATTTCAAATTTATTTTCCTGCTTAAAGACTTCGTATTTTAACGCCGCAGTTTCTATTCTGCGGCGTTGTTTTTTAACCGCAAGCAGTGCAAAGAGCACGGTTTGTCATAAATTTAGTAAAAAAACGGTAACACTACATCTTGTGTTTGTAATCATTTTGTAACACAATATATGGGAAATTTCTGTACAAGAAATAAGCTCAAAAAATTTTTTTATAATAGGCAAATTATTTCTTTTAAATCATTGACAAACCCCGATTTATTCGCTACAATATATAACGTTCACTAAAAATCAAGACCACAATATATTGTGCGTCTGAAATTCATTAATATCTTGCGTCGATTCGCTTTTTCCGCGGTTACGCCGTAATATGCGGGCTGCGCCAAAACGAAAACCGTGCAAACCAATGCAAAGCAGGGAAAGGGAAAAGAAATGATTACCAAAATTATTAAAAGAGACGGACGTTCGGTAGACTTTAACATTAAAAAAATAGCCGACGCAATTTTCAAAGCCGCACAGGCGATCGGCGGCACCGATTACGAGGCTGCAAACGAGCTTGCCGTCAAGGTGTGCAATTATATAGAGCAGGAGGAGCATATTTCCGAGCCTACGGTTGAACACGTTCAGGATGTAGTCGAGCGCACGCTTATTAAGAACGGTCACGCCAGAACCGCAAAGGAATATATTCTTTACCGCAGCGAACGCACGCGCATGCGCGAGATGAACACCAAGCTGATGAAAACATACGCGGATTTAACCTTTAAACCGGCAAGGGATAACGACGTTAAGCGTGAAAACGCCAATATAGACGGCGACACGGCAATGGGCACAATGCTTAAATACGGCTCGGAGGGCGCAAAGCAGTTCTACGAAATGTATATACTCAACCCCAAGCATGCAAAAGCGCACCGCGACGGCGATATACACATTCATGATCTGGACTTCCTCACTCTTACCACCACCTGCTGCCAAATTGACCTTATAAAGCTGTTTGACGGGGGCTTCTGTACAGGTCATGGTTATCTGCGCGAGCCTAACGACATTTCCTCTTATTCGGCGCTTGCATGTATTGCAATTCAGTCAAACCAAAACGATCAGCACGGCGGGCAGAGCGTTCCCAATTTTGATTACGCCATGGCAAAAGGAGTAGCAAAGACCTACCGCCGCGTTTACCGTCAGAATCTTGCGCGCGCCATCGAGCTGCTCACAGACGAGAAGGACGCCGTGCAGACCGGAAAAGAAATTTGCGACGCCGCAGAGGCAGCGTCGGGTTCAACCCCCAAAATTGAAGACGGGGAAAAATATATGGCGGAGGAAATAAAGCTTCTTACCGAAAAATACGGTGAAAAGCTCGCCGGCAAAATGCAGCGCTTTGCATATAATCACGCCGAATCCGAAACCGACCGCGCCTGCTATCAGGCTATGGAGGCGCTGGTGCATAACCTCAACACCATGCACAGCCGCGCCGGCGCTCAGATTCCGTTCAGCTCCTTAAACTACGGGACAGACACAAGCCCCGAGGGCAGAATGGTCATAAAAAATGTATTGCTTGCTACCGAGGCCGGGCTCGGCAACGGCGAAACCCCGATTTTCCCGATTCATATTTTCAAGGTTAAAGAGGGAGTAAACTATAATCCCGGCGAGCCGAACTACGACCTTTTCAAGCTTGCCTGCCGCGTTTCCGCAAAGAGGCTGTTCCCCAACTTCTCTTTCCTTGACGCGCCGTTTAACCTGCAATATTACAAGCCCGGTCATCCCGAAACGGAGTGCGCCTACATGGGCTGCCGCACCCGCGTAATAGCAAACGTACACGACAAATCGCGCGAAATTGTAAACGGCAGGGGCAACCTCAGCTTTACTTCAATCAATTTGCCCAGACTTGCAATTCTTTCCCATGGCAACGTAGATTTCTTCTTTGAACAGCTCGACCGTATGATCGATCTTGTCATAGATCAGCTTTTGGAGCGCTTTGAAATTCAGTGCCAGAAGCTTGTAAGGAATTACCCGTTCCTTATGGGTCAGGGCGTTTGGATAGACAGTGAAAACCTCGGTCCGGACGACAGCGTCCGTGAGGTTTTAAAGCATGGTACCCTGACCTGCGGGTTTATAGGGCTTGCGGAGTGCCTCAAGTCGCTTACCGGCAAGCACCACGGCGAAAGCCCCGAGTCACAGCAGCTCGGGCTTGAAATAGTCGGCTATATGCGCAAGCGTATGAATGAAGCGTGCGATAAATACAACCTCAACTTTTCTCTTATTGCAACTCCGGCGGAGGGTCTTTCCGGGCGCTTTGTCAACATAGATAAAGAGCGTTTCGGCTCCATAGAGGGCGTTACGGATCGCGAGTATTACACCAACTCCTTCCACATTCCGGTTTACTACAATATTTCCGCGTTTGAAAAAATCAGGCTCGAAGCGCCCTACCATAATCTTACAAACGGCGGGCATATTTCCTACATTGAGCTCGACGGCGACCCCTGTGAAAATCTGGAGGCGTTCGAGCAGGTTATCCGCTATATGAAAGAGTGCGGAATAGGCTACGGCTCCATTAACCACCCCGTAGACCGCGACCCCGTGTGCGGTTTCAACGGCATCATAGGCGATGTTTGCCCCAAGTGCGGCAGACATGAAGAAGACGAGTCCGTCGGCTTTGAGCGTATCCGCCGCATCACGGGCTACCTTGTAGGAACTCTGGATCGTTTCAACAACGCTAAGCGCGCCGAGGTTGAAGACAGAGTCAAGCACAGCGTTATGACGCAGGAATAATTTTTGAGGATGTTTTATGAATAAACTAAGGCTTGCGGGAGTTATAAACGAATCTATCGTAGACGGTCCCGGAATCCGTATGACTGTTTTTGTGCAGGGCTGCCCGCATCATTGCAAGGGCTGCCACAACGAGCAAACCTGGAGCTTTGAAGGAGGCTACGAACGCACCGTCGAAAGCATTGTTGAAACAGCGGTAAAAAATCCGCTGCTCAAAGGGCTTACTCTTTCGGGCGGCGAGCCGTTTTGTCAGGCGCAGGCGCTTTCGGAGCTTGCAAGGCTCGCGCACGGAAACGGACTTGATATTTTTACCTACTCCGGCTATACTTTTGAAGAGCTGCTCGCCGGCTTTCCGGAGCACCCCGAATGGAAAGCTCTGCTCGAACAAAGCGACTTCCTTGTAGACGGTCGTTTTGTGCTTGAGCAAAAAAGTCTTATGCTCCACTTTCGCGGAAGCAAAAACCAGCGCGTGCTGGATGTTAAAAAATCTCTGGAGCAAAGCAGGGCGGTTCTTTCCGAATATAATTAATTTTGCGGCAAAGCTTCAAAACGCTTCGCGCTTATCCGTATTTTTACCCTTGTCTGAAAGCAGTCCTCTTTTTAAGCTGAAGGCGGACTGCTTTCGCTCTGTTCCGGGCAAAACCCGCCGGTTCGGCTTAAAAAGCGCATAAAAGCGCGATTTGCCGCAATTTTTTGAATACGTTCAAAATTCAGTCACATAAAAACGGTATCATCACCTTATTAAATCAGGGGCGGAGGAGGATTTTTATGGCGAAAATTCTTGTAGTGGACGACGAATTCAGAATCAGAGAGCTTATAAAAAAGTACGCTGTTTTCGAGGGGCATACCATAGAAGAAGCGGTAGACGGCTTGCAGGCGATTTCCATCTGCAACCGCGAGGATTTCGATTTGATAATTATGGACGTTATGATGCCCGAGCTGGACGGCTTTTCCGCCTGCCGCGAAATACGCAAAACCAAAAACACGCCGATAATCATGCTTTCCGCAAGGGGCGAAGAATACGACCGCATTCACGGCTTCGAGCTCGGCATAGACGACTACGTCGTCAAGCCCTTTTCGCCCAAAGAGCTTATGATGCGCGTTTCCGCGGTGCTCAAGCGCAGCTCCACCCCCAAAGACGAAAAGCGCGAGGTTTTTGTTTACAAGGGTCTTTCCGTTGACTTCAGCGCGCGCATTGTCACGGTAAACGGCAAACGTGTGGAAATGACGCCCAAGGAATACGAGCTTTTCTTCTACATGGTGCGCAATAAAGGGCTTGCTCTTTCGCGCGAAAAGCTCATAAGCGAGGTTTGGGGCTACGACTTCTTCGGCGACGACCGCACCCTCGACACTCACATAAAGCTTCTGCGCAAAAGCCTCGGCGAATACAGCAAGTGCGTCGTTACTCTCAGAGGGGTCGGTTATCGCTTTGAAACGGATTAAAA
>CAZXCG010000021.1:24945-27879 GCA_964639205.1 uncultured Eubacteriales bacterium
GTTTTTCTCGACAGCTTCTACAAATCGATTAAGCTCTCGCAGGTTAAGTCCACCGCCGACGGCATCAGCACGCTCATAAAAACCGCGCGCAACGGCGAAAGTGAAGACGCCCTTTCCGACCTTGCCGCCTTTATTATGAAGCGCAGCGATATGACCGTTTTAATTTACGATACCACCCAGAATATTTACACCAAAATCTACCCCTCCGAAAGCGGCGGCACGGCGTATATTGCTTCTCAGGCAATAGAAGGGCACGAGGCTTACCAGTACTACAAAAAAGCTAAGGAAAACGGCGGCTCGGTGCTCACCTTTACCGAAGGCTACGAATATTCCGGCATTACCGACCGCTCAAATTCCGAGTCAGCCGACTCCGCCCGCTATCCTTTCGGCAATTTGGCGGACAACAGCCTCGACTTGGAGCTCAGCGAATTGCAGTCGGTCATCTGCGCCGAAATTACAACCGTCGCTTCAAACGAATATCTCATTTTAATAGAAGCGGTTGTAACCCCGGTCTCCAGCACGGTAACAACGCTGCGCCTCCAGCTTGTTATAATAAGCCTGATTATGCTCGCTCTCAGCGCGGCGCTCGCATACTTTATGTCGCGCGTTATAGCCGGCCCCATTGTCAAAATCAATAAAAACGCCAAGGAGCTTGCAAAGCAGAACTACAGCGTCAGGTTTTCCGGCGGAGGCTACCGCGAAATAAAGGAACTCAGCGACACCCTCAATTACGCGACCGTCGAGCTTTCAAAGGTTGAAAAGCTCAGGCAGGAGCTTATCGCGAACGTTTCCCACGATTTGCGCACCCCTCTTACAATGATAATCGGCTACGGCGAGGTTATACGCGACCTCCCGGGCGAAAATACGCCGGAAAATATTCAAATCATCATAGACGAGGCCGCCCACCTCAGCACCCTTGTAAACGATCTTCTCGATCTTTCCAAGCTTCAGGCGGGCGAGCTTACGCTTGAAGAAAGCGTATTTTCCCTTACAAATTCAATAAAAGACATATTCACCCGCTACTCGCGCCTTGTCGAGCAAAAGGGCTACCGCATTTTGTTTGAAAACGACGGCGCCGCCGAAATAAAAGCCGACCCCTTAAAAATTACCCAGGTGCTTTACAACCTTATGAACAACGCCGTAAACTACGCTGGCGAAGACAAAACGGTAATAGTGCGCCAAAAGGTTGAAAACAATATTGTAAAAATCGAGGTTGAAGACCACGGCAAAGGCATAGAGGAAGAAAACCTCAAATTCATTTGGGACAGATATTATAAGGTGGACAAATCTCACCAAAGTTCCGTCATCGGCACGGGTCTGGGGCTTTCTATAGTTAAAAACATTCTCGACTTGCACAAGGCGCGCTACGGAGTGCAAAGCCAAATAGGCAAGGGCAGCGTTTTCTGGTTCTCTTTGCCCTGCGTTTCGTTCACAAAAGCCCCCGCGCCGCTCACCCTCTGCCTCAGCGGCTCCGGCGCGGTTACGCCGCAAAATCCCGCCGAAAGCCCCGAACAGCCGTAATTTCCCCCCAAAAAGCTTTAAATCCTTAAAATACTGCTCAAATTTATACAAAAAAAGCTTGAAATTTACCCCCAAAAAGAGTAAAATGTTTTCATAGGCATAACCCGCCGTATGTTCAAAATTTTTATCGAAATATTTTTTGCAGGAGGAACATCATGAAAAAAGCTTGCTCTAAGGCAATCGCGCTTTTGCTTGCCGTTTTAATGCTTGCCTTTGCCCTTCCGTTTGCGGCCTTTGCTCAGGAGGAGGGCGCCACGGTCAACGGCGTTTCCGCCAAAATTGGCGAAACCGTAACGGTTTCCTGGGTGCTTGAAGCGCCCTGTTACATTGTCAACGCCGAGCTTAACGTAAGCTATCCGTCGGAAATTTTAAGCCTTGTAAGCACGGAAAATTCCGTTTGCTTCCCCGTGCTTTCCAAAGCCGGGCTGGAAACAAACTATCTTGACGGCGAGGTTTACGCCGTCGCCACCAACGCCTCCGTGCTCGACAGCGATTTGTACGATTTCACCTCCGGCGCGGTGCTTTGCTCGCTGCAATTTGAGGTTGTCGCCTCCGGCGACGCCGAGGTTGCTTTGAACGCCGAGTACATCGGCGGCAAAAACCCGCTGGGCATTTCCGAAGATGAAATTGACTGCGTAGTTCAAAACACAGCTTCACAGGGCGTTTCGCTTACTCAATCCACCGCTGTCGAAGAGCCCGACTGCCTCACAATAAACGGCGATGTTACCGCCAACATAGGTCAATATGTGATTTACGATGTTAAAATCGAATCCTCGGCTCTCATTGTCGATATGCAGGGCTTGTTAAACTACGACCCCGAGTATTTACAGCTTGAAAACGTCCTTTTCCCGGTAATTACCAATATGGTTTCTAACACCGCCGAGTACGGTGAAGTGGATTTTGCCTTCACCCGCCCGGAAAACCCCTACAATTTCGGCACGGAGTCAATCGCCGTGCGCGCCGTTTTCAGCGTTGTTAAAAACGGCGGCACGCAGCTTTCGCACAGTATTTCGGTTTTAAGCGGTCAAAACACCGAAGATGTTGAAAACGACCTCGACCTTTTGCTTGACCCATCCACCTCAATCAAGCCTTACATAACCGTAAGCGATAATCAGCCCTTTACCTACGGCGACGTTAACTTTGACGGCGCGGTCGATTCCGCCGACGCCACCCTTGTTCTTCAGCACTATGCAAACCTCATTGTGCTCGATTCTTTGGCGCTTCTGCCCGCCAACGTAAACGCCGACTCCAATATCGACTCCGCCGACGCTACCCTCATTCTTCAAAAATACGCCTCGTTAATAACGGCTTTCCCGGCGGAAGCGTAATTTAAATTTTAAATAAAACACCCCAAAACTCAAAATCCGGCGGCGGCAGCAGTGCCGCCGCCGTTTTGTGCGCAAATCCGCGCCG
>CAZXCG010000022.1:0-6320 GCA_964639205.1 uncultured Eubacteriales bacterium
AGCAGCTGATTTGTAATCAGCAGGTCGGGGGTTCAAGTCCGTCCACCAGCTCCAAAAACAGACCGCTTCAGCGGTCTTATAATATGGGAGAATTCCCGAGCGGCCAAAGGGGGCAGACTGTAAATCTGTTGTCGTCGACTTCGGTGGTTCGAATCCAC
The DNA here is from genome assembly GCA_964639205.1 of uncultured Eubacteriales bacterium. Taxonomy (GTDB): domain Bacteria; phylum Bacillota; class Clostridia; order Oscillospirales; family Acutalibacteraceae; genus CAZXCG01. The sequence continues at coordinate 159 of CAZXCG010000022.1, forward strand.
CTTCTCCCACCACTTCGCGGTAGGCTTTTGCAGCTTGCCGCGATTTGTTTTGTATATCACGCCGCGCCCGTCAGCAGCTTTTTTCAAAAGCGGAAACTTAAATAAATTATACGGTTTGTATTGTTGAAAAAGCCGTCGGGATAATGTTGATAACTATGTTTAAAACGTTGAAAACTTCAATTAAACTCAGAAATAAAAATTTAAAACCCGCTTTTTTACTTTTTAACATTTTTTCTTATTATGAATATTTTAAAACGACTTTGTAAATTTTATTACAAATTGTAATAAAATCAGTACCGCACGATTTGTAATTTCATCCGGGCTTCAGAGCAAGGGAAAGACCTTTTCGGGATTTTTAAATTTTTATTTATGACATTATTTAAAAACGGTGGATTTCAGCTTTTTTCAAGCATAAGTTTGAAAATAATAACAAATTTGTAAATAATATTGATTTTGAACCTATCGCGGCGGGCTTTACCTGTTTTATCCCGACGGCAAAATATCAATATGTAAGCTGCCGCACAGTTATGTTTATTTTTTGTCTCCCGGAGTTATTTTAGAAATTTCCGATTTGTTTTATATCTGTTTTATGTTGAAAAGAGCGCGTATTTGTGTTATACTATATTTAAATAAAATCGTAATTGTGACTATGCTTGCAAAATTATTAACACACTCTGAATCAGCGACTGTGAAGTTGAGGTGATCTATATGAATGTCCATTTGCTTACAAGAATTGACTCCAAAAAGGATAAATTTTCAAAAGGACAGCGCCTTATAGCCGAATATATTGTTGAGCATTACGACCGAGCGGCGTTTATGACAGCCTTGAAGCTGGGCGAAACGGTGGGGGTTAGCGAAAGCACTGTGGTGCGCTTTGCAACAGAACTCGGGTATGACGGTTACCCCAAGCTGCAAAAGGCTATGCAGGAAATGATTCGCGATAAGCTCACCTCCTTGCAGAGAATTGACGTTACCTCATCGCGTATAGGCAACGAAAGCGTTTTGGACGCGGTTTTGAATCAAGATATTGATAAAATACGCAGAACTCTTGAAGAAACCTCTCACAGCGATTTTGAAAAGGCTATAAACGCCATTGTAAACGCCAAAACCATATATATTTACGCGGTTCGTTCAACATCTGCGCTGAGCAATTTTCTCGGTTATTATTTTGAGCTGATTTTCGGTGACGTGCGCGTTATAAACAGTGCCGACCGAACCGAAATTTACGAACACCTTTTCCGTATTTCAAAAGGCGACGTTATAATCGGCATAAGCTTTCCGCGTTACAGCAAGGCTGCGGCGCAGGCTATGAAGTTTGCTCATGGACGGGGCGCGTCTGTAATCGCTTTAACCGACAGTATGGCGTCCCCGATTGTTTCGGATGCGGACGCGGTTCTTTTAGCCCGCAGCGATATTGCTTCGGTTGTGGATTCCCTCGTTGCTCCGCTGAGTATGATAAACGCTATTATTGTCGCAACGGTGCTTAAAAAGGGCGAGAGCGTAAAGCATACGTTTGAGCAGCTTGAAAATGTTTGGACGCAGCAGGGAGTTTATGCCAACACCGATTACACCGGCAATCCAGATTCGGCTAAAGACGTTCTATGAGCGCAAGGGTTATTGTTATAGGCGGAGGTCCCGCCGGAATGATGGCTGCGGGCTCCGCCGCAAGCCTCGGCGCCGATGTTGTTTTAATCGAAAAAAACAGCCGAAACGGTAAAAAACTTATGATTACCGGAAAGGGAAGGTGCAATATAACAAATGCCTGCTCCAATCAGGAGTTTATTGACAATGTCGCGCGCAACGGTAAATTTCTGTACAGCGCCGTGAATAAATTTTCGCCCGCGGATACGGTTGAATTTTTCGAGTCGCTTGGCGTAAAGACAAAAACCGAACGCGGCAACAGGGTGTTTCCGGCGTCGGATAAAGCGTATGATGTGTGCGAGGCTATGAATAATTATGTTGCCGAAAGCGGATGCCGCACCGTGCGCGCCGAGGTAAAGGAACTGATAATATCTCAAAAAAGGGCGGTCGGGGTAACAACGGTCAACGGCGAGAAAATATTTGCTGACCGCGTAATAGTCGCAACCGGAGGGAAGAGCTACCCGCTTACAGGGTCCACCGGCGACGGCTATCGGTTTGCGCGTCAAGCGGGGCATACGGTAATAACGCCGTCGCCGTCGCTTGTGCCGCTTGTGTGCAGAGATCCCTCCTGCCCGGCAATGCAGGGACTTGCGCTGAAAAATACCGCGATAAAGATTAGGGATAATATCGCCAAATCGATTGTTTATAAGGATTTCGGCGAGCTTCTCTTTACGCATTTCGGTTTAAGCGGACCGGTTATACTTTCGGCGTCGGCGCATATGAAGCCTATGCTCAAGGGCAGATATACCGTCTCAATGGATATAAAGCCGGCTTTAAGCATACAGCGACTGAACGCAAGAATACTGCGCGATTTTGAGGCTAACCTTAACCGCTCGGCGGCAAACGTTTTAGCTTCGCTGCTTCCTAAAAAAATGATACCGGTTGTTATGCAAAAATGGGGCGTGCCCGAAAATATTAAATGCAACAGCGTCACAAAGGAGCGGCGCGCCGCGCTTGCGGAGCTTTTAAAAAACTTGGAATTCACAGTGGAAGGCTTCCGCCCTATTTCGGAAGCTATTATTACATCGGGCGGCATAAGCGTTAAGGAAATCGATCCGCGCACTATGGGCAGCCGCAAGCTTGAAGGACTGTTTTTTGCCGGCGAGGTTATTGACGCCGACGCATACACCGGAGGATTTAATTTGCAAATCGCGTTTTCCACGGGCAAGACCGCGGGAGAAAGCGCGGCGTACTTTTAATTATGTTTCAAAATATCGGAGGGATATTTTATGCCTACAGCAATTGCCATAGACGGTCCCGCGGGAGCGGGCAAATCCACTATTGCCCGTACTGTTTCAAAGCGTTTGGGATTTATTTATGTTGATACGGGCGCGCTTTACCGCACGGTGGCGCTTGCGGCTTTACGCCGCAAAACCGATATTGAAAGCCCCCGGCAGGTTGAGGAGCTTTTAAAAAGCGTTAAGGTTGAAATTTCCTTCGATGAAAACGGCGAACAGGCGGTTTTGCTCAACGGTGAAAATGTAGGAGAGCATATACGCACCCCGCGTGTATCTATGGCTGCCTCGGCCGTTTCGGCGATTCCGTCGGTGAGGGCTTTTCTGCTTGATTTACAGCGCGATATTGCAAAAACAAACAACGTTATTATGGACGGGCGCGACATCGCCACGGTGGTTCTTCCGAATGCTCAGGTTAAAATTTTTTTGACGGCTTCTCCCGAGGTAAGGGCAAAGCGCCGCTGGCTCGAGCTTTCCGAAAAAGGTCAGCAGGTAAACTATGATGAAGTGCTCGGCGATGTTATTACGAGGGATTATAACGACTCTCACCGCGAAACAGCTCCGCTTAAGCCTGCTCCCGACAGCATAAACGTCGATACCTCCGAGCTCGATTTCGAGCATTCTGCCGAGCTTATAACCGACATTATACGCCGTAAGCTGCAAAAGCCGTAATTATTCTGTTTTGCGCGGCTCCGTGTTTAGCGCGGTTACGAAAGGAATGTATGCTCAAATGGAAAAAAGAAAGCTGTTTTACAGTATCGGTAAAATAGTGTGTACTCCGATTTTTAAAATAACGCACCGGTACCGTATGGCAAATAAAAATACAATCCCCGATGAAGGCGGATATATTATCGCCTGCAACCACCTTTCTTACAGCGACCCGGTTCTGCTCGGAATAGGTCAAAAGCGGCAGCTTAACTTTATGGCGAAATCGACGCTGTTTAAAAATAAATTTTTTTCGCTTATTATACGCAGTCTCGGCGCATTCCCCGTAGAAAAAAATGCCGGCGACGGCGCGATAAATCACGGAATCGAGCTTATAAAGAACGGCGGAGTTATGACGATTTTCATTGAGGGAACCCGTTCAAGGAGCGGCGAGCTTCTTCGCCCGCGCAGCGGCGTAGCCATTGTTGCGTACCAAACTAAAGCGCCGGTTATTCCTGCGGCTATTACCGTAAAGGGCGGGCTTGCCAATAAAATGTTCCGCAGGCGTACGGTGCGTTTCGGAGAGCCTCTTACAAACGAACAGCTTGGGCTTTGCAGCGGAACTCCCAGAGAATTCCGCAATGCAAGCCGAATGATTATGGATAAAATCCGAGAAATGAGAGAAATGGACATTTAATGAAATTTACGCTTGCAAAAACCGCCGGCTTTTGTTTTGGGGTCAACCGTGCGGTTAATATGGTTTATGATCTTTTGGACAGAAAAAAGCAAGTGGCGACGCTTGGTCCGATAATTCATAATGAGGAAACGGTCGCCCGACTCGAAAAGCGAGGGGTCGTTACCCTTAAGGACGTCTCCGACGCAAAACCGGGATACACCCTCGTAATACGTTCGCACGGAGTTCCCAAAAGCGTTACCGATCGGCTTGAAGAAACTCGGACGCCGTTTGTCGACGCTACCTGCCCGTTCGTTTCAAAAATTCACCGCATTGTTTCGCACGCAAATTGCCCGGTGCTTATTGCCGGCGACCGCAATCACCCGGAGGTTCGTGGAATTATGGGTCATTGCGGAACACGGTGCTTTACTTTTATGAATACGGAAGAGCTTGAACAGATACTTGAAAGCCATGATTTTTTAAAAAATGAGCCGGTTATTGCCGTTGCGCAGACCACTTTTAATTTAAAAGATTGGAAAAAATGTTCCGAAATTGTAAAAAAGGTATGTACAAATTCAAAAATATTTGATACAATATGTAATGCAACGGCTGAACGCCAAAAAGAAGCGGAATGTATAGCAAGCGTATCAGATGTAATGATTGTTATAGGAGACCGCCACAGCTCAAATACAGGCAAGCTTGCCGCTATTTGCAATGGCAGATGTCCGAAAACTTTTTTAATTGAAACCGCCGCACAGCTTTCTGATCTTTATTTTGCGGGAGCTCGGACCGTAGGCATAACAGCGGGTGCTTCAACGCCCGACAGGATAATAAAGGAGGTACTGGATGCTATGAGCGAAATGCTGAACAAATCCGGTGAAAACGAAACTGAAGAAAATTTTGAGGAGTTGCTTGAGGAATCCCTCAAAAACTTAAATACAAACGAGAGGGTAACAGGTACGGTCGTGAGCATTGCGCCGAACGAAGTGCAGGTGGACGTCGGAAGAAAGCAGTCGGGTTATATTCCGGTAAGCGAGCTTACAAACAATCCCAACTTAAAGCCGGAGGATGTTGTTAAAGTAGGAGATAAGCTCGAGCTGCTCATTATGAAGACCAACGATCAGGAAGGCACCATAATGCTTTCAAAGCGCAGAGTAGACGCTAAGAAGGATTGGGCTTATTTGGAAGAAGCTTTTGAAAATAACGAAGTTCTTTCCGGCGTTGTTTCCGAGGTTGTAAACGGCGGCGTTATCGTTGTTACTCACAATACAAGGGTATTTATACCTGCATCACAGGCTACTGCAAGCCGTGACGAAAAGCTCGAGGATCTTCTGAATAAAGAAGTTAATTTCAGAATGCTCGAGGTTTCCCAAAAGGGCAGAAGAAGGAGAGCAGTGGGTTCAATCCGCAGTGTGCTCAAGGATCTTCGCGCCGAGCAAAGGCGTATGTTCTGGGAGCAGGCTGAGGTTGGCAAAACATATACAGGCGTAGTAAAATCTCTTACGACATACGGCGCTTTTGTCGATTTGGGCGGCGTTTACGGAATGATTCATATTTCCGAGCTTTCCTGGACGAGAATTAAGCACCCGAGCGAGGTTGTAAACATCGGAGACACCGTTGAAGTATATATCAAGGATATAAATACCGAAACAAAGAAAATCGCTCTCGGCTTTAAAAAGGCGGAGGATAATCCGTGGGAAATCCTCAAGAAGGATTATCCCGTCGGTACCGTTGTCGATGTAAAAATCGTAGGTATGACCACTTTCGGAGCGTTTGCAAATATTATTCCCGGAATTGACGGGTTGATTCATATTTCTCAGATTGCTCAGGAAAGAATCGAAAAGCCGCAGGACGTACTTAAAATCGGTCAGGTTGTTAAGGCAAAGATTTACGCTGTTGATTTTGACAAACACCGCGTCAGTCTTTCTATGACGGCGCTTTTAAATGATGAACCCGCCGCAGAGGAAG
>CAZXCG010000022.1:6420-23111 GCA_964639205.1 uncultured Eubacteriales bacterium
GGAGCAGCCCGAGGCGGAACAGCCCGAAGTAAAACAGCCCGAGACAGAGCAGCCGGAGGAACAGACGGAAGTACGGGCGGAAGAATAATTACACTTTTAAGCTGATGATTGTGGGCGTCCGTATACGGATGCCCGCTTTTGCATAACGCGAAATTAAAGGAGGCTGAAGCTATGTACGAACAAATTAAGGAACAGGCGCGCCGTGCTTTCAGCGAGCTTATAGAAAAAGCGCGGCTAACACGTACAAGCGTGATAGTTCTCGGCTGCTCTACCAGCGAAATCTGCGGAGATAAAATCGGAACGGATTCAAATTTTGAAGTCGCGCAGGCTTTATATGAAGGATTTTACCCGCTGCTTAAAGAGAAAGGGATTTTCCTTGCGGCGCAGTGCTGCGAGCATTTGAACCGAGCTCTCGTTGTCGAAAACGAGCTTGCGCAAATTCAGCGGCGTCCGATTGTTAACGCCGTCCCTCAGCCCAAGGCGGGCGGAAGCAGCGCCGTTGCCGCATATAAAATTTTTAAAGAGCCGGTGCTTGTGGAGCACATAAAGGCGGACGCCGGAATCGACATAGGCGGCACTCTGATAGGAATGCACCTCAAGGAAACCGCGGTGCCGCTCAGACTTTCCGTTCAAAAAATCGGGGAAGCGAATATCATCTGCGCCAGAACAAGACCGAAATTTATCGGCGGAAGCCGCGCGGTATATGACGAAAAATATCTTTAAATTCGCAGGCGCAGAATAAAGCGCAGTAGAAGACGGACGGTTGAAGAGGAGTGAAGCACCGTGACCCCAAAAGAAGAGTTTGTGCAGATTTACAACGAATATATTTCCCGTCAGGGTTCAAAGGAATTGCTTGAGTGGCTGCTTAAAACGGATTTCTTTGTCGCTCCCGCAAGCACAAAGTACCATTGCGCCTGTGAAAGCGGGCTTGTAATTCATTCCGTAAGCGTTTTTAATACCCTCATAGAAAAGCATTATGATGAAGAAAAGGATAATATAGAAAGCTTTGCTATTGCCGGTCTGCTCCACGATCTTTGCAAAGCGCAGTTTTACAAGGTGAGCACGCGCAATGTTAAAAACGAGCAGACGGGGCAATGGGAAAAGCAGCCTTACTACAGCGTTGAGGACAGCTTTCCATACGGTCACGGCGAGAAATCGGTTTTTCTTATCGAGCGTTTTATGCGTCTGAAAATCGAAGAGGCTATGGCGATTCGTTGGCATATGGGCGGATTCGACGAGGGCGGAAGCTTCAGCATAAGCCTTGCTTACGAACGCTACCCGCTGGCAGTTAAGCTTCATCTTGCGGATTTGGAGTCCACCTATTTGCGTGAGAAAAACACCTCCGCGGTTAATAAGCGCTGAGCAAGCTTTAAAACGGCGTATGCTTTTCCGCGGGAATCTCTGAAAATAAGCTTAGAAGGGTAAAACAATGGAGCAAATCAAAATTTCGGTTATTATTCCGATGAAAAATGTTCAAAATAATATTCAGCGGATAATAAGCGAGATAGAAGAAGATACCAAAGGCCTGCGTACCGAATTTATTTTGGTTGATATGAATTCAACCGACAATTCTCTTGTTACCGCGCTTGCCGCCGTTAAAAATAAAAAGCTTGAGGGCTATATTGTTCAATGCGGCAGCAAAACCTTCGGCGCCGCGCTTAATACCGGTATAAGCAAAGCAAGCGGCGCATATCTTACGTTCGTGTTCCCGCGCAGGATGTACGCGCCATTTATTTCGGCTTATTACGAAACGGCAAAGGAGTTTGCAAGCGACTTTATTTTCGGCAAATTTCCCGAAACCGGCACGACCAAGCCGATAAACTTTTCTACCGGTATGCTCGACGGCACGGAGCTTTTCAAGGGAGTACTCACAGGTCTGCTGACCTTTGATATTGCCGCAATTATGGTTAACAGAGAATTCCTGCTTAACCGCCATATTATATTCAACGAGGAATGCGGCTATGGCTACGCCGAGGAGTTTATTTACAGGATTCTGCTTCAAAGCGACAATATCAGTCAGGCGCAGTGCGTGATGAAACGTGTGCACGAAATGGACGCCGAGCTCGGTCTTCCCGAAGAAATCGGAATGGAGTGTTTTTCACGCGTTGAAGCTATGCTCAGGATTTATGAGCTTCTTGAATACCGGCAGCGCGCCAATAAAAAGCTTTTGGCAAAATTCAGATACGATAAAATTCCCGATACCGTTATGTCCTGCGTCGGTCTGCTGCTGCGCGAGGGTTACTCGGTTAAAACCGTAAAGACTACGCTTAAAATTAAGGGGTATGACGAATATCTGAAAACATCGTCGGCTACAGGCAAAAAGCTTAAACACAGTATTATGCTTTGGAATAAATTCCCGAAGCTTTATAAGGCATAGGGGGTCAATAATGAATTTAGAAGAAGCGCGGGACAGAGTTTCTTATCTTACCGAAGAAATCAACCGCCACAATAGGCTTTATTACGAGCAGGACAACCCCGAAATTTCCGATTATGAGTACGATATGCTTCTGCGCGAGCTGGAAAACTTGGAGTCCGAGTTCCCGCAGCTTGCGCTTGATTCTTCACCGACTAACCGTGTCGGCGGCAAAGCGGGAGAAAAATTTTCTCCCGTTGTTCACAGTGTACCGATGGAGAGTCTGCACGACAGCTTTTCCTTTGACGAGCTTAGGGACTTTGACCGCCGTATAAGGGCGGTTTTTCCCGATTGCACATATGTGGTGGAGCCGAAATTCGACGGTCTTTCCGTTTCCTGCGAATATGAAAACGGCGTATTTGTCCGAGGCTCAACGCGGGGCGACGGCTCTGTCGGCGAGGATATAACGCAAAATCTTATGACCGTAAAAACGCTGCCCCATCGCATTAAAAACGCGCCGGAGTATTTGGAGGTTCGCGGCGAAGTTTATATGTCTGACGAAAGCTTTTTAAGACTTTTGGAATATCAAGAGGAAAACGGCGAAAAGCCGTTTAAAAATCAGCGTAACGCCGCTGCGGGCTCGCTTCGCCAAAAAAGCAGCCGAATAACAGCCTTGAGGAATCTTGATATTTTTGTTTTCAATATTCAGCAGATCAGAGGCAAAAACCTTACTTCCCATAAACAAAGCCTGGATTTTCTGCGTGATTTGGGCTTCCCGGTGCCGCCGTTTTATAACGTATACAGTGATATCGAGGAGGTTATTTCCGAGATTGAACGCATCGGCGCTATGCGCGGCGGGCTTTCTTTCCCCATTGACGGCGCGGTGATAAAGCTTAATGATTTTTCACAGCGCCGACAGCTTGGGAGCACCGCAAAATTCCCGCGCTGGGCGGAGGCGTTCAAATATCCTCCGGAAGAAAAAGAAACCGTAATAACCGCAATAGAGGTCAATGTCGGCAGAACCGGCAGACTTACCCCGGTCGGAATTTTCGAGCCCGTAACCCTTGCCGGCACAACCGTGAGCCGTGCCGTTTTGCATAACGAGGGCTTCATTCGCGATAAGGGAATTATGATTGGAGATACGGTGATTTTGCGCAAGGCGGGGGAGATAATTCCGGAGGTTGTTTCGGTCAGCCGCCACAATCCGGGCTCGGTTGAGTTTAAGTTTCCAAAGCGCTGCCCCTCCTGCGGGCAAAAGGTTAGCGCCGAAGCCGGAGAAGCGGATATACGCTGCACAAACGCCGACTGCCCCGCCCAGCTTATGAGGCACCTCATTCACTTTGTAAGCCGTGACGCTATGGATATAGAGGGGCTCGGACCCGCTGTTTTGGCGCTTCTTGTCCGAAACGGGAAGGTGAAATCCTTTACGGACATTTACCGCCTTAAAGCGGAGGATATAGCTGTGCTCGAGCGAATGGGGGAAAAATCCGCCGAGAATATTATCTCCGCCGTAGAGGCTTCAAAAAGCAGGGAGCTGTACCGTCTGATTTATGCTTTCGGTATAAGAAACATCGGCGCAAAGGCGGCTAAGCTTCTTTGCGAAAAATTTCTCTCCATTGAAAAAATAATGCAGGGTACTGCTCAGGATTTTGAAAGTATAGACGGCTTCGGCAAGGTTATGGCGCAAAGCGTGGAAAACTACTTTTCTCTTGAGCAAAACCGAGAGGTTACCGCGCAGTTAAAGGAGCTCGGCGTAAAAATGCAGCCGATGACGCCAAAGAGCGGCAACGGTATATTTGAGGGCAAAACCTTCGTTTTAACGGGCACCCTGCCCACCTTTAAGCGTTCGGAGGCTCAAAGGCTGATTGAGGAACGCGGAGGCAAAGTGTCGTCGTCGGTTTCCAAAAAAACGCACTATGTTCTTGCAGGCGATGACGCCGGCTCAAAGCTCGAAAAAGCGCGCGCTCTCGGTGTTACCGTGATTTCGGAGGAAGAGTTCAAGGCTATGTTAAAGGGCGGTTAAGCCGCTCTTTAATTTTAGCGTCGTATTTTTATTTATTTCGTCTATTTACAAAGACTTTTTTATGTGATATTATCTTTAGTGTGGGGCGTTTGTTAAAACGGAATCGATTTTTCGGAAGCTTAGGCGGAGCGGTTCGATTATTTGCTTTACGCCGTGTAAACAGAGCCGAAGGCTTGATTCCCGGTTTAATATGTGCTTAGTATAATGGGTTTAAGGAGTTTTACTTAATGAAAAATTATAATATCGTTCTTTTAAAAGGCGACGGAATCGGACCCGAAATAGTAAACGAGGCTGTAAAGGTTCTTGATAAAGCCGCGGAAAAATTCGGTTTCAGCGTTACATACAGCGAAGAGCTGCTTGGCGGAAGCGCTATTGACGCCGCGGGAGTTCCGCTTCCTCAGAAAACAGTCGATGAATGCTTGAAGTCAGACAGCGTTTTGCTCGGAGCCGTGGGCGGTCCCAAATGGGACATTCAGCCCGGTTCAAACCGTCCCGAAGCGGGTCTGCTCGGAATCCGCAACGCCCTCGGGCTGTTTGCAAATCTGCGCCCGGCGGTAATTTTTGAGCCGCTCAAGGCGGCTTCCCCTCTGAGAGACGATATTATCGGCGCCGGAATCGATATTATGGTAGTGCGCGAGCTTACCGGTGGTATATATTTCGGCGAGCGCGGCAGAACGGAAGAAAACGGCGTTGCATCCGCATATGACACGGAAAAATACAGCGTACCCGAGGTTGAGCGCATCGCCCGCGTTGCATTTGATATGGCGAGAAAGCGCAATAAGAAGCTGACGAGCGTTGACAAGGCGAACGTGCTTGAATCTTCCCGCTTGTGGAGAGAAACCGTTACCCGAATCGGCAAAGAGGAATTCCCCGATGTCGAGCTTAATTTTCTTTATGTCGATAACTGCGCTATGCAGCTTGTCCGCAATCCGTCGCAGTTTGACGTAATTGTAACTTCAAATATGTTCGGCGATATTCTTTCCGACGAGGCTTCTATGATAAGCGGCTCCATAGGTATGCTTGCTTCCGCAAGCCTTAACGGCACAAAGCTCGGTCTTTATGAGCCTATCCACGGCAGCGCGCCGGATATTGCCGGAAAAGGTATTGCAAATCCGCTGGCAACTATTCTTTCCGTGGCTATGATGCTGCGTTATTCCCTTGATGAGCCGGACGCTGCACGCGCAATCGAAAACGCCGTAAACGAGGTTATTAAAACCAACAGAACTCCCGACATTTACGTTGAGGGAACCGAGAAGGTTTCCTGCAAGGAAATGGGCGATCTTGTCTGCAAAGCGCTCTAATTTAAATTAATAACCTGCTTGTAATAACCTGCCTGCAAGCAGGCAGGGGGTATATAGCGCACGCCTCTTTCATATTTATTAAGTAAGTATGAAAGAGGTGTTTTTATGTTGCTTAAAAAGCTGATTGGCTCTTTGCTTTGTACGGTGGTTGCTCTTCCGGCGGTATGCTTAGCCGTGCCTGTTTATACGCAGGCTCTGGATGAAACCGAAATCACCGCGCCGTCGGGCGTGCTTATGGAGGCGTATTCCGGCAAAATTTTGTTTGAAAAAAATTCCCACGACATACGTGCCTGCGCGTCTATTACAAAGGTTATGACGCTGCTGCTTGTTATGGAGGCTGTGGACAGCGGAAAAATATCTCTGAGCGATACCGTTACCGCGTCGGCTCACGCGGCGTCTATGGGCGGCTCGGATATATGGCTTGAAGAGGGCGAGCAGATGACCGTCGACGATATGATAAAGGCGACGGTTGTCGCCTCGGCAAACGACGCTGCCGTGGCGCTTGCGGAGCTTATAAGCGGCACGGAGGGCGAGTTTGTTTTACAAATGAACGCGAAGGCCGCGGAACTCGGTATGAACGACACAGTTTTTAAAAACTGCAACGGACTTGATGAGGAAGGACACGTTACTTCGGCATATGACGTTGCGCTCATGTCGTCGGAGCTTATAAAGCACGAAAAAATATTTGAATATACTTCAATCTGGATAGATTACCTGCGCGGAGGCAAAACCCAAATTGTCAACACAAACAAGCTTTTAAAAACCTATGACGGAATAACCGGGCTTAAAACCGGCACTACAAGTCAGGCAGGAAGCTGTATTACCGCTACTGCGGAAAGAAACGGACTTTCTCTTATAGCGGTGGTTTTGGGCGGCGAATCCGGCGCGCTGCGCTTTAAAGACGCCGCCGCGCTGCTCGATTACGGCTTTGCAAATTATGAAGTCGCCGCCCTCGAACTTCCGGAAAACCTGTTGGAGCCGTTACCCGTAAAGCGCGGTATGCTCCCGAACGTCGAACTGCGCTGTACCGTTACCGACAGTATTCTTGTCGCTAAAGGCGACAGAGATAAAATCACGGCGGAATTTACCCGAGATGAAGCGGCGCAGGCTCCCGTTGCCGAAAATACAAGGGTAGGAAAACTTATATATAAAATAGACGGCTCTCGGATAGCCGAATTCGATATTCTCACCGGCGCCAGCGTTGAGGAAATGACTTTTTCTTCGGTAATGAAGCTGCTGATTCGGAAAACGCTTCAAATGTGACGAAAAACGCATATTTTCGAAGGGAACCAAAAAAACACAAATATTTCTTGCATTGGCGGGCGGAATGTTGTATACTATATTATAAGAAATTACAATCGGGGGAAAGAATTTTTTCTTCGCAATATTAAGGAGAAGTTTGATTATGGCAACAAAGCTTATAGACAAACACGTTAAAGGCTTTATAGATGAAAAGGAAATTGCCGCCCTCGCTCCTATGGTGCAGACGGCGCACAGGCTTTTGCACAGCGGCACGGGACTCGGCAACGATTTTACAGGCTGGCTGACCCTGCCTTCCGACTACGATAAAGACGAATTTGCAAGAATCAAGGCGGCGGCAGCCCGTATTCAAAAAAATTCTCAGGTGTTTGTTGTTATCGGTATCGGCGGCTCTTATCTCGGCGCTCGCGCCGCAATTGAATTTTTGAAATCTCCCAATTACAATCTCCTTGCAAAGGATACTCCTCAGATATTTTTTACAGGGAACAGCATAAGCTCAAACGCCCTGTGCGAAATCCTTGAGCTTTGCGAGGGTAAGGATATTTCAATAAATATGATTTCAAAATCCGGAACAACCACAGAGCCCGCCATTGCTTTCCGCGTTTTGCGCGATTATATTGAGCGCAAGTACGGTAAGGAAGGAGCAAGGGAGAGGATTTTCTGTACTACAGACAAGGCTAAGGGTACTCTTAAGGCACTTGCCGACGCCGAAGGGTACGAAACCTTCGTTGTACCCGACAATGTCGGCGGCAGATACTCTGTGCTTACCGCGGTCGGTCTGCTTCCCATTGCCGTTTCGGGCGCCGATATTGACGCTCTCATGGCGGGCGCGCGTCAGGCACAGCAGGATTTTGACAACGACAACCTTTTGACCAACGACTGCTACAAGTATGCGGCAATTCGCAATATCCTCTACAACAAGGGCAAAACCACAGAGATACTTGTTTCTTATGAGCCCGCGTTTACTCTTATGAACGAATGGTTTAAGCAGCTCTACGGCGAAAGCGAAGGCAAGGATAACAAAGGCATATTCCCTGCAAGCGTTATTTTCTCCACCGACCTTCACTCAATGGGTCAGTATATTCAGGATGGCAGAAGAAATCTTTTTGAAACGGTTGTTTTGTTTGAAAAAACAAGGAAAGAAATTACACTCGGCAACGCCGAAGGCAATATAGACGGGCTTAATTTTCTTGCGGGAAAGACCGTTAGCTTTGTCAACCGGAAGGCTTTCGAGGGAACGGTGCTTGCTCACAACGACGGCGGGGTTCCGAATGTGGTTCTCTCTGTTTCCGAAATGGCGGAGCAGGATTTGGGCTATCTTATATATTTCTTTGAAAAGGCGTGTGCCGTTTCCGGCTATTTGCTCGGGGTCAACCCATTTGACCAGCCCGGGGTGGAAAGCTACAAAAAAAATATGTTTGCTCTTCTCGGAAAACCCGGCTATGAGCAGCAAAAGGCGCAGCTTGAAGAACGCCTAAAGTAATAAATTATTTAAATTTAAATATAAGGGGGAACCGATATGGTTACTTTACTGATCGGAAAAAAGGGCTCGGGCAAAACAAAAAAGCTTATTGAGCTTGCAAATCAGGCCGTTAAAGATTCTCACGGCAACGTGGTTGTTATCGAGAAAGGGAAAAAGCTTACTTATGACCTTACCTATGAAGCGAGACTTGTCGACGCAGAAGCCTATAACATAAGCGGTTACGATATGCTCTACGGATTTATCAGCGGAATCTGCGCCGGAAATTATGACGTTACCGATATTTTTGTTGATTCAACCTTCAAAATTTGCAGCACCGGTGTTGACGGACTTGAAAATTTTGCCCATAGACTTAAGGCATTGAACAAAGAGGCTAACGCCAATATAACCTTGCTTATTTCGGCGTCAAAAGATGAAGTTCCCGATAATATCGCCGATCTTTGTCAAGGGGTTTGATAACGCGCGTCATCAGCTTTAGCGGTTTAATAAAATTAAAAACATAATTTTAAAACCGTAATCCGGTTATTTATGGGCGGCACAGCGTCAAGCTGCGCCGCCCGTATTGCTTTAAAAGATATACTGTTTTAAAAAGATAAAATAAACTCGCATCCCGCTTTTTAAAGCTGCGCAAGCCGATATGCCGTAATTTGCCGCCTGCTTTTTGAAAGAGTTTGAAATCAGGTGTTGCAAATATATTTAAAATATGATAAAGTAAACTAAAAAAATAATAAAGCTTTTGTGAAAGGTTGTTTTATATGACAGTAAATGATATTATCCGTATCTTAAAGGCAGATGTTATTTTTCCCGAGGATTTGGACGCTGAGGTTAAAACCGCCTGCGGCAGCGATATGATGAGCGATGTGCTTGCATATGTTAAGGATCAGTCTGTGCTGCTTACGGGACTTATGAACCCGCAGGTTGTTCGTACTGCTGAGATGATGGATATGGTATGCATCGTTTTTGTCAGGGGAAAAACTCCGGATGAAACAATTATAAACCTTGCCAAAAACCGTGGAATTACGCTGTTGTCAACCCCTTACAGAATGTTTACCGCCTGTGGTCTTCTTTATTCTAACGGATTGGGCGGTGGATGCAACGTATGAGCGCAATACATTTAAAGTACATAGTTCCTAACGATGATTTTACCCGCGCGGGCGAGGCGTCGGGGAGCGTGAAAAGCAAGCTTAAAAAACTCGGTTACGACAAGGACGCAATCCGCCGCGTTGCCATTGCAATGTACGAGGCGGAAATCAATATGGTTATTCACGCCGACGGAGGCGTGGTCGATGTTGACGTTTATCCGGACAGGGTAGAAATTGTGCTTGCGGATAAGGGCCCCGGCATTCCCGACGTTGAAAAGGCAATGCAGGAGGGATACTCGACAGCTCCGGACAATGTGCGCAATCTCGGTTTCGGCGCCGGAATGGGGCTTCCGAACATTAAAAAATACGCCGACGAAATGCGGATTGAAACAGAAATAGGCGTGGGAACCACAATGTATATTACCGTAAGGGTGCGCAGCAGCGCCTCTTAAAAGAAAAACGAGGTGTAAAATATGCCTGAATATTTTCACTCTGTCATGCTTGACAAAGAAAAGTGTTGCGGCTGTACAAACTGCATAAAGCGATGCCCTACGGAAGCTATACGCGTTCGTGACGGAAAGGCAAGCATTATTTCTGAAAGGTGCATAGACTGCGGGGAATGTATAAGGGTCTGCCCGCACCATGCAAAAAAAGCTTAC
Organism: uncultured Eubacteriales bacterium; assembly: GCA_964639205.1. Taxonomy (GTDB): domain Bacteria; phylum Bacillota; class Clostridia; order Oscillospirales; family Acutalibacteraceae; genus CAZXCG01. The sequence goes on from CAZXCG010000022.1 coordinate 16,579, forward strand.
TCCGACAGTCTTGACACTCTCAAAAACTATAAATTCAACATAGCTGTACCTGCTCCAACGCTGTTCGGACAGTTTAACAATCTTGACGATATAGATATTCTTTTAACCGGCCTCAAACGCATAGGATTCGATATGGTTTACGAGGTTTCACGTGGAGCGGAGCTTGTTTCACAGGCAACGCGTATGCTGATTCAGGAAAACAAACTGAAAAAGCCGATAATCAGCTCCGCCTGCCCTGCCGTTGTGCGTCTTATAAAGCAGCGCTTTCCCGATTTATGCGAGAACGTACTCCCGCTTAATGCTCCTATGGAGGTCTCGGCAATGCTTGCAAAGCGCGCGGCGCTTCAGGAAACCGGACTGCCCGAAAACGAAATAGGCGTATTTTTTATTACTCCCTGCCCTGCAAAGGTTACCGAGATAAATCGCCCTACTGCGGGCAACCGCAAGTCGTACTGTACCGGGGCAATTGCAATTTCCAAGGTATATCCCGCTCTTTCACACGCTATGGATCAGCTTAAATCCGTTGAGCCCATAGGCAACTCCGGAATAATCGGGGTCAGCTGGGCAACCAGCGGAGGAGAGAGCGCCGCAATGCTCGGCGATAAATACCTTGCCGCCGACGGCGTTGAAAATGTAATTCACGTGCTTGAAGAGTTGGAGGACGAGAGAATACACGACGTTGATTTTGTAGAACTCAACGCCTGTACCGGCGGGTGCGTAGGCGGGGTTCTGAACGTGGAAAATCCCTTTGTCGCTCAGGCAAGAATACATACGCTCAGAAAGTACCTGCCGGTTTCCCAAAATCATTTGGACAGCTCTGTTCCGGAAAATATGAAGTGGCACGAAGAGCTAGAATACGACGAAAACATTCTCAGCTTAAGCAGCGACATTAACCGTGCTATGACTATGATGGAGGAAATGGAGCGAATACAGAGTAAGCTTCCGGGGCTTGACTGCGGAGCCTGCGGCGCTCCTTCCTGCCACGCTATGGCGGAGGATATAGTCCGCGGCTGCGCCAAGGAAACGCAGTGCATCTTTAAGCTTAAGGAGCAGCTTTTAAAGGTTTACAGGGATTTTCCGACGCTGTCCGATATTGATTCCTAAAATTAAAATGAAGGGAGCTGTTTGGCATTGACAGTAAAAGAGTTGTCTGAAAAATGCGCTTTGACCCTGCTTACCGGCGGGGAAGAGCTTAACAGGGAGATAGGCGGCTGCTACATAGGCGATCTGCTCAGTTGGGTAATGGGTAGAGCTTCTGCCGACGATGTGTGGCTGACGGTAATGGGCAATATAAATTCCATTGCGGTCGCTACCCTTGCCGACGTAGCCTGCATCGTCCTTACCGAAAACGCTTCGCTTGACGAGCCTGCAAAACAAAAGGCGGAGCAGCAGGGTGTTGCAATTTTGCAGACGGAATTAAACAGTTATCAGCTTGCGGTTAAAATTTCAAAGCTTTTGGGAGATTAGAATGAACGCATTCTATGATCTTCATCTTCATTCCTGTCTTTCCCCCTGCGGAGATATGGATATGACGCCGAATAATATTGTCGGTATGGCAACTCTGCTCGGATTGCAGATTATTGCCTTGACCGACCATAACTCCTGCAAAAACTGTCCGGCGGTTGCAGAGCTTGGGGAGGCTAACGGGATCTGCGTTATTCCGGGGATGGAGCTTACAACCGCGGAGGAAATTCACGCGGTTTGCCTGTTTCCGAATTTGGAAGCTGCTTTAACTTTTGACGAATATGTTGAAAATCACCGCGTAAAAATCAAAAACCGCGCCGATATTTACGGCGAGCAGGCCATCCTTAATTCTCAGGACGAAAAAATCGGCGAGGTGGATTATCTGCTTATTCCGGCAACCCAAATAAGCGTTTCCTCCGCAGCTTCTCTTGTGCGTTCTTTCGGGGGAATCTGCTTTCCCGCACACATAGACCGCAGCAGCTATTCGCTGCTTTCCGTACTCGGTGAAATTCCGCCGGAGTGCGGCTTTACAACCGCCGAAATTTCTCCCTGCGGCAATGCCGTCGAGCTCAAAAAGCAGCATCCGATTCTTGAACGTATGAATATTGTCACAAGCAGCGACGCTCATTATCTTGAAAATATGCGCGAAAAGGAATTTTGCCTGCCGCTTGACGCTGTTTCGGCCGAGTCCGTTTTGAGTTATCTCGGCGAATTTAATTTCCAAACGGAGTGAAATAATTGATAAAGGCAGTATTTTTTGATATAGACGGCACTCTTTTGAGCTTTACAACACACCGCGTACCCGAATCTGCGGCGCTGGCTCTCAAAAAGCTTAGGGAAAACGGAGTTAAGCTGTTTATAAACACGGGCAGAAGTCCTGAAAGTCTGCAATATCTGCAAGGGATCTTACCTATCGATTTTGACGGCTATATTGCGGTAAACGGACAGTACTGCTATTGCGGAAACGAGGTCATACGCAGCCACCCTCTGCCCACAAAAAGCATCGAGAGCTTTCTGCCTTTTCTGAACAATAACAATATTACCGCCGTTTTTGTGGAGCTTAATTACTGCTATATCAACAGAGTAAATCAAAGACTTAAAGACGGACATAAATTATTGGGTTCCACTGTAAAGGAGGATCCGGTCGATTCAACCGACCGTATTTACTCGCACAGTGTTTATCAGCTCTGCGCCTACATAACAGAAGACGAGCAGAGCGAGGCGCTCAAGCATCTTCCCGGCTGCCGCGCCGTAAGGTGGCATCCCTCTTTTGCCGATATAATTCCCGCAGACGGGGGAAAGGGAGTGGGGCTTCTGAAAATGCTCGAGCATTTTGGAATTTCCCCGGAGGAAAGCATCGCATTCGGCGACGGAGGCAACGACGCCGAAATGCTTGCCGCCGCCGGAATCGGAGTAGCTATGGGTAATGCCTCGGATAAACTCAAGCAAACCGCCGATTACGTAACCTCCGACGCGGACAGCGGCGGAATTTACCTTGCGCTCAGGCACTTCGGACTGTTGACATAAATTACGGATTGCCTTAACAATTGCTTAATAAATTTTTAAATTTTCCCGTAAGAGCTTTCTGCTTTTGCGGGAGAAAGTTTTATTCCCGAAAATTTTGAAAAAACTATTGACAAAGCGGTTAGTCGGTGCTAATATTATATCGCAAGGTTAGACAAAACAAACCTGTTTTCCTTGGCTCGGCTCAGCTCAGCCGTATATTGCATTGGCGAGGTGAAAAAAATGATGCCGCTTATATTGGCGAATGAAGGAGAAGAGCAGATGATAAAAAAAATAGGTGGCAAGCCCGAGGTGAGGGCTCATCTTGAAAATCTCGGCTTCGTGGTTGGCGGCGGCGTTACCGTTATATCGACAATAGGAGGCAATCTTATTGTTAAAGTAAAGGAATCCCGCGTTGCCATAAGTAAGGAAATGGCAGGCAAAATCATGGTGTAAACCATTGTTGTAATAGGAGGTGTGCTCTTGAAAACACTCAGAGAAACAAAAATCGGCGACAGGGTAAAGGTTGTTAAGCTCCATGGTGAAGGCGCTGTAAAACGCCGCATTATGGATATGGGAATCACTCGCGGGGTCGAAATTTACGTGCGCAAGGTTGCGCCGCTCGGCGACCCGGTGGAAATAACCGTCAGAGGCTACGAGCTTTCTCTGCGCAAAGCAGACGCGCAGATGATTGAGGTTGAATAACCCTTTGCCGCATTTAAAAATGCGGAGTTTTCAGATTGTGTTAGTTTATTCTAACTGATTTAAAGAAAGGATGAATGGCAATGGAAATAAAAATTGCCCTTGCAGGCAACCCCAACAGCGGTAAAACCACTTTGTTTAACGCTTTGACGGGCGCAAACCAGTTTGTGGGTAACTGGCCTGGAGTTACCGTAGAAAAGAAAGAAGGCAAGCTTAAAAAGCACAGCGACGTTGTAATTATGGATCTCCCCGGTATTTATTCGCTGTCGCCTTATACCCTTGAGGAAGTTGTTGCAAGGAACTACCTCATTAACGAGCGTCCGGATGCAATCCTTAATATAATCGACGGAACAAACCTTGAGCGTAACCTTTACCTCACCACACAGCTCACGGAGCTTGGCATACCCGTCGTTGTCGCCGTAAATATGATGGACGTTGTAAAGAAAAACGGCGACAAAATAAACATCGAGGAGCTTTCCAGGGAGCTTGGGTGCAAGGTTGTTGAAATATCCGCGCTTAAAAACAAAGGCGTTATGGAAGCTGCCGAGGAGGCTGTCAACGCTGCGCACAGCACAAAAACCGTTCCGCAGCACAGCTTTTCGGGAGTTGTCGAGCATGCCCTTGCCCATATTGAGGAGGCGGCCGTACACAATATGCCCGAGGAGCAGCAGCGCTGGTATGCTTTAAAGATTTTTGAGCGTGACGAAAAGGTGCTTGAAAAGCTCAACCTCAGCAAATCTGTTCTCGAGCATATAGAAAAAGACATTCAGGCTGCCGAAAAGGAGCTTGACGACGACGCCGAAAGCATCGTAACAAACGAAAGATACATCTACATAGCTTCCATCATCAAGGGCTGCTACAAGAAAAAGAGTGCCGGTAAGCTTTCAACGTCGGATAAAATCGATAAAGTGGTAACAAACCGCTTCCTTGCTTTGCCGATTTTCGCGGTTGTTATGTTTATTGTGTATTTTGTGTCCGTAACAACGGTCGGCTCATGGGCTACCGACTGGGCAAACGACGGAGTGTTCGGCGACGGCTGGCACCTGTTCGGCATAGGCAGCTCGGATTATGAAGACGCAGCCGCAGAGTACGCTCCGTATGCCGCCATAGTCGAAGCTTTCGAAGGCGCGGCCGAAGAAGCGGGCGTTGACCCGCAGCAGGCGGAAGACCTTACGACCGTCGCTTATCTCTACGATGACGACGGCAACGTTGAAGAAGAGCTGACTGCCGACTTTGCTTCATATCAGGAAGCTTTAACCTGCGAAGAACCCGATCCCGCCGATTACGGCGTGTGGGTTCCCGGAATCCCTGTTCTTATAGAGAACGGTCTGGAGGCAATAAACTGCGCCGACTGGTTAAGCGGTCTGATTTTAGACGGTATTGTCGGCGGCGTAGGCGCTGTGCTCGGATTTGTACCGCAGATGCTTGTTCTGTTTATTTTCCTTGCGTTCCTTGAAGCTTGCGGCTATATGGCGCGTATCGCTTTCGTTATGGACCGTATTTTCCGCAAGTTCGGTCTTTCCGGTAAATCCTTTATTCCGATGCTCATAGGCACCGGCTGCGGAGTTCCCGGCATTATGGCTTCGCGTACAATCGAAAATGAGCGCGACCGCAGAATGACTGTTATGACAACCACGTTTATTCCCTGCGGCGCCAAGCTTCCGATAATCGCCCTCATCGCCGGCGCGCTGTTCGGCGGCGCGTGGTGGGTTGCCCCGAGCGCATATTTCATAGGCGTTTTTGCAATAGTAGTATCGGGTATTATGCTAAAAAAGACAAAAATGTTCTCCGGCGATCCCGCCCCGTTTGTTATGGAGCTTCCGGCTTATCACTTGCCCACAGTCGGAAATGTGCTTCGTTCAATGTGGGAGCGCGCCTGGTCGTTTATTAAGAAAGCAGGAACCGTAATACTCCTTTCAGCCATTGTGCTTTGGTTCCTGCAGGGCTTCGGATTTGAAGGCGGCTCTTTCGGTATGGTTGAGGACATCAACAACTCGATTCTTGCCGTTATAGGCAATGCAATCGCCTGGATTTTCGCGCCTCTCGGCTGGGGCAACTGGCAGAGCGCCGTTGCTACCATCACCGGGCTTATTGCAAAAGAAAATGTTGTCGGTACTTTCGGCGTGCTTTTCGGCGGCTTCGACGAGGTTGCGGAAAACGGCTGGCAGATTTGGGCGAATATGCAGCAGGTCTACACTCCGCTTTCGGCGTATTCCTTCTTAATCTTCAACCTTCTCTGTGCGCCCTGCTTCGCGGCTATGGGAGCTATCAAGCGCGAGATGAACTCCGCAAAATGGACCTTCTTCGCAATCGGTTATCAGTGCGTGTTTGCATACGCGGTTTCACTCATCGTTTACCAAATAGGTTCGATTTTTACAGGCTCGCTGAATGTTTTGGGACTTATTGCGGCGGTTGTTTTGCTTGCGCTGATTGTTTATATGCTTTTCCGCCCCTATACCGAAAGTACCAGGCTTAAATCAGCAAAAAAAGCATAAATCTGCAAGGCAAAAATTATGTTGGAATTTTTATCACAAAATTGGGGTACAATACTTACAGCGCTTGTTTTGGCGGTAATTGTGGTTTTAATTATCGTGAATATGCGCAAAAACAAAAAGGCGGGTAAAAACTCGTGCGGCTGCGGCTGTGAAAATTGCCCCTCCGCGGGAATGTGCCGCAAAAAGTAATTCAAACCGCTTAATATCTTTTTTTGCAAACCCAATATGCCATAGAAAACAAACCGCAGGCGTTTCGTCTGCGGTTTGTTGCGCGTTCGGGCGGGGCGCTTTTTTGGCCAAAAATTTCTGTCATTATGTTTAAAATCATATTGACAGAAATGCTTTTTTGGTTTAAAATTAAATTGAATA
>CAZXCG010000022.1:23211-25934 GCA_964639205.1 uncultured Eubacteriales bacterium
CGGATTGTTTTTCCCGAAAATTAAAGTCAGGAACGTGGCGGCTCGTTTTAGGGCGGCTTACGTTAAATAAATCGATGTTATTTCCGGCGTTTTTAAAAAATTAAAAGGAGTGTGACTTCAAAAAATGAAAAGGTCAAAATTTGCTAAACGGATTTCTACCTCAATTTTAAGCGTGGCAATGCTGCTTTCCGCGCTTCCGGCCGTAACTGCGCAGGAAACAGAAAGCTCTTTGCCCAAGGCGGGTCTTATTGAAACCGGAACCGTCAGCGACCAGCCGCTTGCTTCCGGTACGGCGGGCAGCACTTACTTCCGTATTCCGGCGCTCATCACCCTGCAAGACGGCTCGATTGTTGCTGCTGCCGACGCAAGGTACTCTACCACGGGCGACGGCGGCGGTCTGGATACTATCGTAAGCATTTCAAGCGATAACGGGGAAACCTGGCGGACAAGCATGCCGCTTTATTTCCCGGACAGTAACGGTTATGCAGGCACTTCCGCCACCACAATTATAGACCCTGTGCTTATCCAAGGCAGCGACGGCACAATTTACCTTATGGCGGACGTTAACCCCACCGGCGTTACCACAATGGGCGGTTACACTGCTCCCAATGCCGGCACAGGTTACATTGAAATAGACGACGTGCAGCGCCTTGTGCTCACTTCAAGCTATGATAATGTAAACACCGCCCCTACGGCTGAAGATACTTCAACCTACGAGTATTATGTAGGCGATTTGGCTGATAACGGTTATGCTCCCGTAATAAGCCGCGCCGACAAAACCGAAACTACATACGCCGTTGACGAGTGCTTTAACCTTTACACCGTCGCGGACGGCGTTTACACCGCGCTTACACAGCAGCAGGTCAACAATTCCGCAACAACAATCCAGCAGAATGTTTACTACGCCGCCTCTGCTTTGCATGTTTACAACACCGGGTATATGTGGCTTGCCACTTCCACGGACAACGGCGCAAGCTGGAGCTACAGCGTGCTTAACCCTCAAATTAAGCGCGAAGGCGAAACCGCTCTGCTTGTTTCCCCCGGGCGCGGTCTTCTCTGCACTGACAATACTGTTGTAATTCCCTTCTACACTCACGACACAAGCACAAGCGCAGAGCAGTCGTCCTTTATATTCTCTAAAGATAACGGCGAAACCTGGACCCGTTCCCCCGACATACCGAACACCAACGGCTGGAGCAGCGAAAACGAGATGGTTGAGCTTTCAAACGGCACCCTGCGTATGTTTGTAAGGAACGGCCAAGGTAAAATAGCTTACGCCGACGCTGTTTGGGATGAAACCTCCCAAAACTATGTATGGAGCAACGAAAGCGGCATTACTGCTACGGACGTTACGGTTACTTCTACCTGCAATGTGTCCGCCATTAAATACTCAAAGCAAATCGACGGCAAAGACGCTGTCCTGGTTGCTTGCCCCGGAAGCGGCAGCGAGCGCACCAACGGACGTATTTTTACCTTCCTTGTAGATGAAGACAACTCAATGTCTTTGGCATATACCTTTGAGGTTAATAACGACTATTACGCCTATTCCTGTTTAACGGAGCTTACCGACGGTACCGTCGCTCTTCTTTGGGAAAATGCCGGCGCCGAGATTACCTACAGCACCTATGACATTGCGGATATAGCGTTAGGAGCCGTTATTGACAACACCCGTAATTTTAACCTTCCTCTGTACGGCGAAACAGCTTTAACCTCGGAAGGCGCTGTTAACGCAGACTTCATATCCTCTGTAAACGCAACCGGCTTGGTTTCTGCCGAGCTTTCTTCAACAACCGACTATGCCGTACAGTTGGGCTCCGACGCAAGCTATAACGGCGATTTGTCTTTCATCGGCAACGCTTTGTTTACTTTCACCGGCAGCACCTCGGAGGGCTGGACCTGCTCCGCGCAGACAGACAGCGGAACAGAAGTATATCTCAGCCTGGAAACAGCACAGGTTCCCACAGCAACCACCGCCTATCCTATAACCTTTACGTCAGACAGCAGCGGATTGTTTGAAATTTACAGAGCTATAGACACAAATTATACAGGCTATCTTTATTTCCAGCAAAGTTCTACAACGCTCTATTTTGACCGCAACAGTAGTTCTTCTGCACCCGCAACCAAGTTTATGCTTTTCCGCCGCGCTTCCGAAGATGAAGAAAGCAGCTCAGAAATAAACGGTTTTGTGCAGATTACGTCTGCCGGCGATATTACCAGCGGCGAACAGTACCTTATAGCGGCGGTCTATGACAGTACATATTATGTACTTTATCCCTCCGACGGAGGAAGCTACTATTCATACGTCGGCAAGGTTACAAACCAAACCAAAACCACGTCAACCGTTGTTTACAAAGGTCTCAAAGAGGGCAGCGCGGAAGTTACCGACAGTGATACAGGCATTAAATATGTATTCAACGTAACTGCGGATAATTTGGTAGAAATCACCCTTGAAGTAGGGGAAACGGTAAGCCTCGAAATCGAGCAAACCGACGACTGCTCGAACATTGCAAACACCGATGTTGCAACGTTTAACATCGCAAACGAAAATATATACACAACCTACACGGGCGCTCAAGGCAATTTGGGCAGCGATGCAAACTACACGGGCGATTTAACGCCAATGAGCAAGGCTTTGTTTACATTTGCCGACAACGGCGACGGAACCTATACCGTTTTTAACAAAAATTCCGCCGGTGAAACGGTGTACTTCTCTGTTGCGGGCA
>CAZXCG010000023.1:0-17151 GCA_964639205.1 uncultured Eubacteriales bacterium
CGCACTATTCCTGTTGCTTTCATATATAATAACTCCTTTTTGCTATTAAATGGTGTGGAGTTAGTATGTGGATTTTTCTTGGCATTATACTCGAAAGGACGGGCTTGTTTCTTATTTGGGAAAGCGGTCGTGCGGTTTTAAATTTTCATTTCCCGAATTTAAAAATCAGAAATTCCTCTCGACAAAATGGCAAGTATTGTATATAATATGTTCATAAGCAAACGGAGGAAATGTATATAGATAAAGAATTGTGCATGCTCAGATAGACAAATTAAATATAACTTGGGCAAAGACGTCCCCGCCTCTAAGGCGGCGGACTCTATTTTTGGAATCAGGAGGATACAATCCCTTACTGATTTCTCAGGCAGCTGACGCTGCCCTTTGCCACGTTGAATGACGGTGCAAAGCTCCTCATTGAAACAATTCAAATTTTGATATATATAATCTAAGCGTAGATGTTACCGCGCAGACTGCGCCCGCTCGCAAAAGCTCTCTTTCAAGCTAACTCGGCTGATTGCAGCTCCGATTTAAATTCAAAGCAGTGTTCCTATGTATCAGCTTACAAAGCGGAATAGTCGCAAAACAAACGGAGGTAAACTCTCATGAATAAGGAATCATTACTCGCATTTATGCAGCGAATACTTGAAATCGGCTCGGTACGTAAATCCGAATTGGCCTTAAATCAATTAGCAGACATTTTGAAACAGCAAAATGCGGATCCGGAAATGGTTCGATTGGTCAATATGACGCTTGAAGGAATTCCCGAGGCGAAGGAAACGGCAAAAGAGCAAATTTTAACGGAAGGGGCGCTCCGGATTGCGCTGCGCCGTGCCGAGGATCGGCGTCGTCGGGAAGCCGAAGCGGCTCGTCAGGGAAGGTGCTGATATGAATAATTACTTGGATCGCAGCTGGGCGGTTATGGAAAATACAATTATTGCATACAACGGCTCGGATTCTGTCCTGAAAATTCCGTCGCGGTTTGCTGATATGCGCGTCCTCTATATCGGTGACGGCTCATTTATGGGTTCCGATAAAATGCAGCAGGTTTTTATTCCTCAGGGCGTCATTGGCATTGGCAGTGAGTCGTTTCAGTGCTGCGAGACTTTGGTCAATGTATATATACCCGGAACGGTTAATAAAATCGGAGACAAGGTATTTGCAGGTTGTGATAATATCGTCAACCTAACTTTTTATGATATTGAATTCTCGGAGCGTCGCTATAATGATTTAAAATCTTCTTGTCGGAAAGCCGGCGGGAGTCTCTATGTTGCGCAATCATTTCCGGATCTTGAAGTTGTGAAAAGTGCAATACTTTCCATGGGGGCAAAGCCTGCGGCAACCGTTCCGGAAATGATCGAGCGCATCTTTCTATCGCAAAATCTCCATGATGAGGTGGGAAGGGCGTCACTCTCCAGAAATTTAGACCGACTTGAATTTAGCAACGCGGAAGGAAGCCTCACCGAAGAGGAGTCTTTTATCTCACTCATCGGTGCCGACGCGTATTCAACATTTGATAAGGATGCGGAAATCAAGAACGACGCTTTCGCCCGTGTTGAGGAGTATCCACGCATCAGGAGAACCGCAGTCTTTACTTTTGAAGACGATAAAACAAGAGTAGAAGGGGATAAACGCCGGATCACTGCCAATGTCAAAATCGGGTATCAGTTTTGGCAGTCCAAGGTGCCTATCAAGTACAACGGGAGAGATTATTATATTTATCGCAGACACTATCTCTCCGGTGATGCCGGTATCAATTACATACGCAGAGACACGGCTGTATTTACAAAAGCCGGAATTGTAACAAATAAGAGAGAGGCTCAGGAGATTTATGCAAAATATAAATTGTTGTCCATCCTGTGACGGAAACAAACAGAAAAGGGTCATCGATATTCTCGGTAAACCTGTTGCTGTTAAAAACTATATTTGCTCGGCAGACGGCGTTATGTACCCGGAAAAACCGGAGAATATCAAGCTTCAGCTTTCTGTTTGCCCTACATCGTTTTGCCCCGGAAATTGTCCTTTCTGCATTGCAAAAGACACTAAGGTTAAAAGAACGCTTGATATTAATAAATTTTGCAGGGCGATGGAGCTTCTGAAAGCGGAAGATCGAATTCGCGGGGTAAAGATTACGGGCGGCGAACCGTTTTATGATGTTGGACTTCTTGATGAGGTGGTGACGGTTCTTTTTGAAACCTTCGGTCTTGAACTGGAGCTTTCCGTCAGCACCAACGGAATGTGGCTGGACCGAATTCACGAGATCAAGTATTTGGAATATATTGAGGCTATTCATATCAGCCGGCATCATTATGATGACGCCATAAACCGAGAATTGTTCGGAGGCACCGCTGTGCCAAGCGGAGCGAGGCTAAAAGAGATCGTCGGAACGGTATCGTACAAGGATATCTTTGTGTTTAACTGTATGCTGCTTGACGGATATATCGATTCCGGAGCAGAAGCGCACCGTTTTTTGGATTTCTCTATTGATGTCGGCGTGCCGAAGGTTGGGTTTATGGTTTGCACTCCAATCAACAAGTATGCTGCGGATCATCGTGTTTTATATGAGGATGTGGTTAAAGATGAAGACGAATCGCTCTTATTCACAAGAGGATTTTACGATTACGAATTTTGCCGCTGTCGCGATGGCGTCTATGCTTCACAGGATGGAAAATTGATCGAGTTTTACGGAAGAAGCACTAACAAAGACGTCTGTCAATACTGCTGTGGACTGGTATATGATGCAGACAATCATTTGAGGGACGGTTTCAACGGTGAAACTTTACTATAAGAGGGGGAGAATACATTGACAATTGAACAGGAAGTAATTCGGTTCAAAATGGATCTGCTCCGTAAAATGCCGTTTTACGGCGATATATTGATGCATTTACCTATTGTGGAAAACAACAGCATCCAAACGGCTCAAACCAATGGCGGCAAGATTGAGTATAACAAGAAATTTTTTTCCGGCATGACGCGAGGGCAGCGAAATTTTGTCCTGATGCACGAGGTGTTTCATATTATTCTGCTTCACTTCAAAAGACCGAAGGAAGATTTGAAGCTGTGGAATACTGCGGCAGACATAGTGGTAAACAATATGCTATTACAGCTCAGGAGTGATATGAAACGGGTCGGTATTCCCTTTGAAGAACCGACGGTCGGAATTTTCGCGAATACCTACTTCGGAGAAACAGCGGACAATATTTACGAAAAGCTTTTGCTCGACAATAGAAATCGCAGAAAGAACTCAAATAAAGTCTATGTCCAAATACATTCGCGAAACAAGAAGCCGGAGAAATTCGACGCCCCTGACGATATAGTTTTGCCGGTTGAGGGCGTAGACGGAGGCAACTCAAACAGCTCCGTTGGAGCAGGACTCGGCGAATCGGCACTCGTGCGGATCATCAGGGAGGCAGCCTTAAAAAATCGCGGTACCATGTACAGCTATTTTGTACCTAACCAAATATATCGGCTGACAGAAAGCAAGCGTATCAACTGGCAGAAGCTTCTTCGTGATTTTTTTCTGGAAGAACCGGACGACGAGTCCTCATACGCGACGCCGGAGCGCAAATACATTCACATGGATCTTATTCTACCGGGACACGGTCTTGACAATGAGAGGATTGAAGAAATATGGGCGTTTATCGACTGTTCGGGTTCTATCAGTGAAGACGATACGGAGCGGTTTTTGACGCAGCTCTATCGGATTGCAAAGGAGTTTAAATGCATTTTCAATATCTGCTATTGGGATACGGAAGTAAACGATGTTTACAGGAGGATACTCAAAGAAGACGACATTCTGAAAAGCCCTCCGCGTCATTCCGGCGGTACAGATATTAACTGCGTGTATCGCTGGATCGCGGCTAACAAGATAAAGCCCGATGTTATGCTGATACTGACGGACGGTTTTTTCGGTTCACTGAATAAATGTGACTTTATCCCATCGCTGAGAAAGAAAACGATCCTTGTACTCAGCGGAAGCGTCATCGTTAATGATGATATGAAACTCATCGGAAAAATAACAAGATTAGAACAAGGAGAGATGTTATGACCATAAAAGAATTCAGAGAGTGCGTCGAATATAACATTGAGCACAACATCAAACATGCTATTTTGGGACTTGGAGCACCCGGCGTCGGTAAATCGCAGGTAATCCGTCAAATTGGAAAAAAGTACGGCTTTAAAGTGATCGACGTCCGTCTTGCTCAGATGTCCGAGGTGGAAATCGCCGGTCTGATTTATCCAAACGAAAGCCGTACGAAAACGGTGTGGCTATCTCCGGAAATTCTGCCTGATGAAGAGCGAGACGGAAAGAATACCATCCTTCTGTTGGATGAGATTACGTCTTGCACCAAGCGCGTGCAAGTTGCTGCATATCAGCTTATTCTCGATCGCAAGATTGGGCAGTACCGGCTCCCGGAAGGAACCTTTGTTGTGGCGCTGGGAAACAGAGAGGACGACGACGGCGTGTATATCCGGCTTGCCGGACCTCTGGCCGACCGTTTTGAGATCCATTACATAGAGCCGAATTTTGAGGATTGGAAGAATGATTTTGCACTGAAAAACAATGTCCATCCCTGCGTGGTCAACTACCTGACTTTTAAGCCGTCCGCCCTGCATAATCAGAAAGCAGAGGAAGGAAGCATGGTATTTGCAACGCCACGTTCTTGGGTGCGGGTCAGCGATATTATGCATTTTGATGCCGATGTTAATAATCCCGTGATACGTCATAAGATCATCGGCAATGTGGGCGAGGTCGAAGGTATGCAGTTTGTGGAATATTGCAAAAAACACGCTCATTTTGTCAATGCTGATGATTTTTTAAGCGGAAAATCAAACGCTCCGAGCTCTCCGGAAGAAATCGCCATTCTTGTTTCTTCTCTTGTCAATAAGGCGTCTTTCCTGGAAGAAATGCAGACCGATAACCTTACGGATGAACAGAGGTTTACAGTTGAAAAAATCATCAGGGCTCTGTTCAGATTACCCCACGCGGAGTACACAATCGTAGGTCTCAAAGGATTGCTGGAAAAGAACAGAATCGCGGTAGAAAACATCTACCTGCAAATGGACGATGCGCGGATTCTGAAGTTTATAAAAGAAAATGCTTTTGCGTTTGGACTTGAAAGCGATGCGGGAGAGCATTCATCAAAACGCTGGTTAGCAATGTGGGAGTGATGTCATGACAAAGCTGCGTTTATACATAAAAAGTGAACTAACAGGCTGGAAGGCGTTCGACATTGCCTGGTTCTGCATTGCAACAGCAGTCATTCTCGGACTTTCGATTTACTGGAAGGATAATTGGATCAGTCTGATTGCAGGGCTTACCGGCGTGTGGTGCGTTATTCTGACGGGAAAGGGCAAACGGTCGTCTTTTCTGATTGGTCTTATCAATGCGCTGCTGTATGCGTGGATAGCTTTAGATGCCAAGTATTACGGAGAAGTTATGCTTAACATTCTTTACTATGTTCCTGCCGGAATTGTTGGTTGGTTTGCTTGGAAAAAGCACATGGACGAAGATACCGGGGAAGTGGTCAAGACGAGACTTTCTCTAAAAAACAGCGCCGTTGTTTACGGACTGACCGCCGTTGCCATTTTTCTCTACGGTCTTGTGCTCAAATGGCTGGGCGGCAATCTTCCGTTCATTGACAGTATGAGCACCGTGGTATCGGTTACAGCGCAAATATTGTCAATAAAGCGCCTTGCAGAGCAGTGGATCCTTTGGATCGTTGTTGACGTCGTTACGGTTATTATGTGGGCTGTGAATTTTGTACAAGGCGGAGAAACTATTGCGACTCTCGCTATGTGGAGCATTTACCTGTTAAATGCCGTATTCATGTTCATTAAATGGAACAGGGAGGCAAAAAAAGCATGAGATATAAAATCGGAATGTACGGCGGCTCATTTAATCCGCTTCATATGGGGCACTTGGACTGCATCATACAAGCCGCTAACCTCTGCGAGAGGCTCTATCTTGTACTCAGCGTCGGGAATAATCGCGGCGAAATAGACAGCCGAATTCGTTACCGGTGGCTGTATCGGCTTACCAAACACATTGGAAATGTGAAAATCATTATGTTGGAAGACGACGCAGACACAAAAGCGGAGTATACCGAGGAGTATTGGTATAAGGACGCCGAAAAGGTAAAGTCTAAAATCAACGATAAAATCGATGCAGTATTCTGCGGCAGTGATTATGATGAAAACAGCTTTTGGAAGAAGTGTTATCCCGGAAGCGAGCTGTATATCTTCCCGAGGAACGAGATCAGTTCTACCGCGATCCGGGAAAATCCATACACACATTGGGACTGGCTGCCTAATATTGTCAAGCCTTATTATACGAAAAGAGTGCTTTTGATGGGCGGGGAGAGTACCGGCAAATCTACACTAACTATTAATCTGGCTAATCGCTTCAACACAAATTATATCGATGAGGCCGGTCGTGATATTTCCGAACGCAGCGGAACGGATACGCTGATGCTCTCCGAGGATTTTACAGAAATCCTGTTGCAGCACAAGCTCAACGAGATAAAAGCCGTTGAGCACAGCAATAAGATTCTGTTTATCGATACCGACGCCTTAGTTACCCAGTTTTATATGGGTTTCTTAGAGGATCCGCAGATTAAAAAAAATAAGGCGCTGTCCGACGCTATTGATGCGCTGAACGGCTATGACCTTATTCTGTATTTGGAGCCGGATGTGGCTTTTGTTCAGGACGGAGATCGCAGTGAAGTCATACACGCCGATCGTGAAAGGTACAGCCGGCGGATCAAGGATTTAATAGAGAACCATGGCAGAAATTTTGTTTCAATTTGCGGTTCATATCAGGAAAGGTACGAAACCGCCGTAAAGTTAGTGGGTCGGTTACTGGAAAAGTAAGGTAATTTCAAATGAAACCGGTTGCTCCGATAAGCAAAGCAAAGTTGAAGCGAAATTTGGATCGGCATGATGTCATATCACATTATGCAATTCAGTTTAGGAGATAAGATATGCGTAAAATTAAGCCCTCTTTATTTGTAATCCTTGGATTTGCCTTGCCGTTTATAAGTGTATTTTTCATCGTGGGAATATCATTTGCATTTCCCAATATGTCAGAAGATACGATCGAATGGAGTATGTTGATCATGCTCTTACTTGATGTCCTCCTTCCGATTTGGTCCTTTGTTTTTGCTTTGACACTCAGCAGAGCGCGGAAAGATAATTTTTCGAAACATACGATTTATAAATATTTATCTCCGTCGCAGATTTGTCTTATGACTTCAACGGTTGTTATGCTGCTTTTTGTGTTATTCGGCGCAGCAGATATGATCTCATTATCGGCTATCCTGATGATTTTGCTTGTATTGCTTTGGATTGCAACGATTTTGCTGTTTGCAATTCGTCTGATTAAAAATTATATTAACAAAAAGAGGAAGCGATCGACAAAACCACGGGCAGCTCGTACATATACGCCCACGCCGAGCGTCCGAGTATGCAGCCGTTGCGGAGCGCAATTGCCTTCGGATCAAAGGCAGGTAAAGGCTATTAACGGTCAAAGTGTCTGCGACGCTTGTATGCAGAGTATCATGAATATTGAAGCAGAAAAAGAAAAGGCACTGCATACGAAATGCTGTATTTGCGGCGTTGATCATCCGAGAAGTGAAATGTTTTTAGCCGATGATAAATTTTACTGTCAGGATTGTTTCGGAAACAAATATGCATGAGAAGCGCTTTACTACGGAGAATGACTTGGGAACTTGTTCTCTTTGACATTCCGATTGTTCGTTTGGCGTGTTGTATTTTCATTCTAACAAACTCAACCGTCTTTTTCTACCCGGTCTTACATCTATTGTAACTGTGCACCGTACGGTAATGATTTTAAGGAAAAATATTGAACTTTAAACTTTTTTGTGATATTATGGTAACGTATTTTTCTGCTTTGGCAAACAGGGTCGTTGTTCTGTTCAAAAATACAACTCAGGCAAAGATGTCCCCGCATCTAAGGCGGCGGGTTTCATTTTCAAAATCAGCGGGGGATACAATCACCCTCCGGTCTCTCGGGCGGCTAACGCTGCCCTTTGCCGCGTTGAATGACAGAGCAAAGCCCCTTATTGAAAGGAGAGATTATCTGTATGGGAGGATTTTTCGGCGTCGCTTCAAAGGAAAATTGTACGCTTGATTTGTTTTTCGGCACAGACTATCATTCCCATCTCGGCACAAGGTGCGCGGGAATGGCGGTGCACGGTGAAGCAGGCTTTAACAGAGCCATCCATAATATATCAAACGCACCATTTCGCACTAAGTTTGAAAAAGACGTGGACGAGCTTTTCGGTAATTTGGGAATAGGCTGTATTTCAGACACAGATCCGCAGCCTTTGCTTGTTAAATCCCACCTCGGAAGCTTTGCAATAACGACAGTAGGCAAAATCAATAACGAGGAAGAAATTATTTCAGACGCCTATTATTCCGGAAGGACGCATTTTCTTGAAATGAGCGGCGGCAAAATAAACGCTACCGAAATTGTTGTTTCCATAATAAACGAAAGCGACACCATTGTTGAAGGGCTTCTGCACGCGCAGGAGGTCATAGACGGCTCGATGTCCATGCTTATTATGACAGAAAACGGAATTTATGCTTCAAGAGATAAATGGGGCAGAACACCCATAAGCATAGGCAGAAAGGACGACGGTTTCTGCGCTTCTTTTGAAAGCTTCCCTTATCTCAAGCTTGGGTATACTCATTATAAGGAGCTTGGAGCCGGTGAAATTGTTTATATAACGCCGGAAAGCTGCGAAACCGTAAGCCCTGCGCGCAAGGAAATGAAAATATGCACTTTTCTCTGGGTGTATTACGGTTATCCGCCCTCATGCTATGAAGGTCTCAGCGTTGAACAAATGCGCTATAATTGCGGAGAAAAGCTTGCGCTGCGTGACGCTGCCGCAGGCGATACCCATCCCGACATGGCGGCGGGCGTGCCTGATTCCGGAACCCCGGCTGCAATAGGGTACTCCAACGCGTCGCACATTCCTTTTATGCGCCCGTTTATTAAATATACTCCTACTTGGCCGCGCTCGTTTATGCCAACGCATCAAAGTCAGCGCAATCTTATAGCGCGAATGAAGCTTATACCGGTTGAATCCCTTATATACGGTAAAAGGCTGTTGCTTACAGATGATTCCATTGTAAGAGGAACCCAGCTTGGTGAAACGACTGATTATTTGTACAAAAGCGGAGCTAAGGAGGTACACATACGTCCGGCGTGTCCGCCGCTGCTGTTCGGGTGTAAATATTTGAATTTTTCCCGCTCAAAAAACGATTTGGATTTGATAACAAGGCGTGTGATTTTAGAGCGAGAGGGCGACAATGCCGAAAAAATGCTGCCCGAATATGCAAATCCCGACAGTGAAAATTACTCTGAAATGCTAAAAGCAGTAGAACAGCGCCTTAATTTTACAAGTCTGCGTTATCTGCGCCTTGACGACTTGATTGACGCGACCGGCATCGAGCCCTGTAAGCTTTGTACATACTGCTGGAGCGGCGTCGAATAATATGCATAAAATTCATTATTTTCTGAATAAAATCAAATATATACGTAAATTCCGAGATTAAATAAAAAATATTCCGTAAAATTTAAAAAATATTCAAAAAGCTATTGCAATTTTCTTAAAACGGTGTATAATAGCACTCAGCGAAAAACGGAGGTTGAATCAGTATGGACAAAAAAATTAAAAAGGTCGTGCTTGCCTATTCCGGCGGGCTTGATACATCAATAATCATTCCCTGGTTAAAGGAAAATTACGACAATTGCGAGGTTATTGCGGTTTCCGGCGACGTAGGTCAGGGAACGGAGCTTGACGGACTTGAAGAAAAGGCGATTGCTACCGGAGCCTCAAAGCTTTATATTGAAGATCTTAATAAAGAGTTCGTGGAGGAATATGTGTGGCCTACGCTCAAAGCAGGCGCGGTTTACGAGGGCAAATATTTGCTCGGAACCTCATTTGCACGTCCCATAATTGCAAAAAGGATAGTTGAAATCGCTCTTGCTGAGGGCGCTGACGCCATATGTCACGGCTGCACAGGCAAGGGTAACGATCAGGTTCGCTTTGAGCTTGCCATAAAGGCCTTTGCCCCGGATATGAAAATCATAGCGCCATGGAGGATATGGGAATTCAAGTCCCGTGAGGAAGAAATTGCTTATGCCGAGGCAAAGGGCATTCCGCTTAAAATTAAAAGAGAAACAAACTACAGTAAGGATAAAAACCTTTGGCATTTAAGCCATGAAGGACTTGATTTGGAGAACCCCGCCAACGAGCCTAAGTACGGTGAGCCCGGCTTCCTCGAGTTGGGTGTTTCGCCGGAGCAGGCTCCCGATACTCCCGCTTATGTTACAATCGGCTTTGAAAGAGGGGTGCCTGTAAGTGTAAACGGAGAAAAGCTCGGCGCGGTTGAAATTGTTAAAACGCTGAATAAGCTCGGAGGCGAAAACGGCGTCGGAATTACAGATATTGTCGAAAACCGCCTTGTGGGAATGAAGGCGCGCGGAGTTTATGAAACCCCCGGCGGCACTATCCTGTATGCGGCGCACAGTAAGCTTGAGGAATTATGCCTTGACAGAGACACCCGGCACTATAAAGAGCTTGTAGCAAACCGCTTTGCAGAGCTTGTTTACTACGGTCAATGGTACACTCCGCTCCGTGAGGCGCTTTCAGCGTTTGTTGATTCAACTCAGCAGTATGTAACCGGCGAGGTCAAGCTGAAGCTTTACAAAGGCAACATAATAGACGCGGGAGTTACAAGTCCTTATTCCCTTTATGACGAGGAAATTGCAACTTTTGACAAAGATGAGGTTTACGACCAGAACGACAGCGCCGGATTTATTAACCTGTTTGGTCTGCCGATTAAGGTAAGAGCCAAAAAAGGCTTGATAAAATAAACTGACCTTGTAACCCGGGCGCAGACGTTTCCACCTCTAAAGCGGGCGGGTTCCGCTTCAAAATTTTGCCGGGGCTTGGTAATCTCCGGGTTAAACCTTTAAGAGCCTGCGCTCCCTGCAAAAGCTGCAATCGTAGCGCTCCGGTTCAACCAAACTTGCCCGAGCGTTATCCCTATTTAAAATATTGAATTTGTGGCGGCTTGTTTGGGGGTCGCCACATTGGGTTTAAATAAAATCTTCCGGCTCTGTTGCGGCTGTAAGGCAAAGCGCGGTTGTTATTATTTCCCGGGCGTATTTTACCGCTGGTTGTTGTTTTAACCTTTATCGCTGCAATAAAATTAAAAATAAAAAGGGGAATATCATGAAGCTTTGGACAGGACGCTTTCAAAAAGAATTATCAAAAACCGCGAATGACTTTAACAGTTCGATTTCGTTCGACAGCCGTATGTACCGTGAAGACATTGAGGGGAGTATTGCCCATGCTACTATGCTTGGTGAGTGCGGCATAATAACAAAGGGAGAAAGCGAGAGCATTTGCGCCGGGTTAAAAGGAATACTTGACGACATAGAAAGCGGCGCTCTAAAAATAGATATGCAGGCTGAGGATATCCACACCTTTATTGAAGGCGAGCTTACAAAACGTCTCGGAGACAACGGAAAACGCCTTCATACGGCGCGCAGCCGTAATGATCAGGTGGCGCTTGATATTCGCATTTTTTTAAAAAAGGAAATCAAAGAGCTTAAAACTCTTGTCGGCGGGCTTATTTCCGTGATTGCCGACAAAGCGGAAAAATATGCTGGAACCGTAATGCCCGGCTATACTCATTTACAGCGGGCTCAGCCCGTGACCTTCGGGCATCATTTGCTGGCATATGCGGAGATGCTTTTACGCGACCTTTCCAGACTTGAGGATTGCGGAAAACGTATGGATGTTATGCCGCTCGGAAGCTGCGCTCTTGCGGGCACAACATATCCTATAGACCGTTTCCGTACCGCCGAGCTGCTCGGCTTCGGCGATGTTTCCGCAAATTCGCTCGACGGGGTTTCCGACCGCGATTTTTGTATGGAGCTTTCATCGGCGCTTTCAATCATTATGGTTCACCTTTCCCGCTTCAGCGAGGAAATAATAATGTGGTGCAGCTGGGAGTTCAAATTCATAGAGCTTGACGACGCGTTTTCAACCGGCTCATCTATAATGCCGCAAAAGAAAAATCCCGATATTGCCGAGCTTGTTCGAGGCAAAAGCGGCAGAGTGTTTGGCGATACCATGACTTTGTTTACCGTAATGAAAGGTTTACCGCTTGCCTACAATAAGGATATGCAGGAGGATAAGCAGGCCGTATTCGACGCGGTCGATACCGTAAAAATGTGCCTTGCCGCGTTTACTCCAATGCTCGATACCATGCGTGTAATCCCGGAAAACATGCGTAAGGCGGCGGCGGGCGGATTTATAAACGCCACCGACTGCGCGGACTATCTTGTTAAAAAGGGCGTTCCTTTCCGTGACGCTTATAAAGCTGCGGGTACCCTTGTCGCAAGGTGTATTGAGCTTAAAACAGACTTGGAAAATCTTCCGCTTAACGAGTATACAGCGGTATGTCCGCAGTTTGACGAAGGGGTGTACAGCGCAATTTCTCTTGAGCGCTGCACCAATGAGCGTACCTCATACGGCGGTCCGGCGGCTGAAAATGTTGTATTACAGGCGCAAAAGCTTAAAGGAAGGATATGAACATATGATTAAAGCGGGAATTATAGGCGCTACAGGATATGCCGGAGCCGAGCTTGTGCGGCTTTTGACAACTCACCCGCAGGCGGAAATTTCTGCGGTAAGCTCGGTTTCGTTTGAAGGTAAAAAGCTCAGCGATGTTTACCCGGCCTACCGTTTTCTAAACGATATGATATGTGAAAACTCGCAAAGTGTGGTAAACAAAAGCGACGTTATATTTGCAGCGCTCCCGCATGGACTTTCGCAGGAGCTTGCAAAGGAATGCTTTGAAAGGGGAAAGGCATTTATTGATTTGGGCGCAGATTTCCGCCTTGAAAGTGAGGAGGAATACAGGCAGTGGTACGGAGGAGAATATACCTGCAAGCAGCTCCACAGTGAATCGGTGTACGGCTTGCCCGAGCTCTTCAGAAAAGACATATACGGCAAAAGGATTGTCGCAAATCCCGGCTGCTACACAACCTGCGCGCCGCTTGCGCTTGCTCCGGCGGTAAGTTCGGAGCTTGTGGAAACGCGCGGCATAATTTGCGATTGTAAAAGCGGAGTTACCGGCGCGGGAAGAGGGCTTACTCAAAGCACTCATTTTGCGGAGCTCAACGAGGGGTTCCATCCTTACAAGGTTGCAAGTCACAGACATACGCCCGAAATCGAGCAGACGCTCTCAAAGCTTGCGGGCAAGCCGGTAAAAATCACCTTTGTGCCGCATCTGCTGCCGGTAAATAGGGGAATATTGGCAACCTGCTACGCGCTGCTTAAGCCCGGCGTTACCAAGGATAAGCTGCGTGCGGTTTATGAGGAATTCTACCGCGGCGAATATTTTATACGCTTGCTCGACGACGGCTTGGCTGCGGACATTCACAATGTCAGATATTCAAATTTCTGCGATATTTCATTGCATATTGACAGCCGCACGGATACCCTTGTTGCCGTTGCCGCCATAGACAATATGGTTAAGGGCGCTGCGGGTCAGGCAATCCAGAATATGAATATCATTTTTGGGCTTGAGGAAACACAGGGGCTTAAAATCGTCCCTCCTGCTTTTTAACGGAGAAAATAAATGGATTATAATTTTATAAGCGGCGGAGTTACCGCGCCGCAGGGATTTAAAGCAAATGGAGTTTGCTGTTCAATCAAGCCTTCAAACACAAAAAAACGCGACCTTGCCGTTATCGCCTGCGACTCCCTGTGCAGCGCTGCGGCCGTATATACAAAAAATCTTGTTAAATCATCGGCAATTTATGTAACGCAGGAGCATTTGAAGAACGGAAGGGCTCAGGCGGTTGTAGTAAACAGCGGGAACGCCAATACCTGCAATGCCGACGGCTATGAAAAAGCGGTGAAAATGTGCTCGCTTGCGGCGGATATGCTCGGTATCGATGAAAACGACGTTATTGTCGCGTCTACAGGGGTTATCGGGCAGGTGCTCCCTATAGAACCGGTTCAAAAAGGAATTGACATGCTCAGAGGCACGCTGTCGGCAGACGGCTCTTCAAACGCGGCAGAGGCTATTATGACGACCGATACCGTAAAAAAAGAGATAGCTTTGCAGATGACTCTCGACGGTAAGACCGTAACCGTGGGCGGAATTGCCAAAGGCAGCGGAATGATACACATCAATATGGGTACAATGCTTTCCTTTGTTACAACTGACGCTTCAATTTCGCCCGAAATGCTTGATTCCGCTCTGCGCGAAGCAGTTGAGGACAGCTTCAATATGGTAAGCGTTGACGGCGATACATCAACCAATGATACTCTTGCCATCCTTGCCTCCGGAAAAGCAGGCAACAAAGAAATTACAGAAAAAAACGCTGATTACCGCACCTTTGTAAACGGTCTTACAACGGCTTTCAAAATTCTCGCAAAGCAGCTTGCTTCCGACGGCGAAGGAGCGACCAAACTCCTTGTGTGTACTGTAACCGGCGCCAAAACCGCAAAAGACGCGGCCGGAATCGCCAAAAGCGTTATATGCTCAAACTTGCTCAAAGCAGCAATGTTCGGAGCAGACGCTAACTGGGGCAGGGTTCTTTGCGCAATCGGCTACAGCGGTATGCAGGTTGACGTTTCCAAGGTTTCCATCGCGTTTTCCTCCGCAAAAGGTAAAATATGCGTCTGTCAAAACGGCGCCGGTGTGGATTTTTCCGAGGAAGACGCAAAAGAAATACTTTCCGAAAAAGAGATTGAGATTCTTGTTACTCTAAGCGACGGCGGCGCGCATGCTCAGGCTTACGGCTGCGATCTTACCTATGATTACGTTAAAATAAACGGTGATTACCGAACCTGATTTTATTTAAATCGCGCCAGCGCTCCATCAAGCTTGCCTGAGGCGTAGCCCGTGCGCACGATTGCAGCAGTGCCTCTGCTGCCTCAGATATAACTTAGGCAAAGATGTTTCCCGTCCTTAAGGCGGCGGGTTCCATTTTCGGAATCAATGGTGATACAATCCCCACTGATTTCTCAGGCAGCTAACGCTGCCCTTTGCCGCGTTGAACGAGATGTCGGTGAACAGGCTTATGTATTACTTTCCCAAAAAGGAGAATCGTTTAAATGGATGTTTCAGTAAGAGCGAAGGTTCTTGTACAGGCAATGCCCTATATTCAAAAATTCACGGGCGAAACCGTTGTTATCAAATACGGCGGCAACGCCATGATAAACGAAGAGCTTAAAAGCGCGGTTATGAGCGATATTGTTCTTATGCAGCTCGTAGGAGTAAACGTGGTGCTGGTACACGGCGGTGGTCCCGAAATAAACGATATGCTAAACAAAATAGGGAAGAAGAGCACTTTTTGCAACGGTATGCGCGTTACCGACCGCGAAACAATAGACATAGTGCAAATGGTACTTGCCGGCAAAGTTAATAAGGATCTTGTCCATCTTTTGGGAAGTCACGGGGGTAAGGCAATCGGTCTTTGCGGCCTTGATTCCCATATGATTATCGCCCGAAAGCTTGAGCGTTCTTACGATCTCGGGTTTGTCGGCGAGATCGCCTCGGTTAATACCGGCATTATAAAGGATGTTATTTCAGGCGGCTATGTTCCCATAATAGCTACCGTTGCCGAAGGAGAAAACGGCGAGGTGTTCAATATAAACGCGGATATTGCCGCCGCGCGGATTGCCGCCTGTCTTAAAGCCAAAAAGCTTATACTTATGACAGACATTTGCGGGCTTTTAAGAAACAAAGAAGACGAAAGCACGCTGATTTCTACCGTCAATGTAAGCGAGGTGCCCAGCCTGAAAAAAGAGGGAATAATAAGCGGAGGGATGATCCCCAAAATCGACTGCTGTGTTGAGGCAGTGCGCCGCGGCGTAAAGCGGGCGCATATTATAGACGGCAGAATCCCCCATTCTTTACTTATAGAGCTGTTCAGCGATGAGGGCATTGGAACAATGTTTTATTGATTGGCAGGGTTAAAATGACTGTAAGAGAAATGACCGTTCAGGATTATGCCGAGGTTTCCGCGCTTTGGCAGATTACAAGCAAACGCGCCCTTTGCGCCGAGGATGAAGAGCTGCCGCTGAAAAACTATCTCCGGCGAAACGCGGGAATAAGCCAGGTCGCTGTTATCGACGGGAAAATCATAGGCACCGTTCTCGCCGGGCACGACGGCAGACGCGGCTTTATTTATCATATGGCCGTGCTTCCGGAATACCGCCGCATGGGTGTTGCTCATGCCCTTGCTCAAACAGCGGTAAGAAAATTAAAGGAAGAAAATATTCGTAAAACTCATATTTTCTGTTTTTGCGATAACGAAATCGGTCATTCTTTTTGGAAGGATTTCGGCTTTACAGAACGCAGAGATATTGATGTTTTTTCATATACGGAGGAATAATATAAAATGAATCTTGAGCAAATTAAGTCGCTTGACAGCCGGTACGTTATGCACACTTATGCAAGGTACGACGTACTCCTTGACCACGGTAAAGGGGCGGTCGCATATGATTCAAACGGAAAAAAATATATAGACGTAAGCTCAGGAATAGGCGTAAACTCGCTTGGCTACTGCAACGACGGATGGGTTGACGCCGTTACCCGCCAGCTTGCAAAAATCCAGCATATTTCAAATTACTATTACAGCGAACCCACAACTTTGCTTGCACAGCAGCTTTGCGAGCTTTCCGGAATGTCTAAGGCTTTTTTCGGGAACAGCGGAGCAGAGGCTAACGAATGTGCAATAAAAACAGCCAGAAAATATAGCTTTGATAAATACGGCGCCGGCAGAAGTGAAATTATAACCCTTTGCAACTCCTTCCACGGAAGAACCGTAACAACGCTTGCCGCTACCGGTCAGGAGTTTTTCCATAATTATTTTTTCCCGTTCACGGGCGATTTTTCCTACGTTCCTTCAAACGACATTTCACCTCTTAAAGAAGCAGTAACCGAAAAAACCTGCGCCGTAATGCTTGAATGTGTTCAGGGCGAGGGAGGAGTAAACATTTTAGACGGCGAGTATCTGAAAAATGTTCAGAAGCTTTGCCGCGAAAAGGATATTTTGCTCAT
Organism: uncultured Eubacteriales bacterium; assembly: GCA_964639205.1. Classification (GTDB taxonomy): domain Bacteria; phylum Bacillota; class Clostridia; order Oscillospirales; family Acutalibacteraceae; genus CAZXCG01. The sequence goes on from CAZXCG010000023.1 coordinate 17,122, forward strand.
AATAGACGAAATTCAAACCGGAATTGCGCG
>CAZXCG010000023.1:17251-23648 GCA_964639205.1 uncultured Eubacteriales bacterium
GGAAAATGCAGAAGCATAAAAGGGGTTAAGTCCGTCCGGAATCTCGGAATGATGATAGGCGTCGAGCTTGAAAAGGACAATGCCAAAGAAACCGCCGCCGCCTGCGTTAAAAACGGACTGCTCATAATAACGGCAAAACAGCTTTTGCGTATGCTTCCGCCGCTTACAATTACATATGATGAAATTGACGAGGCTCTCGCAATACTTGAAAGAACTATATCGGAGGTAAAATAAAATGAAGCATTTGCTCAAACTTTTAGACTGCACTGAAGAAGAAATAACCGGCATTCTCAATCTTGCCGACCAGCTTAAATATGAGCTCAAGCACGACATCCCCCACAAGCATTTGGCGGGCAAAACGCTGGGAATGATTTTTGAAAAGTCCAGTACCAGAACCCGAGTTTCCTTTGAAGTCGGTATGGTGCAGCTTGGAGGCTATCCGCTCTTTTTGTCTTCTAACGACCTGCAAATAGGCAGGGGAGAGCCTGTACAGGACACGGCGCGCGTTTTGTCGCGCTTTCTTGACGGCATTATGATTCGTACCTTTGACCAATCCGAGGTTGAAGCGCTTGCCAAGTGCGGAAGCATTCCGGTTATTAACGGACTTACCGATTTTTGTCATCCCTGTCAGGTACTTGCGGATCTTATGACTATCAGGGAGTTTAAGGGTAAGCTTCAGGGTCTTAAAATGTGCTTTATCGGCGACGGAAACAATATGATGAATTCTCTCATTGTCGGCGCTTTAAAAACCGGGATGTCAATCTCCGTTGCCTGTCCGGAAGGCTATGAGCCCGCGCAGGAGGTTTTGGACTTTGCTTCCGGATATGCGGACAAATTTGAATTACTGCGGGACCCCTTTGCCGCCGCAAAGAACGCCGATGTTTTGATTACCGACGTTTGGGCGTCCATGGGGCAGGAAGGCGAGGCCGAAAAACGCGCCGAGGCTTTTGCCGGGGTCTATCAAATTAACAGCGAGCTGCTTGCGGCGGCAAACGAAGGCTGTATGATTCAGCACTGCTTGCCGGCACATAGAGGCGAAGAAATAACGGAAGAGGTTTTTGAGGCTCACGCAAACGAAATTTTTGAAGAAGCCGAAAACCGTCTGCACGCGCAGAAAGCCGTGCTTGTAACGCTGATGAAATGATTGCGAGCGAACGCAGGCTCTGCCGCGCCTGCTTTGACACTCCCGCGGGTCGGCTTACCGTCGCTGTTGATTCGCAAGCCGTTTGCTCGCTCTCCTTCGGAGGGTGCGCGCACAATGACTGTACCGCGCTTTTAAGAGACGCGGAAAAGCAAATTTCGGAATATTTTTCCGGTAAGCGGCGCAAATTTGATTTGCCGCTGAAGCTGAGCGGCAGTCCGTTTCAGCTCAGAGTTTGGAACGAGCTTTTGAACATTCCGTACGGTCAGACCGCTTCCTACTCGGAAATTGCCCGAATTTTAGGCAATCCAAAAGCCTGCCGCGCGGTCGGAAATGCAAATAATAAAAATCCGATTCCGCTGCTTGTGCCGTGTCACAGAGTTGTCGGCAAGAACGGCAGTCTTACGGGCTATGCGGGCGGAATTGAATTTAAAAAATTCCTGCTTGATTTGGAAAAAGGCGGAATTTAAACCGCCCAACATAAAAGCGGGCGCGTTTACTCCGCTTTATCTTCCGACGCAACGCGGGTAAATTCGATTTCCTGACCCTCATAGCTTATAAAGGCGCTGTCGCCTTGCACCGAGTAGGAAAAGCATAAATTTTCACCCATTGAAGCGTCGGTTATAACAAATCCGTCGTTGCTTACTATGCACGCGCCGCTTATTTTTGCAGTAGACACCTCGTCGCCGCCCGATATTATAAGCTCCGCGCTCCTTGTATCAAAGTGCAGTAAAATCTCGGTTCCGTTGCCGTTTTGCGCGCGCCAATCGCTTAAAGTCAGCTCGTCGGAGTATGATTCTATTGCTTGAGTACAGCCGCACGTAAATATAAAAAGTGAACAAAGCAAAATTAAAATGCCGTGCTTCAGCTTAAACACGTTACCACCTGCCTTCGTAGCGGTACTTATGTTTATGCTGAGCGCGGCAAAAAAAGACCTTTTTTCTTCTGTCTGTTAAGTGCAGACGGGGCAAAACGGCTTACGGCTGCAACCCCGCGCAATGCTCCGACAAAACTCCGTGCAGTGCCGACGCGCTGCTGGTGTGTACGCGCGCTATCGGTATATTGTTTTTCTTTGCTTCCTGCGCCGCACTTATCACCATTTTGTGAGATACGGTGCTTGTAAACAAAATCAGTAAATCCGGATATCCCATTTTTCTTTTCAGGGAGCCGTTCTCCTTTGTAAAGATTTTTGCCTTGCACCCGTAATTTTTGCAAATGTCGGCATACTGACAGGCCATTTTTTCGTTACCGCCCACTATTACAACGCTCATAAAGCAAGCTTCCTTTCCACTATAGTTAGTATAAACTAACTATAATAATACAATAAAATCCTTCCGTTGTCAATAGCTTTTCAAGTTTAATAAAATTTATTTGTATCTGCTTGTGAAAATGCAGCCCGCCGTCTTAAAGGCGTGGGGGACATATTTGCCTAAGTTATAAACGGATTTAAGACGGAAATACTATGTTTACGGCGGCTCTAAGCTAAGCTTAAGCCGTTAATATGAAAAATAAGGAGTGTTAAAAATTGGTTGAGCCCGATACAGTAAAACTGCTCAGAGAATGCGACGCAGGTATCAAAATGGGTGTTTCGGCAATCGATGAGGTTTTGCCATATGTAAACAATATCAGATTTAAAGGATACCTGACCGAAAGCAAGTCCCATCATGAAAAACTGAAAGAAAAATTGCAGTGTCTTCTTGACAAATATCACGACGGCGGAAAGGAACCGAGCGCAGCTGCCAAAGGTATGTCGTGGTTAAAAACAAATATGAAGCTTGTTGTTAACGAATCGGACAAAACAATAGCCGACCTTATAACGGACGGCTGCAACATGGGTGTAAAATATCTGCATAAATATCTTAACGAATACAAAGCCGCAGATGAAAATTCCAAGGATATAACCAAACGCATTATCAATATTGAAGAAGAGCTTGCGGTTAAAATCCGGATATTTTTGTAGACGCATAAATTTGATTTAAAGGCAGAAAACGGCAAGCTGTGTGGTCGCGGCTTGCCGCGATTTTTAAGAGGCTGTAAAAGATATTTGGGCAATTTTGTTGCGTTTCGGCGTTTGCCGGATTTACGCCGCACTTGACAATAAAGCTTTTATCGTGTAAAATAAATAAGCAAACCTGCGCTTTTAATTTTATTTTTCCGGCTAAATGTTGCAAAAGCTGCAATCGCCCGGAACGTAAAAAGCAAAAGGATTGCAGTTCAAATTGAATATGTCGCTATAGCTCAGCCGGATAGAGCGACCGCCTCCTAAGCGGTAGGCCGGAGGTTCGAATCCTCTTAGCGACGCCACGTCGGAGCAAAGTCCGCTTTGCTCCGGTTTTTTTCTTCGGTTTTTTCGGTTTGTTTTGCAAAAAAAGCCGTCAGCCCGTGTTTAAGCTGTAAATCCGCAGTTAAATAACCCCCCAAAAAAAAGCTTTGAGGTTACAAACCGCAAAGCTTTTGTTTTTTTGCAAAGGCTGCATATTTTTGCAAAGGCTGCATATTTTTGCAAAGGGTACATATTTTCCGCCCTCGCTAAATTTCCGCGCGGTCGCAGCGCACGGTCACGCGGCTTTGTCCGCCGTAGGTGCAGGTGTAAAGGGTTAAAGCGTAGCCGCTGTCAATCATCTCGCTGATTTGGGTGGGGAGGAGGGTTTCCACATCTTTAACGGTGTAAGCTGTGGTTACGCCGTTTACATCGGTAAAAAGGACGGAATCGCCCGGGCGCAGATTTTTAAGCATACCGAAATGGCTTGCGTAGTTGTGTGCGCAGATGACCAAATCGTTTGTTTTAACAGAGCCGAAATACCGGCAGGGGGCAAGGCGCAGTTTTGCATAGTCCCAGTTGCTCATTACGGGCAGCTCCAAATTAAGCGAAGGAATGGAAAGAAAGCCGATGTAGCCGTTGCCGTCAACGGTCAGCTCCGGCTCGGTTTCGGCGGCGTTTTGCCCGGCGGGCTCGGCGGTTTGCTCTTCAACCGCTTTAATTATTTCGGATAAAATTTGCTCGGAGCTTTTGCCGGCGCTTTCGCTTTGCTCTTGATTAAAAGCAAACAGGGACAGCGCCGCAATCAGCAGGACCGCCCCCGTGAACATAAACAAAAAACCCAATTTTTTACGCATCTTTTCTCCCTTTAAAAAGCGCCCAGCCTAAAGCAAACAGCACCGCCCCGCAGAAGGCAAGCACCGGAACGGGCCAGTTGAGCTGACCTGTCTGCACCAGCTTGGGGGTGTTGGTAACCGTGAAAATATATCCGTCACGACTGTAAGAGGCGGCGTAGCCGCTTACGTCATCCTCGGCAACCGAGTATGAGTCGCTCTTGGGCATTTGCTCCCAAGTGCAGCTCCAGCTGTTGGAGCTGTTTAAGTCGGCGCTTTTAACCCGGGTTGAGCCGTCGTACAAATTAACGGTAATTGAATTTGGGCGGGCGGAAGCGTCGTTTCCGTCGTTCCAAATTTTTTTAACGGTAATTTCCACAAGCTGCGTTACGTCCGTTTTCGGCGTAGCGTCAATCTCGTAGACCCAGGCGCCGTTTTCTTCAGCGGGAAGAAACACAAGGAAGGGCGAGCAGCTTGAAAAAGCAGCGACGCTGTTTGTCTGCACAACAAGATACAGCCCGAGCGGCAGCTCGTTAAAAACGGCGCCGCCGTCTTCATCGGTTACGGCTTTTGTGCCGGAAACGCCGTTTTCTTTGGCAAAAGCGGCAAGGCTTTTTGCATCCTGCGCGCTTTGCAAATCCTCCGGAGCGCCGCCGAACGACGCAAACGCTTCGGTAAATGTAAAAGCAAGATTATCGTTTTTGCTTACAGCGTCCGCCACACGGTAAGCGGTCAGCTCGGCGCCTGCCTCGGCTGCGCCCTCGGCTTTAAGCGTAACGGAAATAACGCCCTTTTTGTTAAAATCCACTGCGTCCGCCTTTTCTGCCGCAAGCGCGGTAAAAAAGCAACAGGGGAGAAGCAGAGCCAAAATCAAGCCAAGGCTTGCGGCTTTAAATTTTATTTCCATATTATTTATCCCTCCCTTTAGCGTTGTTCGGTTTTCTTTTGCGGGTTTTAAAAAGCAGAATTATCAGCAGCGCCAGCAAAATCGGCGCCGCAACAAACGGCATTACCACAACCGGCTCGATTTGCACCGCGTCTGAGGTAACGCGCACCTCCTGCGCTTCTTCCGCTGTGGCGATTCTGTGCCCGCGCACCAACAGGCGGTGGGTGTTAATGCCGTAGGGCGTGCAGGTCACCAGCGTGCAGTAGTCCATCCCTTCGGTAATGGCAAGCTCGCTTACGTCCTGCGGCTCCACAATGCGGATTTGGTCAACTTCGTAGGTTAAGGTTTCGTCTAAAATGTGAACCGTAAAAACATCGCCCACAACCATTTTGTCTAAATCCGTAAGCAGCTTTGCCGAGGGCAGCCCCCTGTGCCCGGAAAGCACACAGTGCGTGCTTTGCCCGCCCACAGGCAAAGAAGAACCCTCCAAATGCCCAATGCCCGTGCTGAGGACCGCGTCGCTTGTGCCGTGGTAAATGGGCAGGGTGGTTTGCAAAACGGGAATCTCCAAATAGCCTATCATGCCGTCGCCGGTTATGTTAAGCAAAGAGTTATATTCGTTCAGTTCTTCCTGAGTAAGCTCAAAGCTCTGCGTTTTTTGCGCCAGCGCGGCGTTGTAGGCGCGCGCGGCGTTTAAAATATTTTCATATTCTTCATTTTCTATTTTACCCACCTGCTCGGCATACTGCGCCACAGCGCGCGATTGGTGAAACGAGTTGTACCAATCGCTCACGGTGGGGTACAGCAAAAGGGACAAGCCTGCTATTAAAACAACAACAAAAATAAATGTGGGTATGTGTTTTTTCAAGCAGGATTCTCCCTTCCGCTGCATAAGGCGGGGAGCAGCTGAAGAGAACGGCTCCCCGCCCGCGGCAAGCTTTAACCTATGTAAAGCTTTTGAAAATTAAATTTTAAATTTGCGCTCAGGCACGCATGCGTCTGCGTACTACAAGGAAGATAACCGCGCCTACTACCAGCACGCCGCCTACAATGTAGAAAATTGTGGTGCCGATGCCGCCGGTCTCGGGCAGCTCGCTGCCTGTTTTGTTTTCAATTTTTACAGTGTCGTTTTCAAGGTTAGCGTTCTTCTGCTGTACGCTACCTGTTTCACTGATTGTAAACTCAACGTCGTCTGCAAGCTTGTTGTAGCCTGTGGGGGCTTCGGTCTCTTTTAAATAATATGTGCCGGCGTCCAGTCCGTCTACGGCTATTTTACC
>CAZXCG010000024.1:0-9540 GCA_964639205.1 uncultured Eubacteriales bacterium
AGGGTACAACAACAGCGCCGCCGATTTAAACGGCGACGGCAATGTAACCTCAGCCGACGCTACTATTATACTCCAAATTTACGCGGGCATAAATTAAGTTCATGTAATTAAAAAAGCTTTATTAAAGCTATGGGCAGAGGGCTTGCACTCTCTGCCTGTAATTTTATTTAATAATTCAGGCGACGCGGGCGAGGTAAGAACCTGCAAAGCAGCCGAATAAAATTTACGGTTGACACTGAATTTTTATTAGTATATAATTTTAAATTAGGGTTCAGGTAATTTTTAACGCAGGGTAACCCCGTACGCGTTTGCCGATTGTCTGCAAGGCATAACGCGGTTGGGCTTGCCGGCTTATTAAATATTGGGAGAACGTTTGTAATGATAAAAATCGGTTTTGATAACGACAAATATCTTGAAATGCAGTCAAGGCATATTCGAGAAAGGATTTTACGCTTCGACAACAAGCTGTATCTTGAACTCGGCGGCAAGCTGTTTGACGATTACCACGCTTCGCGAGTACTTCCCGGATTTAAGCCGGACAGTAAAATCCGTATGCTGCTGCAGCTTTCCGACCAGGCGGAGGTGGTTATTGCCATCTGCGCGGGAGATATTGTTAAAAACAAGGTCAGGGGCGATTTGGGCATTACATATGACGCCGATGTTCTAAGGTTGATAGACGCGTTCCGCGAGGCGGGGCTGTATGTCGGCAGCGTTGTTATTACACAGTTTACCGGCGAGCCTGCGGTCACCAAATTTAAAAAGCACCTTGAAAGCATGAACATTCCGGTTTATCTTCACTATACAATAGAGGGCTACCCCAACAATATTCCCCACATTGTAAGCGACGAGGGCTTCGGCAAAAACGAATATATAGAAACCACCCGCCCGCTTGTTATTGTTACGGCGCCCGGACCGGGAAGCGGCAAAATGGCGACCTGTCTTTCTCAGCTTTATCACGAGCATAAACGCAATATAAACGCGGGCTATGCAAAATTTGAAACCTTCCCTGTCTGGAACCTTCCGCTTAAGCATCCGGTTAATCTGGCATATGAGGCTGCAACCGCCGATCTTAACGACGTTAACATGATAGATCCTTTTCATTTGGACGCTTACGGTCAAAAAGCGGTCAATTATAACCGCGACGTTGAGGTTTTCCCCGTTCTTAACGCTATTTTTGAGCGGATAGCCGGCGAAAGCCCGTATAAATCGCCCACCGACATGGGGGTTAATATGGCGGGGAACTGTATTATAGATGACGAAGTATGCTGTGAAGCTTCAAAACAGGAAATAATACGCCGCTATTACAGTATCTTAAACGATAATCTCCTCGGAAGAGTTGAAGCGGACGCGGTATATAAGCTGGAGCTGTTAATGAACCAGGCCGGCGTGTGTCCCGAGGAAAGAAAGGTTGCCGTTGCGGCTAAAAGAGTTGCTCGGGAAAGCGGCAGTCCGGCTGCCGCCATCGAATTGCCGGACGGAACTGTTGTTACCGGCAAAACCTCCGATCTGCTCGGAGCGTCTTCGGCGGTTCTGCTTAACGCGTTGAAGCACTTAGGCAAAATAGCCGATGAAATTATGCTTATTTCGCCTATAATAATCGAACCTATCCAAAAGCTTAAAACGCAGAACCTTGGCGGACGCAATCCGCGGTTGCATTCAGACGAGGTTCTTATTGCGCTGAGCATATGCGCGGCTACAAATCCGACGGCGGCTCTCGCTATGCAGCAGCTGCCGAGGCTTGCAGGGTGCGAGGTTCATTCCTCGGTTGTGCTTTCGCAGGTGGACTCTTCAATATTCAGGAAGCTCGGAATGAATCTTACATATGAGCCTGTTTATCAGACTAAAAAATTGTATCATAAATAAAACGTAAAACAGGAGGAGCTATGCAGGGCATAGAACTTTATTTTTTGATTGCATCCGGCGTGATTTTGTGTCTGCTCGCCGCGCTTATTATAGTTTTGTTAAAGCGAACCGGTTCTTCAGCTTCAAAGGATGACAGCGGAGTAAGGGAAGCGCAGGAGCGCACTGCCGAGGAAGTACGCCGCCTTCGAGCTGATTCTCAATCCGAAAACAGCCTGCTCAGGCAGGAAATTTCCGCGGCTACTCAAGGCTCGGTAAAGAGCTTCAGCGAGGTTATAAGCCGTAACCAGGAGGCTTTTGCTCAGGCTCAGGCTCAAAAGATGGCGCAGCTTGAGGAGCGCTTCAAAACTTTTTCACTCGAAAACGAACAAAAGCTCGATTTGATTCGTTCTTCAATAGAAAAGCGCCTCACTTACATTCAGGAGGACAACAGCGCGAAGCTTGAACAAATGCGAACTACAGTTGATGAAAAGCTGCAAAAAACTCTTGACGAACGTATGACGCAGTCTTTTTCTCTTGTAAACGAAAGACTGGAGCAGGTCTATAAAGGACTTGGCGAAATGCAGACCCTTGCCGTGGGGGTAGGCGACCTTAAAAAAGTGTTGTCGAACGTAAAAACGCGCGGAATTTTGGGCGAGATTCAGCTTTCCGCCATTTTAAAGGAAATATTGTGCGCCGAACAATACGAGGAAAACGTCGTTACTAAAAAAGGCAGTAAAAGCTTTGTGGAATTTGCGGTCAAGCTGCCGAGCAGCGACAGCGGCTTTATATATTTGCCTATAGATTCTAAATTCCCGGGCGACACCTACGCAAGGCTTCAGCAGGCTTACGAAAGCGGATCCGCCGAGGAAATTGAAGCCGCGGCAAAACAGCTTGTGCTGACGTTGAAAAGCGAAGCGAAGGATATTCACGATAAATACATTGACCCGCCCAATACAACGGATTTTGCAATTATGTTTTTACCGTTCGAGGGATTGTATGCCGAAGCGGTGAACCGCGGAATGGTTGAACTGCTTCAGCGCGATTATAAGGTGAATATTGCCGGACCCAGCACAATGGCGGCGCTGCTCAATTCTTTGCAAATGGGCTTTAAGACGCTCGCCGTTCAAAAGCGCAGCGCGGAGGTTTGGAGAGTATTGAGCGATGTAAAAAAAGAGTTTGATTCGTTTTCTTCGGTGCTTGAAGCCACGCAGACCCGTCTAAATCAGGCAAATACAGAGCTTGACAAGCTTGTGGGCGTACGCACCAGACAAATACAAAAAAAGCTCAGCGCCGTGCAGACAGATGTTGTTACGGAGGAAATTCAAGGCGAATAAAAAGCGCAGGCTCTTGCGCCTGCACTGCATTTTTTGTTCCGCAAAACCGTAAAGGGCTGTACGTTTTCCGTACAGCCCTTGCTGATTTTAATATCCGTGAGCCTGCTTGAGCATCATATCTTTAACCTTCATAAGTCTGGTCTGAGTGGAGCGCTCGTTTTCGTCAAGCTTCATTGTAATGTATTTTATCTGTTCGCGTGTTTCCGGAATCATTACGTGTTCGAGCGCGTTTACACGTCTGCGGGTTTTCTCTATTTCCGCCGCCATAAGCTGGCACGATTTTTCCACCTCGGCAAGTCTGAGCATATCAGGCAGCAAATCTGCAAGCGATTTTACCGCGTCGTCAAGATCGTAGGAGGTAAAGGCAAAGCCGTAGGAGTAAATATCATTTTCATCGGGCGTGCGCGTTTTTACATTGAAAACGGGAATTTCAACGCTCATAATGTTTTTTTCGCCTACTTCGATTGAAACCTCCTGCTTCGGAGCCAGCAATGCGGCGCTGAGCGCCTCGTCTGACATAGCGGCGCGTGCAAGCACAAAGTTTTTGTTAGCCTGCTCGATTCCACGCTCCACGCGTTCTCTCAGCGTGCGGTTTTCCTTTACCAAATCTAAAAACTGACGCATAAGCTCATCGCGCTTATCTTTTAAAAGCTTGTGACCGCGCGTTGCGGTTGTAAGCTTTTTTTTAAGTCGCGTAAGCTCCATACGTGTTGGATTTACTTGCGTTGCGGACATTGGTACTCACTCCCTTCGGCGCTAAAACGGTTCAAACCTTGCCGTAATAAGCGTCAAGATATTTATCGTCGATTCTTTTAAGCTCACTGCGCGGAAGAATAGACAGCAGCTTCCAGCCGATATTCAGTGTTTCTTCAATATCGCGGTTTGTGTTGTAGCCCTGAGAGACGTACTCGGTTTCAAAAGCGTCTGCAAATTTTGCATACATCTTGTCTATATCCGTAAGCGCCGCTTCGCCGAGAATTACCATCAGCTCTTTTGCGTCCTTGCCTCTTGAATAAGCCGCGAAAAGCTGATTCATAGTGCTTGCATGGTCGGCGCGGGTTTTTCCTTCACCTATGCCTTTATCCTTAAGTCGTGAAAGAGAGGGAAGAACATCGATTGGAGGCGTGATATTTTTGCGGTAAAGCTCGCGGCTTAGAATTATTTGCCCTTCGGTGATGTATCCGGTAAGATCCGGAATCGGGTGTGTTTTATCATCCTCGGGCATAGTTAAAATGGGAATTAGGGTTATTGAGCCTTTTTTGCCTTTTTGCCTGCCGGCGCGTTCATACAGCGTTGCAAGGTCGGTGTACATATATCCCGGGTATCCGCGGCGACCCGGAACCTCCTTGCGCGCGGCGGAAACCTCGCGCAGAGCGTCCGCGTAGTTTGTTATATCCGTCATAATTACAAGAACGTGCATATCCTGCTCAAAAGCAAGATATTCGGCAGCGGTAAGAGCCATACGCGGAGTGGAAATGCGCTCGATTGCCGGGTCGTTTGCAAGGTTTACAAACATTACGGTGCGGTCGATAGCGCCGGTTTCTTTAAAGCTTTCAATAAAAAAGTTTGATTCCTCAAACGTAATACCCATAGCGGCAAAAACAACGGCGAAAGGCTCGTTTGTGCCGCGCACCTTTGCCTGCCTTGCTATTTGCGCCGCGAGATTTGCGTGCGGCAAACCCGAAGCGGAAAAAATAGGCAGCTTCTGTCCGCGCACGAGCGTGTTAAGACCGTCTATCGCGGAAATTCCCGTTTGAATAAACTCCTGCGGATAGTTTCTTGCAGCCGGATTCATAGGCAGTCCGTTAATATCAAGGCGTTTATCCGGCAGAATCTCGGGACCGCCGTCTATCGGTCTGCCCATACCGTCAAATACGCGCGAAAGCATATCGGCGGAAACACCAAGCTCCATACTTCTTCCCAAAAAACGAACCTTTGAATTGGAAAGGTTGATGCCCGCGGCGGAATCAAAAAGCTGAACAAGAGCGTCTGTGCCGTTAATTTCGAGTACTTTGCATCGGCGCACCTCTCCGTTTGCAAGCTCTATTTCGCCCAAATCATTGTAATTTACATGCTCAACGCCTTTAACAAGCATCAAAGGTCCGGATACTTCCTCTATTGTCTTGTATTCCTTTGGCATCAGTACTCCGCCCCCTTACTTACTGCTTCCGAAATTTCTTTATCAAGCTGAATTTTTATTGATTCAAACTCTTCTTTTACATTATCCGGTGAAACATATTTGAATCTCCCGATACGCTCACGCACCGGCAACGATATAAGTTTTTCAACATCCGCGCCGTCGCTCAGCCCCTGTGACGCTTTGTCAAAATATAAAAGCATGAGAAGCATCATATAATACTGCTTTTCAAGAGGCGTATAGGTGTCGGTTTCATGGAAAGCGTTCTGATGCAGAAAATCCTCGCGTATCGAGCGCGCCGCTTCAAGCTTGAGCCGATCGGTCGCCGACAGTGCGTCCATACCGACAAGCTTTACCATTTCCTCAAGCTCTGACTCCTCCTGCAAAATACGCATTATCCGTCCTCGGCTGCTCATCCAGTCGGGGGCGACGTTTTCGGTGTACCATGGAGCCATTGTATCAACATAAAGCGAGTAGCTTGTCAGCCAGTTTACGGCGGGGAAGTGGCGTTTATATGCCAAGGACGCGTCAAGACCCCAGAAAACCTTTACAATGCGGAGCGTAGCCTGAGAAACAGGCTCTGAAATATCTCCGCCGGGAGGCGAAACGGCGCCTATAACCGAGAGTGCTCCTTCGGTATTGCCGCTGCCGAGTGTTATTACCCGTCCGGCACGCTCATAAAACTGAGCAAGACGTGAGCCGAGGTATGCCGGGTACCCCTCTTCGCCCGGCATTTCTTCCAGTCTGCCGGACATTTCACGCAAGGCTTCCGCCCAGCGTGAGGTCGAGTCGCCCATCAGCGCCACCGAATAGCCCATATCGCGGAAATATTCGGCAATTGTGATTCCCGTGTATATGGACGCTTCACGCGCAGCGACCGGCATATCTGAGGTGTTGGCTATGAGTACCGTGCGTTCCATAAGAGATTTTCCGGTTTTAGGGTCTATAAGCTCCGGAAACTCGTTTAGTACGTCCGTCATTTCGTTGCCGCGTTCGCCGCAGCCGATGTATACCACAATATCGGCCTCAGCCCATTTTGCAAGCTGATGCTGAACAACCGTCTTACCGCTTCCGAACGGACCGGGAACCGCCGCAACGCCGCCCTTTGCAATCGGGAAAAGCGTGTCTATAACACGTTGACCGGTAATAAGGGGCTTGTCGGGTGAAAGCTTTTTTTGATATGGTCTTCCGACGCGGACAGGCCATTTCTGCATAAGGGTAAGATTTACCGATTCGCCGCGTTCGTTTTCCAGAACAGCGACGGTATCGGTAACCGTAAACTCGCCGGCGGAAACGGTTTTAATCACGCCGTTTAAACCGTTGGGAACCATAATCTTATGGAGAACTATTTCGGTTTCCTGTACGGTGCCTATAACGTCTCCCGCGCTTACTTTATCTCCCGCTTTTACGGCGGGCTCGAATTTCCATTTTTTATCTCGCTTAAGCGACGGAACCTCTACGCCGCGCTTCAAATTGTTTCCGCTCAGCTTCATAATATCGTCAAGCGGGCGCTGTATTCCGTCGTAAATACTGCTTATAAGTCCCGGCCCCAGCTCAACTGAAAGCGGCGCGCCGGTTGATTCGACCGGTTCTCCCGGACCCAAGCCAGAGGTCTCCTCGTATACCTGTATAGACGCCTTATCACCGTGCATTTCGATAATTTCGCCGATGAGACGCTGCTTTGAAACACGCACAACGTCAAACATATTAGCGTCACGCATACCGCCGGCTATTACCAGAGGACCGGCCACCTTTTGTATGGTACCTATGCTCATATCGTATCAATCCCTTCGTGGGTATTCTTAGTTTTTATGAATATGCTTTGCAGCTTAACTGTTAAAAACAATATCGCTGCCAACCGCCTTTTCTACACTGCGTTTTACAGCCGAGAGCCCTTCTCCCGTATTGCCGGTAACGCCGGGAATCAGTATTACCGCAGGTGTTTGCTGACAGCTTAGGCGCTCAATTTCATGCTCCAGCTTAGAGGCGAGCGCCTCGGTAATATATATTACAGCGTAATTTTGTTCGCTTATTTTGCGAAACAGCGCGCTGAGATCCTCATCTGGCTGCGCGACTGTAACGTCAAGGCCGAGCGCGCGAAAGCCGTAAACGCTGTCTTTGTCGCCTATAACCGCCGCCCTATACATACAGATTCCTCATTCTTTCTCTGATTACGTTGTCTTCGATTCCGTTGCGCTTTGCCGAAAGTATGAGCTTAACCGTCTTAAATTCGTTCTCGCGTGCCCAGACATAGGCAATTAACGGACCCGCCGAAAAATATTCATATTTTTGCGACTGCATTTTTTCGGTGATAAAATCATCGCACCATTTTTCAAATGCAGAGGGAGCAGCCTTGAGAGCGGAGACAGCCTCTCTGTATTCTGTATCCTGTAAATAGGCGCAGATTTCCTCCACGCCCTTCAATGCAGCGAGGAGAAGCGCCGATTTGTCAAGCGTAGCGCATTCGACAAGAGCCGTTTCAAGAAATTCGCGGCTTTTGCCGGTTTTTGCCGAGCGCAAAGCAATTTTAATATCGGCAGCGGCAACGGTAACCTCGCAGTAAATGCGTGCAATTTCCGTTTTTGAGCTTTCACCGGCAATGCGTAAAGCTCTTAATAAAGCTGCGTCGATTATAATGTCGCAAAGCTGACCGTCCGAGGTTTGAAGCAGAACAGTCATTGCTTTTTGCGCTGTTTCGCGCAGCTGCTCGGGCAGGAGCGTATAGTCCGCTTTTGAGACCGCTTCATATATAACGTCCGGTTCAACCGAATAGCCGTCTAAAAACAAAGGCTTGGGGTCTATGCCCCGCGTCGCGGCTTTAACAGCAACCTTTAAATTATGGTAATCATTCGGTATTTTAAAAATGCCGAAGACTGATTTTTCGTCCGTAAGCTCGTCCATTAAGCTCCAAAGATTTTCACGCTCCGAATTTAATATATCGTCCGCTTGAAGGACGGAATCAGAACCCCAGCCCTTGTCGCGCAGAAATCTTACAGCTGATTCTTCGCTTCCTTCGGACAGCAGACGGTCAACGTCCTGCTTTGAAAGCAGCAACGGTTCTCTGGAGCGTATACGCGACACCGCGTAAATATAGTCTTGTGACACAGCGCCGCCTCCTTAATCTTTAAACAGCAGCTCCGAGGCTATATCGCTCAGATGTTCACTTTCACCGGAGAATATTGCCGAAAACGAGCAGTTTTCCTCAATGTCGCCGTAGAGCAGCAGAAAGCCCCCGTCAATATCCGCGGGAGTTTTACAAAGCTTAAGCTCCGATGAAAATCCCTTTTTTGCCTTTGATATAAAGTCCCGGGGGAGCCGGTCAATGTCGCGCGCATTAAAAGCAATTTCGCAGTCGCTGTCCGAGCTGTATTTTTTAAACATGGAAAGCAACAGCGAAAAGTAGCTTTCATCATCCGAATTTAAAATAGAACGGCGCGTGTTTTCAAGCATTTCCGCTATAAGCTCCTGCTTTGCTTCAAGGAGCGCTCTGCGGCGCTCAAGCGCGGCGGCGGATTTTGCACGTTCAATTATATCTTCACAGCGCTGTTCGGTTTGCAGCTTTTCCTGCTCGCAAGCCTTTGCCGCTGTTTGAACGGCGTTTTCGGCTATTTCCTTTGCTTCAGCCTTTGCGCTATCGGTAATTTTTTTACATATAGCCTCGCTGTCGGCACGGATTTGCTCGATAATTTTTTCCAAGCCTGTCATATCGTTCACCGATTAAGGCATAGCGTTAATGCCGAATACACAAAGAATAGATATAAGCAGAGCAAGGATGGCGTATGTTTCTACCATTGCGGGGAGAATTATTGCTTTACCCATCTGGTCGGGCTTTTTGGCAACCGTTGAAATACCCGCTACGGAGCATTTTCCCTGATGAATTGCTGAAATAAAGCCTGCAATGCCAATCGGGAGAGCCGCAACAAAATAAAGAATGCCCTTTAAAAGACTTATTTCAACAGGATCTCCTATAATACCTACGTTTGCCAGTATCAAAAAGCTTACAAGCAGACCGTAAATACCCTGTGTGGCGGGGAGCAACTGTAAAATAAGTATTTTACCGAATTTTGACGGATCCTCAGCTAAAACTCCCTCGGCGGCTATACCTGCCTTGCCGACTGCGATAGCGGAACCGCTGCCCGCAAGAAACGTAGAGAGCGCAGCTCCCAAAACCGCAAAAAACAAACCGAGATTTTCCATGAATAATTACCTGTCCTTTCAAATTAAATA
>CAZXCG010000024.1:9640-20161 GCA_964639205.1 uncultured Eubacteriales bacterium
GTGATTGTTTCTTCTTTTATGTTGTAATGCTTTGTATTTATTTTAAACGGTTCAAACTTTCTGCCGCCGCCTTCGTAGAATTTCCCGAAGAATTCTACAAATTGCAGACGGTTGGTGTGCACGTAAGCGCCTAAAGCGTTTATGCCTATATTAAGCGTGTGACCGACGATAAATACCGCAATAAAAACAACCGTACCGATAATCCCCGAGCCGAACATGCTGCCTATCTGGTTGAACACCTGCGCTATTACGCCGGTTGCCAGACCGAGTGCAAGCAAACGGCTGTAGGATAAAATATCGCTGAGATAGCCGGTGATCCCGTAAAGTCCGTAAAGCCCTTTTGCAATGCGCTTGAACGGATTTGTACTGGTTCTGCCGGCAAAAAGCACAATAATAACAGCTCCGATTATAGCCATAACGCCGCCGATCTTTGCGCAAACAGGGGGAAGAAGAAAACCCGCTATGCTTTCCATCATATCCATAGAAAGAAGCGCAAGTATTCCTCCGCCTACAAGCAGATACCAACTGAAAGCGTCGTAGATAGCGTCGGCAAATTTTCCGTCGCGTATACTCATATACGCGCTGATTCCGAGACCCGTAAATAAATGGATTATTCCGAAAAGAAACGAAATCATAAGCATATGCATCGGCTCGGCGGTAGGGGAGAACCAAATCGGAGAATTAAGTCCGGGAATAACGGGTATGCTCCCTTCCGGCATATTCAGCAGCGTTTTACACACAACGTTTATCGCGTCGCCGAAAAAGCTGCCGAACATCAGCCCCCAAAACATTGTGGAAATCCCGCAGAAGAAGAACATCTTAACGCTCTTTCTGAGACCTTCCTCCATATTTTTAAAATGCTTCAGCGCCCAGCCGCAGGCAAGCGACATTACAAGACCGTAGCCGGCGTCGGAAAACATTATTCCGAAAAAGAAATAATAGAATACAGCCATAATTGAAGTCGGGTCTATTTCGGACGGTTTGGGGTAGCTGTAGGTTGCGAGCACGCTTTCTACGGGGCTCAGAACGCTTTTGTTTTTGAGTTTTACCGGGACTTCGTCGCCACGTGCGTCCTCAAGCTCAACTTCGGCGTCAAAGCTTTGAACAAGATAAGCCTGAAGCTGTTCCGCTTCATCGGCGGAAATATACCCGTGAATAATAAATGTGTGTTTTGTATTCGCAAGGCTTTGTATTATATCGTATTTCTCGGCTCGCATAAGATAGTAATCTTCAATAAACGCAAGCGCGTGATTCATACCCTTATAAGATAAAATCGCCTCAATACACTTTTCTTCCGTTAAACGGCACTGCTCAATTTTTTTAAGGAGAGCTTCTATTTGCTCGGAAGCGGTCGATGTGGGACTTTCGCCGGATAAATAAGAAAATCCGACCGCTCTCAGCGCATTTTCAAGCCGCGAGGAATTATTTACGCCGCAAACGGCGAAGATACAGGTCTGCCCCGTTGTATGGGAGATAACCTCTATATCAATGCCGTCAAGCTCCGGATCCTGCTGTGCAAGCTTAACAAGTATTTGCTGTTCGTCAAATGATTCCGGGAGAGTGCCGATGAAAGCCGCGCTGGTTTTCGTGCCTTTAAACGAAAGCGGAACGTCAAGACCCTCCCATGGAACGAGCGACTCAATCGACGCGTTATATTTGACCGTATCGGCCCGAGCCTCGTTTATTTGTTTGTTATACCTTATGATTTCATATGCTGTGTGCATAATTTCATTTGCATCGTCAACAAACATATAGTAATTTTCAGTTGAAATAGGTTTTCTCCCCGCAAATGAATCAAGCAAGCCCTTTTTTTCTTTATAGTATGTCTGCAATATTTCAAGTGCGGCGGCCGCGGCGGCCGCGCTTTTCTTATAGGAATTTTGTTGGGGGACAGTGTCTTCCTTTTTGAAAACGCTGTCCTCAAGCGGAAGATTTATTATTTCCATTACACCCCTACGCTGCAAGGCCTCTAAAATTGCTTTCCTTTGGTTTCGCAGGGCATAGACATAAATACTCTTCATTTTGAGTATTGCCAAAACACGCACCTCCTTTTTATTTGTGATGTGCAACGCGCTGCATAAAGCTTTGCTTGAATCGGAATGCCGCAACGGTTGCAGCGTGCGCAGGGAGCGCATACTGCTCAGGGCTTCAGCGGTAGGTTATAGCTTCCGCCGAAATCTTAAACCCGACTTCCCGCCTGCGCTCAGGCTATCACCTGTAAAACAGCGCGGGTAAGCTCTTGCTGCAAAGCGGAGGATTTCCGCTTTAATTCCGTTACCTCGTTTTGCGCTTCATTTTTCGCTTTTGTAAGCAATGCTTCGGCTTCCTCTTCGGCTTTTTTAATTTTTTCTTCGGAAATTTTGCGCCGGTCCTGTTCAGCCTCGTCAATCAGCTTTTGAGCTTCCTTTTTTGCATTCTCGATATGCAGACGCGCGTCCGCCGCCGCCTGCGACTGACGCTGAGCAGCGTCGTTTTCGGCTTTACGGATCTTTTCAACAGTTTCTTTAGCCATTAAATCACCACCGTTTCGGTAAGTATAAGCGCCTGAAATTTTCTTACTATTTTACTCCCAAAATACGCAATAGTCAAGAAAAATTTTATTTACGCCTTTATGTCGAACCGGTAACTTCCAAATTCAAATGAATAAGGAATCTGAAAACAAAAAATCAACGTAAAGCTCGTAAAATGGAACCTTTTGCTTTGCCCCGTTTGTGACATAATTTTTCAGCCAGCCGTGCAATAATTTAAATACACCGATTAAAGCGTAATGCCGAAGCGGCGCGCAAGGGGGCATAGATATGATCGTTTACGTCGATGTTTTACTGTGCGTTAATATTTTTATAAATTTTTTTCTTCTTCTTTGCGTGAAAAATTTTCTAAAGATAAAATCCTCGCTCCGTAGGCTTTCCTTGGCGGCGGCAGCTTCAAGTCTTTTTTCGCTTACGGTATTTTTGCCGCGCTTGCCGTTTTTCCTGAGCATACTTTTAAAGGCTTTGTTCGGTATTACGGTGGTTCTTGCCGCCTTCGGGCGCGCCTCATATAAGGTCTTTCTTAAAAGAGTATGTGCTTTTATGCTTGTAAATTTTGCTTTCGGCGGTATTATGATGGCGGTTTGGCATTTTGCCGAGCCGGCTCCCCTGCTTATTTTCAACGGCGTTGTTTATTTTGATATTTCTCCGGTTATGCTTATTATTATAACACTGATTTGCTATTTTATTTTACGTTTTGTTCAAAAAGCGACGGGTCGTCAGGAAGCCGGAGGCAATTATCACACGGTCAAAATAACGGCTGAGGGGAAGAGCTTTACCTGCCTTGGCAAGATAGATACCGGTTGCACCCTTAAAGAACCGTTTTCCGGCGCGCCGGTAATTGTAGCCGAGCGCAGAATATTCAGCGAGGATTTCAGCCCGGATATGCGCTCCTGCCGTATTATTCCGTTTGAAAGCTTGGGCGGCAGCGGGATAATCCGGGGCTTTTTGCCGGACGCCCTCAGGTTGGACGACCGCGTTATAAATCAAAAGGTTTATGTAGGCATAAGCGATAAAAAATTTAACGGAGAATTTCAGGCGCTGATTAACGCGGAGGTATTGGAATGATTTTTTCTTACATATTTCTTAAATTCAGTATGTGGCTTTCCTTCGATGACAACAGTTATTACATAAACGGCAGTGAAACACTCCCTCCGCCGCTGAGCTCCAAAGAGGAGCGGGGTATTATGAAAAGAATAACGGAGGGCGATGAATGCGCGCGCAAGCCGCTGATTGTACATAATCTGAGACTTGTAGTATATATTGCCAAAAAGTTTGAGTCCTCCAATGTGTATTTGGAGGATCTGATTTCAATCGGTACAATAGGACTTATTAAGGCTGTAAACACCTTTTCTCCGGAAAGGAATATCAAGCTTGCCACTTACGCCTCGCGTTGTATTGAAAACGAGATATTAATGTATCTGCGCAAAACCTCGCAGCTCAAAAATGAAATGTCAATTGACGAGCCGCTTAATACCGACTGGGACGGCAACGAGCTTTTGCTCTGCGATATTTTAGGCAGCGATCCGGATGTTATAAACCGCGGTCTGGAGCAGGAAATGGAGTGCAATTTGCTTTTAAAGGCGGTAGAACGTCTTTCACCGCGCGAGCGGGCAATAATGGAGCTGCGCTTTGGACTTAACGGCGGGGAGGAGCATACGCAAAAGCAGGTGGCTGACCTGCTTGGAATTTCTCAGTCATATATTTCCCGTTTGGAAAAGAAAATAATAAGCAGGCTCAAAAAGGATCTGGAAGCGGTCGTTTAGTTTTAAAAAACGCGCAGCATGGTAAGTATTTAACGCAATATGCAAAAGTCCTGCGTGCAAATGCAACGCAGGACAGAGCATTTATTCAACCGACTATCGGCCGATTTTATTTGTAGCGATTGGGCGTTCTTCGGCTTGAGTATGAATCCCCGTAATCATCGCGTTTGCGCGCCGTGCGCGTTTTTAGTTCGTTTTGTCTTATTTGACCTTTTATAAAAGCCGCCTTCTTGGAAAGCATAACAAACGCCGCTATGCATACAGCCGCGCAGATAATCAGAAGCACACCCACTATTATTATCCAGTGACCGTTATTAGTCGTCGCCGAATTGTTTTTAATGAAAGAAAAGTCATCGCCTGTGCCGTCGTCGGAGTTTTGAGCCAGTGAAAGACGGATTTGCTCCCAGTCTTCATCGGTCAAAGTGTTAGTATCGGTGTATTCATCAACATTTATTGTTTCAATATTCTGCGAGGCGACGGCGTTGCTTTCGGGATAGTAATCCGGAGCGTCGGTAGGCAGCGGAATAGTTTCTTCCGTCTGCACGATGTACTCCTCGGTTGGAGGTTCATATGCGGCGGTAGGGTCGGTTTCGGGTGATGTGTAGGGCTCGGTAGCCGGCTCAGGCTCGGTGACCGGCTCTGTTTCCGCAGGCGGATCCGTAACGGGAGCTTCTGTAGTATCCGTAGGGCTTACCGTGGCTTCGGTGCCGGTTGTTTCATCGGTGTTTTCTGCGCTGACAGCAAAGGAAAACGTCAAAAAACAAAGAACAAGCGCTAAAACAATGGGAATTATTTTTGCAGTATGTTTCATCAGGCAATACCATCCTCATTACGTTACTGACGTAAGTTTATCACAAACCGGTTGTAAAATCAATTGCAAATAAAGAAAAAATCCGGAGAATTAAAAAAAGATTATTTCGCACATTTCCTGCAAAAGTGTTGTAAAAAAAACCTAAATACGTTATAATTAACGCGAAAGTCCTTAATGACAATTTTCTTGCAGGAAATCCTGCACTGCAACCGCGCGCGAGCTTCACCCAAAGCAAATCTGCCGGAGCGCCGCTCCGATGTAATTTGCATAAAATTCGCCGATGCAACTTTTTGGAGGGATTGTTTTTGGAGCATTTTATTCAGTCTATAACGTCCGGCTTAAGCGGAATTCCCGGCGAGCTTATCATATTTATTATCTCGCTTCTTCCTGTTCTTGAATGCCGCGGCGGGCTTATAGCGGCAAATCTCCTCGGTATACCGCTGCTCACCGCCCTGCCTATATGTCTTATCGGCAATCTTTTGCCGGTTCCGTTTATTTTGCTGTTTATAGAAAAAATATTTGACGCTCTCAAGAACACCCGATTTGTCAAGCTTGTAAATAGATTGGAAAGTAAAGCCGAAAAAAGCGCGCAAAAAATTATGAAGCATAAAACCTTCGGACTTTTTTTATTTGTAGGCATACCGCTGCCGGGAACAGGCGCGTGGACAGGCGCTCTTGTCGCGGCTCTTTTCAAAATTAAGTTCAAAGACGCTTTGAAAAGCATTATTCCCGGCGTCTTGCTTGCGTCGGTAATTATTTCGTTGCTTTTCTATGGGCTTTTAGACGCAATAGTAATGCTGTTTACATAATATCTATGGAAAAATTTTTTGCCGATACGGCGGTTATCGGCGGCGGAGCCTCGGGAATGCTGTGCGCTTCCGTCGCCGCGGAAAAAAACAGAAACAAAAAAGTAATATTAATAGAAAAAGAAGAAAAAACCGGCAGGAAGCTCCTTGCCACCGGTAACGGAAGATGCAATCTTGCCAATTTGAGCGCCGTTTCAGGCAGCTATTACGGCAGCTTTCGGCATGGAGCGGAGGCTTTGCTGAGCGAATATACGCCCGCCGAAGTATTAAGGCGCTTCGAGCTTCTCGGTCTTGTTTGCAGGGTTGAGCCGGACGGGCGGGTTTATCCGCTTTCAAGACATTCCGCGTCTGTTGCTCAGGTACTCAATCTTGCGTTGAAACGCAACGCTGTTGCGGTTTTAAACGGTTTTAACGTTGAAGGTCTGAAAAAGGATAAACACAAATTTATAATATCCGGGAAAAACGGCATTGTTACAGCCGACAATGTCGTTGTATGCAGCGGCGGCAGATCCGCTTCAAGGCTCGGCTCCGACGGAAGTATGTTTCCGCTGCTTGGCGGGCTTGGGCACAGCGTTACCCCGATGTTTCCGGCTCTTTGCCCTTTAAATTGCGCAGATAAAAGCCTTAAAATCCTCAAAGGCGTGCGCTGCTCCGGTGAAGCGGCGCTCTACAGCGGCAATAAGCTTATCCGGCGGGAAAAAGGAGAAATACAGTTTACCGAAAAAGCGCTTTCGGGAATATGCGTTTTTAATTTGTCCCGTTTTGTATATGGACTTGTTAACCCCGTTGTTCGGGTTTCGCTCTTGCCTGATTATTCCGAAAACAAATTATTTTTGTTGCTTTCACGGCATAGGGATATTTTTTCATCGGAGCCCGCGCAGTGTATTTTTACCGGTATGTTCCATAAAAATGTGGGCGAGTCGCTGATAAAGCGCGCCGGTATTAAGGCGGAAACGTGTTCTCAAATTACCGACGGCGGGCTTCACTTGCTTGCTTCGCTTATAAATGATTGGCGCTTTAATGTAAGCGGCTCAGCCGGGTTTGAAAGCTCGCAGGTAACCGCCGGAGGAATAAACGGCGGCGAAATTGACCCGGATACGCTTGAAAGCAAAATAGTAAAAAACCTCTATTTCTGCGGAGAGGTCATTGACGCTGACGGCGGCTGCGGCGGTTACAATCTTCAGTTTGCCTTTGCCTGCGCGCTGAAAGTGGGGGATCGTTTATGATTCGCATTACGGACATTCAACTGCCGCTTGATTATTCCGACGAAGATATTTTGGACGCCGCATGCAAGGCTCTAAGGGTGGAAAGAGGATCTATAAAGTCGGTCTCTCTTTTCAGGCGTTCAACCGACGCGCGCCGGAAATCGGACATACATTTTACAGCCACCGTTGACGTTCGCCTGAATTCCGACGAGAGGCGCGCAGTATCGCGCGCAAAAAATGCCAAAGCGCAAGTTACGCAGCCGTACCGCTATGATCAGCCGGTCGCTTCCGGGACTGCGGTTAATCCGCCGGTAGTTGTGGGAGCCGGTCCCGCCGGGCTGTTTGCATCGCTTATTCTCGCACGCGCGGGATTACGTCCGATTTTAATCGAGCGCGGATGTAACGTGGACGCGCGCGCAGAGGACGTTCGCCGGTTTTGGGAAAACTCGCAGCTTGACGCAGAGTCTAACGTTCAGTTCGGGGAAGGCGGAGCAGGAGCGTTTTCCGACGGAAAGCTGAATACCGGCACGAAGGATCCCCGCGCAAGATTTGTGCTGACAGAGCTTGCTTCACACGGCGCTCCGCAGGAAATTTTGTATTGCGCAAAACCGCATGTGGGAACCGACAAGCTTAAACCCACCGTTAAAAATCTGCGCGAAGAGCTGGTTTCGCTCGGCGCAACCGTATTGTTTCGCACAAAGCTTAAAAAAATTTGTTCAAAAAGCGGCAGAGTCTGTGCGATCTGCGTTGAGCGCGGCGGCAAGACTGATGTTATCGAAACAAAAAGCCTTGTACTTGCAATCGGGCACAGTGCCCGGGATACCTTTGAAATGCTGTTTAATGAGGGAATCGCTCTTGCGGCGAAGCCGTTTTCGGTTGGCGTGCGTATTGAACATTTGCAGGAGAAAATAAACCGTTCCCAATACGGGGCTCTTGCGGGCAGCGCGCGTCTCGGGGCTGCGGATTATAAAATGAATATCAGAACTGCCGACGGCAGGGGAGTATACACGTTTTGTATGTGTCCCGGAGGATATGTTGTCGCCGCTGCAAGCGAGGAAAACTCTGTGGCAACAAACGGAATGAGCGAGTTTTCCAGAAACGGTGCAAATGCTAACGCCGGTCTTCTTGTAGGCGTTGAGCCTAAGGACTTTGCATCGGATTCACCGCTTGCCGGCGTCAGTTTTCAGCGCAGTATAGAGCGCGCCGCGTTTATTGCCGGCTCCGCCTCATATAAAGCTCCGGTACAGAGAGTCGGCGATTTTCTCCGCAGTTGCAAAAGCAAACGCTTCGGCAGCGTGCTTCCCACTTATCGTCCGGGAACGGAGTTTGCGCTTATGGAAGAGGTTTTTCCGACTTTTGTTACCGATTCACTGCGCTTTGCCTTAACGGAGATGGACAAAAAGCTCAGCGGCTTTGCCGACGGCGACGCCCTGCTTACCGGGGCGGAAACACGCTCCTCTTCACCTGTACGCATACTGCGCGGAGAGGATTTTCAGTCATTGAGCCTGCGCGGCCTTTTTCCCTGCGGCGAGGGTGCGGGATACGCGGGCGGCATAGTTTCAGCGGCGGTAGACGGAATACGCTGTGCCGAAGCGGTAATTTCAGACTATTGACTTGAAGCCCGCCTTTTGGTATGATGTGTACAGTCAGGGCGCAGACGTTCGTCTTATGAGGCGGAGAATTCCGCTTAGGTATTTCAGCGGGGGCTTAAGCACTGAGAAGCTAACGCTCTCCGCGCTCGCCGCAATCTATCGCAAGCTGCACTATAATGACGGGGCAAAGCCCCTTATTGAAGTATGCTTGCCGGAGTATTGCTCCGATTTAAGGTTTTGACAACGGAGGATAAGGTTATGAAGAAATTTACGGCATTTTTATTAACGCTTATACTTATATTTTCAGCGCTCGGCTTTACTCAGGCGTTTCAGGTATCGGCTGAAGGAACTACGTTTAACGGTAAAGCGGTAAGCCTCGGCGATACGGTGGTTTACTCTTATTATCTTAAAACTCCTATGAAGGTTGTAACAACGGATTTTGTAATTAATTATACCGGAGCTACCCTGCGCCTTGTAAGCGAGACAAAAGCCGAACGCTTTCCGGTTGTGAACCCCGGCGGCATGTTTAACGACGCGCTTGAAAATCAGATAAGAGCCACCTGCTCCAATATCGGCGCAATGTACGATTTTACGAACGGCGGCTATCTGTTTAAGATTTCCTTTGTGGTTGTGGGTGAGGGCGAATCCTGCGCAAGCGTTACGTTACCGTTTTTAAAAGGGGTAAATCCGCAGGGAATTTCTCAGCCTGAAATTATGCTCATACAAAACAACGAGGTTGTTTACGACGGCGTGACGTTTACCGAGGACGTGACCGTTAAGGGCAGCTGTAACCATAGCTTTACACAGACAGTTACGCCTGCATCCTGTACACAGGACGGAGCTGTCGTCAACATTTGCTCGCTTTGCAACGCCGTAAAAACCAACGTGATCCCGGCAACGGGACACAGCTTTGGGCAATGGACGCTGACCCGTTATTCTACGGAAGTTCTCGAGGGAGAGGAAACAAGAGCCTGCTCGGTTTGCGGCTTTGAAGAGTACCGTTCTATTCCCTTGCTCGGTACTGTTTTGGGAGATCTTGACGGCGACGGCAAGCTTACCGGAAGCGATTCTATGATTATTCAGAAATATGTGGTAAAAATAATAACCAAGTCCGCTTTTATCTACAGCAATGCTGACCTTAATCTCGACGGAACGGTTAATATTAAAGACGCTACGGTGATTCAAAAATCGGCTGTAGGGCTTTTGTAGCGCTGCGCTTTCAAATGCAAAAGCGTTACCGCGCCGAACTGTTTTCCACGGCATAAATTTTAAATATTTTGCACGGACGGATTAAAAAAGAAAAAAAGAGGTTGACAAATTCCCGCACGGTATGATATAATCTCAGTTGTCGCAAAACTAAATATGCGGATGTAGTTTAGTGGTAGAACTTCAGCCTTCCAAGCTGATCGTGTGGGTTCGATTCCCATCATCCGCTCCATTTTTTTGTCTTCTTACGGCTTGCTGAACACCCGGCTTTACAAAAAATGACAGTAATGCTTGACAATAGCTCTTTATATAGGTTATAATAGCTTAAACGGCTTTTCAGCACTGCCTGATTGTAAATATTACAAGGGCACATGCGCCAATAGCTCAGCTGGATAGAGCAACTGCCTTCTAAGCAGTAGGTCAGGGGTTCGAGTCCCTTTTGGCGCGCCATATGGTGGGATTAGCGTAGTTGGTTAACGCGCCAGTTTGTGGCACTGGAGACCGACGGTTCGAATCCGTCATTCCACCCCATATGACTCATTAGCTCAGTTGGCAGAGCACTTGACTTTTAATCAAGGTGTCCGGAGTTCGAATCTCCGATGGGTCACCA
>CAZXCG010000025.1:0-19374 GCA_964639205.1 uncultured Eubacteriales bacterium
TTTTTTTGGCGCTTGTGTATCCCGTGTGAGCGGATATTTAAATTTTTTTAATTCTGCGCTTGACATATAAACTGTGCTGTGATATACTGCTTTTATTAAAACCGTTGACGCGGAGATAAAAACAAAAGGTGCACCTACAGAGAGCACGGGCGGCTGAGAACCGTGCGGGAAGCAGTTTGTTAAATGGACCGCCGAGGGCGCAGTCAAAGGCTTTTGCCGAGTATTCTGCGACGTTGCGACAGACGTTACTTGTCAGGGATATGTTTGTATCCTGCAAAGAGCACAGCACGGCGCTGTGAATCAAGGTGGCACCGCGGGCATGGTAATTTCCCGTCCTTGACAGTTTTTACTGTTGAGGACGGTTTTTTGCGTTTTTTTGCATTTATTTTTTTATTTTGAAAGGATGGTTCAAAATGCTTTATCCTTCTTTGAACGAAGTCAAAACCATAGCTCAAAGCGGCGATTACCGCCGCGTTCCGGTTTGCTGTGAAATGTACGCGGACAGCATAACTCCGGTGGGCGTTATGCGTATACTTAAAAATTACAGCCGCCACTGCTTCATTTTGGAAAGCGTCGAGGATTCCTCACGATGGGGGAGATACACCTTTTTGGGCTACGACCCTATTTTGGAGCTTACCTGTAAAGACGGAGTTCTTACGGTCAAAAGCGGTTCAACCGTCACCGAGCGCACCCGGCACCCCGGCGAGGCCGTAAGAAAAATTCTGAAGGAATATAAAAGTCCGCGTGTAGAAGGAATGCCAACCTTTACAGGAGGTCTTGTGGGATATTTTTCTTATGATTATATTAAATATTCCGAACCGTCCTTAAACCTTGACGCACAGGACCGCGAAAGCTTCAAAGACGTGGATTTGATGCTCTTTGATAAGGTTATCGCCTTTGACAACCTGCGTCAGAAGATTATTTTGATTGCCGGAGTTAAAACAGAGGAAATCGACCGGGAATACCGCAAAGCGCAGCTTGAGCTCGAGTCTCTTGTGCGCCTTATAACCAAAGGGAAAAGCGCCGAAGTTCTTCCGCTCAGACTGAAAACGGATTTTATCCCGCTGTTTGACAGGGAGAGCTACTGTCAAATGGTTGAAAAGGGCAAGGAGCATATAAGAGAGGGAGACATTTTTCAGGTTGTCCTTTCAAACCGGCTTGAAGCGGAAATTGAGGGCAGTTTGTTTGACGTTTACCGTGTTTTGAGAACCACCAACCCGTCGCCCTATATGTTTTATTTTTCAAGCGACGACATCGAAATAGCGGGAGCTTCTCCCGAAACTCTTGTAAAGCTTGACAGCGGCGTCCTCCACACCTTCCCGCTTGCGGGGACACGTCCGCGCGGCGCAACCGAGGAGGAGGACAAAGCTCTTGAAGACGAGCTTCTGCATGACGAAAAGGAGCTTGCCGAGCATAATATGCTTGTCGATCTTGGCAGGAACGACATAGGCAAGGTGAGCGTTATAGGCTCCGTTAAGGTTGAAAAATATATGTCCGTCGAGCGGTTCTCGCACGTTATGCACATCGGGTCTACCGTATCCGGTAAAATAAGACCGGACTGCGACGCTGTAAGCGCCGTGGACGCGGTTCTTCCCGCCGGGACTCTTTCCGGCGCGCCTAAAATTATGGCGTGCAAAATAATAAATAAGCTCGAAAACAACAAGCGCGGAATATACGGCGGCGCGG
Organism: uncultured Eubacteriales bacterium; assembly: GCA_964639205.1. GTDB lineage: Bacteria > Bacillota > Clostridia > Oscillospirales > Acutalibacteraceae > CAZXCG01. The sequence continues at coordinate 1,687 of CAZXCG010000025.1, forward strand.
TGGGATATATTGACTTTACCGGCAATCTTGACACCTGCATTGCAATTCGGCTTGCTTTTTCCAAAAACGGCAGACTTTTTATCCGCTCGGGCGCGGGAATAGTTGCGGACAGCGTTCCCGAAAAAGAATATCAGGAGTGTATTAATAAGGCGCGGGCGGTAATAGACGCCGTTAAAAGCGCGGAAGGGGGCATAGATTTATGATACTGCTGATAGACAATTACGACAGCTTTTCATATAATTTATATCAGCTTATAGGCACGGTAAACCCCGACATAAAGGTTATTCGCAACGATGAAATGTCGGCGGATGAAATTCAAAGGCTTCATCCCGAGGCAATAATACTTTCTCCGGGGCCGGGCAAGCCCGCGAAAGCGGGTATATGCATAGAAGCTGTTCAAAAGCTGAGCGGAAGCTTCCCCATACTCGGCGTTTGCCTCGGACATCAGGCAATATGCGAGGCGTTCGGCGGCAGGGTGAGCTACGCAAAGCGGCTTATGCACGGAAAAACCTCGGTTGTTACCCTTGATAATTCAAGCAGGCTTTTCAGAGGAATGGGCAAATCCATCAGAGCTGCGCGCTATCATTCGCTCGCAGCGCTCAGAGAGGATCTCCCCAAGGCGCTTAAAATTACCGCCGAGAGTGACGACGGCGAAATAATGGCGATTGAACACAGTGAATTTCCGGTGTTTGGCGTACAGTTTCACCCGGAGTCGGTACTTACTCCCGACGGACTTAAAATAATTCAAAATTTTATGGAGGTATGCAGCAATGATTAAAGAAGCAATTATATCACTTACAAAAAAGAAAGACCTGCCGTACGACGACGCTATGACCGTTATGAACGAAATAATGAGCGGTCAGGCAAGCGACATTCAAATCAGCGCTTATCTTACGGCGCTTGCAATGAAGGGCGAAACGGTTGACGAGATAACCGCTTCGGCGGCGGCTATGCGCTCTATAGGCGTAAAGCTTGAACACGACTTTGACGTGCTCGAAATTGTAGGCACCGGCGGCGACGGCTCCAATTCTTTTAATATTTCCACCACCTCGGCTGTTGTAATTGCGGCCGCCGGGGTTCCCGTTGCAAAGCACGGCAACCGCGCCGCTTCCAGCAAATCGGGGGCTGCCGACGTATTGGAGGCTTTGGGAGTAAATATCAATCTGTCGCCCGAAAAGAGCGCCCGGCTGCTGAAAGAAATCGGTATTTGCTTTTTGTTTGCGCAAAAATATCATACTGCAATGAAGTATGTCGCTCCGGTGCGCCGCGAGCTTGGCATACGCACTGTGTTTAATTTCCTCGGACCTCTGTCAAACCCGGCAAACGCAAATATGGAGATTATGGGCGTATTTGACGAAAGCTTTGTTGAACCGCTTGCCCGCGTGCTGTCAAAGCTCGGAGTCAACAGAGGAATGGTGGTTTACGGGCAGGATAAGCTTGACGAAATTTCCGCCTGTGCTCCTACGACTGTTTGCGAGATCAGAAACGGGGAGTTTAAAAATTATGTAATCGAGCCTGAACGCTTTGGCTTTGAAAGAGCGGATAAATCCGAGCTTGTGGGCGGAACTCCCGCGGAAAACGCCTTGATAACCCGCAAAGTTCTGGAGGGAGAAAAGAGCGCTCGCCGCAATGCCGTATTGCTCAACTCCGCCGCCGCTGTCTACACTGCCGGTAAGACGGAAACGCTTGAAGAAGGCGTTAAGCTTGCCGCTGAGCTTATCGACAGCGGGAAGGCTCTGCAAAAGCTTGAGGAATTTATACGCCGTTCAAACGAAATTTGAGGGCGGATTATGATTTTGGATGAAATAGCCGCCCGCACAAAACGGCGTATTGAAGAAGAAAAAAAGACCGTTCCGCTTGAACGTCTTCAAGCGCAGGCCTCAGACCTCGACCCAAACACCGGGTTTCCGTTTGAAAGGGCTTTAAGGGCGGACGGAATATCGTTTATATGCGAGGTAAAAAAGGCGTCCCCGTCAAAGGGAATAATAGCGCGTGATTTCCCGTATTTAAGTATCGCAAAGGAGTATGAAGCGGCGGGAGCCGCCGCCGTGTCGGTGCTTACCGAGCCGTATTACTTTTTGGGCAGCGACGAATTTCTTCGGGAAATTACAGGCAAAATCTCAATACCCGCTCTGCGCAAGGATTTTGTTGTAGACGAATATATGATATATCAGGCAAAGCTTTTGGGTGCTTCCGCAGTGCTGCTTATCTGCGCTGTGCTTGACGACGCTCAGCTCAAATCCTACCTTAAAACAGCGCGCGCTTTGGGACTTTCGGCTTTGGTAGAGGCGTATACTATGGAAGAAGTGCTGCGGGCTGTAGATACCGGAGCGCATATTATAGGTGTAAATAACCGTGATTTAAAGACCTTTAAGGTCGATATGGAAAACGGTCTGCGTTTGCGCGGGGCGGTTCCGAGCGACCGCGTGTTTGTGTCAGAGAGCGGCATTAAAACCGCGCAGGACATTGCCCTACTCAGGGAAAGCGGAGCCGACGCGGTGCTTATCGGCGAAGCCTTTATGCGCAGCGCCGATAAAAAAGCGGCTCTTAACGCGCTTCGCGGTGGCAGTCTATGAGTTCTGTAAAAATAAAAATCTGCGGTCTTTCACGCGCATGCGACATAGACTGCGTAAATGAATGTAAGCCCGATTTCATCGGCTTTGTATTTGCAAAAAGCCGCCGCCGCATTACGTTTGAACGGGCGGAGCTGCTTAAAAAACGCCTTGACCCTGCAATAAAAGCGGCGGGAGTTTTTGTTAATGAAGCTCCGGAAGTAATAATCTCCGCTGCGCAAAATGGCATAATCGATATTATCCAGCTCCACGGGCAAGAGGATGAGCAAACCGTATGCAGGCTCAAAGAGATATGCCGAATTCCCGTTATTAAAGCCGTTTCTGTCGGCAGGGACGATATTTCCGCCTTTGCCGGCTCATCGGCGGATTACCTTTTACTGGACAACGGCGCGGGCGGAACGGGCAAAGCCTTTGACTGGTCGCTTGCGGGAAATATTAAAAAGCCCTTTTTCCTTGCCGGCGGGTTAAACGCCGAAAACGTAAAAATCGGCATAGAAAAGCTCAGACCGTTTGCCGTCGATATATCGGGCGGGGTTGAAACCGGGGGCTTTAAGGATCCTGAAAAAATAAGAGAAATAATAAGGAGGATACGAAATGAGTAAAGGACGTTTCGGCGTTCACGGCGGTCAGTATATTCCCGAAACGCTGATGAACGCTGTTATCGAGCTTGAAGAGGCATATAACAAATATAAGGACGATCCCGCGTTCAACGCCGAGCTTACGGAGCTGTTCAACAATTATGCGGGGCGGCCGTCGCTGCTTTATTACGCGCAGCGTATGACCCGGGATTTGGGCGGCGCGAAAATATATCTTAAGCGCGAGGATTTAAACCACACCGGATCTCACAAAATAAACAATGTGCTCGGTCAGACGCTGCTTGCAAAGCGTATGGGAAAAACAAGGGTAATTGCAGAAACCGGAGCCGGTCAGCACGGCGTTGCCACCGCGACCGCAGCGGCGCTTATGGATATGGAATGTGAAATATTTATGGGCAAAGAGGACACCGAGCGTCAGGCGCTCAACGTGTACCGAATGCGGCTTTTGGGCGCAAAGGTAAACGCGGTTGAATCGGGAACGGGTACGCTCAAGGACGCAGTCTCCGCCACTATGCGCGAGTGGTCGAAGCGCATCGACGACACTCACTATGTTTTGGGCTCTGTTATGGGGCCGCACCCGTTCCCGACGATAGTGCGCGATTTTCAGTCTGTCATCTCGAGGGAAATAAAAAGTCAGCTTATGGAAAAGGAGGGCAGACTGCCTGACGCGGTGCTCGCCTGTGTGGGCGGCGGCTCAAACGCTATAGGCGCGTTTTATAATTTTATTGAGGACAAGAGCGTTCGCCTCATAGGCTGCGAGGGCGCGGGCAGAGGAATAAAAACTGCCGATACTGCCGCCACTATTTCCACAGGGCGCGAGGGTATTTTCCACGGTATGAAGTCATATTTTTGTCAGGATAAATACGGTCAAATTGCACCTGTTTACTCGATTTCGGCGGGTCTTGACTACCCCGGCATAGGTCCCGAGCACGCTTGGCTTTATGACAGCGGCAGGGCGGAATATGTTCCGGTAACCGACGACGAAGCGGTAAACGCGTTTGAGTATCTCTCGCGTATTGAGGGAATTATCCCGGCTATTGAAAGCGCTCACGCGGTGGCTTACGCGATGAAGCTTGCTCCAACAATGAGCAAGGAGCAAATAATTGTTATCAATATATCCGGTCGCGGCGATAAGGACTGTGCCGCAATTGCCAGATACAGGGGGGAAAATCTGTATGAGTAGGATAAAAAACGCCTTTGCCAACGGTAAAGCCTTTATTCCTTTTATAACCTGCGGCGATCCTTCGCTGCAAACAAGCGAGGAGCTTGTTTACGCAATGGCTGAAGCGGGCGCAGACCTTATTGAACTGGGAATTCCGTTTTCGGATCCTACCGCCGAAGGTCCGGTCATAGAAAGCGCCGACGTGCGCGCTTTGGCAAACGGCACCACCACCGACAAGGTCTTTGATACCGTGCGCAGGATTCGCCGGCGAACCGACGTCCCCATGGTCTTTATGACCTATGCAAACGTCGCCTTTTCTTACGGCTCGGAGGAGTTTGTGAAAACCTCGGCTCAAATCGGTATGGACGGCCTTATTTTCCCTGATATTCCGTTTGAAGAAAAGGGCGAGTTCGAACCGCTCTGTAAAAAGTACGGGTTGGATTTGATTTCTCTCATTGCGCCCACCTCCCGTCAGCGCATAAAAACAATCGCCGGGGACGCCGAGGGCTTTGTTTACTGCGTGTCTTCATTGGGGGTTACCGGGGTTCGCTCGGAAATTACGACCGACATAGGCGCTATGGTCAGGCTTGTTAAGGAAACAAAAAACATACCCTGCGCAGTGGGCTTCGGCATTTCCACTCCCGAGCAGGCGGCGCAAATGTGCCGATATGCCGACGGTGCGATTGTCGGCTCGGCAATAGTTAAGCTTTGCGAAAAATACGGCGAAAATTGCGTGCCTTACGTAACCGAATATGTCCGCTCAATGAAGGCGGCTGTACAATCGGTTAAGTAATGCTTTAAACACTCTGAGCATAACCTTGCGTTCATATTTATTCCGCCTTTGGTAACGCGGGGTTGGCTTATTAATGCGTTGGGTAAATACAATTTAATTAAGCGATAATGTCTTCGCGCCTGCCGCAAGTTTGCGGCAGGCGATTGTATCCCCGCCGATTCCGAAAACGGAACCCGCCGCCTCACAGGCGAGGGGGACATCTTTGCCTAATTTATATTGCTTAAAAAAACGGCTGTAAAAGTATATAAAAATCGGTATTTTTTTTGCCTGATTTTATTGTTTTTATATTTTATTAGTGTTATAATTAAAGCAACGTCAGAATAAAAATAAAATGAAGGGAGAGGTCTTGTTGATAGAGGTTAAAAATTTCGGTATGCTCAGTGACGGCGGAGAAGCCTTGCTTTACAAAATCGGCAACAGTACCGGAGCGTATATAACCGTAACAAACTACGGCGCGACTGTAGTTTCCGTCTGCGTACCCGACAAAAACGGGCGCCTTACCGACGTTTGCTTAGGTTATGAAACGCTTCGGGAATATGTGGGCGACGGCGGCTATCTGGGAAAGCTTGTCGGGCGGTGTGCAAACAGAATTGCCGGCGGCAGGTTCAGGCTCAACGGCAAAGAATACAGTCTGCCCGTAAACAACGCGCCGAATCATCTGCACGGCGGCGTAAATAATTTCAGCGCAAAGCTTTTTGACTGTGAGTACAGCGGTAATACCCTCAGATTTACCCTTTTCTCTGCCGACGGCGAAGAAGGGTATCCCGGCAATTTAAGGCTCGTTGCCGAATACAGCTTTACCGAAAACAACGAAATTGTGCTTAATTACAAAGCGGTGTGCGACGCCGACACGGTGGTCAATATTACGAACCATTCGTACTTTGATCTTAACGGTCAGGGCAGCGGCAAAGCAATGGAGCAAAAAATAAGGCTTTATGCCGACGCTGTTGTCGAGGCAAACGACAATATGATTCCCACAGGTAAGCTGCGCGCGCTTGCAAAGGGAGACCCGTTTGATTTTTCCGAATTTAAACGCTTATCGGACGATATTCAAGCCGACGACGAGCAGCTAAAAATCGGCGGCGGTTACGACCATTGCTTTGTGCTTTCCGGCAATTTCACCTCGCAGTACGGCATATACAATCTAAAGCACGCGGCAGATGCGGTAGGCGAGGATACCGGCATTAAGATGGAAATTTTCACCACAAAGCCGGGGATGCAGATATACACGGCAAATTTTTTAGGCGATAAAAAAGGCAAGGACGGAGCCCGCTACGCCGACAGAAGCGGCGTCGCTTTTGAAACCCAGTATTACCCCGACGCAGTAAATCACAGCGAGTTTCCGTCGCCTGTTTTGAAACCGCTCGATATTTACTCGCATACGACAATTTACCGGTTCACAACAGTTTGACGTTTACCGGAATAATTTGCAAATAAAGGAAGCAGAGGCGTAAAATGAGAAACATAAACATATGGAAAGAAATTTTTACCGACGGTGGGCGCGACGCCGAGCTGTCAAGGCTTTACGGAGGAGACGAGGCCAACAAGGCCAAGGCGCGTTACATAGCGGCTCTTAACGGATATGAGGACTACTTTAAAAACGGAAGCGACAGAGAAATTATGCTTTTCTCGGCGCCGGGGCGCACCGAACTCGGCGGCAATCATACCGACCATCAGCACGGAAGGGTGCTTGCGGGCAGCGTTAACCTCGACATTATAGCCGTAGTTTCGCTTAACGGCACAAGCGAGGTCAGAATCAAGTCGGAGGGTTACCCCGAGGATAAAATCGTTGTAAACGATCTTTCAATTCATAAGGACGAAGTAAACAGGTCTTCGTCGCTTATAAGAGGTGTGCTTGCAAAATTCGCTTCAAAAGGCTGCGACCTTGCCGGGTTTGACGCTTATACGGTATCAACCGTTTTGAAGGGAAGCGGGCTTTCCTCCTCCGCTGCGTTTGAGGTGCTTATAGGCGCGGTTGTAAACGACCTTTTCAACAACGGCAATGCAAGCACCGTGGAAATTGCGCAGATAGGTCAGTTTGCCGAGAGGGAGTATTTCGGAAAGCCGAGCGGACTTATGGATCAGACCGCTTCTTCCGTTGGAAATATGGTGACCATTGATTTTGAAAATCCCGAAAATCCGATTGTTGAACAGGTAGACTTCGATTTTTCAAAATCGGGCTACGCGCTGTGCATTATAGATTCCGGCGCCGACCACGCCGATCTTACGGACGAATACGCCGCCGTTACGGGCGAGCTTAAAATAGTCTGCGATTATTTCGGGAAAAACGTGCTGCGGGAAATTCCCCGCGAAGACGTAATGGCAAACATCGCGCAGCTAAGAAAACTCGCGGGCGACAGAGCCGTCCTGCGGGCAATACATTTTTATGACGATAACGAAAGAGTACCCAAACAGGTTGAGGCTCTAAAGAACAACAGGTTTGATGAGTTTTTGAAGCTCGTAACGGAGTCGGGAAGGTCGTCGTGGATGTATTTGCAGAATGTAATTCCCGCCGGCTATACGCAGCACCAGGATGTTGCGCTGGCGCTTATGCTCTGCGACAAGCTCCTTGACGGCAGAGGCGCATACAGAGTGCACGGCGGAGGCTTTGCAGGAACAGTGCAGGCGTTTGTACCGACCGATATTTTGGAAAGCTTTAAAGAAAGCATGGAAAAAGCTCTGGGCGGCGGTTCCTGCCATATCCTTTCCATAAGACCGGAGGGCAAATACAGAATGCAATAACCTGAGCGCAGACGGTCCCCGCCTCTGAGGCTGTGCGTTCCGTTTTTAGAATTTAAGCGCGAGTTACGTTACCCCGCTGAAGCGCCGGGGAACTAACGTCCTTTGTGCACGTTGCAATCTATCGCTCTATAGCACGCTTCGTTCAAAGCAAGCTCACCGGAACGTTGCTGCGATTAAAATTAACTAAATATTATTTATTTGCTTTAAAATTGTGAAATTATGCGCTGAAAAGCGCTCCGGATACTTAAATTGCCAAAAAATCAACTAATTTCACAAACTTTTATATTGACAATTAGATTGCGCTTTGATAAAATAGTATCGTAAACTTATGAATCGGCATAAGTGACACGCCGTGACATGGCTTGTCCTACGGTAATATGCTTCGATACCGGGTATATGCGCATACGGATAAGCTTGTGAATCGGTAAATATTTATTTTTTAAGGAGAGACAAAAATGAAAAAACTGTTAGCACTACTCTTAGCGCTCTGCATGGTATTTATGGTATTCGGCCTTGCAGCCTGCGGCGACGAAGAAACAACGGGCGGAGACGATGAAATCAACCAAACAGGCGAGATTTCCGTTTTCTATTACACTTTCGGTGATACCTACATTTCAAGTGTTCGCGCTGCTATGGATTCGTTGCTTGACGAGTCCGGTCTTACTTATCAGAATTACGACGGCAACAACAGCCAGACAACCCAGACAGAGCAAATCCAGACAGCCATCGCTAAGGGCTCGCAGCTGCTCGTTGTTAACGTAGTAGACACAGGTTCTAACGACGCTGCTCTCAACATCATCAGCATGGCTCAGGAAGCCGGCATCCCCGTTATTTTCTTCAACCGTTCAGTTGAGGAAGAGGTTGTTACCTCCTACGAAAACTGCGCTTTCATCGGCACCGACTATGAAGAGGCGGGTCATATGCAGGGCGAGCTCGTTGGTAAGTATGTTCTTGAAAATTATGACACGATTGACCTCAACGGCGACGGCGTAATCAGCTACGTAATGTTCAAGGGTCAAGAGGGCAACAACGAGGCTATTGCTCGTACACAGTACGGTCAGGAAGACGCCGACGCTATCCTCACAGAAGGCGGCAAATCTGCTCTCGAGTTCTATGATTCTGCCAACTCACAAAAATATCTTGTTGACCAGACAGGCGCTTGGGCTGCAAGTGAAGCTACAAACTACATGCAGACAATCCTTTCTCAGTACAGCGAAGCTAACGGCAACATGGTTGAGCTTGTAATCGCCAACAACGACGATATGGCTCTCGGCGCTATCTCCGCTCTTCAGGCAGCAGGCTACAACAACGGCGAAGGCACAACAACTATCCCCGTATTCGGCGTTGACGCTACAGACGCAGGCAAGGCAGCTATTGACAGCGGCTTTATGACCGGTACAGTTAAGCAGGATGCAGAAGGTATGGCTAACGCTATCTTCACAATGTCGAAGAACTTCCTTAAAGGCAGCGACAAGTTCACAGATATTGATTCGAGCTATCTTGTAGGAACATGGAGAGTTAACATTCCTTACGGTCTGTACACAAGCGAAACTGCGGCCGAATAATTTAAATCCGCAGTTAGGTTCGTACAAATTAAATTTGTATTTATTGGGAGGCAGCCGCACTCTGTGCGGCTGTTTCTTCAAATAGGTAGACAGGAGACAGGATCTAATGGAAAACATTAATAATCCGCAAACCGCTGTAACCGAGGAAAACGGTCCTGTACTGCTTCGCATGGAGGGCATAGACAAAGTGTTCCCCGGCGTTAAAGCCCTCGATAATGTGTCGCTTACTGTTAAAGCAGGAACAGTGCACGCGCTTATGGGTGAAAACGGAGCCGGGAAATCCACTTTGATGAAATGTCTGTTCGGAGTATATAACAAGGACAGCGGTCATATTTATCTTGAAGGTCAGGAAGTAAACTTCAAAAATTCAAAAGAGGCGCTCGAGCACGGCGTTGCAATGGTGCATCAGGAGCTTAATCAGGCTCTCAAGCGCAATGTTATGGACAATATGTGGCTCGGACGTTTCCCAAAGGTATCAAAATTTCTTCCTTTTACAAGTGAAAAGAAAATGTACAAGGCTACAAAAGCTGTGTTCGATGAGCTTGAAATTAATGTAAATCCGAAGACCGTGATGAGTAAATTGCCTGTTTCGCAGCGTCAGATGGTTGAAATAGCAAAAGCGGTTTCCTTTAAATCAAAGGTAATTGTGTTTGACGAACCCACCTCATCGCTTACCGAAGAAGAGGTTGAGCATCTGTTCAGAATCATCGATATGCTCAAATCACGCGGGTGCGGTATTATATATATTTCTCACAAAATGTCGGAGATACTCCGTATTTCCGACGAAGTTACCATAATGCGTGACGGCAAATACATAGCTACCAAGGACGCAAAGAACCTTACTACCGGCGAAATCATAAAGATGATGGTTGGCCGTGAGCTTACAAACCTTTATCCGCCAAAGGAAAATAAGGTCGGGGAGGTTTATTTGGAGGTTGAAGGACTCACCGCCGAATATTCCAAGCTTAAGGACGTGTCCTTTAAGGCTCATAAGGGCGAGGTGCTCGGCGTTGCGGGTCTTGACAGCTCTGGAAGAACAGAGCTGCTTGAAAATATTTTCGGTATTGCTACAAGGCGCGACGGCACTTTGAAGCTTGACGGCAAACCGATTAAAAACAGCAACGCGAGGGATTCAATCAAAAACGGCTTTGCAATGCTTACCGAGGAACGGCGTGCCACCGGTATATTCGGAATACTTAATATACGCGAGAACACCGCTATTTCAAGTCTGAAAAAATATATGTCAGGTCCGCTTTTAAGCAAGAATAAAATGAAAAAGAGCACGGAGTGGAGTGTTAACGCGATGCGTATTAAAACTCCGAGTCAGGATACGAAGATTCGTTCTCTTTCGGGCGGTAATCAGCAAAAGGTTATTATAGGACGCTGGCTTCTTACCGACCCCGAGGTGCTTTTGCTTGACGAGCCGACAAGAGGTATCGACGTCGGCGCTAAATATGAAATCTACCAGCTTATCCTCGATTTAGCAAACAAAGGAAAAACCGTAATTATGGTATCCTCTGAAATGCCTGAGTTACTCGGAATTTGCGACAGAATACTCGTTATGTCGGGCGGAAGGCTCGCCGGCGAGGTAGACGCGCAGAGCACAACTCAGGAAGAAATTATGACACTTGCCGCCAAATATGCATAAGGGGGAACGGAAAATGGCAGATCAGGCAGTAAAGAAAAATAAAATTTCCGCCGGAATAGAAGCTTTTAAAGAGCTTCCGGCAAAAGATAAGCGCCGTAAAATTACAGACACGCTTTTCAATAACGCAATGTACATTATTATTGTCATTGCAATTATTATCATAGCGATTCGTGTTCCGGCTTTCCTTTCGGTTTCATCAATCGTTAATATTATTTCGCTTACAGCAGCTAAGCTGCCGATAGCTCTCGGCGTTGCGGGCGCTATTGTACTTACAGGTACAGATATTTCCGCCGGTCGTGTAGTTGGTCTTACTGCGGTTATCGCGGCTTCTCTGGTACAAACAACAAGTAAGCTGTTCCCGAATTTGGGAGTTCAGCCGCTCATCCTTGTTTTGCTTGCGGTAATTGTCGCGGGCGCGGCGGTAGGTTTGGTAAACGGCTTCTTCGTTGCCAAGTTTAAGCTCCATCCGTTTATAGTTACTCTTTCAACTCAGCTCATCACCTACGGTATTATTCTTATGTACCTTATGATGGGTACCAACAACGGTCAGACGCTTTCAAACCTTGATGCTTCTTACACTAATTTCGTTAAGGGTAAGCTGTTCTCCATAGGCGGAGTCACCGTTCCGAGATATGTGCTTTATTCGGTAATACTTGTAGTTATAATGTGGTTTATCTGGAACAAGACAAAGTTCGGTAAGAATATGTTTGCGGTCGGCTCAAACGAAGAGGCGGCCAACGTATCGGGCGTAAATGTCTTCAAGACCATTGTCTGCGTATTTATTCTTGCCGGCGTAATGTACAGCCTTACAGGCTTCTTCGAGGGTGCGCGTATCGCTTCGGTTAATGCGAATACCGGTCTTAACTATGAGTCCGACGCTATCGCAGCCTGCGTTATCGGCGGCGTATCGTTTGTAGGCGGTACCGGTAAAATCAGCGGTATCGTTATCGGCGTTATCCTTCTTCAGATTATTTTCGCGGGGCTTACCTTCCTTTCTGTTGACGCAAACCTGCTCTACATAATCAAGGGTCTTATCATTCTTGTTGCTTGCTCAATAGATATGCGTAAATATCTTGCCCGTAAGTAATAGCTTTAATTTCTTTTTCCGGCGGGAGAGTTATAATGGACGAGGAAAATAAAAATTTAAGTACGACCGAAAACGACGGCGAACAGTCGGCTTTTTCCGTGCCGCAGAGAAAACCCGGCGGACTTTACAGAAATGTTAAAATGTCTGTAAAGACGGCTAATATTCTGGTGCTGGTTGGGATTGCGGCGCTGGTTGTTGTGACGCTTTTCCTTGTTAATCATAACGGATTTACCGTTACCTTTGACACAGACGGCGGCTCCTCTGTTGAAAGCGTAAAGCTTTATTACGGAGATACCGTCACAGTAGACGAAACCCCGACTAAAGAGGGGTATGTGTTTACGGGCTGGTATTACGATAAAGACTGTACCGCCGAATGGAATTTGGAAAACGACATTGTTACCGGAAGCTTTACGCTTTATGCCGGCTGGGAAGAAGCCGGTTAAAGGCAGAAACAGAATTTTCAGGGATAAGGATTCAGCTCCTTATCCCTGATTTTGTGTTTTTAAGAAAGTTAAAGTCGGAAAGAATTCTTTACATCGAACGAATTTGTGATATAATTTACTTAAAGAAATAAATGCTCCGGTTTGTTACTGGTGGTGATGTGTTGTCGCTTTTCGGAGTCCCGATCGAAAGCCTGAAAGGCGTGGGTGCAAAACGCGCCCGGCTTTTCAGAAAGCTCGGTGTCAACAGCGTTGGGGATTTGCTTTTGTTTTACCCGCGCAGCTATGAAAATTGGAATAAAATAACAAGTATTGCGGACGCGCCGACAGGCGAGGTCTGCTGCGTTAAGGCATATTTGGCGACGCCTGTTTCAACAGCGTCTGTTAAAGGCGCTATGATAATTTCTCACGCCACCGTATTTGACGATACCGCCCCGCTGAAGCTGACCTTTTTTAACAACAAGTATATATCTTCAATGCTCAAGGCGGGGGAAGAGTACTATTTCCTCGGCAAGGTTGACAGAGGCATTTACGGTCCGCAAATGATCTCCCCTAAATTTTTAAAGGTCGGAAAAGCCGAAACCCTTCGCCCCATATATAATCTGACCGCAGGCTTGCCCAACGGCGCGGTCTGTTCGGCGGCGGAGCAGGCAATAGCGCTGCTTCCGGAAAAAATTAAGGACCCGCTTCCGCAATTTTTGCTGCGGAAATATTCTCTTTGCAATTACGGCTTTGCCATCAGAAATATTCACTTTCCGAATACTTCCGCCGATTTGGAGTGCGCCCGCCGCCGCCTTATATTTCAGGAGCTGCTGACGCTCACGCTCGGACTTTCCGGACTTAAGATGTATAACTCGCAAAAAGCGGGCGAGCCCCTAAAAATTGATTTCACCGACGAATACCTTGCTTTGCTGCCTTTTAAAATGACAGACGCACAGCGAAGGGCGCTTGACGCCTGCGCCGACGATATGCGAAAAGCCGCGCCGCCAATGCACAGGCTTATACAGGGCGACGTCGGTTCGGGCAAAACCGCAGTTGCGGCCGGGGTCTGCTATTTTGCTGCGAAAAACGGTTTCCAAGCCGCCTTTATGGCGCCCACGGAAATTTTGGCTCAACAGCACTATAAGTCGCTGACCGCGCTCTTTTCTGCCGAAAATATAAAGGTTGATCTGCTTATCGGCGCTTTAAGCGCCGCCCGAAAAAAGCAGGTGCGGGCGCGTTTGGAAAGCGGAGAAACGCAGGTCGTAATCGGTACGCACGCGTTGATTACCGAGGCAACCGTTTTTAAAAATCTCGGCGCTGTAGTAACAGACGAGCAGCATCGCTTTGGAGTTGCGCAGCGTACAAGCCTTGCCGAAAAAGGCAAAGCGCCGCACCTTCTGGTAATGAGCGCCACCCCCATACCGCGCACCTTGGGGCTTACCGTTTTCGGCGATCTTGACATAAGCGTCATTGACTGTCTTCCTCCGGGCAGACAGCCGATAAAAACGGTTTTGATAAATTCGGATAAACGCTCGCGCGCCCTGAATTTTGTAAAAAAGGAAATCAACAGCGGCAGGCAGGCGTATATAGTTTGTCCGCTTGTTGAAGAGGGCGAGGGCGAATTGGCAAGCGCCGAAAACTATGCTGCGGAGCTTATGCTGAGCGCTTTTTCCGAATACCCCGTAGGCATACTCCACGGTAAAATGAAGAGCGCCGAAAAAGAGAAAGTTATGGCGGAATTTTCCTCGGGGAAAATTTCGGTTTTGGTATCGACAACGGTTGTAGAGGTGGGCGTCGACGTACCCAACGCTACTGTTATGATGATAGAAAACGCCGAGCGCTTTGGGCTCTCACAGCTTCATCAGCTGCGCGGACGCGTCGGCAGGGGCAGGCAAAGATCCTACTGTATACTTGTGTCAGACAGTCAAAGCAAAAAGACCCTCGACCGCCTGAACATTATGTGCCGAACCTCGGACGGGTTTGAAATTGCAGAGGAAGATTTAAAGGCAAGGGGACCGGGCGATTTTTTCGGGGAACGCCAGCATGGCTTGCCTGAGCTGAGAATTGCAAACCTCAGCGATATAGAAAGTTTGGAAAACGCGCAGTCGGCGGCAAAAGAGATTTTGGCTTTTTCGCCCGATTTAAGCGCGCCGCAGCTCAAAGGACTTAAAACCGAGCTTAAACGTTTGTTTTCAAACGCCGCGCAGAATTGAAAAGAAATTACAGCCTCACAGGCGGTTATCCGTTACCCGGCCGGGGCTTTAAGGATGAGCTCCGGCAGTTGAAAATCGGGATTCAGACAGTTCATAAAATCTATTTCAATCTATTTCATAGCTTTCCTTTTTTCAAGATATTTGTTTTTTGTCGCAAGTCCCCCGCGTATATGCCGCTGCGCTTTGTTTATCTCAAGGATTTTCTTTGTTTCCCGGTAAAGCGCCGGATTTAATTTTTGCAGTCTTTGGCTTACGTCTTTATGTACGGTACTCTTGCTTACGGCAAACCTCTTTGCCGTACTTCGCACGGTTGCCTTGTTTTCTATAATATACCGTGCCAGCTCCACGGCGCGCTCTTCCACATTACCTTTCATATAAAGCCCCCTAACAGGTTTGTTAATTTATATGCGAACGGCGGGCTGTGTATTCAAAATGTATGGTTATATTATTTTTCAGTCTTCCCCGGCGGTTTCGGCCGGAAAAAACACTTGACATAATATAAAAGGATAAGATATACTAAGAAATGTTCGGGAGCAGCCGGCGACGCTGAAGACCGCCGGTTTTCAATGCTTCCTCTTTTTCAGATATGCTCTGCCTAAAGCTCTATGCTTTACGGCTAATTACAGCGGGCATTTTACGGAGGATAAAATGGATAACAGCAAAAAAACGATGGACAAAATAGTTTCACTTTGTAAAAACAGAGGCTTTATATACGCCGGCTCCGAGATTTACGGCGGTCTTTCAAATACGTGGGATTACGGTCCGCTCGGAGTTGAATTTAAAAACAACGTAAAAAAGGCGTGGCTTAAAAAATTTGTTCAGGAGAGCAAGTACAATGTCGGTTTGGATTCCGCAATACTGATGAATCCGCAGACATGGGTAGCCTCGGGTCACGTCGGAGGCTTTTCCGACCCTCTTTTGGATTGCAAGGACTGTAAAACCCGCCACCGCGCCGACAAGCTTATTGAGGATTTCGGCGCCGACGCCAACGGTATGAGTATGGAGCAGATGGCTCAGTTTATTAAGGATAACAATATCACCTGTCCTGAGTGCGGCGGCAGTAATTTTACGGATATACGTCAATTTAATCTTATGTTCAAGACGTTCCAGGGGGTTACCGAGGACGCTAAGAATGAGCTTTTCCTCCGCCCGGAAACCGCGCAGGGAATTTTTGTAAACTTTGCAAATATTGCAAGAACAACACGAAGGAAAATTCCGTTCGGCGTTGCTCAGATAGGCAAGTCCTTCCGCAACGAAATTACTCCCGGTAACTTTACATTCCGTACCAGAGAATTTGAGCAAATGGAGCTTGAGTTTTTCTGCAAGCCCGGCACCGACCTTGACTGGTTCTATTATTGGAAGGATTATTGCAAAAACTGGCTGTTGAATCTTGGCCTCCGCGAGGAAAACCTACGTCTGCGCGACCATTCCCCCGAGGAGCTTTCTTTCTACTCAAAAGCAACAACCGACATCGAATTTCTTTTCCCGTTCGGTTGGGGTGAGCTTTGGGGTATTGCAGACCGCACCGATTACGACCTTACCCAGCATATAAACCACTCCGGCAAAAGCCTCGATTATTTTGATCCTTCCGATAATACTCGCTATGTCCCCTATGTTGTTGAGCCGTCGCTCGGCGCCGACAGAGTTGCGCTTGCATTCCTTTGCGACGCTTATGACGAAGAGCAAATCGATGAAAAGGATTCGCGCGTTGTTATGCGTCTGCACCCTGCACTTGCTCCGTATAAGGCTGCTGTGCTGCCCCTTTCCAAAAAGCTTGCGGAAAACGCCGAAGAGGTTCGTGCCGGGCTGGCAAAACGTTTTATGGTTGATTATGACGATACAGGCTCGATAGGTAAAAGGTACCGTCGTCAGGATGAAATAGGGACGCCTTTTTGCGTTACATATGACTTTGATTCCCTTGAAGACGGCTGTGTAACTGTCCGCGATAGAGATACAATGCAGCAAGAGCGCGTTAAAATTGACGGGCTTGTTAAATATATTGACGATAAGCTGGATTTCTGATCTGAAAAAGCTGAATCCCCGCGCTTATGTGCGGGGATTTATTTGCTCCGGTAATTCTTGACAAGCACGCAAGCTTGTGATATACTTGCTAAGCTGAAGTTTGATTTATTTCGGATGTTAAAATCAGTATTCGGTATTCCGGGGTGCAGCGCAGCTGGCAGCGCGCGGCATTTGGGAGCATGTAACACCTCGCCGACGACCGGAGATCCGCCATCCCGCAACCCCTTGCAATCACCGGGGTTTCCGCACTTAATCCCTTCCGCAAAATCCCTAAGACTGTCGTTTGACCACATCTTTGACCACAACGGCAGAAAACACGAAAAAACTCTAAATATCCGGGTGTAGCTCAGATGGTAGAGCGCGTGGTTTGGGACCACGAGGCCGCTGGTTCGAAACCAGTCACTCGGACCACGTCGGAGCAAAGTTCGCTTTGCTCCGGCTTATTTTTTTGCCTATGGCAGAAAATAAGCCATCCGCCCGCTTCCTTGCTCCTCCTCTTTCGCAAAAAGTCACGCTTGCTTTGGCTATGCCCTTGTAAACGCGGGCATAACGCCTCCGCTGCGCTGCCAACTTTTTGCGAGCTGCGCCTACGGCGCAAGGGTTCAAATTCCGTCAGCAAGGTACAGGGAATATCTTTTTCAAGGGGCTTTGCCCCGTCATTATAGCTCTTAGACATATCAAGTATTCATAACGGACTTGAGTTATGGATACTCGATTTTTTTGTGCCGTCGGGCTATGCAGCCCAAGCACAGACGTCCCCGCCTTAGAGACGGGGACGTCTGTGCATTTCAGTGAGAGTTATAATGACGGGGCAAAGCCCCTTATTGATCCGCATAAATTCAAACGGTTTCGGAAATTTTATAAA
>CAZXCG010000026.1:0-19205 GCA_964639205.1 uncultured Eubacteriales bacterium
CAACTGAGCAGGAAAGCAATCAGGATGCGACTGATATTTCGACCGCAGACGAAGCAGAACGGGATTCGTCTATCATATATGTGTTAGCGATAGGTTTAGGATTATCATTGCTACTTAATATCCTATTAAGTATTCTTCTTGTATTCCAAAAGAAGAAAAATATATATTCGAGCATTGATCCGTCAGAACGGACAGATTTTGATATAGATATTTTGGAGTGACTATAATGGCTAAGAAAAAAACAACAAAAAAGTTTCAAAGCAAAACGAGTGAGGTTTCTCTTGACAATGTGCTGCCGCAAAATATTGTTTTAATCGGAGAGCGTGTTGAGGAAGATAAGAATATTTATATTGCTCAGAGTGTTTATAAGGAAATACACAAATTTACGAAAGACAAAACTACAAACGAAAGTGGTGGCGTCTTGCTCGGAACTGTGATTGAGGAGTTCGGCAAAACAAATATTGTAATTAAAGGTTTTATAGAGGCTAAATACTGTGAAGGAACTCCCACCACACTTAAGTTCACACACGAAAGCTGGGAGTACATTCATAAGGAAGCGGATAAAAGATTTCCTAATTACAAGATACTCGGCTGGATACATACGCATCCTAATTTCGGAATATTCCTTTCCGAATACGATAAATTTATACAGGAGAATTTCTTCAAAGAGGACAATCAGATCGCTTATGTGGTCGATCCAATTCAGGGTATAGAGGGTTTCTATTTTTGGATAAACGGAAAAATAGAAAGATGTAAGGGCTTTTATGTTTTCGACAAAACCGGAGTAAAGATTACCGTTAATGAAAGCGAAAACGAAAAAACTGATGCAACACCCACTGCATCTTCTTCTCTTACGAAAAACCTTTTTACGGGTATTCTCGCAGTTGCAGTAGTTGTTTTAATTGTTATCTGCATCAGCTTGAACGGAAAGATCAACAATTTGCAAAAGCAGCAGGAAGCATTGGTGGATTCTGCAAGTCAAAGCCTTGTTTATATGCAGCAGCAAATTTCGAGTCTGTCCTCTGAAGTGGCTGAACTCAAGGCGACTACAAATGAGATAAACGATACTAATGAAGAGGAAGATGACGATAACAACGAGGCAAACGAATCTGAAAACGAGGGTGAAAATAACTCTGAACAGATAGATAATTCTACCGACAATTCTTCTACTACCGATACATCTGTTTCTGAGCCGGAAAATAACGAGGAAGGCGATAACAACAATGAATGAGTATGTTGGTAAAATGTGTCCATATTGTAAAACTCCATTTAAGGAAGATGATGAAATAGTTGTTTGTAACACCTGTGATATGCCCCATCATAAAGATTGCTGGGTTGATAATCAGGGCTGCACAACATTCGGATGCCTTGGCACAATAAAGGCTCCTGACGGAACTCCTACTACAGTTACTTCGAGCGAAATAACTTTTGATGAACCTCAATCTCAAACCGTTACAACTGTGTACTGCACCAAGTGCGGAAGTCCAAATCAATCTTCAAGTTCGTTCTGTTGCAAGTGCGGAAATCCATTACAGACGAATACTCCCACTCATTCAGTAACGGGCTATGCTTCTGATAATTCCAATACAGTCAATCCTTACGCTTATGTTTCTCAGGAAAATTATCAACCTCAGAGTGGGTATAGCACACAACAAAACAATACGACCGGATACAATAGTCAATATTCGACAGGTTATAGTGCGATTAGTTCTGATGCTGATCTTAATGCTTTTGTAGGCACAAAGGCTGAATACTATATCCCAAAATTTAATGAGATGAAAGCGCAGAATAAAAAAACCAGTTGGAATTGGTGTGCTTTCCTTGTGGCTCCATATTGGTTCATTTATAGAAAAATGTACGGCTATGGTGCAGCCGCTTTAGGTGCTGCATTTATTCTTTCGGTGATCGGCGGCATATTTACATCATTACTTGCTCTTGCCGGATATATTGTTCTTGGAATCTATGGGAACTATATTTATATGCAACAAGTTGACAAGAATGTGGCACAGCTCAAAACGTTAACAGAACCATATAAAACGCAGCTTATTAGTCGTAACGGTGGCACAAATTCGACGGCAACAATATTAACTGTAGTTGGCTATGCTATTCTCATTCTCATAATACAAGCACTATAAAACGGAGGTGATTTGAATGGATGACAACAACTTTGAAATCGAGTTACAAGAGGGTTCAACTGAGCAGAATGCAAGGGTGCAACTTCCGGTCAATTTTTTAACCATTGGCGAAATTGAAAACGATGATGTTAAGGTCTATATTAAGCAAGATGTCTACAAAGCACTTGAGAAATATGCCTTAGAGGATGTCGAACACGAACGAGGCACAATTATTCTTGGAGATTATTGTGAAGATCTCGGCAAAACGCACGTCGTTATTTCTGCATATATTGAAGCCAAATATACCGATGCATCAGCATCCACCCTGACATTCACTCACGAAACTTGGGATTATGTTAATAAGCAGCACGACACGATATATCCAAACACAAAAATCGTCGGATGGCAACATACACACCCCAATTATGGGATATTCCTTTCAAATTACGACCTTTTTATTCAAGAGAATTTCTTCAATATGTCATTCCAAGTTGCTTACGTGATTGATCCAATTCAAAATATCCGTGGGTTTTTCCAATGGAAAAATGGCAAGATTGAAAAGCTAAAAGGGTTTTATATTTACGATGATGTTGGAAAACCTATAAAAATTGAGCAAAAACGAACCGAAACAAAGGCGGACATATCCTCGCCTAAAGTAAATAAATCAGTGTACTTTATTCTTGCTTTGCTATGCGTCGCAACGATGGTTTTGGCGATTTCTACGATTTCTATCAATAGCAAATATAAGTCGCAACTTCTCAAACAAGAAGAAATGATGTCGGAGATAGCCGAACAAAATGAGCTGCTTGATAATCAGGATAAAGCAATAACGGAACTTCAAGAACAGCTAATTAACGGCGTTCTTGATGAAAGCGGAGCAACAACGGCTGCTGATCTAATTGAAATGATAGAAAATCAGGAAATTACTTTACAAAACCAAGAAGAAGTATTGAATGCACTCAAAGCATTCGTAGAAGAAAAAAGGACAGAAGATAGTGCTACGATCTCATTCAAAGCATATACCGTTGTTAAAGGTGATTCGTTAGAGAAAATCTGTTCCGATAATGGAATAGACTACTATTCTAATATAAAAATCATCTTGGCAATTAACGGTATTGAGAACGCAAATCAAATAAACATAGGTCAGACTATTTTGCTGCCTATATCAAACTAAATTTTGACCGCTGATATCTATATGGATAACAGCGGTCTTTACTATTTGTAGACTATCTCTAGTGCGAATATCAATTGATAGACTATAATTTCTGTAGCTTGATTACGAATATTATTCATCTGTGCAACCCATTCCATTTGATTTTCTGCTTTAAGTTTTTCGGTAATGCCCTCACGTTCAGCCATTTGTTCAATCAGCTCAAAAAACATATCCTCTGCCTGTTCATTGATATTGGCAAGGTAATCATTTAGCTTACCGGATATCAGTAACTGGGTGTAGAATATTCGATTGTGCTGTTTTATATACCGCAACCGCCGCTGTCACCAAATGCCGATAGGCTTTTCCTCCTGCTCGGCAGGGAGCAAATTCGGCAAGTAATAATCACCGACCAAAGTGTATGTGCCACCCATCTGTTCAAATAATGACTTTTCCATCATCAAGCCTCCTTTGTAATAACCTTGAATTTCTTGGTTTTCGCATCAATGATTTTCAATAAAACTTCGTCCACCGCATCGGTGTACCGCCCTTGTTGGAGCAGGCTATTCCGCATTTCGTTAAGTGCGTTCTCTATAACCCCACGCTCATAACTGTCCAACGCTATGTAATACTTCTTTTCTCGCATTTGCCGACCTCTTTTAATTTTCTATCATAATTCTACTCAAGGAAAGCCATATAGTCGAATGTACCGCTAAAATTAGAAAAAGGGCAAGAAAAAAGAGAGAAACCTAAACTTCTCTCAATTCTCTTGCCTTCGCAATGCTCGTACCTTTAAGTTATTGTCCTTAAGGGTACGATGCTTTTGCGGTGCTTTTTTGTTTGGCGGAGCTGCGCTTTATCAAGCTTGCTTGAAATAAAAATTACTATAGATATTGCAAGCGTCTGCAGAAAGCATAGCTACTCAGGGTTTCAGTAGAAGATAATGGCTTTCGCTGAAATTTTGAAATGAAACTCATCGCTTTATAAGAAGCGGTTGTCCGCGCTTAGGGGTTATATAGGCAAAAGATTTATCACACCGGAAATGCCCGGAAAATGCGGTTAACTTGCAGAAAGTTTATGGGAGCCGTTTACACGACTCCCATAAACCGCTTGGCAGGGGCAGAAGGACTTGAACCCTCGGCACGCGGTTTTGGAGACCGCTGCTCTACCAACTGAGCTATACCCCTAAATATTATTAAACTTCCGGCGCGTGTTATATTTTAACATCAATATCGCTTTTTGTCAAGCAAATAATAATACTTTTATAAAAATTGAAGCTTAATTCAATGCTCAAGTCAATTAGGTAATTTGCTTTTCCGGAATCGATTTATCTTGAATACGAAAACCAATATGTAAGTAATAATGACCGATGAATTGCAAATATTAAATTATCTTTATTTTGAAAACGAGTGATTGTTTTGCAAAGACTTCCGCGAAAACTAAAATATATATTTTATGTTTGGCTGACTGTAATTTTATTTGTGTTTTTTGTGCTTTTATCTTTTTTACCTTTACAACTGCTTCCGGCAGCGCTGCTGAAATCAGTTCTTTTTGCCGCTTATTTGTGCACAGCTTTTGTATGGATACCGCTGTATTTAAAAGAATTCCGTTGGAGTGTGGCAAAAAATAAAATAATGCTTTGGAGCGGCGCGGTTGTTTCAAAAATTAAGGTTTTGCCGCTTGGAAGTATAGTGTCGGTTCAAAAGCTTTCTACACCGCTTATGAGAGGCGTGGGAATATATGCTCTGCTTGTCGTAAGCCCCGGCGGATCTGTTTTACTTTTTATACAGGAGGAACAAAATGCGCAAGGCTAAACGAGTTCACGTATATACTGCGGTTGCCTGGATTGTCAGCTTAAGTCCGGTTATTGTTTTAGGTGTTTTGCGGCGTGTTTTTGCGAAGGCTGATTCAATTTTTGAGTTAATTTTTTATAACGGAATCGATTTACTGATAATTGCGTTAATAACTACTTTTGCCGTATCAAAATACAGGAGTTCTTTTTATTCTGTTAACGAAGAAGAAATTCTGATTTGCAAAGGAGCTTTGCTAAAAAGCAGTTTGTTTTTAAATAAAAAGCATCTGACGGCTTTGTATATTTCGGCAGCGCCACTTCAACGTCTTTTTCATTCAAAAGAAGTCAGATTTGCAGTAAAAGGGAAGAGTAAAATATACGGAAAAAACGTTTTGTTTTTGTCGCCGTGCGATACTCGGGATGCCGTTAAGAAAATTTTTGGAGACACCTTTAAAAAAATCTACAGCCCCAAAATCGATCGTTTGATTTCATCGATGTTTATCGGTTCGGATACCGCAAGCGGTATACTGCTGTTTGCCGCCTCACTGCGTCGGGCAGGAAAAATTATTGGGGAAGAATATGCCCGCTTGATTTATGAACATATTGATCCGAGCGATTATATAATAGCGCTTGGCGTCGAACCTTTTTTAGCTGTAACGGCGGGAATTTTAATTTTGGGAACGACATTTTTATTTATATACAGATTTATTATCAATTGCGGCTTTTCATTATATGAAAGTGAAAGCTGTTATTTATGTAATCACGGAGTACTGTGGAAATTCAACACGTATATAAGAAAGAAAGATATTTCTTTCTTACAAATCGAACAGTCTTTTTTTATGCGCTGTCTCGGATTTGCCACGGTTAAATTCTTTTTGCCTGATAAAAATGCGCCGCGCGGAGGGAATCGTATTTTGATTCCGGCAGAAAGCGTGAGCAGATGCCGCGAGCTTATTTCAGGCTGTATACGGAAAAAAGACGGTGAAAAAATAAAAATACTGCCGCAGAGGAGTGCGGCAGCAGGGCTTGCGCTTTTTCCGTTGAGCGTGCTTTTGTTTTCATTGCTGCTGATGTATACGGCGCCTGTGTTGATTGCTGTGCCGGAAATCGGCATAACCTTTTTATATGCAGCGATATTTTTTGCACTTTTTTGGCTGGCTTTCCGCATTGACGCTGCGAAGCGCACAGGTATTGCAGTAAGCCGCGCCTCGGCGGCGGTTAGAACCTTTAAGGGTCTAAAGCTGATTTACGCGGAAATTCCGCTTGAAAAAATAACGCGAGTGGTTTTGAAGAGGGGTATATTTGGGCAAAGAAACAACAGCGTTAATATCATTTTATATGCCGGTATTTATAAGCTTAAGGTTAAGCGTTTAATCTGCACTGACTATATGATTGGACGACTCAAAGAAATCGTGTAAAAGCCCGATAGCTTTCGTTTCAAGCAAGCGCGTAATTTCCGGGGGATAATCAGGCAGGATGAGCAGACATTGTCCTTTACAAGTAAGCATATAAGAACCGCTGACATCCAATTTTATACATTCAATCAGGCTTTCGGGATTTATTGCTGAAGCAAGAACAGAAACCGCACTATCTTTTGGGGCGGCGGAAGCACTGCCTATAACGATGATAAGGTCGTTTTTGGCAAAACCTCCGGACAGAAAATTGCCGAGTATCTGTTTAGTAGCCGCCGCATTTGCGCGGCAAAGTCCGAAACCTGCTTTTGACATGCACGCAACAAGCGCTTTCTCACAGGCGCCGGTGCGGGATGCATTGTAGTATATTATTTGATAGTCCATATTAACTCCGGATTATGTTACTGATACAGCTTGCCGTCGTACCAGGAAATCTGACCGTCTGCATATGCCTCTTTAAAGCTTGTGGTTTTTACGCGGGTTGCGCCTGTTGCGTTATAATAATCATCCGGCCAAAGGGGATTTTGATTTACGGTTGTATTTTCCGTGTATTTTTTTGAATATTCGCCCGCGCGCAGTTCTCTTGCAAATACAACGGTTCTGTAATTGTCATATTCATATGAGCAGGTGGAAAGAACAAGAATTCTGTCATCCTCGTTTACGGGGATAGGCACGTTAAAAAGGGAACGCACCCTTGCCTTATAAATGTATTCCATAAATTCCTCGTCGCTTTGGAACTGGGTACTGCAGTAGTTGAAATAACTGCTGTCGTCAACGTTAATGCTTGTTTTAACGACAGAGAAAATCTGCCATTTTGTTACGCCGTCTGAGTTTTCCAAGGTGATAATAGGTGCGTTTTGATATGCTTCAAGATTTCCGCTGTAGCTGCCGTAATCCACAAGACCGGCAAACATACTGCCGTCTTTCATATGGTGTCCGTGAAGGACCATGATGTTACCGTTAAGGTCGGTAGCGCTGCGCGGGTCAAGAAAAATACTTCCGTATTTTGTAGATGTCTTGTCATAGCTACGGTAAAGATAATAGTAATCGCTTCCGTCAAGCGCGTCAGAGTAAAGAACAGGATAGTCAATTTTAGTATTGTTAATTCTAATCCATCCGATAATGTCGGGGTTAATCTCAAACAGAGCGTCCCAGTCCTTTGTTCTCAAATCTATTTCGTCATATTCATCGCCGTATGGGCTTGTCATATTTGTGTCCGATTTATCTGAATAAAGCAAACCTTTTAAAGACTGTGTTTTGTTATTTTGCCGGATGGGTTTGATTACAAGATCGTCAATAAGCAGACAGGCGGCGACTATAAAAACAATACTGAAGACAGTTACAAGTATTTTTGAGATTACCGTGCCGGCATTGTCGCCCTTTTGAGGGAAAACCGTTTTCCAAAAGCCCTTTTTATTTTTCTTGGATTTTTTCTCGGCTTCGTTCTCACTTTCACCTTCACCTTCACCTTCACCTTCGGTGTCCGACCGGTTTTTTTCGGTAACGGTCGGTAAGGGGACTGTTTCATAACGGTCTATTTTATTTAAAGCCGCCAATGAAATTGCAACAATATCGTTTCCGCATAAGAAGAGCTGCGGCAAAGCTATGACCTTAATTCCGCAATAAATGAAATAATACGCGGGATAGCCGTTGCCCAAATCGTTTAAGGTTCGTATCACCGTTTCGTTGCCGGAGAGAGCGTCCGCGTTCGTAATGGACTGTTCAAAAAGGGTTAAAAAAGAGCTTCGGTCGGTTGTACTCAAGGCGTTTGCTATAATTATAAGCTCCGGAGGATCTGAGCTTGAGGCACTGTTTTTCAATGCCTTTTCAATATTTTCGGGATTAAGATCCACTTCCGTTTTGTAAAGCAGAGAACAGCCGTGCTTTTTCAGCGAGGTTATCAGAGCGTTGGTTTTCAAGTTAATTATTTCAACCTCTTCTTCGCTGCTTCTTGCGGAAAATAATTCGCATTTCATATTTTAGCTTCCTTCCTTTTGCTTCAGGGTAGAATATGAGTAATCTTCAGGTTTGAGAGCGTTTGCTCTATCATAGGAGCAAAGTCGACCCGCTCCTGCGCATCTTTTACAAATTTTAATATTGGATGCGTGCGCGGATGCTTCGGCGTGAAGACCGTACAGCAGTCCTCGTACGGTTCAATTGAAATGTCAAACGTTCCTATTTTACGGGAAATCTGAATAATTTCCTCCTTGTCCATACCGATCAGGGGACGAAATACAATCATATTTGCGGCGTCATCGGTGCATGCGAGTGCATTTATAGTTTGACTGGCAACCTGACCGAGGCTTTCGCCCGTGATCAAAGCGTCACAACCGTTATTTTCAGCTATAATACCGGAAATTTCCATCATCAGCCTGCGCATAATTATGGTAAAAAGCTCTTCCGGGCATTCAGACTGTATTGTTTCTTGAATTTTTGTAAAAGGAACGGTGTACATAGTGATTCTTCCTACGTAACCGCTGATCTTTTTAAGCAGACGTACTACCTTTTGTTCGGCGCGCTCGCTTGTGTAGGGAGGGCTTGCAAAGTGTATTGCAGTAAGCTTGATACCGCGTTTTGCCATCATCCAGGCGGCTACAGGGGAGTCAATACCGCCGCTTATAAGAATTGCCGCATTTCCTCCGGTTCCTACCGGAAGACCGCCCGCGCCTTTAATCGGTTCACCGTGAATATATGCACCGAAATCGCGGATTTCGACATTTACAGTAATATCGGGATTATGAACGTCTACGTTTAAATGCGGAAAGCGCTCCAGTACGGTTTCACCTAACGCTGTGCAAATTTCAGGCGATTTCATAGGGAATTTTTTATCCGAGCGTTTTGATTCAACCTTAAAGGTTTGAGCGGCAGCAAGCTCATCGGAAAGGTATTTGACGGTTGATTTTTGGATTTCTCCAAAGTTCTTTTCGCAGACGCAGGCTCTGGAAAAAGCAACTATTCCAAAAACCTTTTCCATTCTCCTGCATACATAGTCCAAATCGCAGTCGTCGCTTTTAGGTTCGACGTAAATTGTTGACTGCGCTGAATAAATATCAAATCTGCCGAGGTCGGCAAGACAGTTTTTGATGTTCTTTTTGAGTATATCCTCGAAAGTTCGGCGGTTAAGTCCTTTAAGAACTATTTCGCCGGCCTTTATAAGTATCAATTCTTTCATTTTTTGCTCCTGACTAAAGTTTGCAAGCCGGCGCGTATTCCGCTGATTAAGGCTTCCGCGTCGGAAACGGTGTTGTATTTTGAAAAGCTTATTCTGATAGCGCTGTCAACGCGCTCGGTACCGAGACCCATAGCCGTTAAAACATGGCTTTTCTTTCCTTTGGCGCATGCGCTTCCGCTTGAAACATAGACCCCTTGCTGCGCTAAAAAATGCAGCATAGTTTCGCTTTTGATTCCGCAAACCGAAAAATTGAGAATATATTCAAGCGCGTTTTCGGAGCTGTTGCGGACTATTTCCGGAATATTGAAAAGTCTTTGAGACAAATAGTCGTTAAGCTCACGCACTTTTTTCAGATTTTCGTTAATATTTATTTCCTCGGCCGCCACGGCGAATCCCGCTATAGCGGGCAGTGGCTCTGTACCGGGTCGTATTCGGCGCTCCTGCTCACCTCCGAATACGCTCGGGACAAGGTTTATTCCGCGTCGAACATATAAGGCTCCCGCACCCTTCGGACCGTGTATTTTGTGCGAGCTGACGGTGAGTAAATCAGCTCCCCATTTTACGGGGTTAACGGGTATTTTCCCAAACGCCTGAACAGCGTCGATATGAAGCAACGCGCGGCTCTTTTTCCTTTTAAGTATACTTGCAATGCGTTCAACCGGCATTTTTGCGCCTGTTTCATTGTTTACGGCCATTATTGACAGCAGAATTGTGTTTTCATCAACTGCTTTTTCAATACTTTCAACAGAAACAGAGCCGTTTTCCTCCGGCATTAGGTAAATCACCTCGAAGCCTTGTTTTTCCAACTGACGCAGAGTTTCCGTAATTGAGCTGTGTTCAACGGCAGTGGTTATTATTTTATTTCCCGTCCTTTTTTTTGCCTGAGCCGCTCCGAAAACTGCAAGGTTATTGCTTTCGGTACCGCCGCTTGTAAAAATGATTTCTCGGCTGTCTGCTCCGAGCGCCTTTGAAATGATATTTCTTGCATGCTCCAGCTCTTCCTCTGCCCTTATTCCCATTGAATGCAGCGACGAGGGGTTTGCATAATTTTCAAGCATAACGTCATAAGCTTTTTTTGCCGCCGCTTCGCTTACACGGGTGGTGGCGCTGTTGTCAAGATAATGCTGTACCATAATTAATCATCCGTTGTTAAAAGTCTTAGAAGCTGCGCCGGGTTTTCGGCAAATTCTTTCGCACCGAATTCTTTCATACTTTCAATACTGCCGTACCCGTAGGCAACCCCTATAAAATTTATACCTGCTTTTTTTGCTCCCGCGGCGTCGTATTTTGTATCTCCAACCATAACAGCTCGGTCTTTAACATCCGTCCCGAGAGAGCTGAGAGCATAGTTGATAATATCCTGCTTTGCGGCTCTGGTTTCATTCATATTTGAGCCGCAAACTGCGTCAAAATACTGTGAAATTTTAAGAATTTCGATAATTTCCCTTGTGGAGGGCTCATATTTTGACGATGCAACCGCCATACGCGCGTTTGTGCTTTTAAGAACCGAAAGCATTTCGGCGGTTCCGTCAAAGATGCGGTTAAGGTATTTGCCGTATTCATTGTAGCGTTTGCGGTAAATTTCCACGCCAAAATCCGCCTCATCGTTTGAAAGACCGCAAACGTTTAAAAGAGTGTGCCGCAGAGGAGGACCGATGTACAGACCGTAATCCGAAAGGTCGGGAATAGGCTTGCCGATACATTTGAGAGTGTATTCAATAGTATTTCTTATGCCTTCCGCACTGCGGCTGAGAGTGCCGTCCAAATCAAACAAAATTGTATCATATTTACTTTTCAAGGCGTTTATCAGCCCTTTCATCAAAAGCCGCGCAATTTATTTTGTTATAAGGGTATTGTTTTGATTAAAAAAATGTGATAAAATTACTTTGCTCCATATATGCAAAAGCACAGCGGCTTAAACTTAATTAATTCAATCTAAATCATTATATATTATAATCCGTTTTTAAGCAATAGTAAATAAATTATTTTCTGATAAATAAAGGAGTTATGAAGAATGAAGCTTGGCATCGTCGGCTTGCCGAATGTAGGTAAGAGCACGCTCTTTAACGCAATAACAAACGCAGGCGCGCAATCTGCAAATTATCCTTTTTGCACCATAGAGCCGAATATCGGCGTTGTTGCCGTACCGGACAAACGTCTTGACGCGCTTGCCGAAATGTATCATCCCGATAAATACACCCCCGCATCCATCGAATTTGTAGATATAGCCGGACTTGTTAAGGGCGCGTCGAACGGCGAAGGACTTGGGAACAAATTCCTGTCAAATATCCGCGAATGTGACGCTATAGTGCATGTTGTGCGTTGCTTCGAAGACGATGATATTATTCACGTTGAGGGGAACATAGATCCTGCAAGGGATATTGAAACAATAAATATCGAGCTTATTCTCTCCGATGTTGAAATACTTACAAGGCGGATTGACAAAACTCAGAAGCTTTTAAAGGCTGATAAAAAGTATCAGTCTGAGCTTGACTTTTTTACCCGCGTGCTTGATGCGCTCAACTCAGGTAAATCGGCACGCAGCGTTGAATGCACGGGAGAAGAAGCCGAGCTTTTATCAAGCGTTTCACTTCTGACGAATAAACCTGTTATCTACGCTGCAAATATGAGCGAAAACGATTTTGCGGATGGGCTTGAAGGTAACAGGTATCTTAATGAGGTAAAAAAAATTGCTTCTTCAGAAAATGCCGCCGTTCTGCCTATATGCGCTCAAATTGAAATGGATATTGCCGATATGGATGTCGAAGAGAAAGGAATGTTCCTTTCGGATTTGGGACTTGCCGAATCCGGGCTTGACCGCCTTATAAGGGAATGTTATTCGTTGCTGGGCTTAATTTCTTTTCTTACAGCGGGTAAACCCGAGGTCAGGGCATGGACCGTTAAAAACGGCACCAAGGCTCCGCAGGCAGCCGGGAAAATTCACAGTGATTTTGAACGCGGTTTTATCCGTGCCGAGGTTATATCGTTTGACGACTTAATGGCATGCGCAAGCATGACCGCCGCAAAGGAAAAAGGACTTGTTCGCAGCGAAGGAAAGGACTATGTGATGAAGGACGGAGACATTGTACTTTTCAGATTTAATGTGTAAAGCCTCGCTATGAAAACTGTAACTACAAAATATACCGTATCGGCTGAGGTCGAGCAGGAAACCGTAATAGCGTTGGTAACCGATTTGCACAGCGCTTCATTTGACTATGTGATTGACTCTCTCAGCCAAGAGGATTGTGATATAATCGCTGTGGCGGGCGATTTAATTCACACTCGCGAGGAAACGGAATGCGGACTTCTCTTTCTGGAAACTGCTTCGAGGCTTGCGCCGGTATTTTATTCTGTCGGGAACCACGAGAGATATTTTAAAGAGGAGTTAAAACCTCTTGCGGAAAAAGCCGGTGCAATATTTCTTGACAATTCCTCGGTAAAATACAAACAAATGCACATAGGCGGATTATCCTCGGGCGACGGTTTGATTCACACAGTCTCACGCTCTCCGACTCCAGACCTGCGTTGGCTTGACAGCTTCGGCGGTAAAAGCGGATTTAAGCTTTTGCTTTCTCACCATCCGGAGTATTATCCCAAATATATTCGTAAGCGAAATATCGATTTAACTTTATCCGGTCATGCTCACGGCGGGCAGTGGGTTTTCTTCGGACGCGGCATTTTTGCTCCCGGACAGGGCTTTTTCCCTAAATATACCTGCGGTGTGTACGAAAACAGGCTTGTTGTAAGTCGGGGACTTGCAAACAGGTCGAAAATGCCCCGATTATTTAACCCGGCGGAGGTTGTGATTATCAAATTGCTTCCCAAATATAAATAAATTAATTAAAAAGGCAGCGCAATAACACGCTGCCTTTTTAATAGCGCATACCGCGTTTGTATTTGTATTATTAAAATTCATACCTGCATATAGATACAAACGGGGGTGACGTTGTGGCAAAAACTCTGAACGGAATTGACGTCAGCGAATATCAGGGTGAAATCGATTGGGAAAAAGTTAAAAATGCGGGAATTGATTTTGCAATCCTGCGAGCAGGTTACGGTAGCAGCCCGGCAAACGCCGATGTTAGTTTCAGCTTTAATATAAGTCAGGCAAATAAAAACGGAATTTTAACCGGAGCTTATTGGTACAGCTATGCCTTGAACGGACAGGCGGCTTTATCAGAGGCTAAACTGTGCGTTAATATACTTGAAGAACACAAAAAAGCGATTAGCCTGCCGGTTTGCTTTTGGTACGGCAGTTTAAGTATGCAATACGCTTCAAAGCATAGCACGGCGGTAAACAGGAACACGGTAACATTGCTTACAAAAACTTTTTTGGAGGAAACCGAAAGCAGCGGGTACAAAGGTGCTTATTATGCGAGTCCGAATTTTTTATCGTCTTATTTAAATTCTTCTATGCTTTCGGATTATGACCTTTGGCTTTCATATACCGACAATACACAGTTTAACAAGAATAATTTTTTGCCTGATTATGATATGGGAATATGGCAGTATTCGCAACAGGGGAGGGTAGACGGAATAAGAACCCCCGTAGGTATGAATATATGCTTCAGAGAATACTCTACTCGTCCTTCCGAAGCAAAAAGAGATCAAAAAAATGCCGATAAAACCCCAAGAGCTAAAATATATATCGTAAAATCCGGGGATACGCTTTCTTCCATAGCCTACCGTCACGGCACAACATATCGCAGACTTGCAGCGCGCAATAACATAAAAAATCCCAATCTGATTTTTCCGGGACAGCGAATAATCATAGAGTAAGCAACAAAACTAAAGTCTAAAAACATACTTTATTGATTTCGACCGCGTTTTATCGAATGATTTTTCCTTAAATGTTTTGAAATTAAGCAATATATTTACAAAACTGTAACAGTAGTAACATACATATGCCTTGAATTTATTTTTTCAGATATGCTATAATCATCATTATAAGAAGAAATCTGACAAATTCAAGGGAAGTGAGCGAAAATATATGGCATTATGTATGAATTGTATGTCGGAAACAGACGGAAATACAGTATGTCCGTATTGCTCATTTGACAACACGTCACAGCAAAAAGCGCCTTTTCTTCCGTACGGAACACTTTTAAATAACAGATATACGGTTGGAGCTGTAAAAGATATAAACGGCGAAAGCGTATGCTATATCGGCTTTGACAATAAACGCTCGCACACTGTAAGAATCCGCGAGTTTTTGCCGTTTGGTTTTTTTGAACGCGCGGCGGGCAAAAAAAACGTCGAAGTATCTGAGGAAAATTTGACTGTATATGACAGTTTTTTTAACGAATTTGTTTTGTATTACAGAATTTTGTCTCAGCTTAAGGGGCTTTCGGCAAATGTTGATATAATTGAGATTTTTCCTGAAAATAACACGTGCTATTCAATTGAAGAAGCCGAAGAGCTTATTACTTTCGCCGAATACATTAAGCGAAGCGGCGGAAGACTTGAATGGGACATAGCGCGTCCTATGATAATGCCCGTTATTTCATTGCTTGAAACTATGCACGCAAACGGTATTGGACATTACGCGCTGTCTGCACAGAACGTGTATGTAACTCCATCCGGCAAACTTAAGCTTTTGGGCTTTGCTACAGAGAATGTGCGCAAGAGCTCCGCTTTGCTGAAACCCTCTCTTGCCGAAGGAGTATCCGCACCGGAGCAATATGAAGTTAACGGTCTTTTGGACGAACAAACCGATGTGTATGGCTTTACGGCTTTGCTTTTTTATGCGTTATCGGGTAATTTGCCCGCGAACGCTGAAAAAAGGAAAAATTCCGGCGGAAAGCTTTATATGAATTCTTTTGCGGTTAAGCGTTTGCCTCCTCACGTTCTTTCCGCTTTAGGAAACGGACTTTATATCGACAGGAAAGAGCGTACCAAAACTTTTGATGAACTCCGCTCACAGCTTTCCGCCGAGCATACGGTAGAAGCTATTCGCGAACAAATCTCGCGCACATCTATGATAAAAGCCGTGACTGATGAGGAAAAGGATAAAAAAAATAAATCGAATACTCCTGTATTTTTGATTTCTTTTGTTATAACGGCGTTGATAATAATTTTAGTCGTTGCCGCCTTATATTCCTGCGGTTTTTTCGAGAGCGGCGATGAGCCTACCGCCGCGATTTCCG
This sequence comes from uncultured Eubacteriales bacterium, assembly GCA_964639205.1. Lineage (GTDB taxonomy): Bacteria > Bacillota > Clostridia > Oscillospirales > Acutalibacteraceae > CAZXCG01. Next base: position 15,787 of record CAZXCG010000026.1, read on the forward strand.
TTACGGAATCTTCTACCGACGATGAGTGGAGCGGTCCGGTTGTCAGAAATTATGTAGGACTTTCCTACGATGAAGCCGTGCAGTCGCTCGAAAACACCGGGATTGAGCTTGTACGTTCATATAAGGTCGTATACAGTGACATTTACGAGGAAGGGGTAATTGTTTCTCAGCAACCGGAGGCGGGCACCCCAATAACCTCTTCCGACGGTTCTGCGGTTATTTATGTGGAAGTGAGCAGCGGTTCTAATATGAGAACTCTTCCGGATATTGCGGGTTATGACCTGGACTCGGCCGCAAGCACGTTAGGCGACATGGGATTTATTGTTACCCAGATAACCGAATACAGTGAAACCGTTGCGTCGGGCGCGGTCATAGGATATGACGGCTACAGCGCCGGCGACAGACTTGAGACCGGTTCAACGGTTACGGTTCGCGTCAGCAAAGGCGCTCCGCCTTCTAATGATACGGATCAAAATGATTATGATGTAATTTAAAAATAAAATAACCCGGGCGCGGATATCCCCGCCTCTGAGGCGGATGGTTTCATTTTCGGAATCAGTGGGGGAATACAATCTCAATTGATTTTTCAGGCAGCTAACGTTGCCCTTTGCCACGTTGATTGACCGGGGCGAAGCCCCTTTCTCATTGAATATCCGAATGAAACGCCGAGAGGCTGACGCTCTCCGCGCATGTTACATTCGTAGCGGCGCTCCATTACAAGCATGCTTGGTGGAGCGTTGCTCCGATTTAATTTACAAAATAAAGCTTCTCTTGACCTAAAAGCAAGAGAAGCTTTAAATAAAAAAAGTTGTTTTAATAAAAAATATATTATAGGCTGAAGCTTGAAAGTACATATGTGCGGCATACCTTTTTAAATTAGATAAACAATATAGCAACACAAAGCTGACATAAAATTTTGTAATTTAGAGGGTTGTCATTTCAGCTTTTTTTCCGACAACTGTATCATATTATACAGCGAACCCGCGTAATTTGAATATTCTGTGGCTATAGTTTCTGCCGACATATCAACCTGACCAGTTACCGAGCCGCCCTTTTTGTGTTTGGAGGCGCTCAGCTCAGCGAGCAGCTTTGCCTCGCTAATCTGCATTTCTCCCGATGCGTATCCGCTGTAAAGCTCTTGTTCAACAGAAAAAATTTCCTGAGGATTTGACATATTTGAAGAGTACAGCGCCCTGAACATTTTGTAAACGGCAAGCATCAGATAGTTAGAGACATAGGTACTCACCTTACGGTTGCTCATTTTCATAAGTACGGAATATATCAAGTGTACAGCATTTATAATGATTTTTTTGTTGAGAGTGGGCAGGAGCGAGGTGCTCTTGCTTTCGATTTCTTCGGAATCGTCCAAATCCGGGAAATCCTCCAAATCAAGAATGGCGCCGTTGCGCTCAACCGATCTTCCCAGCAGAAAATCTGCCGAAACTCCATAGTAATTTGCAGCGCGCACAACAAAATCCAAACTGCATTCCCGTATACCTTTTTCATAATGCGAAAGCAGCGCCTGAGATATTTCCAAATCTGCGGCTGCCTGCTTTTGGCTCAGGCAGCGTTCCTTCCGCAGCAGGGTTATATTTCTCCCGAAATCAGCATTCATAATTTCCTCCGCGACCGTTATACAATTTGTATATATACAGATTGTATAATTATTATATATAACTTTTTTGAAAAAGTAAAGTATAAATTTAAAGAAAGGTCTGTTTTTATGAAATCATATTATATACATTTAATTCGCCACGGCAAAATTGAAGAAACACATGAAGGCGAGTATATAGGAACAACCGATGTTCCCCTCAGTAAAAAAGGAGAAAGCGCATTAATTACTTTAGATAAGAATTATAACTATCCCGGTGCACAGGTTGTTTTTTCCGGTCCGTCGAAACGCTGTTTAAAAACCTGCGAAATACTGTATCCCGCGCTCAAGCCGCTTATTATAGATCATTTAAGCGAATGCAATTTCGGAGAGTGGGAAGGCAAAACCGCAGAACAGCTCAAAGGCGACGCGGTGTTTGAACATTGGCTTGCCGGTTCGCCCGATGCAAAACCCCCGCGCGGTGAGAGCAACGCTGATTTTACACGCCGCATTTGCCTTATTTTTGAAAACATGGTAAACGGACTTATAAAAACCGGTATAACGGAGTCGGCTGTTGTTACGCATGGCGGTGTCATTATGACTTTGCTTTCCGTCTACGGACTGCCACAGGCAAAGCCGTTCGATTGGATAATGGACAACGGTTTCGGTTATACAGTCAGAATTACGCCTATGCTTTGGCAGCGTGACAAGGTTGCCGAGGTTTGCGCCGCTATTCCCGTAAAAAAGGGCTCCGAGACTGAAGACGGGATTTCGGAAGAATTTCGATTTTTAATTTGAGAAACAAGAAAGCGCAGCAGTTTTTGCCGCGCTTATCTGCTTTGTATGGAAAATTTCAGCATATACCCGCAACTCTTCTAACATTTAAGGGTACGCAAATATTCTTTCTGTACAGGGGTGATTCTGCTGCTTTCAATTGCCTTTTGTATGCTTTTGTTGTGAGTCCATTTTGGCAGCCTTTTCTGCTGCAAGTAGGGCAGAGCGGCGCCATATTGCTTTGCCAAAGCAGTAGCAAAGAACCATGCCGTCATCATATTAACATAGTATTCTTCCGATTTTACATTTGCTGCAAGCTCGAGTACTTGCGGATCAAAAGCGTCGTCAAGATAAAATTTCATTAACATTCCTATTGCAAAACGAACCGTATATGTTTGCTTGCAGTTTATCCAGACCTTTATTTTATTATATAACTGCGCGGTATGCTTTTTAAAAATTACCGGAGACAGCATATCACAGGTTGCCCAGTTGTCTACATAGGGAAGGAATGCATCTAAGGAGCGCAGGGCTTTATCGAAATCTTTTATTTTTTCTATTAAGCATGCATGAAGATTGTTTTCTTCGTAATATTTGTGCGGCAGCACTTTTATAAACTCTTCCGCATCTGCCGTTTTTGATAATCTGTTTGCAAGCTTTCTCAATTCAGGAGTGCGTACGCCTATAACCGATTCGGGATTAACATTGGGAATCAATTTACATTGAAAATTCCTGTATTCCATATCCTGCATTTCAAAAAGCTTTTTTTCTATTTTTTCGCTGATGTCCACTTTGGCGCCGCCTTTCTTGATTCTTTACATAATTTTATATGAACGCTTTTGCAATGTCAACACTTAACCGTGCCGGAAGGTGTGTAACAATACGGTATATTTTTTGCAGAGAGATAGTGTCATGTATTAAAACCGAGCGTTAAAATATGGCGCTTTGTTAAAGCTTAGACCCTGCTTCTGACCGCTTTTTTAGATTTTGCCTTCGCTTAAAAAGAACGATGCCAAAGCCGATACGGTAAAAAATACAAGCTCTTCGCAATTTACCT
>CAZXCG010000027.1:0-18913 GCA_964639205.1 uncultured Eubacteriales bacterium
TAAAAAATAAAAATATAAAAATAAATTATCGGTTTTGCATTCTTACCGGTATACCTTTTGAACCGAGATATTCTTTAAGACGCGGAATCGGTATTTCGCCGAAATGGAAAAGTGAAGCCGCAAGTACCGCGTCGGCTTTAGCAATGCTGAACGCGTCATAAAAGTGCTCGAGAGCTCCCGCGCCGCCGCTTGCAATTACCGGAATCGAAACGCTGCGGCAGACTGCCGAAGTAAGCTCCAAATCGTAACCGTTTTTCCGACCGTCCTCGTCCATGCTCGTAAGGAGAATTTCCCCCGCTCCGAGAGATTCGCACCTCTTTGCCCATTCTACGGCGTCAAGTCCTACCGGAATTCTTCCTCCGTTTATATAAACCTGCCAGCCGCGTTCGCAGCGCTTTGCGTCAATCGCGGCAACAACGCATTGACTTCCGAATTTATACGCCGCCTCACTGATAAGCTCGGGACGTTTAACAGCCGCCGAATTGACGGAAACCTTATCCGCGCCTGCGCGCAGCAAAGCGTTAAAGTCATCAACCGAACGTATACCGCCGCCCACAGTAAACGGAATAAAAATGGAATTTGCAACGCGCTCCACAATATCTATCATAATGGCGCGCGCGTCGCTTGAGGCGGTAATGTCAAGGAGCACAAGCTCGTCGGCTCCCTGCCTGTCGTAAGCCGCGGCAGCTTCTACGGGATCTCCCGCGTCAACAAGATTAACAAAGCTCATTCCCTTTACAACTCTTCCGTTTTTAACGTCAAGACATGGAATAATTCTTTTAGCAAACATTTCCGTCACCGCCCGACAAAGTCATATCTACAAAATTGCGGAGCATCTTCAAGCCCGTATCACCGCTTTTTTCCGGATGAAACTGCACAGCGGTTATATTTTTATAATTTACAGCCGCGTCTACGGTAACGCCGTACCGAACCCGAGCGGTTACAATATTTTTGTCATCGGCGTCAAGGTAATAGGAATGAACAAAATAAACAAAAGAGTTCTGCGCAATACCCCGGAAAATACCGGTGTTATTTGTTATATCAAGGCTGTTCCAGCCTATGTGCGGAACCTTAAGCCCGTTTGTGTTGGGAATTTTCTTGATTTTCCCTTGAAGCAAGTTCAGCCCTTCTACTCCCGGACTTTCCTCGCTCTGACCGAACAGGAGCTGCAGCCCCAAACAAATGCCGAGAAACGGTTTTCCGGAGGCGGTAAACTCCTTAACCGTGCGCTGAATTCCGAAGCTGTTAAGACTGTCCATACAATCTCCGAAAGAGCCCACACCGGGCAAAATTGCTCCGTCTGATTCAAGAATAACCGACGAATCCCGCGTGACAGTTGCTTCCGCTCCTATATAACGCAGAGCCTTATAAACGCTTTGTATATTCCCCGCGCCGTAGTCGATGATAGCTATCATAACAAGACCTTTCTCCCCATCCGTCTCCCCAACCGTTTGTAAAATTCGGGATGAATTTACATTAATTTTATCACAGTAAAACAGACAAGTCAATAATCTGCGCAAAATTACACCCGCTGCACAGCGAGCGCCCCCGCAAAGTCTTGATTTTTTATGCGCCATATGCTAAAATAATTTAAATATTTATCGATACAGTAAAAGAGGAATTGTTATATGAAACCAAAGGTAACTTTACTTGCATATACGCCCGATCCCGAACAAACCGTCGCAATGGCGGCAAAGCTTTGCTATTCGTCTTCCGGGATTGAAAACATCAAGGACGGTCTTACAGAAGAAAAAACCTCGTCTTTTTTGCAAATGCTGAACGAAATAGGTCATGCAAGTCCGGTTGAGCATGCAAGCTTCACCTTTGGAATCGAGGGCGTTTCACGCTCGCTTCTTGCGCAGATAACCCGCCACAGAATAGCGTCCTACAGCGTTCAAAGCCAGCGTTACGTTGCTGAAGAGCAGTTTGAATTTGTAACGCCCCCCGAAATAGAAAACAATTCCAAAGCAAAAGAAATTTTTTTACAAGCCATGCGGGATGATCAAAAAAAATACAACGAGCTTACGGATATTCTTGCCGAACAGGCTTTTAACCAAATGCTTGCCGACGGCATGGAGGAATCAGCCGCGCGCCGCGCTTCTAAGAAAAAAGCAATCGAGGACGCGCGCTTCGTTTTGCCTAACGCCTGCTGCACAAAAATGGTTTGCACATTCAACGCAAGAAGCCTTGACAACTTTTTCGCCCACCGCTGCTGTAATCGCGCCCAATGGGAAATACGCTGCGTAGCGGAGCAGATGCTCGCTCTGTGTCTTGAGGTTGCGCCAAATCTGTTTAAGGAATGCGGTCCCCCATGCCTTTTCGGATCCTGTCCGGAGGGTAAGATGAGCTGCGGAAAGCAAAAAGAGGTAAGAAAAAAATATGGCAGAGGGTAAGCTTATAGTAATAGACGGGCTTGACGGAAGCGGAAAGGCAACCCAAACAAAAATTCTTGAAGAAAGACTGCGCCGATACGGCGGCGACGTTTTAAAGCTCACTTTTCCGAATTATGACAGTCCAAGCTCCGCCCTCGTTAAAATGTATCTTAACGGTGAATTGGGCGAAAACCCTGCCGACGTTAACGCTTATACAGCCTCAGCCTTTTACGCCGTAGACCGCGCCGCCGGATATTTGCAGTATTGGAAAAAGCACTATGAGCGGGGCGCGCTTCTTTTAGCCGACCGTTACACAACCTCAAACGCAATTTATCAGCTTTCCAAGGTTGAGGAACGGGAAAAGGATGACTTTCTTGAGTGGCTTTACGACTTTGAATACCGCAGACTTTCAATACCGAAGCCGGATCTCGTAATTTATCTGGACATGGAGCCCGCAGCTTCTCAAAAGCTTATGTCGATGCGCTACGGCGGAGATGAAAAGCGCAAGGATATACACGAGCGCAATTTGACCTATCTGCATGAATGCCGTAAAGCGGCGCTTTACGCCGCCGACAGACTGGGCTGGCACACGATAACCTGCTCAAACGCAGAGACCGTGCGTCCCGCGCAGGAAATAGCGGATGAAATTTTTAACAAAACAAAAGGATTCCTTAATTTATGCTGAATTTTACAACACCTACAGTTGAAGACGCGCAATGGGCAGTTCCGTTAATTTCCTGCTCCGATGCGCTCGGGTGCGACGCCTCTTTTGCAAACACCTACCTTTGGAAGGAATATTATAATACCAAAATTTGCCGTTTTAAAGATTTCCTTCTCAAAAGCTTCGTTACTTCAGCCGCACCCGTTTATTCGTTTCCGATAGGCTGCGGCGATGTAAAACAGGCTCTTGACGCCGTTATCGACGACGCTGCGGAAAAAAATATTCCCCTGCTTATCGCTCCTATAAGCGAGGACAAAAAGCTTTACCTGGAAAATGCATATCCAAACCTTTTTCAATTTACGGAATCGCGGGAGAGCGCCGATTATATATATTTGAGCGAAAATTTAGCCTCCCTACCGGGTAAAAAATATCAGAAAAAAAGAAATCACATTTCCCGCTTTACCCGGCTTTATCCGGAATATTCCTTTACACAGATTACAAAGGATAACGCCGCCGACGCGCTTCAGGTTTCAAGGGATTGGTGCCGTCTGCACGGACAATGCGGCGCCGAAAACGGTCTGGACGCCGAATTCTGCGCAATAAAATCCGCGTTTCAAAGCTTTGACGAGCTCAAGCTTTTCGGCGGTATCCTTTATATAGCCGACAAACCCGCGGCAATGACCGTCGCCTCGGAAATCAGCCCCCGGATTTGCGACGTTCATTTTGAAAAGGCTCTTGACTTTGACGGGGCTTACACTATGATAAACCGCGAGTTTTCAAAGACGCTGACCGGCTATAAATATATAAACCGCGAAGAGGACTTGGGTCTTGATGGGCTCAGAAAGGCAAAGCTCTCTTATCATCCGGAAATTCTTTTGACCAAATATACTGCAAAAGCGGTGAAATAATGGACGCTCCGCTTACAAAACAAAAGCCCGTGTTCTCAACGGGAAGCCGGGAGCAAGCCGCACCTCTCAAAAGCCTGTGGCTCAGATGCTTTAACGACCGGTCCGCCGCAGTCGATTTATTTTTTGACAAAATCTTTGACCCTGCGCGCTGTTTTACGGCAAGGCTTGGCAATGACGTTGTTTCAATGCTGTTTCTGATACCCTGTAAATCGGAAGGCAAAAGCGCGCATTACCTTTACGCAGCCTGCACAGCGCCCGAGCAGCGCGGAAAGCAAATAATGTCCGGACTTATTGATTTTGCTTTAAAAAGCGCTGCCCTTATGGGAGACAGCTTCTCCGTTCTTTTGCCCGCCGACAAAAGCCTTTATTCCTATTACTCCAAATTCGGATATCTGCGCTCCGCGCGTATACGTATGCAAAGCATAACGGCTAAGCTTATTAAGGCGGCGAAGGCCGCCGAAAACGAACCGCCCCTGCCATTTACCCGTGAATTGTGCTTTGCAAGGGAAAAAGCTTTAAAAGGCGTCCCCCATCTTTTGTTTAACGATAACGTTCTTGAATACGCTGTTTCTCTGAACTCCGTTTACGGCGGGAAAACAGTGGTTTACGAAAATTCATACGCGATCGTTTCAGCCGAGGAAAACGGTTTTAGAAACGTCAGCGAAATAATCGCGGACATGCACAGCTTTCCACACCTTATTGAAAAGATAATGCTGCAATGCCCCGCATATGAATACAAAATCAGACTTCCGTTTGAAGGCGCGGCAGCCGCTGAAGCTACTGCGTTGGATTTCGGAATGATAAAGTCGCTTGACGGTTCTGAAATACCGCAGAATTTATATATAGGACTTACACTTGATTGAAAACGAGGAGGTTTATTATGATTTACTGTTTTCTTGCACCCGGATTTGAAGAAATAGAGGCGCTCGCTCCTGTGGATATTTTGCGCAGAGCCGGGCTTGACGTTAAGCTTGTCGGAGTCGGCGGAGCCGAAATAACCGGTTCTCACGGTATTGCCGTTAAAACCGATATTGAAGAGAAGGACGTTTCAACAGATGATATGGACGCGGTCATTCTTCCCGGCGGTATGCCCGGAACCCTTAATCTTGAAAAATCGCCGATTGTTAAGGCGAGCGTTTCATACTGCGCCGACAACGGTCTTATCATAGGCGCTATTTGCGCAGCTCCGTCAATTTTGGGTCATATGGGGCTTTTAAAGCAAAAGCACGCCACCTGCTTCCCCGGGTTTGAAACTCAGCTTAACTGCGCGAAATACACTGCGGAGCCGGTTACGGTTGACGGCAGCATTGTTACATCAAAAGGTATGGGCGCCGGCATTGAATTCGGGCTTGCTTTGCTTACAAAATTTAAGGGCGAAGAACGCGCAAAGCTGATGAGAGCCTCTATACAATGCCCGTGAAGGAAGATATACGCGCAAATAAAGCCGGATTGCGCGTGCGAATGCGCAAAATAAGGGAAAGCTTCCCCTTTGAGGTTAAGTCGGAGTATGACGCGGAAATTGCTCTGTCGGTTCTTTCTTTAAAAGAATATAAAGAAAGCCGCGCCGTCTTTCTTTATATATCCAAGGAGCTTGAAGTAGACACAAGCGCCATATTTAACGCCGCCCTTGCCGACGGAAAAAACGTGGCTGCGCCCATATGCGATAAAGATACGAAGCGTATGGATTTTTACCGCGTAAGCTCTGCCGAAGAGTTAAAAAAGGGAAGCTACGGCATTTTGGAGCCGAATTCTGAAATTTGTGAAAAGGTTACCGATTTATCGTCCGGTCTTTGCATAGTGCCGGGGCTTAGCTTTGACGGCGAAGGCTACAGACTCGGTTTCGGTATGGGTTATTATGACAGATTTTTACCGCGCTTCGGCGGTACAAGTGTGGGAATCTGCTATTCCGATTGCGTATGCCGAAGGCTGCCGCACGGATATTACGACCGCAGCGTTACCGTTCTGGTTACGGAAGAGTATATAAAAAATTTTAAGCGCCGTTAAGCTCGGCGCGGGAGCATTCAAGGGGGTTAAGATTTATGAAAAATGAAAACTACAGCGGCAAACACGGATCCGACGGCGGCAATCATGATTCGGCTCCGTCTTCCCGCCGCAGTACACGCGAAAATTTCAAGGTTCACATAAGCGAAGAGGATCTTGCTGTCGGAAGCGACTACAAATCTGTTTTTAAAGAAACATCACAGAATAATATAAACGACATTTATAATCTTGACAATTTTGTATCAAGCCCGTCAAGCGCCGATAATGCAAGAGCGGAAAACCGCCGTCCGCATTCCGAGGAGATAAACTCCTTTAGCAATGACAGTGCAAAAAACACCGCCATGCGCCACACAAAAGCTGAGCTCAAGCAGCAAAAAAAGGAGATTAAGCGCCGCCGCAAGGAAAAGGACAAGGGCAACCGACGCATTTTCCGAATTTTTTGGATTGCCGCCTGTCTTGTTGTCGGTATATTTCTCGGTCAATATCTGCTTGTTGGCTTTAACGACTTTCTTGCAATCAACCGCACCTCGGAAGATACCGTGACTGTTGAAATCGGAGAAAATCCCGATATTGACTCCGTTGCGGAAATACTCGCCGAAAAAGGAGTTATAAACAGCAAAACTTATTTTAAAATTTTTGCCGCTCTTACAAAAAAGGAGGGTGATTTCCGGCAGGGAACGTTTGAAATATCCACTAACCTTGACTATCAGGCGATAATATCGTTTCTGCAAAGCAATTCCAACCGCTCGGATATTGTAACCGTCCGGTTTACCGAAGGAATGAACGTAATCGAAATAGCTGATAAGCTCAAGGAAAACGGCGTAATTACCGATACAGAAGAGTTCCTAGAGCTTTGCAACACCGACCGGTTTGACGACCAGTTCACCTTCCTCAAAGATACGGACAACGAGGATAAATACTACAAATTAGAAGGTTATTTATTCCCCGATACATACGATTTTTATATAAACGAAAATCCGGTCTCTGTTATCGAAAAGATGATAAACAACTACGAAAACCGCGTTTATTATTATAAAATCCGCGTGCCGGGTTACGATAAACAGATAGCTATCGGCAAGCTGCTCAGAGAATCGGAATATTCAGCGGACGAGATTATGATTATCGCTTCGATAATTCAAGCCGAAGCCCTGTCCGAGGAGGATATGTACAACATTTCCTCTGTTATTCATAACCGCCTAAACTCCGACCCCGATCTCGGCGTGCTCTCGCTTAACTGCGATTCAACCGTTTACTATCCTTACCGTACAAAGAGCGAGATTCCGAGCGAGCTTGAAGGCTACGTCAGCCGCTATGACACCTACACAATACAGGGTCTGCCGGCAGGAGCAATCTGCAACCCCGGAACAGAAGCTATCCTGGCGGCTCTCATGCCGAACGATACAAACTATCTGTATTTCTGCCATTCCGCGGCAACGGAGGATACAGCGGCTCAGGCATACTATGCAAGCACCCTGTATGAGCATGAATACAACCTTGTGCTTGCCGGTCTTTCGGACGGAGAATAAGCTATGTCTGTAAATAATCTGCAAAAGCCTGAAATTCTTTCGCCTGCCGGCGACGCCGAGGCGCTTGCCGCAGCGGCGCGTTTCGGAGCGGACGCGGTATTCCTTGCAGGCAAAGAATTCGGAATGCGTACGGCGTCGAAAAATTTTGACGAAAAAGGTCTTAAAGAGGCGGCGGCTTTTGCGCATGCAAACAACATGAAGCTTTATGTTACCTGCAACACTCTGCCGCGCAGTCAGGAGCTTCCACGTCTGCCGGATTTTCTCGCTTGCGCCCAGGACTGCGGAACCGACGCTTTCATCATCGCCGACCTCGGCGTTTTCAGCCTTGCCGAAAGATATGCTCCGAAGGTGCGCCGCCACATCTCAACGCAAGCCGGTGTTGTTAATTACGAAACCGCACGGTATTTCTATGACGCGGGTGCTTCTCGGGTTGTTCTTGCCCGGGAGCTTTCGCTCGACGAAATCGCGCTTCTGCGGGACAAAACCCCAAAAGAGCTTGAAATAGAATGCTTTGTTCACGGAGCTATGTGTGTCTCCTTCTCGGGGCGGTGCCTCATTTCAAACTATATGACCGGGCGGGACGCAAACCGCGGTGATTGCTGTCAGCCCTGCCGGTGGAAATATTATTTATACGAGGAAACCCGCGAGGGGCAGTTTTTCCCCGTTGAAGAAACCGAAAACGGCACTTTTTTGTATAACTCGCGCGACTTATGTATGATAGAACATATTCCCGAGCTTATAAAAGCCGGGGTGACAAGCTTTAAGATAGAAGGCAGGGCAAAATCGGCATATTACACAGCAGTTACTTCAAACGCCTACCGACACGCGGTCAATGAATATATAAAATCTCCGGACAGCTATGTACTGCCCGAGTGGATAAGCGGAGAACTGCAAAAAATAAGCCACCGTGAATACTGCACAGGGTTTTATTTTGGCGGTGAACCGGGACAGGTTGTTTCAAACGGCGGTTATATACGCAATTACGACGTAGTTGCCGTCTGCGTTGACGAGCAGGATTCAAAGGCGGTCATAACACAGCGCAACCGCTTTTTTTCCGGAGACGAGCTTGATGTTCTTCCGCCGAGCGGAATTCCTTTTTGCGTAAAGGTCGAGGCTTTGGAATGCGAGGACGGTACGCGCGTTGAAGCCGCGCCGCACCCGATGCAAAGGCTGATTATGACGCCCTCCTCCCCTGTTCCTCCGGGTTCTTACCTGCGTAAAAAATGCTTTAAATAATAACTTGAGCGTTGAGCGCGGACGCTCCGGTTTAAGTTTCAAGTCACAAACAGCACACATTTCTTTTGAAATTTGTACAAAATAATATAATCACATAGGGGGAATAAACTCATGCCAAGACTTTTCAAAAAGCTAATGTCCTGTATTTTGACGCTTGCCATGATTTGCAGCGCCTTTTTTACACAGGCCGGAAGCGTTTTTGCCGCAACCACCGGAACCGAGTACACGGTAACTCCGGACACCACAAGCGGTGAAATCAACTATTTTACTTACTCAAGCAGCTCGCCTTCGTGGACGGTAAGCGGTTCAGAAGCTTATTCGGACGTTTACACCACTACAGAAAGTCCGGAAAATGTTTATGCCGAGTTTACTTTCGTCGGCAACCGTGTGGAAATTTGGGGCTGCAAGTCCCCTCTGCACGGAATTGTAAATTACTATATGGACGGAAACTTTGTTACCTCGGTTGACAGCTATGCCGCAAGCCGTTCATCGGCTACAAGCCTCTTCCAGTACGGATTTGACGACGGCGATAAGCTTCATACTGTTAAAATAGTCGCAACAGGAACGGCAAATGCTTCGGCAACCGCCACAAGAGCCGTTATACAGTTTTCATATGCAAAAGTCTGGCACAGCGATTATACTGCCACCGATTTTACACTTGCGGACAGCATGAGAATATATGTCGGTCAAACAAAGCAGATAACACCCGAAACAGTCACCCCTTCATATGCTGAAATCAGCGGTGCGCAGTATCAGTCAAGCGATACTTCCGTACTTACTGTCACAGAAAGCGGTGTAATAGAAGGCGTTAAAGCCGGCACAGCCGAGGTAACGGTTACTTTAAACGGAATAACAAGAACGGTTGCGGTTGAGGTTATGGAGGCTTCTCCAAACCTTTACGGCGTAATAACGGATACAAACACTCATTACGATTCCGACTCTTATGAGGACATAAGCAATATGGTCAAAAATCAGGAGTCGCTCAGCGCCTGGAAGGGAGATACCGCAATTTCACAAATTGTTTTGATTTCTGAAAATTCCGCCATTAAAAACGTTGCGGTACAGTCAAGCGATTTTGTAAGCGGTTCAAACACAATCAGCGCTTCAGATATTGAGCTTTCATTCATTAAAGAAACAAAAGCTTACATAGGCGACGCAGGCTACAACTCGTCAAGCGACAGCCCTGCAAGCACACCGAGCGACGACAGTGAAAAGACTTATGTTCCCGATATAATCTATTCATCGGATCCGGTCGATATGGCGTTTAACAGCGTAAAGGGCATATGGGTATCGGTAAATGTTCCGCGCGGCGCTGAGGTCGGCGAATACACCGGAACCGTAACGGTAACCGCAGACGGCGTTGACCCTCTTGCTTTTGAATACACGCTTGAAGTATTTGACGCTGTTATGCCCGACGCCGACGACTATGAATTTGACATAGAGCTTTGGCAATACCCCTACAGCATAGCCGAATATTACGGCGTTGAGCCGTTCTCCGACGAGCATATTGAAATTTTAAAAACACATATGGCTCAGTACCGCGACCTCGGCGGACACGCTATCACCTGCTCTATTGTTGACGAAGCGTGGGCGGGACAAACCTACAGCGCCAACGAAATACGCTATCCGTCAATGGTTAAATGGATAAAAGGCACCGACGGTACTTTCAGCTATGATTACAGCGATTTTGACGCGTGGGTAAATCTAAACAAGGAGCTCGGAATCGGTGACAAAATTGTACTTTACAGCATTGCCACCTGGTCGGGTACGATAAGATATTACGATGAATCAACCTCTTCTTACGTAACCGCGGCTCCAACGGTAGGCTCCGATGAATGGACGGCTATGTGGAAGGATTTCCTGCAAAAGATGATAAATCACCTTGACGATAAGGGCTGGTTTAACGAAACTTATATGGGAATCGACGAAAGAGGCTTCAGCACAGCGGTTTTTGACCTTGTCGACTCTGTTACCGGCAGAAACGCGCAGCCGCTTAAAACCGCGGGAGCTATGGATTCCTTTACAACAAAAGCCGACTTTGCCGCCAGAGTAACCGATTTGAGCATTGGTTCAACGGCAGCAAAAGCAAATCTTGACGCTTTCCGGCAGCTTGTTGCTCAGCGTGAGGCTCAGGGACTTAAAACCACAATCTACACCTGTACCGAACATTTCCCCAACAGCGAGGCATTGAGTATGCCCGGCGAAAGCTACTGGGCTATGCTTTTCAGCGCTTCTCAGGGCGCAGACGGCTTTATGCGCTGGGCATACGACGCCTGGGTTGAAGATCCGCTTAACGACACCACTCACTGGGCGTATGAAGCCGGCGACTGCTTCCTTGTTTACCCCGGCGACGAAAGCAACGGTTATACAACAAGATCAAGCGTCCGCCTTGCCAAAATTGCCGAAGGCATCCGCGACGTAAACAAGCTCAAGCTTATGGAAAGCGAGATTCCGTCCCTTAAATCCGACATCGACGCTCTCTACGATTCGATTAACTTAAATTACACTTATTATCAAAACGGCGTCGGCGAGCACGGCGGAATGAAGCTTGCAACGGACGAAACAAAGGCACAGCTTCCTCAGGATATGCAGGAAATAAAGGATAAAATCGCCGAAATTACGGAAAAGTACGTTCTACTTAAAGAAAACGGAACAAACGAGGTCGAATCAGTAACTATTAAAGACGGAGACTTTACTCTTACAAACGGCGAATCCAGAACGCTTACGATTTCGCTTCTCCCGGAAAATCTGCTTAACACTCAGGTTACTTTTACAAGCTCAAACGAAAGAGTGGCGACAGTGTCAGAAAGCGGCGTTGTTACCGCATACAACAAGGGTACGGCAAAAATTAAAGCGGTTTCTAAGCTTGACTCAAGCAAATACGCCGAAATTACCGTAACGGTTACCGGTGTGGAAATAGAAGAATCCGCACAGGTTGCATATTACAGCTTTAACGATATATCCGGCAATAAAATCACGGATGAATGGAACAGCTATGACGGAATTCTCACCGGCGGAACAGTAATCGATGGCGTTTCGGGTAACGCTTTGAATTTCACATCAAGCGACCAAATTAACATAACCGCTCCCGCAGAGCTGAGCAACGACTGGTCGATTGCAATGTGGGTAAAGGAAGACGCTGTTTCGGAAACACCCGTTTCGGTTATGTGGGACGGCAGCGAATTTACAAACGCCTCCTCACAAACAGGGAGTATGTCGCTTGATATGCGAATGTCCAACGGAAAGCTCGGAATGCACATTTCGGAAGGGTATGTCTCCATTACTGACCCGGCTTCTACCGGAGTTTGGAACCACATAGTATGGGTATGCGACAGCCAGAACGGTCTGTGCGTCTATATAAACGGGGTACGCTCCGGCTACAATGTCTGGAGTACCTCCCACGATGTCCTCGCCCCGCTTAACGTAATTGCCGGCAGAAATTTTGCCGGCTCTCTGGACGAGGTAAAGATATTCAACCGCGTACTTACACAGGCCGAGGTAAACGAGCTTCGCAAGCTCCCGGGAATAAACGTTGACGCTGATTCTCAGGAAATTACTCAGGGAGAAACCTTTATCATAACCGCCGAGCTTGTTGCAGATGTTGAAAACAATTCGCTTGTATTTGAAAGCGAGGACGAAAGCGTTGCTGTGGTTGACCAAAACGGCAGGGTTACAGGCGTAAATTACGGCGACACGTACATTGTCATTACAAATGCCGAATCGGGCTACAGCACCAAAGTGTTTGTCCGCGTCAACAAGACCTTGAGCTTACATTCGGCAATTCCGGAGTATGAATATCCAACCGAAAACCAGATTGTTGTAGACCGCGAGGAAGGGCAGTATCTCGGTCAGCCCGACCTTGTAATGCTTGACGACGAAAGAACCATCATCACCGTTTACCCGATGAATCACGGCCTTGGCGCAACTCTGATGAGAAAGAGTACCGACGGCGGCGAGACCTGGACCGAAAGAATTATAGGTACTCCAACAAGCTGGGAAAGCTCCCAGGAAACGCCGACAATTTACAAGCTTAACTTTACCGACGGCAGTCAGAAGCTCATTATAATCACCGGCTGCCCAGGCACGTGGGGCGACTACACTACGGGCTGGAACACCTCAATTTCCGACGATGAAGGCGAAACCTGGACAGAATACCGCCATTTCTACACGGGGCAGCCAACCATAGTAGCTATGGCAAGTCTTATTCAGCTTAAGGACGAAGACGGAAATTACATAGATAAGTGGATGGGTGTTTTCCATGACGGGAACTATGTAAACTATAAAACCTATTTAACCTTTGACGAAGACGGCAACGATCAATGGTCCGAGCCCGTCCCCTATCTGAGCGAATGGAGAAGCGTTGAATCTTCATATCAAATCTGTGAAGTCGGAATGTTCCGCTCGCCCGACGGCAGCCGTATAATAGCGCTTGCAAGAAGCCAGTCGCATTTGAATCTTTCGACAATGTTTTATTCGGACGATGAGGGCGAAACATGGAGTAAGCCCAGAGATATTTCCGCTTCTTTGCTCGGCGAGCGCCACAAGGCGGTTTATGACCCGACTACCGGTCAGTATTTTATAACCTTCCGCGAAATTATACTTGACTATAATAATGACGGCGCCGTTACAAGCGGCGACTGGAGAGCGGGTGAATGGTACGCCTGGGTGGGAACCTATGAGCAGCTTATGAGCGGCGGCGACGGCAATTACCGCATTTGTTTGGCAAACGACTACACGCCGACTACTTATTCCGGCGACACGGGCTACGCGGGGCTCTGCATAACGGAGGACGGAACTATTTTCACAGATTCCTACGGCAATTTTGACCCGGAGGATACAAGCAACAAAACATTTATTATAGGCGTTAAATTCCGTCTTGCCGAAATTGAACAGGCAATGAGCACCGGTCTCGGTATGCCTGACGGCATTACGCTCGATTCTTCAAGCGCAGTCTTAAAAGCAGGCGAAACTCTTCAGCTCGCTTCAACCGTTACTCCAAGCTCCCTTGCAAACACTGAGGTAATCTGGAAGAGCTACGATCCCTCAATAGCGACCGTAGATAACGGACTGGTAAAAGCGGTATCCGCCGGGACGGTTACCATCGTTGCAACTACCGGAAGCACGAGTGCATACTGCACCGTAACCGTCGAATGGCTGTCGGGTGATGTAGACCACAGCGGCGTTATCGATTCAGCCGACGCAACGCTTGTTTTGCAAAAATATGCGGGTATTATCGACGAAAATACCGAAGGCTACGATAATTCGCTTGCCGATGTAAACGGCGACGGTTCTGAAGACTCGGGCGACGCCACATTAATTCTGCAAAAATACGCGGGGATTATTACCGCTTTTAAGCCGGACGCGTGATAATTTGCTGATTGCCTGTGTCCCTTTCTGTGCTCAAATCTACATACAAGCTATTTCTGCAAAGCATCTACGGCTATGTTGTCGGGTGCAGCAGTCTTAATGCTTTAGAAAAGGGTGGCTGCTCGCTTTGAGCGGTCACCCTTTTGGGCGTCATTTATGAAGATTGGCAGACTTTCGCGGCCTAAATGAGATAACAATCATAATTTTTATCCGGGAAAAGCAAGCTTTCAATCATTTGAATACGGATAATCCGATTTTTCCGCAAGCTCCGCTTATGTAAGCCCTTTTCTTTACTGTATTTGCGGAGCTTTTCTCCGAAAGTCATATTCGTAACCCGCCAGAATATACAAACGTCTTGTATATTTTGCCAAGTGGTTACCGAATCATTTCAAGAATAAGGAGCTTGGAATTTCTGCCAATCAAAACCCTCATTGAATAAATTTCAAAATAAACGCTGCCAAAAAGAAGTATTGGTTTTATTTAAATCGCTATAATTCTCAATAAGAAATAATCTGTGCCTGCATTATGTTAAAATAAAGTTGAACTTTGTTAACAAACAGCCTAATTACTTAAATACGGCGGCAAAAAACAGACGGCCGCCCCGAAACGTAACTGAGACATAATTCAATAAGGGGCTTTGCCCCGTCATTATAATAAGGAGAGATTTTCTGTGTCAGAGGTAATCAGAATTTTTGTAGAAAAGCGCGAAGGCTTCAATGTAGAAGCCGGACAGATGCTTTGGGATTTGCGGCATAATCTCGGTATGAAAAGCATCGAAAAGCTTCGTCTTGCCAACCGTTATGATATTTCCGGTCTCAGCAAAGAAGAGTTTGAGCGTGCCAAGACAACCGTTTTTTCAGAGCCGAATGCAGATATTATATATGAGGATACGCTCCCGCTTGACAGCGGCTGGCAGGTCTTTGCAACCGAATATCTGCCCGGGCAGTATGACCAGCGCGCAGATTCTGCCGCACAGTGTGTTCAGCTTCTGACGCAGGGCGAACGCCCGCAGGTGCTTACAGCCCGCATTATTGCGCTCTTCGGCGATATTTCCGAGCAGGATCTTAAAAAGGTCCGGGCCTACCTTATAAACCCGGTAGAAAGCCGCCTTGCCTGCCTTGATAAGCCCGAAAGCCTCGACATAAAGGTTGAAATTCCCGAAAATGTTGCGCATATTAAGGGCTTTATATATTTTGATGAGGCGCAGATGAAGGAATATTACTCCTCAATGGGCTTTGCCATGACGCTTTCCGACCTTAATTTCTGCCGTGATTATTTCCGCGATACCGAACACCGCGACCCGACTGTGACCGAGCTCAGAGTTATTGACACCTACTGGTCAGATCACTGCCGCCACACAACCTTTCTGACACGGCTTAAAACAATTGAAATTGAAAAAAACAGTATCTCATTTGCAATCGAAAACGCCCTTAAAGCTTATTACGACGCAAGAGACGAGCTGTATACCGGAAAATCAGCACGCGACGTGTCGTTAATGGATATGGCGCTTGTCGGTATGAAGCTGCTGAGAAAGCGCGGGCTGATTCCCGACCTTGACGTAAGCGACGAAATAAACGCCTGCTCCATTGAGGTTCCCGTTACAGTGGACGGAGTAACCGAGAAATGGCTCGTTCAGTTTAAAAACGAAACGCATAACCACCCTACCGAAATAGAGCCTTTCGGCGGCGCCGCCACCTGCTTGGGCGGAGCTATCCGCGACCCGCTTTCGGGGCGTGCCTATGTATATCAGGCAATGCGCGTTACAGGCTCCGGAGACCCCACCGCCGCTTTTAAAGACACCCTGCCCGGCAAACTGCCAGCAAGGAAAATCACCACCGGAGCAGCGCAGGGCTATTCCTCCTACGGCAACCAGATAGGGCTTGCCACAGGACAGGTAACGGAGCTTTACGACCCCGGCTACACAGCAAAAAGAATGGAAATCGGCGCGGTTATAGGCGCTTCTCCGAAAGAGAACGTCCGCCGTGACGTTCCCTGCGCGAACGACGTTATAGTCCTTTTGGGCGGAAGAACCGGGCGCGACGGCTGCGGCGGCGCAACAGGCTCATCAAAAGCACACACCGAAAGTTCAATTGAAACCTGCGGCGCGGAGGTTCAAAAGGGCAATCCGCCAACCGAGCGGAAGATTCAGCGGCTTTTCCGCAAAAAAGAGGTTTCAACTCTTATCAAGCGCTGCAACGACTTCGGCGCAGGCGGCGTCTGTGTTGCAATAGGCGAGCTTGCCGACGGACTGGAAATCAACCTTGACAAGGTAACAAAAAAATATGAGGGTCTTGACGGCACAGAACTCGCAATTTCCGAAAGTCAGGAAAGAATGGCGGTAGTTCTCGATAAAAACGACGTCGATAAATTTATAGCGGAAGCGGAAAAAGAAAATCTTGAAGCAACTGCCGTTGCCGTTGTTACCGAAAGTCCAAGACTTTGTATGTTTTGGCGCGGCGATAAAATTGTTGATCTTTCGCGTGAATTTTTAAACACAAACGGCGTTACCCAGGTTGCCGACGCTAAAATAAGCAAGGTTGACCCCGATAACTGTTACCGAACCCTTTGTCCGCAGACGCTCAGGGACAAGCCGATTGAGCAGGCTTTTACCGAAAATCTGAGCAGGCTCGAGGTTTGTTCGCAGATAGGTCTCAGCGAACGCTTCGACGCTTCCATAGGGGCTGCAACCGTTATCATGCCTTTCGGAGGAAGCGAGCAGCTTACGCCCCAGGAAGCAATGGCGGCAAAGCTTCCGCTGCTTAAGGGTGAAACGGACGACGCAACCGCTATGAGCTTCGGGTTTATCCCCGGAGTTTCCCGATGGAGTCCCTTCCACGGATCCGCGTTTGCGGTTGTTGAATCGCTTTCAAAGCTGCTTGCAATAGGAGCCGACCCAATGAGCGCGCGCCTGACCTTTCAAGAATATTTTGAACGCCTTTATAATAAGCCAGAACGCTGGGGAAAACCCGCCGCGGCTTTGCTGGGCGCTTTGGAAGCTCAGCTTGAAATGGGTCTGCCGTCAATCGGCGGCAAGGACAGTATGTCGGGCTCCTTTGAAAAGCTTGACGTTCCGCCCACGCTCGTAAGCTTCGCGGTCGCCATGACGAAGGCTTCAAAAACAATTTCCGCCGAATTCAAAAAGCCCGGATCAAGGGTAATTTATGTTCCGGTGGAAACAGACAGACTGAGCCTTATGCCAAATTGGGATAAGCTCAAAAAAATGTATTCGTCGGTTTACAAGCTAATTTCCAACGGAAAAATACTTTCAGCTTCCGTGGTTAAAGAGGGCGGAGCAGCCGCGAGTGTGTGCAAAGCAAGCTTTGGCAACGGTTTGGGCTTTAAATTTGCAAAGCAGCTTACATTTGACGAGCTGTTCGCCCCTCTCGGCGGATCGCTGATTTTAGAACTTGCAGACAGTGCGGAGTTTCCGGAAGATGTTTTACACTATGACCTCGGCGTTACCGATGCGGAGCGCAGCATAAAGGTAAACAGCGCTGAAATTCCGCTTGACGCTCTCATTTCAGCATGGATTCGCCCGCTTGAAAAGGTCTTCCCGACCGTTGCCGACGTTCCCAAAATTACATATGACGCTCCGCTTTACACGCATCGCAGCGATAAAACCGCGTCTGTAAAAAGCGCCAAGCCAACCGTGTTTATTCCCGCTTTTCCGGGTACAAACTGCGAGGTTGATTCCGCGCGCGCTTTCGAAAAGGCGGGCGCAAATGTTGAAATCCTTGTTGTTAAAAACCTCTCCCCCGCTCATATTGAGGAAACAATCGCTGAAATGGAAAAAATCATTTCCCGTTCACAGATGATAATGCTTCCGGGCGGTTTTTCAGGAGGCGATGAGCCTGACGGCAGCGGAAAGTTTATTGCCACTACCTTCCGCAATCCGCGTGTTGCAAACGCGGTAAACGAATTGCTTAACAACCGAGACGGTCTTATGCTGGGTATCTGCAACGGCTTTCAGGCTCTTATCAAGCTGGGGCTGGTTCCCTACGGGAAAATTACAGATATTAAGTCATCGGATCCTACGCTTACCTTCAACACCGTAGGTCGGCATATCTCTCATATGGCTTATACACGCGTGACCTCGGTTAAATCTCCGTGGTTTAATATGGTAAAAGCCGGAGATGTTTTTGCAGTTCCTGTTTCACATGGAGAAGGGCGCTTTATGGCAGACGATGCAACCCTCAAGCGTCTTATTGAAAACGGTCAAATAGCTACACAGTACTGCGATTTGGATGGCAAACCGAGTGACAGCATTAAATTTAACGTTAACGGCTCTGTGTGCGCAATAGAGGGAATTACAAGCCCGGACGGAAGAATTTTAGGCAAAATGGGGCACTCGGAGCGCAAGGGCAGCAGCCTTTATAAGAACGTCCCGTTTGACAAGGATCAGAAAATCTTTGAAAGCGGCGTAGCATACTTTAAATAATTTGTAAAAAAGCCTTCCGCTTAAAGCATTGTACCTTTAAGGATAATAACTTAAAGATACGAGCATTGCGATCGGCAAGAAAATTGAGAGAGGTTTTTGCTTCTCTCTTTTTTTGTTTTTTTAGTTTCTCCACCGGACGTGTATTAGACGAACACTGACTTCTTTAATTGCGGCTTTGCTTCAAGATGTTGTTCTAATATGAAACAGAAAACGCCATCTTAGGAAAGAATCTAAGGTGGTGTCTTTGCTATGTTATGAACTTACATTGATTTCATGATAATAAAGTAATATAGAATTTTGTAAAATTAGTTTTAAATCGTTTCGGAAATGATTTATATTGCAATCTATCAAAAGCATAGTATCTTCAGACGGCGAAGCAATTACCGTCCGCCTCAGCGACAATT
>CAZXCG010000028.1:0-8972 GCA_964639205.1 uncultured Eubacteriales bacterium
TTTAAGCGACGGCGGTTTTTCGTTTGTTTTGTCCTGTTTTAAAGCAAGACGCGGAAGACGGTTACTCGGCCGTATCCTGCTCGGGCTCCTGCAGGCTTTCGGATGTTTCCTCCGGCGGGTCTGTTGCGGGCTCGGTTGCATCGGTAGGCTGAGTCGGTTTTTCTGTGGGAGCTTCTGTGGCGGGTTCTGTTTTAGGCTCGGTCTTAGGCTCTGTTTTGGGTTCTGTCTTCGGCTCGGTCTGGGGCTGCGTTTCCTCCTGAGCAGACGACGTGGAAGATGAACTGCCGGAATTATGGTCATAAAGCGGACCGTCGTTGGGATCCGGCGTTATGCTTACAGACCGCGTGCTTCCGCCGGGCTTCGCGCCGACCGTACCCGTATCCGCCGAAACTACATAGTGATTTCCGGTCAGGCTGTAGGTTGAAGTGTTGAGATATTCGCGCGAAACCTCCACCCCATCTTTGAGGTATATACGGTATGCTTTTGTGGAGTACCGATCTCCGCTGTAATAATTATAATTGTACGAGTATGTAGCAATCTCGTCATAAGAGGGATCCTGATAGCCGTATATGTTGCAGACGAGCTTCGTACCCTCCATTTTTGTTTCGAGAAAAACAGGATAATCGGTAGTATTACGCAGCTTTACATCCAAGCTGCCGTAGCTTATTGTAGCGTCAAAGCCGGCTTTTGTATAGGTTGAACACCAAAAATGCTCCGAGCGCTCCACTATCTCAAGATTGGCATAGATTGCCGCGTCATATATTGTTGTTGCCGCTTGGCAAACTCCGCCGCCGGTTTCCTGCACATATTGACCGTTTTGAATAACGGACGCCGAGAGATAGCCCTCCGACTGTGAATTTGTATTGCCGGCATGACCGCTGAAGGAGTAAACCTCGCCCGCTTCAATAACCGCGCCGTTAGACCGCTCAAGGGCTATCTTCATATTATTGTTGGCGTTTGAAGTATTGGTTGAATATGTCCACGCGCTTGAAAGAGGCACTATATTTTCCTTTAAGAAATCGGAAGTGACCTTTGCTTCCTTTACGCCGGTTTCGGCGGTTATGGTTCCGGTTGCCGCCTTTGCGTTATAGAGCTTATAAAATTCCTTGGAAAGCTGAGCGCCGTCTACAGTGTAGCCGTCAACAGACTCGGAATACGCAAATTTATCCTCCTGCCACGGACGGAACTCGGTTATTTCTGCGTCCACCGGCTCCAAGGACAGGTCTTCTGCAAACTCCTCCAAATATTTGTTAGTTAAGTCTTCATTCAGCGAACAGGAAATCTCCATGGTTACGGTCGGATTTTCTTCAGAGTAAGCGGAATTCCCGAGCGATTCCGTGTATTTTACAGCGGTGGCAAGCACGTTTTCGGTGTTATATTCATAGCTTAAATCAGCGGTTTGTATGGTTTTAACCCGGTCTTCGGCCTTAACCGTATAATTGAAATTCAGTACCAAAGAATTTTCAACGTTTGAAAGCAACCGTTTGGCCTGAGCTATGGTCTTGCCGCCTATATCTACCCCGTTTACCTCTACTCCGGCTGCTATTACAAAGCTTGAGGGTACGCCGTCAAGCGTAAGATTTTCAACGGTGAGGCGCGAATCGGCGTCAATATTTACGCCGAGATTGGAGCTGTCGTCCGGAAACAGAGTGTCTTTAAAAACAAACAGCAATATAACTCCGGCTATTACAATCGCTCCGAACACAGAACACAAGGCTATAACGGCGGGCTTTTTTTTGCTTTTGCCTTTGCTTTTATTTTTATTTTTACTTTTACCTTTTTCCCCGGATTTTTCCTCCTGCGGATTTAAGCTTTGGCTTGCTTTATTGTAATCGCTTAACGAAATTAAATCGTCATTTTCGGAAAGCTGGAATTCCATCCCCGCAATATCGACCTCTTTATTGAATCCGTCGTCGGGAATCGAATTATTATCGTTACCATTAAAGCCGTCGTCGAATCGCATAATATACCTCCTCAAGCTGTATATATATTTATTTTACTACATTTTTATTTGAAAATAAAGTATAATTTCGCGCTTTATAATATATTATTGAAAAAAATTTACAATATTGGTATAATAAATAAAAAAGCAAAAGCCTTTGCTTTTAAATATGTCTTAATCAAAGCTTTTGGAAACGGAGCGCAAAAATGAGAGTGCTGATACTCAGCGCCGCAACCGGCGGCGGACATAAGCAAGCGTCGCAATCGCTTGCAAATATTATTAAAAAGAAAAATCCTGACGCAACAGTCAAAGTAGAAGACGCGCTTAAATACTGCGGGCGTTTCTTTGACAAAACTATATGCGGCGGCTACCATTTTCTTGCAACAAAGGCTACCCGGCTTTACGGAACCGTTTATAAAATCTCAGACCGGGAAACTCAGCTTAATAACCTTGTCGGCGCGGTAAACGGTAAGATAAGCAAAAAGCTGTATCCTCTTTTTGAAGAATTTAAGCCGGATATTGTAGTCTCCTGCCATCCGTTTGTCACCGAAATGGTTGCAAAGCTCAAGGAGCTTAATATGGTGACGGCTCCGCTTGCGGCGGTTATTACCGATTTTGCCCCGCACCGCGCCTATATTCGCAATGATGTAGACGCCTACGTTGTGGCAAACGATGAAATGGTAGACATTTTGGAAAAAAAATACAAGGTTCCGAAAGCTAAGGTTCACCCGCTCGGAATTCCGATTAATTCCGCTTTCTATGAGATTAAGGACAAAGCAAAAATCATCTCTGGGCTCGGCTTCAGCCGGGATATTCCGACCTTGCTCATAATGGCGGGCAGCTTTGGCGTGACCGATATTTTGGAAATTTACGAAAATATAGTACAGATAGAAAACAAATTACAAATTATAGTAATTACAGGGCGCAATAAACGCTTGTACAATGCGTTTGAAGCGCTTTTAAAGAAGACTGAGCCGGATTACGCAAAAAGGGCGGATACGTCCCGCCGATGTATAATACATAAGCCGACGAAGCTTTTTTACTTTGTGAACAATGTAGAGGATTATATGGCTGTGTCCGACCTTATAATAACCAAGCCGGGAGGACTTACTGCAACCGAAAGCCTTGCATCCTGTCTTCCTATGCTTATCTTTAATTCGATTCCCGGTCAAGAAGAGGACAACGCGGATTATCTTGTACGCCATAATACGGCTATAAAGCTTGAAAAGGGTTCCTTGGCCGCATATCAGGTGCGCGAGCTCTTAAATAATCCCGCTCAGCTTGTAAAAATGCGCGAAAGCTGCAAAAAATACCGAAAGCCAAACGCGTCTGAGCAAATTTATGAGCTGTTAACAGAGATGCAGGAAAATAAAAGTCAGAATTAAGCAGATCCTGCGCGCCCCCTGCCATATCGGACGGGGCGCGCAGCTGTGTTTAAGCCATAACCGCCCGTAAACGGGTAGTTATTATTATCCGATAAAGAACTGCGACCAATAATAGACGCCGTTTTCCTGATATACTCCCACGCCGATTTGCGTAAAGTCTCCGTTAAGGATATTAGCCCTGTGTCCCTCGGAATTCATCCAGGCATTCATTGCGTCCGCAGGTGTTTTGTATCCGAACGCAAGGTTTTCTCCCGCTGTCATATACGGAACAGTGATCGCCGTAAAGCACAAGGTACCGTCGGGACGGGTGTGAGAAGCCAGCACGGCGGCTTCTTCCGCGCGAACCTGCGCGTTTCGGCAAAGCTCGTCATTGACCGTCAAAGCCTCAAGCCCTTCGTTGATCCTTTGCTCATTTACAAGCTCGACAACCTGCAATGCCAAAGGGTCTATTTCGCCGGGTTCTTCTTCATTTACGGATATTCCCGCGTAAACTTGCAAAATAAGCGTAGCGTCCACCGAGTCAATCTTACTGTCGGAATTCATATCAGCCGCCTGCTCATTGAAGTTCAAAGCGTTCGAATCGATAAGGCTCGCATATCTCTGCAACACGAGAGTAGCGTCAGCAGAGTCAATCTTACTGTCTGAGTTTACGTCGCCCAACTTCACGCTTGAAGCGGCAAACGCCCAAACAGCTGACGACAGAGCCGCCGTCAAGGTTAAAGTTAGGGCAATAAAACCGGATATAATCCTTTTCATTTTTGATTCCGCCTTTATTAACAGATTTTTTATATATATTTAATAAGGGGCTTTGTCCCGTCATTAAATTTGTCCGATTACCTTATCATATCAAGCGCTATCTGCTTAGCCGCAATAATAGCGTCGTCTACTTTTGAAACATCCTTGGCGCCCGCCATTGCGAGGTCCGGCTTGCCGCCTCCGTTACCGCCGGCAACGGCCGCAACCGCCTTGACTATTTTGCCGGCATGGGCTCCGCGCTCGCGTGCCTCCTTGCCGCAGGCGCAGGCAAACGTAACCTTTCCGTCGCTGATACCGGCAAATACAGCAACTGCACCTGAATCAATGCTCATAACCTGCGCGCACATATCACGCAGCATATCGGCGGTAAAATCGTTGTAAGCGGCGCTGAATATACGCACTCCGTCAACCGAAGGAGTCTGTGAAATCAACCCCTGAATATTTGCGGCGGCTATTTTGCCGTTAAGCTCCCGGATAGTACGCTCCTGAGCCTTCATTTCTTCAACAACTCTGGCGCTGCCGGGAACAGCCTCGGCGGTATTGTTAATCTTAAGAATACCGCAAACGCTTGCAAGGGTTTCAATGGAAGAATCCAGCATTTCAAGAACACCTCTGCCGGTAACGGCCTCTATCCTGCGCACGCCGGCTGCCACTGAGCCCTCCTGCCTGATTTTAAACAGACCGATTTTTGCGGTATTGTCAACATGAGTGCCGCCGCAAAGCTCAACAGAGAAATCCCCGGCGTTTACAACTCTGACAACGTCGCCGTATTTTTCACCGAACAGAGCCATAGCTCCGAGCTTTTTAGCCTCGTCTATCGGCATTTCCTTTGTTACTACCGGCAAAGCGTTTAATATCTGCTCGTTCACAAGCTCCTCCACTCTGACAAGCTCCGTTGCACTGAGGGCGGAAAAATGCGTAAAGTCAAAACGAACCGATTTTTCGCTTACAAGCTGACCTGCCTGCTCAACGTGATTGCCGAGAACTCTTCTCAGGGCCGCTTGCAGCAGATGAGCCGCGGTATGATTCCGCCGAATATCGTCGCGGCGCGCAGCGTCTATCTGCGCGGTAACGCGCATGCCCACATTTACCGTTCCGCATTCAACGCGGCAGGAATGCAGATATACTCCGCTGTGATTTTTAGTCGTATCGTCTACTTCAACAGAAGCTTCGCCGGCAAATATAACGCCTGTATCGCCTATTTGACCGCCGCCTTCGGCATAGAAAGGAGTTCTGTCAAGAACGATTACAACGCTCTCCCCTTCGCACGCGGAGTCAACTCGCCTGCCGCTGCTGATTATTGAAGTTACCTGCGCGTCGGAAACGGTTTCGGCATAGCCTGTAAAAACGGTTGCGGGCAAATCCGAAAGGTCTGTGTTATCGCTGAGCCACGCGTCCGCGCCGGCGTTCTTTCTTGCGCTGCGCGAGCGCTTTTTCTGTTCCGCAAGAAGCTCGCGGAAACGGTCGATGTCAACATCTATGTTCTTTTCGGAAAGAATCTCACGGGTTAAATCAATTGGGAAGCCGTAAGTGTCGTTAAGCTTAAACGCGTCCTCTCCGCTTAACACTTTGACAGTTCCCATATCCATTATGTTTTGAAGGAGCTGCATACCCTGATCTATTGTTTTTGAAAAGCTTTCTTCTTCAGTGCGTATAAGCTTGGTTATAAACTCCTGCTTTTCCCTGAGCTCCGGGTAAGCTGTTTCATTTTCTTTAATTACTGTTTGGCAGACCTTGTAAAGGAACGGCTCGCTTCTGCCTAAAAGCCTGCCGTGGCGCGCGGCGCGCCGCAGAAGTCTGCGAAGAACATATCCCCTGCCCTCGTTCGAAGGCATTACTCCGTCGCCTATCATAAAGGTAACGCTGCGTATATGATCGGTAATTACGCGGATCGATATATCGTTTTTATTGTTTTTTCCATATTCAACGCCGAGAATATCGGTAATATGCTTCATTATATTCTGCACGGTGTCTACAAGAAAAAGGTTATCTACGCCCTGCATTACGCAAGCAAGGCGCTCAAGACCCATACCCGTATCTATATTCGGATGGTCAAGCGGAGTGTAATTATTTTTACCGTCGTTATTAAACTGAGTGAAAACAAGATTCCATACCTCTACAAAACGGTCGCATTCACAGCCGACGTGGCAATCGGGCGATCCGCAGCCCTTTTCGGGACCGCGGTCAAAGTAAATTTCCGAGCACGGTCCGCAGGGACCAGAGCCATGTTCCCAGAAGTTGTCTTCTTTACCGAGACGGACAATATGGGACGGATTCACGCCGACCTCCTTTGTCCAAATATCAAAAGCTTCGTCGTCGTTTTCGTAAATCGATACGTAAAGGAGCTCCTCCGGCATTTCAAGCACCTTAGTAAAAAATTCCCACGCCCACGCCGTAGCCTCGTGCTTAAAATAATCTCCGAACGAAAAATTCCCCAGCATTTCAAAATAAGTACCGTGGCGGGCTGTTATACCCACGCGCTCAATATCCGGGGTGCGTATACACTTTTGGCATGTTGTTACGCGCGTGCGCGGCGGAGTTATCTCTCCGGTAAAATATTTTTTCATAGGCGCCATACCGCTGTTGATGAGCAGCAGACTGTTGTCGTTTTTAGGTATGAGCGAAAAGCTCGGCAAGCGAAGATGCCCCTTGCTTTCAAAAAAGGAAAGATACTTTTCCCTCAATTCGTTAAGACCTGTCCATTTCATAAAGAAATACTCCTTCAAATTTACAATATACTTTAATTCTGCGTGGGCAAATACAGGCAGTAAAAAAGCTTCTGCCCCATAATCAAGGGGCAAAAGCGAAGCTCCTGCGGTACCACCCAAATTGACGGAGCCTCGCTCCGCCCTCTTTTATGTTCCTTAACGCGAAACCCGCGCCGCGCTTTCACACGGGGACTCCAAGTCAGCCCGCCGTCTTAATAACATAGAAGTCTTTCAGCAATGCGACTTCCTCTCTGAATGTCTTTGGGACGGCTCTTCTTTTCACAGTCCGTATTATCTGTTCATCAGCTTTATTATAGTTTTTAAGACGTTAATTGTCAATAGTTTTTGACAAAGAATTAAATCGAGCCGGAGTCATGCGGTAAATATTCAATTCTTTTTCCCATTCTTTCACGGCAGCCGCCTCCTTTGGTTATCCTAATCGTTTATCTGTTTCAGTGTATAAGTTTTCACGCTGCATATCCGCTTTGTACTGTTTATTGGCGTATGCGGTATCCTGCTGCGCTTTGTATTTATATTCTCTTGCAAGTTCTTTTGCGGCTTTTGCAAACTCACCGGTTATCGTACCCCTGCCTTTTTCGGTGCGTATAGCGGCACAGCGGCGTTCGATATAAAAAAGAGAATACATATTCGGGCGGGTGCATAATATGAAATGTGCGGCGCTTTCCGTGAGCTGTTTTATCCGCAATTTTTACAAATGGGTGATGGCATATTTTTATGCGAAAAATAAAGAAGCGTTTTTCCGTTATATTGTGTACGGCGCTTGTGCTTTGCACCGGTCTGATGACCGCGCTTGCACCGAATCCGGGGGATAAAGGCAGCGTTGATATACCGATATTGATGTATCATTCGCTGCTTAAAGATAAAGCGCGTTGGAACAGCTATGTAATTTCACCGGATGAATTTGAACGCGATCTTATCTATTTAAACGAAAGCGGGTACAGCACTGTGTTTATATCTCAGCTTTCGGAATATGTATATAAAGGAACGCCGCTGCCTGAAAATCCGGTTGTCATAACCTTTGACGACGGAAATTACAATAACTACAGTTACGCGTTTGAGCTGCTTAAAAAGTATAATTGCAAAATGGTCCTTTCGCCGATAATTTCCTGCGTTCAGCAGTACAGCGAGGCGCAGGAAATTTCGCCTACCTACGGCTATTGCGGATGGGAGCAGCTTAAAGAAATGCAAACAAGCGGTCTTGTGGAAATACAGAATCACAGCTGGGATTTGCACAGAACTTCGGGACGCTTGGGCGCTATGCAAATAGCGGGAGAAAGCAACGCGGATTACGCAGAAGCCGTAGGCTCCGACATTCAAAAAGCGCAGAATATGATTTTTGATATGCTTGGAGTCAGTCCGCAGTGCTTTACTTACCCTTTCGGCGCATATAACGCCCAGGGAGAAGCGCTCATAAAGGAGCTTGGCTTTGTTTGCTCGCTCAGCTGTACCCAAAAGACGAGTACTGTTGTGCGCGGCAATCCCGAAAGTCTTTATAATTTGGGGCGCTTTCTGCGCGACAACTCGCACAGCGCCGAATTGATTCTTACGCAAAATAATTGAGGTGAAATATTATGCCCAACGTTTATTTAAGCCCGTCGCTTCAGGAAAATACCTTCTTTGCGGGAGGCGGCACCGAAAAATATTATATGAACCTTATCGCCGACGATATGGTCAGCGCTTTGGAAAAGGCGGGAATCGAAGCCGCACGCAGTAAAGCGGAAATGACCGCAAGACAGGTAATTGAAGACTCCAACTCTGCAAGAAGGGATTTGTACCTTGCAATACGCTCGAGAACCGCGCCGCCCGATGAAGCCGGAAAAGAGTACGGCGCTGATTTTTACTATCGCGCGGCAAGTACTCGCAGCAGAGAATTTGCCGAAAATATGGCAAAAAGTTTAAATAGCATATATAAAGAGGAAAACGTCAGGGCGCGCCCGGACGCGACGCTTGCAGAGCTTACAAGAATATCTGCTCCGTCTGTAGTAGTCGTGATAGGCTGTCACAGCATTTCGGCGCAGGCTCGGCTCATACGCGAAAATATCCGGGAAATTGCAAAATTACTTGCGGAAAGTATTATTTGCATACTTGCAAAATAAATAATGGGGCCGGGTATCTCTCTGCTGTTAAAACAGCGGGGAGATATTTTTGATTTTTAAATAT
>CAZXCG010000028.1:9072-18711 GCA_964639205.1 uncultured Eubacteriales bacterium
TTAAACAACGCATAATTTTTAAATTAAGCGGATAGCGCGGTATTGCCCGGACGGTTTAATTTTTGCCGGTTTATTTTACAGTCCGCGGCAAAATAAAAGGCAGAGGAAAACATTTGACTAATGTAAAAATCAGCAGTATAATACTGTTAGTTGCGCAGCAGTGTAAGCGCGGCAAAAGGAAATGTTCATTAAGGGTACTTGGGGGCATGTTTTATGAAGGTCGGAATAGACGTCGGATCAACGACGGTAAAGTGTGTTGTTCTCGACGACAATAATAAGCTTGTATACAGTACATACGAGAGGCATCTTTCTCAAATAACGCAAAAAATAGCACAGGTAATGGAGGACGCCGTCCGCAAAATTCCCGCCTGCAAAAACGCTCCCGTAGCCATGTCCGGCAGCGCCGGCATGGGTATAGCGCAAAGCTGCGGAATAGATTTTGTTCAGGAGGTTTACGCCACCCGCGTAGCCGCCAACTTTTATATTCCCGGAACAGACGTCATTATTGAGCTGGGCGGCGAGGATGCAAAAATACTTTTCCTTTCCGGCGGAATGGAAGTGCGTATGAACGGAACCTGCGCCGGCGGCACCGGCGCGTTTATTGACCAGATGGCAACCTTGCTTAATGTTGACATCGGCGACCTTAATACTTTGGCGGCTTCCTATGAAAAAATCTATACAATAGCCTCGCGCTGCGGAGTTTTTGCAAAGACGGATATTCAGCCTCTGCTTAATCAGGGCGCGAGGAAAAGCGACATTGCCGCAAGCATTTTCTGCGCTGTTGTAAATCAAACCGTGGCGGGTCTTGCTCAGGGCAGAGAAATAAAGGGCAATATAGTTTATCTCGGCGGTCCGCTCACCTTTATGCCGGAGCTTCGCAGGCACTTTGACATTGAGCTTAAAACAACCGGCGTTTGTCCGGAAAATTCGCTTTATTTTGTTGCCATGGGAGCGGCGTTGTGCGCTGAAAACACTACGAATTTTGACGAACTGGAAAAAAGAGTGGCCAATTACCGCGGCAGCGGAAATTTTGCCTTTAACCCTCCCCTCTTTGAAAGCAAAAAAGATTACTCCGATTTCACCGAGCGTCACGGACGCGCGAAAGTAAAAACCGGAGATATAAAAACCTACCGCGGCAACGTATTTATCGGTATGGACGCGGGTTCCACAACCGTAAAGGCGGTAGTCCTTGGCGAAAACGACGAGCTGCTTTACTCGAAATATCTGCCTAACAGCGGTAATCCTGTTCCCATAATTAAGGATTTTTTGGAGCAACTCTACAATATTGCTCCTGATGTGCATATCACCGCAAGCGCCGTTACCGGTTACGGCGAGGAAATAATAAAAAACGCTTTCAGCGTAGATTACGGCATTGTTGAAACCGTTGCTCATTTTACTGCGGCGCGCTTTTTTATGCCCGATGTGGAATTTGTTATTGACATAGGCGGTCAGGATATAAAGTGCTTTAAAATACACGCCGGCGCGATTGATAACATATTTTTAAACGAAGCGTGCTCCTCCGGCTGCGGCAGCTTTTTGCAGACCTTTGCAAACGCGCTCGGTTATTCCATAGAGGAATTTTCCCGTTTGGGACTTTTTGCAAAACATCCGGTCGATTTGGGCTCGCGCTGTACGGTGTTTATGAATTCCTCGGTTAAGCAGGCGCAAAAGGACGGAGCGACAATCGAGGATATTTCAGCCGGTCTGTCGCTGAGCGTTGTTAAAAACGCGCTATATAAGGTTATACGCGCTTCAACTCCGGATGAGCTTGGGAAAAAAGTAGTTGTTCAGGGCGGCACCTTCTTAAACGACGCCGTGCTCCGCGCGTTTGAACAGGAAATGGGCGTGCAAGTTGTTCGCCCGACAATAGCGGGTCTTATGGGCGCTTACGGAGCCGCCCTCTACGCAAAGAACAAAGCAAAAACCGACGGCGTTGAAAAAAGCTCGGTTTTGTGTGCAAACGAGCTTGCCGGATTTGTACACAAGATTTCGGTTGTCAACTGCGGTCTTTGTCCCAACAACTGCCGTCTTACCGTAAACACGTTTGCCGGCGGGAGAAAATTTATCGGCGGAAACCGCTGCGAACGCCCCGTCTCCAAAAAGACGAATCAAGCGGCACTTAATATTTATGATTATAAGCGGCAGCTTCTGGACGGCTACAAGCCCGTAAAGGGCGGCAGAGGAGTTATTGGGCTCCCTATGGGACTTAATCTTTACGAAATGCTCCCCTTCTGGCATACGTTCTTCACAAGTCTCGGTTTTGAGGTTGTACATTCACCGCTTAACAGTCGAAATATTTATCAAAAGGGGCACCAAACAATACCGTCGGATACGGTGTGCTTCCCGGCGAAGCTTATGCACGGTCACGTGCAGACGCTTATCGACAGCGGCATCAAAACCATTTTCTACCCCTGTCTTTCCTATAATATTGACGAAGGTCTGGGCGACAACCACTACAACTGCCCGGTAGTTGCATATTACCCCGAGGTTATAAAAAACAATATGCCCGACATTGAAAAAGTAACCTTTATCAACACCTATCTCGGGATTCACCGCCATAAGGATTTCCCCAAAAAAATATTTGCCGCCCTCAGCGAATATTTTCCGGAACTAACCTTACGCGAAGTAAAGCTGGCTTCTAAGGCGGCATACGCGGAGTATGACGGCTATCTTGCAAAAATCCGCAAAAAAGGCGACGAAATAATAGAACAATCCCGTAAAGAAGGCAGGCAGATAATTGTACTTTCGGGCAGACCGTACCATGTAGATCCCGAAATAAACCACGGTATCGACAAGCTTATAACGGGCTTCGGCGCGTCTGTTATATCCGAAGACGTTGTCTCCTGTAAGGTTGAAAAATTCCGCGTCGGCGTTCTTAATCAGTGGACATATCATTCAAGGCTGTATGCAGCGGCAAAATACGTTGGAACCCAAAAAGATATGAACCTTGTGCAGCTTGTTTCCTTCGGCTGCGGCGTCGACGCAATCACCACCGACGAGGTAAGAGATATTCTTGAAAAAAGCGGTAAAATATACACGCAAATAAAGATTGACGAAATCACCAATTTGGGTGCGGTAAAAATAAGACTTCGCAGTCTTTTCGCCGCACTGTAACGCTTTCCGGGAGTGAAAATTATGGCAGAACTTCATTACGATAAAGATACAGGAAGGCTCCTTTTTACAAAGGAGATGAAAAACGAGTACACTATTTTGTTTCCGATGATGGCGCCCATACATTTTAATATTGTACGCAATGTGTTTTTGCATTACGGCTACAACGCCGTCCTGCTTGACACCGACGGACCGGAAATCGCCCAGACAGGGCTTAAATATGTACATAACGACACCTGCTACCCCGCCATTCTTGTAATCGGTCAGTTTATTAACGCGCTGCAAAGCGGCAAATACGATGTAAACCGCACGGCGCTTATGATAACGCAGACCGGCGGAGGATGCCGCGCTTCAAACTATATTCACCTTTTGCGCAAGGCTCTGCGCAAAGCCGGGTTTGAACAGGTGCCGGTCATTTCATTGAATCTTTCCGGCATGGAAAAAAACAGCGGCTTTACAATCACTTTGCCTATGATTCGCAGAGTTGTCGCCGCTTTGGTTTACGGCGACGTGCTTATGCTTTTAAACAACCAGGTTAAGCCCTACGAGGTAAACAAGGGAACGAGCGGGGCTTTGGTTGAACGCTGGACAAAAGAGCTCACAGAACAGTTTGCCGTAGGCAAGGGCTATAAAACCAAAGAAATGGAAGCAAATTTGGATAAAATCTGTATTGATTTTAAGAACATTGAAATTAACCGGGTCCCGAAAATCAAAGTAGGCATAGTAGGCGAAATTTACGTTAAATACGCCCGTCTCGGCAACAACGACCTCGAAAGCTTTCTGGAGCGTCAGGACTGCGAGATATGTCTGCCGGGTATTATCGGCTTTGCTCTGTTTAAGGTTGACAACAGGCTTGAGGACTATAAGCTCTATGGAGGAAATATCCTGAAATATAAGGTCGTAAAGCTTTTGATGGATTATGTCACCGACGTTGAAGGTATGATGATAAGAGCAACCGCAAAGCACGGATTTATGCCTCCTTTTGAATACAAGCATACAAAGGAGACAGTAAAGGATGTAATAGGCTATGGCAGTAAAATGGGCGAAGGCTGGCTTCTGACTGCGGAAATGCTGGAGCTTGCCGAGGCCGGCTACGAAAATATCGTCTGCACTCAGCCGTTCGGCTGTCTGCCTAACCACATAAACGGAAAAGGAATGATACGCAAAATCCGCAGCGTAAATCCCAAAGCAAACATCGTCGCCATAGATTACGATCCGGGCGCACCGAGGGTTAATCAGGAAAACCGCATTAAGCTTATGCTTGCAGTTGCAAAGGAAAACCTACAGGCAGAAATCAACAAAGAAAAAAAAGAGAAAACGTCAGAAAGCGAACCGGTGCTTGCAGCGGCAGGCAAAACCATTGATTAAAGCGGAATATACGGCGCACGGAAAAGCTATCCGCGCGCCGTTTTACGGTATAAATTCAGCGCAGGCGTCCCCCTGCTTTGCCTTACGGCAGCGCTTTTTTAATCAAGCTTTCCGGACTTTTTTATCGGTATAAAACGCTTTTAAAGCCGAATAATTCATAATACAGAAACAAAAAGTATTAAATATCTTCAAAATCGGGTGTTTTATATGTTCAAGCTGAGGAGATTTTTAAAGGATTATAAACTGCAGCTGACAATAGGTCCGTTTTTCAAATTGCTTGAGGCGGTTCTGGAGTTAATTGTTCCTCTTGTTATGGCGCAAATAATCGACGTCGGCATTAAAAACGGCGACAAAAACTATATTCTCAGTCACGGCGGTATAATGCTGCTTTTAGGCGCGGTAGGACTTTGCAGCGCGCTCATATGTCAATATTCCGCTTCAATAGCCTCGCAGGGCTTCGGAACAAAGCTCCGTACCGAGCTTTATAAGCATATAAACACGCTGTCCCTGCGCGAGCTTGACCAAATAGGCACCGCCTCGCTTATTACCCGCCTGACCTCGGACATAAACGCGCTGCAACTTGCCGTCGCAATGCTCATCAGACTGGTTATACGCGCCCCATTCCTTGTTATCGGCGCTATGATTATGGCAATGACGGTTGACCTGAAACTGTCTGTAATCTTCATTGCGGCAGCCGTGCTGATTGCGCTTATTCTCCGGTTTATAATGAAGAAGAGCGTCCCGTATTTTAAGCGGCTGCAAAAAAAATTAGACTTGATTTCACTTGTCTCCCGTGAAAATTTGGAGGGTGCGCGCGTGGTACGCGCCTTTTCAAAGCAGGAAAAAGAATGCCGTAAAATGGATGAAGCAACCGAGAGCCTTGCAAAAACCGCCGTACGTGTGGGCAAACTCTCCGCGCTTTTGAATCCACTTACCTATGCGGTTACAAACCTTGCCGTGGTTTGCATTGTCCGGTTCGGCGCCGGAGAAGTCTATGCGGGTACACTCTCACAGGGCAGCATAATTGCTCTTGTTAATTATATGACGCAAATTACGCTTGCGATGGTTGTGCTTTCAAACCTTGTGGTTATATTTACCAAGGCTTCGGCCTCGGCGGAAAGAATTAACGCGGTATTTGAGCTTCAGAGCGGTATGAGCGAGGGAGAAAAAGACATAAGTCCTTGCGGCGAATACGCGCTTGAGCTTGAAAACGTAAGCTTTGCCTATAACTGCGACAAGCCCGTGCTTAAAAACATCAGCTTTAAACTTAAAAAAGGAGAAACTCTCGGCATAATAGGCTCAACCGGCAGCGGGAAAACAACTCTTATACAGCTTGCCGCCGGATTTTATGACCCCCAAAGCGGTACAGTGCGTCTGTTCGGCGAGAATATAAAAAATTTAAAAAATTCCGCGATTAGGCATTGCATAAACATCGTACCTCAGCGCGCCGCTTTGCTCAGCGGAACCGTACGAAGCAATCTTACGCTGCTTAACCGCTCGGCAGACCCGGACGAGCTTTGGAACGCGCTTGAAATTGCCATGGCGGACGGCTTTGTTAAGGAGCTTCCCTCAAAGCTTGACGCGCCTGTTGCACAGGGAGGCAAGAACTTTTCGGGCGGACAGCGTCAGCGCCTTACAATTGCGCGCGCCGTAGCCGGCGGTGGAGATATACTTATATTCGACGACAGCTTTTCCGCGCTTGACAATAAAACACAGGCGGAAATAAAGCGTATGATTTCAAATCGCCTTGCGGACAAAACAAAAATTATTGTTTCACAGCGGGCAAGCGCCATCCGTGATGCAGACAAAATTCTGGTTATTTCAAACGGTGAAATACTTTCCTGCGGTACGCATAACGAGCTGCTGAAAAGCTGCGGCGAATATTACGAAATCTGTAAATCTCAGGACTGTGCGGAGGCGACGGCATGAAACGGCTTATTCCCTTTATACGTCTGTACACCGGCTATATTGCGGGCGCGCTTTTCTTTGCGGCGGCAAACGTCGCGCTTACACTGCTCGCACCGGTTTTGATTGGAAATGCCATAGACCTTATAATCGAGGTCGGGCGCGTTGATTTTGCAGGCGTTGCGCGGATTCTCTGTATATTGGCGGCGTCTGTCGCCGGAGCATCGCTTTTTTCGTGGCTTATGGGGCTTTGCACCAACGCTTTAAGCTATTATACCGTGCGCGACATTCGCCGTGATATTTTTGCAAAGTATAACTCGTCTGCCCTTGACTTTATTGATTCAAATTCTCACGGCGACCTCATCAGCCGCATAATTAACGACGTTGACGCTCTCGGCGACGGACTTTTACAGGCTGTTACCCAGCTTTTTACGGGAATTACGACCATTATAGGCACTCTGCTTTTTATGGTGTTCATTAATTACAGAATCGCAATTGCCGTTGTGCTTGTAACGCCTCTTTCACTGTTTGCCGCCGCGTTTATAGGCAGGCTTTCAAGCAAAAAATTCCGCGAACAGCAGCAGCTTCAGGGCGAGCTGGGAGGTCTTGCCGAGGAGCTCATAGGCAATCAAAGTCTTGTTAAAGCTTTTTGCTATGAAGAAGAAAGTCAAAGCCGCTTTGACAAACTTAACTCGCGGCTTTACACGGTCGGACAAAAGGCTCAGTTTGCAGGCAGCCTTGCGAATCCCACCACTCGCTTTGTAAACGGCATTGTTTATGCAAGCGTTGGAGTTATAGGAGCCTTGGGAGCAATCGGCGTTATCGGCTGTGCGCTCAGCGTGGGGCAGATTTCCTGCTTTTTAAGCTATGCAAACCAATATACGAAACCGTTTAACGAGGTCACGGGTGTGCTTACCCAGCTGCAAACAGCTATGGCCTCGGCAAAAAGGATATTTACAGTGCTTGACGAAACAAAAGAAGAAAGCAATCCGCAGAATGCTCTCAAGCTTGAAAGTTGCCGCGGGAGCATTGAGTTTAAAAACGTCGGATTTTCGTATGATCCTTCAAAGGAGCTGATAAAGGATTTGTCCTTTTCGGTGCGGGCAGGACAAAGAGTGGCAATAGTAGGTCCTACAGGGTGTGGAAAAACCACACTTATAAACCTGCTTATGCGTTTTTATGACGTGACGCAGGGGGAGATTCTCATAGACGGTACAGACATCCGTCGCTTTGACTTAAAGGAGCTGCGTTCTCAGTACGGAATGGTGCTCCAGGACAGTTGGCTTTTTAACGGAACGGTTATGGAAAACCTGCGCTACGGCAATGAAACAGCAAGTGAAGCGGATATAATCCGCGCTGCAAAGCTAAGCTATGCGCACGACTTCATCGAACGACTGCCGCAGGGGTATCAAACCGTAATAACCGAAGAGGGAGCTAATTTATCTCAAGGGCAGCGGCAGCTGCTCTGTATTGCAAGGGTAATGCTCACCGATCCGCCGATCCTTATTCTTGACGAAGCTACAAGCTCAATAGATACCCTTACCGAACAGCGCGTACAATCGGCTTTTGCAAAGCTTATGAACGGTAGAACCGGCTTTGTTGTTGCTCACCGGCTTTCGACGATTGTAAATTCAGATAAAATCCTTGTTATGAATGACGGCGACGTTATCGAGCAGGGAACACACGCGCAGCTTATGCAGGCACGCGGATTTTATTACGAGCTGCAAAGAGCGTCCGCACCGCAGGTGTAGTCTACCCTCATGCGCCGACGTACCGACGGAAAATTGCTGCTGCGCCGCATTCTCTCTGTTAAGTTTAGCCGGGACTGTAATTTTCCGGCGCATTCCTCAGCGTAATCCGCAAACGTACAGTTGTATATTCCATAGAATAAGTTTAAAATAAACAGCGGGAAGGTAAAGCTGAATGAAGAAAAACGAAATTATAACCGCAGAAATAACGGGAATGTCCGCCGAAGGCAACGGCGTATGCCGCACAGACGAAGGCTTTGCCGTGTTTGTGCCAAACTCGGCTGTGGGCGATATTGCCGAAATTCGCATTGTAAAGGTGCTTAAGAGCTATGCTTTCGGAAGGCTTGAACGAATCTTAACACCCTCCCCCGCCCGCATTGAACCCGACTGCCCCTGCTTTTTTAAATGCGGCGGCTGCGTATATCGGCATATTTCCTATAAAGAGGAGCTTCGTATAAAAGAGAACCGTGTACGTGACGCTATTGAACGCATAGGAGGCTTTAAAAATCCGCCTATTAACCCGATAGTCGGCGCTCGGCAAACCGACTGCTACCGCAACAAAGCGCAGCTGCCCGTAGGCTGTTCGGCTTCCGGCAGGGTTGAAATGGGCTTTTACTCTCTGCACAGCCACAGAATTATTAACAGCGATATTTGCAGGCTACAGCCGGAAGTATTTAACCGCGCGGCGGCAATATTCCGCGAATTTATCACAAAAAGCGGCAACGAGCCCTATAACGAAAGCCTGCACAAGGGCAGGGTACGGCACTTATATTTGCGTTACGCCGAGGCTACGGGCGAGCTTATGGTTTGTCCGGTTGTAAACGCTGCCGGCTTAAAGCAGGAGGATAAGCTTCTTGAAATGCTCAGAAACGGCTTGCCGGAGCTTAAAACTCTGGTAATAAATACAAATACCGATAAAACAAACGTTATTTTGGGCAGTAAAAACCGCACGGTTTTCGGCAATGGTTACATAGAGGATGAGCTTTGCGGATACACTTTCCGCATATCGCCTATGTCCTTCTATCAGGTCAACCGAGCTCAGGCAGAAAAGCTTTACGTCCTCGCAGGCGAGTACGCCCGGCTTAGCGGCAGCGATGTTCTCCTTGACCTATATTGCGGCACCGGCACCGTTGGGCTTACAATGGCGAACCGCTGTAAGCGCCTTATTGGGGTTGAGGCAGTCAAGCAAGCGGTTGACGACGCCAAAATCAACGCACGGCGCAACCGAATTACAAACGCCGAGTTTATCTGTGCGGATGCCGGTGAAGCCGCTAAGGCAATGCAGGCGCACGGTGAAAAAGCAGACGTTGTTATAGTTGATCCGCCGCGCAAGGGCTGTACGGCAGAGCTTATTTCAACAGTGGCTGAAATATCGCCGAGACGTGCGGTATACATTTCGTGCAACCCTGCAACCCTCGCGCGCGATTTAAGGCTATTCGCCTCGCAGGGCTACGCTCCCGAACAAATAACCCCGCTTGATATGTTTCCACGTACATCTCATGTGGAG
>CAZXCG010000029.1:0-16445 GCA_964639205.1 uncultured Eubacteriales bacterium
CGGTAGCGTCATCGCTGGCGGCTGTTTTTGTATAAGCCGGAACAAGGACAAAAGAGGCATGTTTTGCCTGTTCTTCAGCTGTAACCCAAACTGTAGCACCGTAATACTGTTCCACCAGTTCCTGCGCCGTTTTCCCTGTACCCGTTGAATCCGGGATAAACAAAAGCAGCGGATAACTTTGTGTCTCATCGTATCCTTCAGGAATATACAAGCTGTATTCGAAGGATACTCCGGCTGATTCATCTGTGAATGTAAACTGCTTGAATTTGGACGAGTTCTCATCCAAGACTGCTTGCACTTCCTCGCTGTTTTCTGCGGTTCCGATGCCGGCATTCATAGCGTTACCTGTGCCTTTACCTGTGCCTTTGCCCCCATCTATTGTCATCCCTTTTTGTTCAGCGTTTTCTTGCGCTGTACTCTCAGAGACGGAAGCAGTCTGAGCGCCTGCTTCCTCTTCTGTTATATTTGATACATTTGAACAGGCGGTGAAAATTGATAACGCCATCACTATGCATATGCCGATTATCCCTTTGTTTATCATCTTTAACCTCTTTCTTTAAAACGGATCTTCCGTTTAACTTTATTGACGCGTATTTTATATCATATTTTTCGTTAAAAATCAAGAGACAGAGATCAAAAATAATGACGGGGCAAAGCCACTTATTGAATCTTGATATTTTTTATTATGCACCGGGTTAAGCCCGCTCGGCAGAGCGCCGCTGCGATTGCAGCCGAAATAAGCGGTCTGCGCCCGGGTTATCTTTATTAAAGTTATATCAAATCAGAGCAAGCTTACTTTATTGCTCCGATTATTTTTTGTTCGGGCAAAATATACGTTCGCTGCGGCGCAAAAAACAGTTGCACACAGGCTTTAAAAGTGATATACTTTATTTAATGTATACCGAAACGTTTTGTATAGGTTGCAAAAATTCGGTTCAAAAAATATTGAGGTGAAAAGTATGAAAAAAATCATTTCCGCGCTGCTATGTGTGACAATCATTGCAGCCTGCTCCGTTGCGGGAATACCCTCCGCCTCGGCAGCACAAACATATGACGGAACCATCGACGATTTTACCGCCCCGTCTCCGTCGGCGTCTGCGACCGTATCGGAAAAACAAACGTATGCGGCTACGCAGACAGTTACAGGCAATGTTGCTCTCAACAAAACCGTTACGGTTTCCGGCGTTGAGTCCGGAGCAGAGCAGTGCACCGGTGATTTAACGGTTGACGGCACTGTAGTCACCTCCGCGTCCACCGACACAAGCTCCCGCTGGTCGGCTCCGCAGATGAAATCCGGTACCTCTTCAACACAGACCCAAACGCCGCAATGGCTTGTCATTGATTTAGGCGCCTCTGTTTATGACATTACAAGCATTAAAGTGTATTTCTTTAAGCTTGTATGGTCAAGCGACTATGTAATAAAAACATCTTCCTCCTTTGACGGAACCTTAACCGATGACAGCACCTGGACTACCGTTAAAGAGGTTGATAACAGCAGCCGCGCCACCACAACTCAATATCCGACCGATGAATTTACCGATATAACAGACCTTGAACGCTATGTGCTTTTCTATTTCAATAAAGTAAACTACGCGGCGGGAGGCTCTTCTGTTTCAGTCAGCGAAATTGAAATTTACGGCTCGCAGGATATTGACCCCTCGGCTCCCGCAAACGCTGCCGCAGCCATGAATCAAGTGAACCTCGCTCTTAACGATGACGAAAGCGCAATTGTTTTCCCCGAAATGAATGAAAATTACGAATTTTCAATTAAAGGCAGCGAGTTTGACAATATTATTTCTACCGACGGCACGGTTACGCCTTATCTCATAGGGGACCGCGAGGTTACCGTTCTTGCTCAGGTTGTCAATAAATCCGATTCCTCTGACGTTGCGGAGAAAAACTTTACCTTTACCGTTCACGATAAATCCGGGAATTTTCCGGAGCTTTTCCCCGAGGTTGATCCGCAGGCTCAGAACGCCGAGCCTCAGGTAATCCCCTCGGTACAGGAATGGTACGGCTTTGAGGGGGACTTTGCTTTAAATGCTCAGAGTAAAATTGTATATAACGACGCGGCGGGCGTGGGACTGCAAACCGTTGCCGAGTCGATGAGCGAAGACCTCTGCACTATGCTCGGCTTAAGCCTTACCGTCACAAGCGGAGCTTCTGCCGGAGAAAACGACATATATCTTGAAAGCCTTTCCGAGGATACTTATAATCTCGGCAGTGAGGGCAGCCTTATAATCGTCAATGATAACGGCGCAAAAATATACGCCCCCACCCGTACGGGCGTACTGTACGGCACATATACCGTTATGCAGGGTATGCTTTCGGGCGGAGGCAGCTTCCCCTACGGCGTTGTCCGCGATTACCCGGAATTTGAAGTAAGGGGAATTATGATAGATGTTGCGCGCGCTCCTTTCCGCCTTGAAACCCTGCAGCAGTATCAGAAGATTCTTTCCTGGTTTAAAATAAACGAAATGCACATGCATATAAACGACGACCGCCATCAAACCAACAGCGACCGGCCGGACTATGATGATTGGGAAGACGTGGAGTCGATGTTCAGGCTGGAAAGCGAGCTTTTCCCAAGCTTGACTACAACAGCTAAGGACAGCGAGTATTTCAATTCCGAAGACGGCTACGGCGGAACTCCGACCTACACAAAGGATGAGTGGAGAGAATTTCAGACAAGCGGCGCCGATCTCGGCATCAACGTAATAACCGAAATAGATTTGCCCGCTCACGCGCTTGCTTTAACCTCATATGTACATAATTATCCCAACGAAGCGGCGGCGGCAGGAATCACCGGTCCGGTTCAAAGCTCAAGGCACTGGGAGCTTATGGCTCTTTCCGGCGAGAATTATGAGAATTCAAATAAAATGATGACCGCTCTTTACAGTGAATATATAAACGGTGTAAACGGAGGAGAAGCCACCTTTATTTCCGACACCGTGCATATCGGCGCCGACGAATACTGGAATATTACGTCGGACGAAAAGACCGGATTTGCAAACTATGTTCAAGAAATATCCGAAATGGCCGAGGACGCGGGCAAAAAGGTCCGCATGTGGGCGGG
The DNA here is from genome assembly GCA_964639205.1 of uncultured Eubacteriales bacterium. GTDB lineage: Bacteria > Bacillota > Clostridia > Oscillospirales > Acutalibacteraceae > CAZXCG01. The sequence continues at coordinate 3,077 of CAZXCG010000029.1, forward strand.
AGTATCCTATTTTCTGGACAATTCAGCCGAATACAGCAATATTGAGCTTGATGTTTGGGACACAAGCTATGAAAATGTTTCCCAGCGAATTTCAGAGGGCTATTCGCTTGTAAACGTTTGCAACAATTACCTTTACAACAACGCTCTGCGCGACCGCCGCGATATTGTAAACGTTGAGCATCTTTACGAAAACTGGAATCCCTACGTATTTACTAACTACACCGCCAATGTGGGCGAGCCTTCAATTATAGGAGCAAAGACCGCAGTTTGGCAGGATGTTACGGATATGGGCGTTACGGAAGCGGACAACACCGAACGTATCGTTCGCGCCGGCGCTGTGCTTGCCGAAAAAACCTGGGGCGGCACAAGCGAAAGTCAGACATACTCCGACTGGTCGTTTATATTCAGTATGCTCAAAAACGGAGTTGAAGGCGCAGACAACGCCTATAATGCCGATACCGCATACGCCGCGGCGGACTTTGACTTTGCAAACGTAACGGCAGACGCCGACATTTTAAACGCCGCAGACGGCACTTATGCGGATATTAACGGAAGCATAACCCTTGAAACAGACGAAAACGGCGTCGTATGGGGTGTGTTTGACGGCAATGATTACATCTCAACGGGACTTTCAAGCCTTAATTACCCCTACACAGTTTCTTTTGATATTAAGTCGGGTACAAACGGAACCGACGCGCTGCTGTTCAGCGGAAGCGACGGTTGGCTGTATGCCGCGGGGATCGACGGAGAAATGAGCATTGCGCGCGCGTTCTTTAACCAGAGCCTATGTTATACTCTGCCCGCCGGCGCCGAAACAAATATAACCATAGTAGGAACGCAGGAGGCTGTTAAGCTATATGTAAACGGCAGCCTTGTAAAATTCCTCGGCAGGCAATCCGCAAGCGAATCGGACTACGACAACCTCTCCTCTACCTTTGTATTCCCGCTTGAATATATCGGCAAGGGCTTTAACGGAAAGCTCGCAAATATACGCGCCTATAATAAGGCTCTTTCTCCCGAAACCGTTCAGGCTCTTTATACCGGCGCGGACGCAAGCTACGTAAACGTCGCGCAGAACAAAGGAGTTGCAGGAGACGCGCAAAATATAGGACTTTCAAGCTGGGACGTTGACTGGAAAAAGCTGAACGTCGGCTGGAAAGCCATAGACGGAGACTCCAATTCAATTGACGGACAGTACAGCACAAGCTACACCGAAAAGAACTCCTTCTTTGAGGGAGCGCACGCCGATTCCTCTTTGGCGCTGGATTTATGGCAGGAGTACGAGATTTCAAGGATTGTCCTGCAATGGGACAGAACGCCGACTTCCTTTAAGCTTCAAACCTCTGACGACGGCGTAAATTGGACGGATTTGCAAACCTTTACGGCTTCCACCTCGGCGGCTTCCGTAACAACGGTTGACTTTGACGAACCCATAACCACGCGCTATTTAAAGATGCAGGGTGTGTCGATTTACAACAACAGCGCTTCCTACACCTTCAAGCTCAGAGAATTTATGGCGTTTGAAAAGGTAGACAAAGAGTCGCTTACAATGTACGCGTCAAGCTACAGCCGCTACTTAGAGCAGCTCGGTTATTCGGCGGACAGCAGCGCGTATCTTGTGGGAGCTCAGGCGCTGAGCGTAGCCGACAATCCCGTTGCTGAGCAGCGCAATGTGGACGCCGCCCTTGCAGACGTCAAATCCGCCGCGCAGGAGATATTCCCCGAAGGCACGGTGGTATTCGGCGACGCAAACTTCGACGGAGCTATGAATGTAAAGGACGCTACCGTTATTCAGAAATACGCGGCAAAAATAATTACCGCCGAGCGCATTAACGCATTCGCCGCAGATTTGGACAGTGACGGCGCAATTACAGGTATGGACACAACTCTTCTACAGAAATACCTTGTAAATCTGCTTGAAATGCCTAAATAAAGCAGACAGAAAAAGATGATATAATAAACGGGGCAAAGCCCCTTATTGAACTTGAGCGCTGACGTCCCCGTACCGACGGCTGCGGGGTATGCTCCGGAATCGCTCCCCGCAGATAGACCCGTAAGGTCAGCGCTCCCGCGCAGACTGCAAAAAACAAACGCTAAATATACTTTGAGGTGATTTCTATGGGAATGACTATGTCGCAAAAGATTCTTGCCGCGCATGCCGGTCTTGACAGTGTCAAACCGGGGCAGCTGATTGAAGCAAGGCTTGACATGGTTCTCGGCAACGACGTTACATCCCCCGTTGCTATAAATGTTTTTGAGGAGAATAAAGCCGACGCTGTCTTTGACAACACGAAGATAGCCATGGTTATGGATCATTTTACTCCGAACAAAGACATAAAAGCTGCGCAGCAGTGTCAAAGGGTGCGCCGCTTTGCCGATAAATACGATATTAAAAACTTCCTTGACGTAGGACAAATGGGCATTGAGCACGCGCTTCTGCCGGAAATGGGGCTTGTCGGTCCCGGCTCACTGTGCATAGGCGCGGATTCACACACCTGTACCTACGGCGCGCTCGGCGCGTTTTCGACGGGAGTGGGCTCTACGGATATGGCCGCCGGTATGATAAGCGGTAAAGCATGGTTTAAGGTTCCGGGTGCAATAAAGTTTGAGCTTGTCGGCAAGCCGCAGGGCTATGTCTGCGGTAAGGACGTTATCCTTCACATAATAGGCAAAATCGGCGTTGACGGCGCGCTTTACAAATCAATGGAGTTCTGCGGCAGCGGACTTAAATATCTTAATATTGACGACCGCCTCTGTATTGCCAATATGGCTATTGAAGCCGGCGCCAAAAACGGGATTTTCCCCGTTGACGAAATCACCCGCGAATACTGCGAGGGGCGTTTCCGCGGAGAAATCCGCGAATTTTGCGCTGACAGCGACGCAGAATACGAGCAAGTATATTTAATCGATCTGTCCGAGCTCCGTCCGACGGTTGCTTTCCCGCATTTACCGGAGAACACCCGCACCGTTGACGAAATAGGAGAAACCGAGGTTAAAATTGACCAGGCAGTAATAGGCTCCTGCACAAACGGACGAATTTCCGACCTGCGCGCCGCCGCCGCAATTATGGACGGAAGAAAAGTGGCAAAGGGCGTGAGGTGCATAATTTTCCCGGGGACGCAGGAGATTTACTTACAGGCTATGCGCGAGGGACTGCTTGAAATATTTATAAAGGCGGGCGCGGTGGTTTCCACTCCAACCTGCGGTCCGTGTCTCGGCGGACATATGGGCATATTGGCTGAGGGCGAACGCGCTGTTTCCACCACAAACCGCAACTTTGTCGGCAGAATGGGTCACGTTGACAGCGAGGTTTACCTTGCAAGCCCGGCTGTAGCCGCCGCAAGCGCGGTGAAGGGCTATATTACCGATCCCGGTAAAATATAACTTAGGCAAAGACGCCCCGCTTCTGCCCATGTTAAACAGGCATATTTGCGGTCTTGCTTCGAGTTAAACCTAAATCCAGTAAAGGACTGATGTATATGAATGCAAAAGGAAGAGTACACAAATACGGAGATAACATTGACACAGACGTTATCATCCCGGCAAGATACCTTAATACCGCCGCTTCCGACGAGCTTGCCGCTCACTGTATGGAGGATATTGACCGCGATTTTGTAAACAAAGTGCAGCCGGGCGATATTATGGTTGCAGAAAAAAACTTCGGCTGCGGGAGCTCGCGTGAACACGCCCCCATTGCAATAAAGGCTTGCGGCATTTCCTGCGTTATTGCTTCAACCTTCGCCCGAATTTTCTACCGGAACTCAATTAACATCGGTCTTCCGATAATGGAATGTCCGCAGGCTGCGGCAGATATAAAAGACGGCGACGTGGTCTGCGTTGATTATGACACGGGCGTCATAACCAACGAAACAACCGGCAAAACCTATCAAGCCGAACCGTTTCCGCCGTTTATTCAAAACATTATTAAAAAAGGCGGGTTGATTCCCTCCATTATGGAGTAAAGAAAAGGGGCTAATTAATGATTGACAGTGCAATCCGCAGACTTGTCTGCTACGGAATGCAAACGGGACTGATTGAAAAAACCGATGCAAATTTCGTTACAAACCGTTTGCTTGAGGACTTGAAGCTTGCCTCCTACAACGGAGACAGCACCGTTTACGAAAACGTCGATTTGGAGCAAACTCTTAAGGAGCTGCTCGATTTTGCCGTTGAAACCGGAGTTATCGAGGACGGAATCACCTCCCGCGATTTATTTGATACAAAGCTTTTATCGGAGCTTACCCCGCGTCCGAGCTGCGTTATTTCAAAATTTGAAAGCATATACAAAAGCAGCCCAGAGGCGGCTACCGATTACTACTATAAGCTGAGCTGCGACAGCGACTATATTCGCCGTTACCGCATAAAACGCGACGTAAAGTGGAAAGCGCAGACCAAATACGGCGAGATTGACATTACCATTAACCTGTCAAAACCGGAAAAGGACCCCAAGGCTATTGCCGCGGCTAAAAACGCCGTGCAAAGCTCATATCCGAAATGCCTGCTCTGCCCCGAAAACGAGGGCTATGCCGGCAATATGAGCCGCCCCGCGCGTCAAAATCACCGTATTATTCCGATTACAATCAACAACGAGCCATGGGGCTTCCAATATTCCCCCTATGTTTATTATAACGAGCACTGCATTGTCTTTAACCAAAAGCATATACCAATGAAGATTGATGCTGAGGTTTTCGGCAAGCTTCTGGGCTTTGTAAAAAAATTCCCGCACTACTTTGTCGGTTCCAATGCCGATTTGCCGATTGTCGGCGGCTCTATTCTTTCACATGAGCATTTTCAGGGCGGACGCTACGACTTTGCAATGGCTCTTGCTCCGATTGAAAGGGAGGTGGCGTTCAAGGGCTTTGAAGACGTAAACGCAGGCATAGTCAAATGGCCTATGTCTGTAATACGCGTAAGCGGACAGGATGAAGTCCGCATTACCGCTCTCTGTGCAAAAATTCTTGCCGCATGGCGCGGATATACCGACGAAAGCGCCTATATTTTTGCCGAAACAAACGGTGAACCCCACAATACTATTACCCCAATTGCGCGCAAAAACGGAGATAATTTTGAAATTGACCTTGTTTTAAGAAACAATATTACTACCGAGGAGCGCCCTATGGGGCTTTATCACCCGAGAAGCGAGCTTCACCACATAAAGAAAGAAAATATCGGACTTATTGAGGTTATGGGACTTGCAGTACTTCCCGCGCGCCTTAAAAAGGAAATGGATATTCTGTCTGATTTCATTGTTAACAATAAGGATATTCGCTCAAACGCCGACATTGAAAAGCACGCCGATTGGGTTGAGGAATTTTCGGTAAATTACCCGGATATAAACTCCTCAAACGTTATGGATATATTAAAAACCGAAATCGGAAAAGTGTTTGCACGGGTTCTTGAAGACGCCGGAGTTTATAAAGACACTCCCGACGGCCGCGCGGCGTTTATGCGCTTTATTGAAAGCGTCCGATAATCTTACAGCATAAGTAACCGGGCAAAGCCTGCCGAGTATAATGACCGGGCAAAGCCCCTTATTGAAGAATTGAGGCAGAGCTGTTATATAGCATAACGGCTCTGCCTTTACATTTGAGGTTTAATCTGTTTAAACGATTTCACTGAAGGTGTCGGGGCGGTTCGGGTTAAAAACCTCGTTGCAGGTCATAACAGTTACAAGATTTTCAGTATCGCTCAAATTGATAATATTATGCGTCCAGCCCGGAATCATATGAACTGCCTCAATATTGTCTCCGCTTACCTCAAACTCAACTGTTTGACCCGTGTTAATATTGCGCTCCCGAATCAGGCCGTGCCCGCTGACCACAATAAACAGCTCCCACTTGCTGTTGTGCCAGTGCTGCCCCTTTATAACATTGGGCTTTGAAATATTGATGCTTACCTGACCGCAGTCCTCGGTGTGAACAAGCTCGGTAAAGCTGCCCCTTTCATCCCTACGCATTTTCAGAGGATACTTGAATTTTTCCGCAGGCAAATATGTAAGATAAAGGCTGTAAAGCTTCTTTGCAAAGGACCCCTCCGGCATTTTCGGCATCATAAGCGTTGCCGGCTGAAGCTTAAATTCCTCAAGCAGTGCAACGATCTCGCCTAAAGTTACTCTGTGCGTAACCGGTACATAACAGTAAAGCCCGTCGGCTTTCTCAACGGCTTTTACGCCTTCATACTCGCAGTGCTTCTCTTTACCTTCCAGCAGGTCAAGCATACCGTCAACCAGATCGTCTATGTAAAGAAGCTCCAGCTCCGCGCTGCGGTCATTAACCGTAAACGGCTCATCGTTCGCCACAGCCCAGCAAAAGGTAGAAACGGCGCTGTTGTATTTTGGCTTGCTGTGTCCCATAATATTCGGAAAACGGTAGACCGCGACTTTTGCCCCCGTCTCCATTCCGTAGCTGAAAAAAAGCTCTTCACCCGCCTTTTTGCTTCTGCCGTAGTCGCTGTCGTAGCGTCCGATAAGCGTCGCCTGAATTGAGGAAGAAAGCATAACCGTCGCCTTGCTTTCGTGCTTTTTTAACTCTTCGAGCAGCGCCGCGGCAAAGCCGCAATTGCCCGCCAGATAATCCTCCGAATTCTGCGGGCGGTTTACACCTGCAAGGTTAAAAACGAAATCCGCCTTTGAACAGTACGCGGCAAGCTCCTCGGGCGTTGAATCAACATCATAACAAAAAATTTCGTCAATACTTATGTTCGGACGGGTTCGGTTTTTTCCGTCGCGGATATTTTTTAAATTATTCACAACGGCGGTTCCGACCATACCCTTTGCGCCCGTTACTAATATGTTCATATTTGCTCTCCCTATACTTCATACAAATGAAATTGTTTATAAAGCTCGCGCCGCTCCTTTGCGCCTTCGACGGTTTTCTTTATATTTACAGACGCACGTTTACCGACTGCTATTCTGAAAAGATGTCTCGTTCCGAAAAATATCCACCCGAACGGAAGCAAAATCTTATACCTTTTGGCGGCGCTCCATTTCAAATAAACTATGTTGTTCATATTAAGGAAAAGCTGCTTGCCCATAGGCAACGAATCGTCCACGCCGTTTTTCCCTCGGTTGGATATTATCTTCGCCTCGTTCATGCGCTGGGAGTCCTTCGCGCCGAAATTCCCTCCCTCAAAAATATCGCAAATCATACTTCTGAGCAGTCCCTCGTCAACTTCACGCATAGCCCATTCTTTAGCCGGCATACCCAGATATTTTACCGAAAGCTGCGTCAAAAGCTGAGCAAACCGCCACAAACCTACAGCCTTTAATTTTTCTTCAAACAGTTCGCAGAACCTATCGTCGGATAAGCTGTTTGCGAACACCGCCCAGTCGCATATGTGCCGCAAACCAACTCCCTCACCGGTAAGATGATGACACGTGTGCAAAAGAAGAATCAGCCCATGGTGAAAGTCGTCCGGCACGCGCATTTCAGCGCCGCCTACTTCGGCTTTTACAGAGGTTTGAAACACATCGCCCAGATAAGCTCTTACCCGATCTCCCGCCTTTCCTTCGGGTACGCCGGAGGGTTCAAAATGCATTTCCAAATGCGCCTCGGAGCTTTTGTAAATAATGTGACAAAGATGCTTCTCTTTACACTGCTTAAAGCCCTCTTTTTCCAATATCTGCCCTGCATAAGTCAAATCCTTCGGTGAAACAAGGAAATCAACGTCACCCATCGCGCGGCAGAGCGGCTCCGGATAATAGCGTGCGGAAGCACAGCCCTTTAAAATTACATACTGTATTCCGTTTGCCTCCATAAGCTCAGAAAGCTTTGCATGATGGTAACTGACGCGGACATTATTGGAAAGAGCCCCCGCCATTTTGGACTTTAACGCGGGATACTCCCGTTCCAAGCTCCTTATATTCACGTATGAATACAACGCAACAGGCAGTACCGCCTGCTCATCTGCTTCTTTTATAACGGCTCCCCATTCAACCTTATCGGGTAATATAGCTTCTCTGTTAAAAAGACTGTGTGAAACCAGTGACAGCAGTACCCTTCCCGCTGCAGTCAAATCCTTCATACGGCTTTTCTCCTGTCTGCAACACTGTTGCTCTATTTCCGCCATACCGTTTTATTAACCACGCCGGTATAGCTCTGAATAATCTTCACAACTTTATCCGAAACATTCTCATCAACATAATCCGGCACCGGGACGCCCAAATCCCCGTTCTTATTCATCTCCACCGCAACATCTACTGCCTGAAGCAGACTGTCGCCGTCAATACCGGCAAGAATAAAGCATCCCTTATCCAGAGCTTCCGGTCGCTCTGTGCTTGTACGAATGCACACAGCCGGGAACGGATTACCGATAGATGTAAAGAAGCTCGACTCCTCCGGCAGCGTTCCGCTATCGGATACCACGGCGAACGCGTTCATCTGCAAACAGTTATAATCATGGAAGCCCAGCGGCTCATGCCGAATCACACGCTTGTCTAATACAAATCCGCTGCTTTCCAGTCTTTTCTTACTTCTCGGATGGCAGCTGTAGAGTATCGGCATGTCATACTTTTCCGCCATCCTGTTAATAGCTGTGAAAAGGCTTAGGAAGTTCTTTTCGGTATCGATATTTTCTTCACGATGCGCCGATAATAAAATATACCCGCCTTTCTCTAATCCAAGCCTGACGTGAATATCCGACGCCTCTATTTTCTCCAGATTACTGCGCAGCACCTCCGCCATAGGACTCCCCGTTACATATACACGCTCTTTCGGCAGGCCGCAGTCGTGTAAATACTTCCTTGCGTGCTCGGAATAGGCAAGGTTCACATCAGAGATGATGTCCACAATCCGCCGGTTCGTCTCCTCCGGCAGGCACTCGTCCTTACAGCGGTTCCCGGCTTCCATGTGGAAGATCGGAATGTGCAGGCGCTTTGCCCCTATTACGGAAAGGCAGGAATTCGTATCGCCGAGTACCAGCACAGCGTCCGGTTCAATCTCCGACATAAGCCGGAAGGATTTTGCGATGATATTGCCCATCGTCTCTCCGAGATCCGCGCCCACGGCATTTAAATATATCTCGGGGTCGTCAAGCTCCAGATCGCGGAAAAACACCCCGTTTAGGTTGTAATCGTAGTTCTGGCCGGTATGGGCTAAGATCGTGTCAAAATATTTCCGGCACTTCTTAATGACTGACGATAGCCGTATAATCTCCGGGCGTGTGCCGACGATGATCAGGAGTTTGAGTTTTTCGTTATTTTTCCAGCTGCAATCGTACATTTTACTTTCCATCTCACTTATCCTCCGCTAATCTGTTCTTAATATACTCCAGCTTAGCAATAGTGTCAATGGTTTCCCGCAAATCAAGCCTGCGTGTATTATTGCTGTTAAACTCAGTCAGCGTATTTCTTGCTTCATCACCTTCCCTGAAATACTTATCGTAGTTAAGACCCCGGTTATCCGCCGGAACACGGTAAAAATCGCCCATATCCACAGCTTTTGCACATTCTTCATTTGTCAGCAGCGTTTCATACATCTTTTCTCCGTGGCGGATGCCTATCACCTTTATATCTTCTTTCTTTCCGCCGAACAGCTCGCAGACCGCTTCCGCCTGTGTCTGTATAGTGCATGCAGGGGCTTTCTTAATCAAAAGGTCGCCGTTTTCTCCATGCTCAAAAGCAAAGAGAACAAGATCCACCGCTTCCTCTAAGGACATAATAAACCTTGTCATTTTCGGCTCGGTAACGGTGATCGGATTACCGCTCTTAATCTGATCTATCCAGAGCGGAATAACCGAACCGCGGCTGCACATTACATTTCCATAGCGGGTGCAGCAGATTTTTGTCTTGCCCGACATCCTTGACTTTGCAATAGCCACCTTTTCCTCAATAGCTTTGCTCATACCCATTGAGTTGATAGGATAAGCGGCTTTATCTGTGGACAGACAAATGACGCTCTTCACGCCCTCTTCAATAGCGGCGGTCAAAACATTATCTGTGCCGATGACATTGGTTCGCACCGCTTCCATCGGAAAAAACTCACAAGACGGAACCTGCTTCAGCGCAGCGGCATGAAATATGTAATCCACACCGTTCACAGCGGAACGTACGGAGCTCAAGTCTCTGACGTCGCCGATATGAAATTTAATCTTATCCGAATACTGCGGATACCTTATCTGATACTCATGGCGCATATCGTCCTGCTTCTTCTCATCACGGGAAAATATGCGTATCTCTGCAATGTCGGTTGTCAGAAAGCGGTTCAGAACGGTGGAGCCGAACGAGCCGGTACCGCCTGTAATCATTAACGTTTTGTCTTTAAAGAATTTGGATGTAATCATTTTAAATGGTTTCCTTTCTACTGTATTCTACGCCGGGTGCTCCGTCTCTTTTAAATATATTCCTCGTATAAACTTTATCTTTCACGTCATCAAGGCAAATTTTCGCTACGGATTTACAATAGATACACAAATGGCATTTCCTTATAAGAATAAGTCTTCAAAATCAAGAAAGACCAGATAATTATCGCGAAACTTGATATCGTTATAATGCGCAATGTCAATCCAACGACTTATGCATATTTTGAGGTTGTTTTGCAGTATATCCATTCCTTGTGAGAATTCCTCAATTGCTTCCTTTATATGTTGAGCCTTTTTGTTCTCATTTTTGCTATGTCTCATCACTTTTTGATATGCACACTCTACTGATCTTCTCGCTTGATTAAAATAACGTCCTGTACATAAAATTACATCGTTCAGCGTATCATCGGCTATCCCATTAAACATAAGCACAGAATTCTGCATTTCTATTTTATGAATCGCTTCTTCTACATCTTTTATGTTCCTGATTTGGTCTTCAAGCGTATCAATTAACACGGTTTCCTGTAAATGAATATCCTTCAGCACCGTAATCTTTTCAATGAAAAGCCTATGCCATTCCCACCACGTTAAATTCTCTTTGAATTCTATTTCAACTCCACTCTCATCCTTATAATAGAATAAGGAATACTCGCTAGCCCAATTAAATAAATACCACGCAATCCTTTTCTTTAAGTCTGTATATACGAGATCATAAATCTGGTTTGATTTTCTATTTTTATCCCTTACATTAGAAAATTCAATTAATAATGCTCCTATTGACGAAGATAACAAGCCATAAGAAAGATTCTTAATAATATCGCTAAATATCCCTTCCAAGCAGATAAACCCAAACACCATCAACAAAATGGAACCACCTATCAAAAAGACATATAGTCGATAACTTACCTTAGCTGGGTTATATATCTGCCTACGTCGTTTTTTCTTATTACCCACCATCGTACCTCTTTTAACTCCGTTAATCCAAAACATTTCATCCCCAATAACTACTACAGCTACTTGACGGATATGTATCCTGTTTCAAGTAGTTACAATACCCATAATGATAGTTCGAATCAAAGTACCTGCAGGCAGAACAGACATAACCTTTCTGCCCGCCGCCGCGGGAGTCCTCATAGCGGCAGCTGCCTGTCGGCAGTGTATCACAGCGGTTATAATTGCAATAACCGCTATGGTAATTTGGATCAAAAGAGCTGCAAGTTAAACATGACATAATGGTTAACCTCCGATCTATATTTTATTCACAAAGCCATCGGCAGTCTAAAAGGCGTAATGACTCAGTTTTTTAAGTTTGCATATGCGTCTGACTGATCAATGCAATTTTTTCCCTGAGTAGTTCTATACAACCCCGGCAATTTCCAGGCATTCCTTATAGATTTGTACCGTTTTCTCGTCTCCCGCTTCTTCTGCTTTTTTTACTTCTTCTTTTATTCTTTCCGGCTTGATTTTCGCCACCATAAACCCGATATTGTTAATGGCAGGTTTATATTCCGGTGAAATGTGATGTGAACGCCAGTAATCCTCTAGGGCTTTAAACCGGAAATATTCCTGCATTTCTTCTTGTCCCGATTCTCCCTTCGCCGCCCAGCATCTCCCCCTTGTATTATAATGCCAGTGGTTTTCCCTTATTGCTAACGCTTTATCGCAATCAGCAATACCTCCTTCTATATCGTCAGTATGGGACTTCACATACCCCCTGCATCCATATGACCTGTGATCATCAGGAAACCGACGGCACATCTCTTCTGCTACTACCATCACCCATTCCCCGAATCCCGCATCAGCCATGCCAACGGCCTGTATCATCCGATTATAGGTATTAATATCGTCGGGCTTCAGGAAAATGGAATACAAATAATCCTGTGCGGCAAGATCATACTGCTTTAATTCCGATCTCGCTTTTCCGCGTTCTGAATAAGCCTCCGGGATGTTCACGCCCGCCGCTATTTTCTTCTCTGCCTTTCTCAATCGCTCATATACTGGTATGCTTCCTATTTCATTCCTTTTATTCTCGTTGATTTTCGAAGTAAATTCGAGGCAGGATTCATATGTATCGTGCTTATTATCGGCTATGCCAAATTCGCTAAGCAACGATTCTGCCAATTGCAAAATATCAGCCTGATTCCAAATACACACAACTTTCTGATGAATGTCAATCAGACTCCGCCTGAAATCGTCGCCTCCGATATCAAATCCCGGAAGAATGACCAGCGCATACTTGTTCCCAGAGATCCATGCAGCACCCATTTCATTCAGGCATGCAGCGCTGGAATAAAAGTGGTCTGACAGGAGAAATATCACATATGCGTCATTCCTAATCTCATTCTTTATACTTTCATTAATATTCTGGTTCGCCTGAACTCCATCGAATTCGCTGCTGGAATAAAAAAACCTCTGATTCGGCATAAGTGTTTTCAAAAGATTTTTTAGCGCCTGTCCATAATCTTTATCTATGGTAGCATGGCTAATAAAAACAGATCGTTCTTTTGTCATTTTCGTTCTCCCTAAAAAATGATTGATTTATTTGCTGTTTTTGCTCTATTCTCTACATCATTCGCTCCGTCACTTGCATCCTTATCTGATATGCAGAGGCAATTCTTCATTTCAGATAGTAATCTTGTTAGTTATCTTCCTCCGCATATAACTTTCAAAAATCTTGGTGAAATAATCTTCAAGACCATGTATAGTATCCATACTAAAAATAAGGTCAACAGAAACGTAATTGACCACGCAACCAGCATAAATATAGAATTGAAGCCCGCAAGTGAATATGTCAATTTCTTTATAATTGTCACTACAATTCCATGTGAGCAGTATATAAAAAACGAGTTCCGTAGAAGTTTGGTGTCCCTATTTAAATCCGAAAAACTATCAATAAAAATCCACAAACAAATAATTCCGATTATATTAATTACAAACCTCATAGGTATAGCGTATGAACCTTTGACTACATCAATAAACAGAAAGCAAGATGATAAAACAATTCCAATAAAAGTAATTATCCGAATAAAATAATCTGGAATTCCACTGTCTTTTAATGACATTGACCTAGTAT
>CAZXCG010000030.1:0-12986 GCA_964639205.1 uncultured Eubacteriales bacterium
TAACGCTGCCCTTTGCCACGTTGAATGACGGGGCAAAGCCCCTTATTGAACTTAGACAAAGATGTCCCCGCCTCAAAGGCGGCGGGGCTGCCTCCGCGCAACCGATGAAGGGCTAAATTTCATCATGCTTTGCTCAGGTTGACGCTCCTTTTTTAAAACCTTGAAAAAACTCTTGCTTTTTTTGTAAAAGTATGGTATTATATCCAAGTGGCAAATTTTAAATGCGCTGTTAGCTCAGCTGGATAGAGTGACTGGCTACGAACCAGTAGGTCGGGGGTTCGAGTCCCTTACAGCGCGCCATACTCTAAGCACCCACGGAACGCGGGTGCTTTTTATTTTACCGAACGTCTGCATTTGTTTTGGAGGTACCAATGAATGACAATCTGATCTTAGTCGGTATGCCGGGTTCCGGTAAAAGCACTGTCGGAGTTGTTTTGGCAAAAGCTTTGGGATACTCTTTTTTAGATACCGATTTGCTCATTTCAAGGCATTACGATATGAAGCTGCAAAAGATAATAGATAGCTGCGGACTGCAAAGCTTTTTGGACAAAGAAGCGTACGTGATTTGCAGTCTTTCTTGTGAAAAAACGGTAATAGCAACCGGAGGCTCTGTAATATGCCGTGATCGAAGTATGCGGCATTTACAGGCAATGGGCAGAATTGTGTACTTGAATGTTCCGCTGCCTGTGCTTAAACGCAGAATACGCAATATAACCACCAGGGGAATAGCTTTCGCAAAGGGAGAAACGCTTGACGATGTTTACCGCAAACGCGCCCCCTTGTACGAAAAATATGCGGATATTACAGTTGACGTTTCCGGGCGATGTCATATAGAAACCGTCACCGGTAAAATAATGGCCGAATTCAACAAAGAATAACTTTTTCTCCGGCTGTTTTTTCTTTCTGTTTTACGCCTTAATGGCAGAGCGTTTCCTTTTTATCTGTCATATTTCATTTTACAACGAACCCATTTCCAATTTTAGTATATAGTTTAAAAATTGCTCTTGAAGTTGTTGTAATATTATGTTATAATAGCATAGAGGTTTTGTGCCATGAGTAAAGTTATCGTACTTGCCTCCGGAAAGGGAGGGACCGGCAAGTCCTCCGTATGCGTCGGGCTTGCAATATCGCTTGCAAAAAGGAACAATAACGTGCTTTTAATTGACTGTGACTGCGGTATGCGCGGGCTGGATCTTTTGCTTGGAATTGAGGACGAGCTTGTGTTTGACGCTTCCGATATTGTAAAAGGAAGCTGCAATTACAGTGCCGCTGTTTATAAGCAGCAGGCGATTGCCGGACTATATCTGTTGCCTGCGCCGTTTGAGTCGGAAGATGAAATAAGCCCCGGTGTTATGAAGCAGTTGGTTTTCGAGCTCAAGCCTCATTACGATTATGTGCTCATTGATTCCCCCGCGGGAGTCGGGTCGCCCTTTGTGGCGGCGGCGGTTGCAGCGGATACCGCGCTTGCGGTGGTTAATACCGAGCCGGCCGGTATGCGCGGCTGCGAAAATATAACAAAAAAGCTTAGGGCAATCGGGATTCCAAATATCCGATTGGTGATAAATAGGCTTAATGTTTCGGAGTTTGTTTCCTGCGGAGTGTACCGCGATCTTGACGAGGTTATAGATATTTCCGGATTACAGCTGCTTGGAGTTGTCCCCGAGGATTATGAATTTGCAAAAATGCTGCATCACGGATGCGCAAAATACAACGTTACCGCAGCTTCTTCCGCTTTTGACCGTATGGTTGCCCGGCTGGAGGGGGAGACGGTTCCGATTCCTTTAAAGCTGTAGATTTTGTTAAGCGGTTTCCCCTTTCATAAGCCGTAGCTTTAATTTTCTCTATGCACGTACAGTGTGCCGACCGTCGTGTTCGGTTTGAATTTTTTGCTTGCCGAAATACGTAAACTAAAATTTGCTGTCGTTTGTTTGAATAGCGGGTTTTATTAACTTATTATTAATGAAGAAAGCAGAGGAACAACGAATGAATATTGCACTTATCGCTCATGATGAAAAGAAAGAATTGATGGTACAGTTTTGTATTGCGTACTGTGGAGTACTCAGTAAGCACAATCTCTGTGCAACCGGCACAACGGGTCGTATTGTCAGCGAAGCTACCGGACTTAAGGTGCAGCAGTTTCTTGCCGGAACGCAGGGCGGAGATCAGCAAATTGCCGCGCGCATTGCCTGCAATGAAATCGATATGGTATTGTTCTTTCGCGATCCGCTCAACCCAAAACCGCATGAGCCTAATGAAATGAATCTCTTTCGTCTCTGTGATATGCATAATATTCCAATAGGCACAAATATTGCCACGGCTGAGCTTCTGATTCACGGATTGGAGCGCGGGGATTTGGACTGGAGGACTATCCTTAAGTAACAATTCGGAGAATTACATATACTGACGAAGAGGTCTGCCGGACAAATGCTTACGCTCGGTCTATGAACGGTATAGAAAGCTGAAGGCGGCAGTATGCTTTGTGAAAGGCTGCATGCTTTCGGCAGACTTGGTTAGTTTGATATACAAAAATGCTTTTGCGTTGCCCTCAGTATACAGCAGCCCTTAAAAGGCTTGGCAGACTGACGGATATTGTAAAATAAAACACTAAAATTTCTGCTTCGGGCGGCTCAGTGCTGCCCTTGCGTTGTGTTTACGGATTACATGGCTTGACGAGAGGGTCGTTTTTTGATGAGTTTAATTACAAAAAAGGTTAAGGGGACTGAAGACATTCTGCCGCAGGACAGCTATAAGTGGCAGTTTATTGAGGATATTATGCGCAAAGAATCCGCCGTGTACGGTTACAAGGAAATACGTACTCCGGTTTTCGAGCATACTGAGCTTTTTTCGCGCGGCGTAGGTGAAACGACCGACGTTGTCCAAAAAGAAATGTACACGTTTTCAACCAAAGGCGACGCTTCCGTAACTCTTCGCCCTGAAGGAACCGCCGGCGCGGCGCGCGCGCTGCTTGAGCATTCGCTGCATCAAAACGGTTTGCCTGTTAAGGTGAGTTATTTTTCCACCTGCTACCGCTATGAAAAACCCCAGGCAGGCAGACAGAGGGAATTTCACCAATTTGGACTGGAGTGCTACGGCGCCCCGGATCCCCGTGCGGACGCGGAGCTCATCTGCGCTGCAAATTCTGTCTTTGAACGGCTGCAAATTACGGGTCTCCGCCTTGAAATTAACTCTATCGGCTGTCCCAAATGCCGCGCCGAATATCACAAGGCGCTCAAGGATTATTTCAGCCGATATACCGATGAACTCTGCCAAACCTGCCTTTCGCGTTTGGAGCGCAACCCAATGCGTATCTTGGACTGTAAAAGTCCCGTTTGCTCAAAGCTTTCGGAGAATGCTCCAAAGGTTATTGATTATATTTGCGACGAGTGCCGCGAGCATTTCGAGGGCGTAAAAGCCTACCTGAATGCGGCAGGTATAAAATACACGGTTAATCCCTCAATTGTGCGCGGACTTGATTATTATACAAAAACCGTTTTTGAATTTGTTTCGGACAGCATCGGCGCGCAGGGTACCGTTTGCGGCGGCGGGAGGTACGATGGGCTCATTGAGGAGCTTGGCGGTCAGAGCCTTCCGTCATTGGGATTTGCAATAGGCATGGAACGCCTGCTTTTGCTTATGAAAAGTCTGAAGATTGAAATTCCCAAGCCCGGTGGCTGCGACGTATATATTGTCGGTTTGGGCGAGCAGGCTCAGACCAAAGCTTTTACTCTTGCCAGCAGCCTTCGCAGCGCAGGCTTCATAGCGGAAACCGATATAGTAGGCAGAGGCTTGCGTGCTCAAATGAAGTATTCGGATAAAATAGGTGCAAAATTTACTTTGGTATTGGGCGACGATGAAATTTCCTCCGGCTGTGCAAAGCTTAAGGATATGCGCAAGGGTACCCAAACCGAGGTGTCTCTTGACGGGGGATTTTTAAGCGATTTTACCGGAATTTACTTAGATTCGGAAACAGCAGGTGTTTTTGGAGATAAGCTATGAAAACAAAAACAAAAATAATCGCAAGGTATGCGGAAACAGACAAAATGGGGATAATTCACCACAGCGTTTATCCTGTTTGGTACGAGGCGGCTCGAACGGAATATGTGAAGCAGTTTGGCATATCCTATTCCGAAATGGAGAAAAAAGGAGTAATGATGCCTCTTACGGCGCTTACCTGCCGCTATGTAAGCCCTGCATATTACGAAGATGAAATAATAATAGAAACCCTGCCCGTCAAGCTTTCTCCGGCAAGAATCATCTTTGCATATACGGCTCTAAGAGCTTCAAGCGGCGCGGTTATCGGCAGCGCAACCACCGAACACGGCTTTGTAAGCTCCGAAACCTTTCGCCCGATTAATGTCAAAAAGTCGCTTCCGAGGCTTTACTCGCAGATTTCGGAGGATGTTTTGACCGCCGCGTCGGGTGAAATAAAGCCGTAAAATACTTAAACTTTTCCCGGCGCTGTGATTTAATTTAAATTGAATAGAATTAAATTTTATCGGGGCTTGCCCTGAGTTATACCAAAGAGTCAATGAGGTGTTTGAATGGATTTGCAGGATTTATCGGTACATGATTCCAAAATTATAGACATTGATATTCAAAAGGAAATGCGAAGAGCGTTTTTGGAATATTCTATGAGCGTTATCATATCGCGCGCACTGCCCGATGTACGTGACGGCTTAAAGCCGGTTCACAGAAGAATCCTCTATACTATGTATGAAAACGGGCTTTCTCCCGAAAAGGCGTACCGTAAGTGTGCCGATACCGTAGGTTCGGTTTTGGGTCGTTACCATCCGCATGGCGACGCCTCGGTTTATGACGCGCTGGTGCGTTTGGCTCAGGATTTTTCAATGAGATATATGCTCGTTGACGGACACGGCAACTTCGGCTCGGTAGACGGCGATCCGCCCGCGGCATACCGTTATACGGAAGCAAAGATGAGCAAAATTGCGGTCGAAATGCTTACCGATATAGAAAAGAAAACCGTCGATTTTGTGCCTAATTTTGACGACCGCTTGCAGGAGCCTTCGGTTCTTCCCAGCCGCTTTCCGAATCTTTTGGTAAACGGAAGCACCGGCATAGCCGTCGGTATGGCGACAAATATCCCACCGCATAACCTGGGCGAAGTAATCGACTGTATGTGTTATCTCATTGACAACCCGGATGCGGAGCTTGCCGAGCTTATGGAGTATCTTCCCGGACCGGATTTCCCGACAGGAGCCATAATTATGGGTCGCAGCGGCATCCGCGCGGCTTACGGCACCGGCAGGGGCAAAATCATTGTCCGCGCCAAGGCGGAAATCGTTGAAGCAAAAAACGGCCGATATAAAATTATCGTTACCGAGCTGCCTTATCAGGTTAATAAGGCGCGCCTTATAGAAAGCATTGCCGAGCTTGTAAAGGAAAAGCGAATTGAAGGCATATCAAATATCGAGGATCATTCCGACCGCGACGGAATGCACATTGAAATCGACATAAAGCGAGATGCCTCCCCGCAGGTTGTCCTGAATCAGCTCTACACATTTTCACAGCTCCAAATTTCCTACGGAGTTATAATGCTGGCTATTGTTGACGGAGAACCCAAGGTGCTTACGCTCAAGGATATGCTCGCTCATTATATTGATTTTCAGGTTGAAGTAGTAACCCGCAGAACTCAATTCGATTTAAACAAGGCGCAGGAACGCGCGCATATATTAGAGGGTCTTAAAATAGCAATCGACTTTATTGATGAGGTCATTGCGTTAATCCGTTCCAGCAAAGACAGACCCTCGGCTAAGCTTGCGCTTATTAAACGCTTTGAGATTGACGACGCACAAGCTCAGGCAATAGTGACAATGCAGCTCGGTCAGCTTTCCGGACTTGAGCGTTCCAAGGTAGAAAACGAAATAAACTCGCTGATGGCTAAAATTTCCGAATATACCGAAATTCTTTCAAGCCCGGTTCGTCGGCTGGCTATCGTTAAAGAAGAAGCGCTTGCAATCCGCAATAAATTTGCCGACAGCCGCCGTACAGAAATTTGCACCGTTAGCGGCGAGGTCGATATTGAGGATCTCATTCCCCGTCAGGAGTGTGTGCTGACGCTTACACAATTCGGATATGTTAAACGGCTTTCTTCCGATACTTTCAAGGCGCAGAGGCGCGGCGGAAGGGGCATTTCCGGCATGACCCGCAGGGAAGAGGACGTGGCAGCCGAAATGTTTATTGCCGGTTCGCACGATTATATACTTTTCTTTACCGACAGAGGCAGGGTTTATAAGCTTAAGTGCTACGAAATTCCGGAAGGCAGCAGACAGGCAAAAGGCATTAATATTGCAAATCTTCTGCCTGTTGCAGCGGACGAAAAGGTAACCGCCATGATTCGGGTGCCTGAGTTTGAAGAAAACAAATATTTGATTATGGTTACTCAAAAGGGTCTTGTAAAGCGCATTGAATTAAGCGCCTATAACAGTACGCGCAAAGGAGGTCTTATTGCGCTTGAACTCAACGAAGAGGATAAGCTCGCATGGGTAAAAATGACCGACGGTCACAGTCAGGTTATCGTTGCTACAAAGAAGGGCATGGCTATCCGCTTTGAGGAAAGCGACGTTCGCCCAATGGGACGGCAGGCGCGCGGAGTGAAGGCTATAACGCTTAAAGACGGCGATGAAGTGGTCGGAATGAGTACGGTTGATGAAGGCGACTATATCCTTACAGTCAGCGAAACCGGCTACGGCAGACTTTCTTCTCCCGACGATTACAGAATTCAGTCGCGGGCAGGAAAGGGTATTATAAATTATCATGTTGAAAAATACGGAAATGTAGCCGCTTTGCAGGCTGTCAATTTAAACGATGATATTATAATTATCTCAAACGACGGGGTAATTATCCGTATTCCCGCGGATTCTGTCCGCATATGCTCACGCCCGGCAAAGGGAGTTACTCTTATGCGCGTTGACGGCGGCAGCAAGGTTGTAACGCTTGCCCGCGCTCCGCATGAGGATGAAAAATCCGCTGTTCCGCCCGAGGAAGGCGGCGAGGATTTGAGCGAAGAGGGCTCGCCCGAAGGGCAGGATACCTCTATGCCGGAAGGGGAAAATCCGATAATCTGAGCGCAGACGTCTTCTGCTTATGAGGCGGCGCTCTGTGCCAAGCAAGTTCGGCGGGAGGCTGCTCCGAATAGTCTTTAAAACCGCTTTGGAATTTTTTCTCAGGCGGTTTTTAAATAATTTCTTAAAATTTGAAAAATATTCTTTTATTGCGCTTTAATCGGTAATGCTTATTACGCCGATATTTCCGTTTTTCATTAAAAAATATTGATTTTTATATTTGAACTTGATATAATATGGGGTAAATAATCGGATAACAAATGAATTTCAAGGAGAGTGTTTTATGCTTTTGCCGGATTTTGACAGCAAATTTGTAAAAGAGGGTCTGACATTTGACGATGTGCTTTTGATTCCCGCGGAGTCTTATGTTGAACCTAAAGCGGTGGATGTTTCAACGCATCTTACGAAAAAAATTAAGCTCAACACTCCGCTCATAACAGCCGCCATGGATACTGTTACCGAGTCGAGAATGGCAATTGCCATAGCGCGTGAGGGCGGAGTCGGTATTGTTCATAAAAATATGTCTATCGAGCAGCAGGCCGACGAGGTAGACAGAGTAAAAAGAAGCGAGAACGGCGTTATAGTAAATCCGTTTTTTCTTGCTCCCGAAAATACCGTAAGCGAAGCCAACGATCTTATGTCAAAGTATAAAATTTCCGGCGTGCCGATTTGCAGCAACGGCAAGCTTGTGGGGATTCTTACAAACCGCGACCTGCGCTTTATGACCGATGAAGATTTTTCCCTGCGCATTTCAGATGTTATGACGCACGAAAATCTGGTTACCGCGCCGGTAGGCACAACGCTCCTACAGGCTCAAAAAATTCTGCGTCAGCATAAAATAGAGAAGTTGCCGATTGTCGGCTTAAACGGTGAGCTTAAGGGCCTTATTACAATAAAAGATATTGAAAAATCGGTTCAGTACCCGAATTCGGCAAGGGATGAAAACGGTCGTCTCCTCTGCGGCGCGGCGATTGGAGCTACTCCCGACGTTCTTGACAGGGTTGCCGCTCTTGTCGAAGCAGGTGTGGATGTGGTTGTGCTTGACTCTGCACACGGTCATAACATAAATGTAATTAATTCGGTTGCAAAGGTTAAAAAGGCTTATCCGGATTTACAGCTTGTTGCCGGCAATATAGCTACCGCAAGCGCAGCCGAAGCGCTTATCGATGTAGGCGCGGACTGCGTAAAGGTCGGCATAGGTCCCGGCTCTATCTGTACAACCCGCGTTGTTGCGGGCATAGGCGTGCCGCAGATTACGGCAATTTATGACGCCGCCTGCGTCGCTTCAAAATACGGAATTCCCGTTGTTGCCGACGGAGGAGTTAAATACAGCGGAGACATTGTAAAAGCTCTTGCTGCCGGCGGAAGCGTTGTTATGGTTGGCTCGCTTGTCGCGGGCTGCGAGGAAAGTCCCGGAGAAAGCGAGATTTATCAGGGCAGACAGTTTAAGGTCTACCGTGGAATGGGCAGTCTTGCGGCAATGGGCAAGGGCAGCTCGGATCGCTATTTCCAAACTAACAGCAAAAAGCTTGTTCCGGAGGGAGTTGAGGGCAGAGTGCCTTATAAGGGACTGCTTTCGGAAACGATATATCAAATGATCGGCGGGCTCAGAGCCGGTATGGGTTATACCGGGTGCGCTACTATCGAAGAACTCCATACCAAGGCGCAGTTTGTCAAAATTACAGGAGCAGGTCTTAAGGAAAGCCACCCGCACGACATACAGATTACAAAAGAAGCTCCTAACTATTCATATTCGATTTGACATTACAGCCACGGCGGAAAACTGCCCCGCTGTTCGGGAAAAAATTTAAAATTTCCTCAAAATTAACTAACTGCCGGTCTTTTTGATCGGCAGTTTTTCTGTAAATATTATTGGAATCCGCGTCAGTAATTGCGCATTTCTTTAACGCTGAACCCGCGCTTCGGCTTCTCTTCAATATACTTGATTACTTCGTCAAGAGTTTTGCAGGTTTTATACAGCTGCTTTGTGTTGGCGTTGATAAATTTTTCGTCCAGTGCGTTCTGCATAAATTTTTCCAAATTTGAATAGTAACCCTCGGCATCGTATATTACAATCGCTTTATTATGTCTGCCCAGTTGTTTCAGCGTGAGTACTTCAAAAAACTCTTCAAAGGTTCCTATTCCGCCGGGAGTAATTATAAAAGCGTCTGCAAGCTCCTCCATCTTTTTCTTTCTTTCGTGCATTGAGTCGGTAAAAATCAGCTCGTCGCAATTAAAAATGTCGGACAAATTTTCCTCTTTAAAAAATTTCGGAATAACTCCAACGGTATATCCCCCGGCTTTTTTTATTCCTCTTGCGGCGGCTCCCATAAGCCCTTCGGTACCCGCGCCGAAAACAAGGCTGTGTCCCGCTTTTGCAAGAGCCTCTCCGAGCTTTTCTGTTTTTTCTATGTATTTTTGATTTATCTTGCTGCTTGATGCGCCGAAAACACAGATATTCACACTATAACCTCAATTCTTTTTTTATTGCGCGGCTCCACTCTGCTTTGAGCCGTTCAAGCTTCCACGCGGCGTTTGCGGGGCTTGTTGACGGCAGGTAGATTGCCCGCCTGTTATTATAGGGGAGAATATATTCATTGTATGCTTTTTCAGCGGTTTTACCGTTTACAAATATTGTGTCAATTTGTGCGTGTTCAAATATTTTACCAAGATCGTTGGCGGTAATATTCTTAATGCTGCTGTCGGAGGAGAGGGCTATTTCACAGGAAGCAATAACGTCCCAAAGCGCAATGTGATTTTTGCGGCAAAAAGCCTTCTTTTCGGAAACCGTGCAGGGAACGGGAGAGTCAAAAACCGATGCTATAACCTTCCAAAAGCGGTTTTGAGGGTGTGCGTAAAAGAACCTCTGCTCGCGGGATTTAACGGACGGAAAGCTGCCGAGAATCAGTATTTTTGAGTTTTTATCGTATAACGGCGGAAAGGGGTGGCGCTGCATATTGTTTTTCTCCGTTCTGTCAGTGAAAGAGCGCAATTATCAAAACCCCCGCTACAATGAAGCCGAGCCCCGCAAGCTTTCGTCCGGTCAGCGGTTCTTTAAGAAAAATGCGCGAAAGCACGATGGTCCATATATATGTAACGGACATCATGGGCATTACAACGGAATAATCAAGGTGGCGCAGTACATATATGTTTATAACGGCGCTTGCAAGGTAACACAGCCCTCCGACATAGAGCTGCCAAATTGTAAATATATTTTTCTTATTAAGATAATCGGTTCCTTTTTTCAGGAACAGCCCGGCAAATCCGCCGAAAAACGACATAACAAGCATCAAAAGGTAGCAAATGTATTTAATCATCGTTCTCACCGCCTCCGATAAGGATAACGCCGAGAAGAATCAATAAAACTCCTATGGCTTTGGCGACGGTTATGGGCTCGTCAAGGAAAATTGCGGCCAAAATAATGCTCAGAACATAGCACATACTCAGCATTGGCTGCAGAACGGACAGCTTGCCGTATTTGTATGCTGTAAGCATAAATACGGCCCCGACGGCATAGAACAGCAGTCCGATAAACAGGTACAACGCTCCGTCCGTCGAAGCAAGCTTCCAAAATAGCTGCCCTAAACATCCGAACACAGACGAAGTTATCATCAGGGCAATGCCTTTTTTGTTCTTTTTTAGTGAATGGGAAAGCAAATCCAATCTTCTCCGCAATTAACTTCACATCCGTTAATTTAAATCGGTGCAGCGTTGACCCTCCGCCTAATAGGAGAGGAGCGTCTGCGCTCAAGCTATTTGAAAATACGTTGACCGTGGAAAGTTAGGGCAAGCATACCTACTCCTACATGCGTTCCGATTACAGGACCGATTTCCAATACTATAACATCCTTAACAAGAGGGGCTACCATGCGTCTGAGCTTTTCAGCTCTTTCAGGGCAGGCTGTGTGTCCTATAACCACAGTTTGATTTTTAATGTTTTCACCGTGCGCTATCATCCGGTCAACAAGAGCGTCATAGGCTTTAAGTGTACCGCGAATTTTGGCGACAGTTATGAGCTTGCCGTCGTTGTCAACGCTCAAAAGAGGCTTTATGTTAAGCGCCTTACCCACGGTAGCCGTAACGGCGGAAACTCTGCCGCCCTTTTTTAGCTGGTCAAAATCTTCTACAACGAACCAATGACATACCCTGAGCTTTAGATCCTCTGCAAACTGTTTTGCTTCATCAAGCGACGGGGAAGACTGCCGTATATATTTTGCAACGTGATATACCAGATTCCCCTGACCTACCGAAGCGCAGGCACAGTCAACAATTTCAATTCTTCGCTCGGGGTATTTTTCTTTAAGCTCCCGAGCGGCTATAAGACTTGAATTGTAGGATCCGCTCAGACCGGAGGTAAAGCATATATAAAGAATGTCCTTTCCTTGCTCAAAAACGGAGGAGAAGAACCGCATATAGCTTTCAATGTTTATTTGGGTAGTGTGTGCGTCGGCTCCGGTTTTAAGTTGGCTGTAAAAGTCGGTCAGCTTCAAATCCCTGCAATCAGGGTAATGCAAATACACTTTGCCGTTAACATTGAATTCCATAGGAATAACAGAAACCCCGAGCTCGTCTGCCAGCGCCTGATTAAAGTCGCAAACGCTGTCCGTAATAAGCTGATAGTTCATAAAAACCTCCGAATGTAGTATTAATTAATCAAAGAATATGTACATATAACTTAGGCAAAGATGTCCCCGCCTCTAAGGCGGCGGGTTCCCTTTTCGGAATCGGCGGGGGATACAATCCCCCGTTGATTTCTAAGGCAACTAACGCTGCCCTTTATTGAACCTGAGCGCCGCTTTGATCTTAATTACAGTACGGCGTGCCGCAATATCTGTGAACTTCCGCTGCGAATATTCAGCGCACATACGACATATATAATGTACTATAACAGAAAAAATACCAAAAGTCAAATGAGGTGATAATTTGACGTGCAGAATCGTGGAATTACGGCACAAAGAGGTAATCAATAACAGTACAGGCTGCAGAGTGGGTTTTGTTGATGATATTGAGGTTGATACTCAAAGCGCAAGAGTATGCGCAATTATAGTTTTTGGACGCTTGCGCTGTTTGGGATTGCTTGGTAGGAGCGACGATATTATTATTCCGTGGGAGAATATTTGTCTGATAGGCGAAGATACTGTTTTAGTAAAAAACTGCGGTCAAAGCCGGGGTCGGCGGCGTAAAAAGGGACGCTTTTTCGGTTGATTTTCGTATGCTTTCTGTCGTTATTTCGGCTGTTTAAACTCAGTTTTTAGTCATAATTTAGACTGCCGTCCGACCTGAAAAAAGGGCTTTTTTAGCGGGATTTTGAGGCTTTTTTTAAAATTTTTTAAATTTGTATGAGTATTTAAAATAAAATTTTCAACTGTATCATTTTTGTTAATTTTGTACCAGAAAAGTATCAAATTTGTAACCTTTAAAGCTTTTAAAGAAATTTTCAAAAAGCGGGTTTTCGGGGACAAAACTTGCAATTTTTTAAGAATTGTGTTTTAATACCCTCGAAATTGTGTGGAACCAAAATAATTTCCGTGAAATTGAACGCAAGCCTTTAAAAAAGCTTTGCGTAAAGCATGGGAAAGTAAAAGGAGGATTATTTTGAGTCGTTCAAGTAAGTTTAAACGTAATCTGCTTGCGATTGCTTTATCTGCTGCGCTCATTGCTATTCCAAACACTGATTTCACCGTAAAAGTTTCCGCTGCGGAAACAAATATATTTGCAGATGAAAAAAACAGTATCGAGCAATTTTCAGAAAATTTATCACAGTATTTAAAAACAGTTTCGGAAGAGGAAGAATCTTTGATTCGGGCAGAGGCAATCGATCAGGCAAAGCAGGACGCGCAGAAGCAAATAGCGCAGGCAAAAGCCGAGGCAGAGGCTGCAAAAAAAGCCGAAGAAGCAAAAAAA
>CAZXCG010000030.1:13086-15920 GCA_964639205.1 uncultured Eubacteriales bacterium
GCTAAAAAGGCGGAGGAAGCAAAAAAGGTATCATATAACGCTCAGGTTTCAAACGGCTTTTTGCTTGCTATTGATAACCCCGACCCCAATTATACCGGTTATTCGGTCAGTCTTTCCGACTATGACCGTTATGTTTTGGAGCATCTTGTAATGGGTGAAGCCGGAAATCAGGGCTTTACCGGCGCAGCTCTTGTTGCGCAAAGTATCCGTGACAGGCTCGTATACGACGGCTATACTTCCGTAGATTCGGTTCGCGTAAATTGCGGATATTACGGCTCTTTAAGCAGCGAGCCAAACGCTGACGTGCTCGCCGCCGTGTCTTATATTTTTGACGAGGGCGGTTCCGCCGTCCAGCACACTGTCCGTTATTTTTATGCGTATACATGGTATTCGAGCAGCTGGCACGAGAGTATGAATTATGTAGTGACATACGGTGATCACAGATTCTTTGATAATTATTAAAAGCATAAACAACAAAACACACAAAATTTCAGACAAATCAAGCATTATAGGCAAATAATGCTTGATTTTTTTTATCGGCGGTGATATAATACTAAGGCAGTTCGCACGCATAGGTTCGCCCGCTTTGGTGTGCGGCGGAAAATCAACTTCAATCCGCGGCATTTTGCGGGGCAACGGCTTTTGCGGAGGATATAACCTAAGGAGGATTTTAAAATGTCAGTAGTATCTATGAAGCAGCTCTTGGAGGCAGGCGTTCATTTCGGTCACCAAACAAGAAGATGGAACCCGAAAATGGCTGAGTACATCTTTACGGAAAGAAACGGGATTTACATCATTGACCTTCAAAAAACCGTAAGAAAACTTGAACAGGCTTACAGTTTCGTACGCGACCTTTCCGCCGACGGAAAAACCGTACTTTTTGTAGGCACAAAGAAACAGGCTCAGGATTCCATTAAGGAAGAAGCCCTCCGCGCGGGAGCTTACTATGTAAATGCAAGATGGCTCGGAGGTATGCTTACAAATTTTGCTACAATCAAAAAAAGAATCGCGCGTTTAAAACAGCTTCGCGCAATGGAAGCTGACGGTACGTTCGATCTTCTTCCGAAGAAGGAAGTTATTAAATTAAACCTCGAAATCGAAAAGCTCGAAAAGTTTATGGGCGGCATTAAAGATATGCCCGGTTTGCCCGGATGCCTTTTTGTGGTTGACCCACGTAAAGAAAAGATTGCTGTTTCCGAAGCAAAGAGCCTCGGAATTCCGGTTGTGGCTATTGTTGACACCAACTGCGACCCGGATGAGATTGATTACGTAATTCCCGGCAACGACGACGCTATTCGTGCGGTTAAGCTGATTGCGGGAACAATGGCTAACGCTATAATTGAAGGCAGAGAAGGTCAAATGGGCGCCGCTGCCGAAGATGCGGCGGAGGCAGATGCAGACGAAGAGGAAGAGCCGGAAGAGCAGGCTTAATTTAAATTTTAATTAATAATATACTTTGATGAGAGGATGATATATAATGGCTTTTACAGCTCAGGATGTAAAAACATTGAGGGAAAAAACCGGTTGCGGTATGATGGACTGTAAAAAGGCTCTTACCGAGGCTAACGGCGATATGGACGCCGCAATAGATTTTTTAAGGGAGCAGGGTCTTGCAAAGCAGGCAAAAAAAGCGGGTAGAATTGCTGCCGAGGGCGTCGCTCTTGCCGTTACCGACAGCAGCAATACATTAGGCTGTGTTATTGAAGTAAATGCCGAAACTGACTTTGTTGCTAAAAACGCCGATTTTCTGGCTTTTGTTAACACCTGTGCCCGGACTGTAATCGAAAATGACCCCGCCGATGTTGACGCTCTTCTTGCAATGAAGGCGGCGGGCTCCGAGGAAACAGTAGCCGCTCTGCTTCAGGAGAAGATACTCACAATCGGAGAAAATATAAAGATTCGCCGTTTTGTAAGGGTTGAGGCTCCCTGCGTTTCTTATGTACACGCCGGAGGTAAAATAGGAGTTCTTGTAAAGTTTGACACCGATCTTGTTTCGAATCCCGCTTTTATTGCTTACGGTAAAGATATTGCAATGCAGATTGCCGCCCTTAATACAGCTTATCTTAATAGGGAAGAGGTTCCTTCCGAGGTAATTGAGCACGAAAAGAAGATAATGACCGAACAGGTTATTAACGAGGGCAAGCCTGCCGCGATTGCCGAGAAAATTGTTATGGGCAAAATCGGCAAGTATTACAAGGAAAACTGTCTGCTTGAGCAGGAATTCGTTAAGGATAATAAGCAGAATATTAAACAATATACCGAAAAAACCGCTAAAGAGCTTGGCGGCAAGATTGAAATTACCGGCTTTGTCCGCTTTGAAAAGGGCGAAGGAATTGAGAAGCGCCGGGATGATTTTGCAGCCGAGGTTGCAAGCATGGTGAAGTAATTTACGAAAGCCGCTTAATTGAATCCGTAACAGCCGCCATCCGTTTATGAGAACGGGTGGCGGTTTATGCTCGTAAATTCTTAAAGTAAATGCAACAGTAGAATTTACTTGTCTTAGCAGTCGGCGGGCGATACTTGATTTTTTGCTCCGAATGGAATATAATTTATATGCAGATGTCTTCCGCCTCTAAGTGGGGCGGTTATCAACCTTGCTCACAAGTGAGCCGTGGATTTATGTTCGGAATTTCGGTGCGAGACAGGTCCCTCACCGCCCCGAGGAAGCTAACGCTCCCTGCGTTGCTTGCAATTTGTCGCGGGCTTCGCGCCTTGCACGCAAAGCAAAACGACGCTCCGATTTAAATTATTAAGAAAAATCTACTGTACGGTAAAGAATCGTAAAATATATTGCTCCTACAGTGGGGGATTCGGAATATTATGAATTACATAGG
>CAZXCG010000031.1:0-14712 GCA_964639205.1 uncultured Eubacteriales bacterium
TAAAATTTATATATTAAAAAGCTTTGGCTTAATATTCCGGCAAAGGACCGCAGTTTTTCTGCGGTCCTTTTTTCGCCGCCTCGGTAAGTGAAGCTCTTGAAATCGCCGCGCGCTTCGACGCAGGCGCAAAATAATACGGACGGTATGAAAAAACCATACCGCCCGGCGCCGTCAGCTTTCCGCTTCGGCGTATTTTAATACTGCAAACAGCCCCTGCGTTTTTCGCGCTTGCCGAAAATCCGCCGGATTTCCTGCCGTGGGCATTCTTCTCAAGCTTCCGGGCTTTCTTGCTCCGCGCCGCGGATAATCCCTTCCGGCTTTTCGTTTGCCTTTTTCAGATTGAAAAGATAAGTATCCGCAGCCTTCTGCGCGTCTTCGAAAATCCCGCTTAACCGGAGAGAGGCTTCCGCAAGAGACCCCGCGTTGCTTATGGCAATTTCCTTGGATTCAAGCCGGGCTTTGAGCGTCCGCACCTCTTCTTTAAGCGCCTCGTTCTCCTTCGTTACTTCCAAAAACAGCTCCAGAAGCTCCTGCCGTTTCATGCGTTTAAGCTCTTTTGTTCTGTCCATTCGCTGCTTGCCTCCCAACGCTGCTTCTTCTGCGCTGATTGCCGTCTGCCGAAAATCGCAAATCAATACCTGCGCGGTTCCCGCGCTTAGAAATTTACCTTCCGCCGTTTACAATTTTCATTATCTCGATAAATCCGTCGTCGTTGTCGTCGGTCTGCTCGCCCTCAGAGCTCTGTTGGTCTGATTTGCCGTTGGCGTTTTTCTCGCCTTCAAAGCCGGTTGCAATAACGGTAACGGTGATTTCGTCGTCAAGATCCTCTCCGTATGTATAGCCCCAAATAATCGTCGCGTCAGGAGTAGCCTTTTCGGAAACAATCTCGGCGGCCTGGCATATTTCGTCCAAAGTAACATTCGGGCTGATAGTAAAGTTCATAAGCACGCCGCCCGCGCCGTCGATTGTGCTTTCAAGCAGCGGACTTGTTATCGCCTCGGTAACGGCGGCAACGGCCTTGTCCTTGCCGGTTGCGCTGCCGACGCCCATATGCGCTCTGCCGGAATCCTTCATAACGGTTGTAACGTCGGCAAAGTCAACGTTCAAATTTCCGACGTTCAGAATCAGGTCGGTTATACATTTTACGCCCTGGCAGAGTACCTCGTCGGCAATCATAAACGCGTTTGCAAGGGTTATCGGCGTATCCGAAACACTTCTCAAGCGTTCGTTGGGAACAACAATAAGGGCGTCAACGTGCTGAGCAAGCTCCTCTATGCCCTGCTCTGCCTGCGTCATCTTGCGCTTTCCTTCAAAATTGAAGGGCTTGGTGACAATTCCGACGGTAAGAATATCCATATCCTTGGCAACCTTGGCAACAATCGGAGCCGCGCCGGTACCCGTGCCGCCGCCCATACCGGTAGCGACAAAAACCATCTGTGTGTCCTGAAGCAGGGTTTCTATTTCGTCAATATTTTCTTCCGCCGACTTCTTGCCGATTTCGGGATTTGCTCCCGCGCCTCTGCCGTTTGTAAGCTTTTTGCCTATCTGAACGGTTTTGTTCGCGCTTGATTTGCGCAGAGAAGCTATGTCGGTATTTATTGCAATAAACTCAACGTCCTTGATACCTTTTTTAACCATAGTGTTTATAGCGTTGCCGCCGCCGCCGCCAACGCCGAGTACCTTTACGTTTACAACCGGAACCTCGCCTACAGATTCTTTTTCAACATCAAATCTCATTTTTTATGTCCTCCTTGAAAATACTTTTTATATCTCCCACTGAAATTCCGTAACGTAACCCGCCGCCCGAGAGGCGGGGGGACGTCTTTGCCTAAGTTATATCTCCTGCTGAAATTCTGAAGTGGACCCTATCGGCGAATAGGTTATATTACAAAATAAGCATATTTTCGCTGATATTTGCTTTTAGTGTAACATAACTGTAATCATTTTTCAACACATTTTTCAGCTTTTTCGGAAATTCTTTTTTACGGCAAACTCAGCTTTTGTCAAAAAAGGGCTTTGCGCAATTTAATACGCAGCGCGCACGGGTAACGTCGGCCCCCCGGGAGTTTGGCGGGAGATTCAAAAACGGGCTTTGCCCCGCCATTATAACTCCCGCCGGAATTCCGGCACGCAAGCCGCCGCCTTAAAAGCGAGGGGTCTGCGCTGAAGTTATTCCGCCGGATCGGTAATTTCAATTTCACCGTCGTCTGTTTCCTCCGAAACGTCATCCTGCGCGCTTATGCTTGTGCCGTCGGTATTTTCCGAAGTATTTGAACCGTCGGTACTCCCGGGGTCAGCGCCGCCGGTGGCTTGAAGCTGAGACGGAGGAATATAGATTTCGTTTTCATTAAAATACGACTTTTTTGTTTCGTTGCAGACCGAAACGTCAAGTCTGCCGGTAATAATGCCGGACTCGTTCGGGTCAAGCTTTTCGTCTATTATTGTAAGCGCGGTTCTGAGCTTGTAGTTTATGTCCTCGGGCACGCCCAATACAATCAAAATACGGTCGTCGTAAAGGAGCTTAACCTTGGCGGTGCTTGTAATGTCTATGACCGTAATGCTGCTTATTTCAAGATTATTTATTTCCGCAATAACATCGGAAAGTACGGCTGACGCCTTTTCGTCTTCAAATTCGGCGTAAGCGCCGATTTCCGTGTTTTTAATTCCCGAGCATTCAAGGGTCGGCACGTCCGCAAGCGGTTCGGCCATTTTCTCTAAAATTCTGCCCTCGGCGCTTATAATGTAACAGCCGTCGTCGGTTCCTAACTGGTAAGCGGGCTCGGCTTCGGTTATTTTTATTATAATAGTGTCGGGAATCGAAAATTTAACCTCCGCTTCCGCCACATACGGCAGGGCGTCTTTGATTGCCTGAGCCGCGGCCTTCTTGTCTGAAAGAAAAATATTTTCTCCCGTCTTTATCGGGCAAATTTCAATTATTTCATCGCTTGAATAGCGGGTTTCCCCCTCAACTCGAACGGTTTCGGTTTTAAACCAGACCGTTAAAGAAAGAAACGCGCCCACGCCGATAAAAAGCGCGATTACAAAAAACGAAAGAATAAATCTGCGAAAGCGCAGCGCCGCCGGGGAAATCGGCTTCTTTTTCCGAACCCTGCGGGTTTTGGTTCGCCTTTTTTGGGGCGGCCGGGCGACCGCCGTCCGCGGCGGCGGATCCGGTCTTTGCTTCCGCCTTTCGGCAGGCGCCTCGCGCGGCTTTTGAGCGCTGTGTGAATAAAAGTCAACAACGTTTGAAGAGGATCTGTATTTGTTATATAAGTACTCCTCCGAGGGTGAAGAACCGCGATACTCCCCGCGCTGCCGATTTTCCGGCGCGCAACGGCGTGCGCTCTGCTGCGTCCGGCGCATTTTCTCGATACTTTCGGCGCGCCGCCTTTGCTCCCGTTCTTTTTGCTTTTTGCTTTTCACGGTACTCCTCCCCTTCCTTTGTATTTTTGCGTATTTCAGCGTATTTTAGTCTTCCGTCCGGTTTCGATGTTTCGGTAACCCCGTGCGCCTTGGTGAAATATGTTTAACTCTGAGTAAAGACCGGAAGAGCCGTCGATTTTATCTTCCGCACTCAGGCTATACCTTGTGGATACTCGCTCCCAATGAGCTAAGCACCTCTTCAAAATTTTCATACCCTCGCTCGAGATATTTTATCCCGCTTATTTCGGTCTGACCCTGAGCCGCAAGCCCCGCAACCGCAAGGGAAGCCGCGCCGCGCAGGTCGAAAGCTTCAACCGCCGCTCCCGATAGGCTTTTGACGCCCTCGGTTACGGCTACCCGTCCTTCGACCTTTATGTCCGCTCCCATTCTGAAAAGCTCCCCCACGTGTTTATATCGGCTTTCAAAAACATTTTCCACAAACACTGTGGTGCCGTCGGCGACCGCCATAGCCGCCATCATCACGGCCTGAGTGTCGGTAGGGAATCCGGGGTACGGAGTTGTTCTGATAAGCTTTGCCGCCTTCAGTCTTTGCGGCGCGCTGAAGCTCATAACGCCGCCTTTACACACCACCGTGCAGCCCGCCTCCTCAAACAGCGGCGTAACTGCGCCGAGGTGAGCGGCTACAACCCCGTTAATGCGTATGTCAGACCCCGTTACCGCCGCTGCGGACATAAGCGTTGCGCAAACTATACGGTCGGGGATAATGCTGTGCGCCGCGCTTTTAAGCTCGGTTACGCCGTCAATAACTATAATGCCTTCTCCCGCGCCGTATATTTTTGCTCCGCATTTATTCAGAAAATCCGCCAGATCCGTAATTTCCGGCTCGCACGCCGCGTTGATTATCGTGGTTGTTCCGCAAGCGCGCACAGCCGCGAGCATAATGTTTTCGGTTGCTCCGACGCTGGGCAGAGAAAGAGAAATTTTCGCTCCTTTAAGCCCTTTCGGAGCGGTGCAGTGTATAACTCCGTGTTCGTCGGAAATTTTAACTCCCATTTTTGCAAGCGCCCGCAGGTGCAAATCGATAGGGCGCGGACCGAGCTCGCAGCCGCCGGGCAGGGAAAGCCTCGCCTCTCCGGCTCTGGCAAGCAGTCCTCCCAAAAAAATAATCGATCCGCGCATTTCGCGCATAAGCTCGCCGGGAATGTCGCACCTTGAACACCGGGTTGAATCTATTACCACCGTATGATAATGCCTGCTGACGCTGCAGCCCAAATAGCGCAGGATTTTGATACACGCGTCCGTGTCGGAAATGCAGGGGCAGTTATGCAGCAGACATTCCCCGCCGCAGGCAACGCAAGCCGCCATCAGCGGCAGCGCGCTGTTTTTTGCCCCCTGAAGCTCTGTCTCGCCGGACAGTCTTTTTCCGCCCTCTATAAGAAGCTTTGGCACACAAAACACCCTTTCGCTGTACACAATAGAAATCAATTCCATTATATGCGCGTCCGGTTTGTTTTGTTCAACGGCGCGGGGCTGCTCGGCGCTTTCGTCCGCAGACTGATTAAAAACTTGGATTATGAGTTATCAGGACGCCTGAATTTGCCGCATAATGAGCTTATAAATACGCTCGCGCGCGTCCACTATTGCCATTTTGCGGGCGTTCTCGCCGTAAAGCTTCAGTCTTTCGGGGTCGCTGAGTAAATCGTCCGCAAGAGCCGTAAGGCTCTGCGGGGTAAGCTCCTTTTCCTCCAAAACAGCCGCCGCTCCCGCGCGCGCCAGCGCCATAGCGTTATGGTACTGGTGATTTTCCGCAACGTTCGGCGAGGGTATGAGTATTGAAGGCTTGCCGGTAGCCTGAAGCTCGCTTATTGTAATGGCTCCCGCGCGGCAGATAACAATATCCGCCGCGGCAAGACAAACGTCCATATTATTTATAAACTCACGAATATCCAAATTCGGACATTTTGAAATATCGACGCCTTCCTTTTTCAGCGCGTCCGGGAACCATTTTCCGTACTGCCCATAGGCGTGAATATGGAGGTACTTCCCATCTTTGCCGCTGCGCGCCACAAGCGGCAATATTGCCTCGTTTAACGCACGCGCTCCCAGACTGCCTCCGAAGGAAAGCACCAAGGGGCGGTCGTCAAGGGCGAGCTTTTGACGCGCGGCGGATTTCTGCGCGCCGAGTACCTCTCCGCGTATGGGGTTGCCCGTCAAAGCTATATTGCATCCGTCGGGCAAATGCTTTTGAGCATCCGCAATTGCAAGCATAACAACGTCGGCGTTTTTGGCAAGCATTTTGGTTGTAACACCGGGAAAAGCGTTTTGCTCATGAATAAGGGTTTTAACTCCCAGCTTAGACGCTGCTCTCAGCACCGGACCGCTTACATATCCCCCTGTTCCGACGCAGACGTCGGGTTTAAAGCTTCGTATAATTTTTTTTGACGCGGCCACCGCGCCGACCGCCCTAAAGGCGGTAGCCGCGTTGCGCGCGCACGCCGCCGGTGAAAATCCGCGCTGAAAGCCGCTTATGCTGATGGTTTCAAAACGGTAACCGGCTCTTGTAACAAGCCTTTCCTCCATAGAATCCCTGTTGCCTACAAAAAGGATTTCGGCGTCCGGCTGTTTTTCTTTAAGATAGCCGGCAACGGCAAGCGCGGGATTTATATGCCCGGCAGTGCCGCCGCCCGCAAACATAGCTTTTATCACAGTGCGTTAAACCCCTTTCGGATATGCCCTAAAGCTTTTCTATTTTCGCGGTTCTTGATATTGAAAGCACTACTCCCATTTGCAGCATAATCATAATAATGGAGCTTCCCCCGGAGCTGAAAAACGGAAGGCTGATTCCGGTGTTGGGCATCCAGTCGGTAATTACAAGCAAGTTAAGTATTACCTGAAGCGCAATTTGAATTATAATCCCGACTCCGAGCAATCTTCCGAAGCGGTCGCGCGCCTGCTGCGAAATTTTTATCCCCTGATAAATGAGCAGAGCAAACAGCATAAGAATCAACAGCGCCCCCACAAAGCCCAGCTCCTCGCAGACGATTGCAAAAATAAAATCGTTCTGGGGCTCCGGCAGAAAAAGATATTTTTGGCGCGATTCGCCAAAACCCAGTCCCGTTAAGCCGCCCGAGCCGATAGCATACATAGAGTTCCGCGTTTGGCGGGTGGTCTCGTACAGCTCTGTTCCGTATTCCGCCGTGAGCGCCTGTCCCCAGCCGTCAAGGCGCTGCATGGCATAACCGAGGTTGCCCGTGGCGTAAAGCAACGCGACGGCAAGCGCCACCAGAGCGCCGACTATTACAAACCAGCGCACCTTAACTCCGCCGAGAAACATCATGACAAAGGTCAGCAGAATCATAATAGCGATTGCGGAATAGTGCGGCTCCAAAAACAGAAGCACAGCCGTTGATAAAAGCACAATACCGCCGATTAAAATAATTTTTCCGTCCTGCGCGTAGTATTTGTCGCAAAAATAGGCAAAAAACATAATAAGGGCAAATTTTGTTATTTCCGAAGCCTGAATGCTGATTGAGCCTACGCCTATCCACCGGCTTACCTCGCCGGTAACAACCCCCTTAACGGCTACGAAAATCAGCCCCGCATAGGAAATTCCCAAAACCAAATACTCCATAATCGGACTTTTGAGCTTTTCGTACTTAAAAAAGCTTGCCGCCATCATAACGGCAAAGCCGGCAGCCACAAGCTTGCACTGCTTACCGAAAATATATTTGCTGCTGCTGTTTTCATAGTAAGATATTGGGTAGCTTGCCGAATACAGCATTACAAGACCGATTGTGACAAGCAGCACGACAATGCCGAAAAACCCCCAGTCCATTCCTCTGCCTATGCGAAAATATTTTTCGATAAAGCGGGCAAAGCCGCTTTTTTTCTTTCGCCTGACCGCGTCAGACCCTGTTCCTTTTACGGCGACTCCCGCGGGAGTTGCCCGCGCCGCGGCATATTTTCTTTCCATATTACCTCCAAAAACAAGCTCCGCAAATCAAATAAGCACAACGCCGAAATAAACAATAATAACGGCGGCAATTCCGAAAACAACCGTTACCAGACTGAACACCGTGACAATCTTCTTTTCACTCCAGCCGCACATTTCAAAGTGGTGGTGAATCGGGCTCATTTTGAAAAGTCTTTTCCCGTGCGTAAGCTTGAAATACCCCACCTGCAAAACAACCGAAAGCATATCCCAGTAATAACAGATTCCGACCGGTATAAGCAGTATGGGCATCTGCACAGCAAACGCAATCGCGCAGATTGCTCCTCCCAGAAAAAGCGAGCCCGTATCTCCCATAAACACCTTGGCGGGGTTAAAATTCCACACCAAAAAGCCCAGACAAGCGCCGGCAAGAGCGGCCGCCTCCATGGTAACTCCGGCGTAGCCCGTCATGGTGGAAATAAGCATAAAAATCATAGCGGCAAAGAAGGTTACGGAGCCGCACAGTCCGTCGATTCCGTCGTTAAGATTAACCGCGTTGACCGTACCCACCAATAGAATTGCGGCAAGAATATAATACAGCGGTCCCAAATCAACATAACCGACAAACGGGATCACCGTTTGCGTAGTATAGCCGTTAACCGCCAAAACCGCAAAGTAAAGCGCTGCGACAAGAAATTGCAGCAGGAGCTTTTGTTTTGCCGTAAGTCCCAAATTGCGCTTTTTAACAACCTTAATGTAATCGTCGATAAAGCCTATAACGCCGTAGCAAAACGCCATGGCAACGCCGGCGAACATATGAACCTTGTCGCGCGTGAAAACAGCCTCGTTTACATTTTCTGCGCCGAGACCGGCGCAGAAGTACAAAACCCCGCATATAACCGACACAAGCATAAAGGCAAGTATTATCATAATACCCCCCATAGTCGGGGTACCCTGCTTTTTTTTGTGCCATTTCGGTCCTTCCTCGAGTATTGTCTGACCGTATTTAAGCTTTTGAAGAAAAGGTATGAGCTTTTTGCCGGTAAGCGCGGAGACGGCAAGCGCCGCAAGCGCCGCCGCACCTGCCCACAGTGCGTTTGTCATTTTAACACCCTCAGTAAAAAATTGTTTTCCCTTTTTATTAAAGCTCCGCCTTTAAAATTTTATTCAGCCGGGCGATAACCTCCGCAAGCGGCAGTCCGCACGCCGTAAGCGCGGCGGCGACAGTGAGCACCGCTTTTACCGTAAAGCCGGTTTTGTTTCCGACAAAAACCCTGCCCATACGATCCTCCGCCATAAGCTCAAAGCAGGTGTATTCGGGCTTTTCCTGAATATTAAGAGCAACTATCCCCGCGCTTAAATCCTCGGTGGAATAGGTGACGGTTCTTGAAGCTCCCGCAAGCTCAAATCCCTGCGGTACTGCGGCGGCGCGGAATTTTTCTTCGGGAACGACCGCGTCCGCATCGAGAACTACCGCAACGGGCTGCCCGATTTCGCACGGCAAATCCTCCGTACATGTGCGGAGCAGCTCCGAGATTTGCGTCTTTTCGGGACACGAGCCTATAATCCTAATACTTTTCATCAGCACATTTTACTCCTCCCAAGCGTGTTTTCATCCGCTGCCTTACGGCGGGGCGGCATATTTATCAGTCGCTGAAATCGGTGCTTGCAAACGTAACGGTTATCACCGTTCCGGGACTTACCGTTGTACCGTATTCAATACTCTGCGAAACGCTGCGGCTTGCCTCCGCATTATACGAACCCTTAATGCTTATGTTCACGCCGTATTCGGCGGCAACAGCATTCGCCTCGCTCAGCGAAAGTCCCGTCAAATTCGGAACTATGACCATGTCGCTTTGACTTTCCTCGTCGGTATAAAGCACCACCGTGCCTCCCGACGGAACGGACGAGCCTACCTCCGGCACCTGTGAAATAACCGTGCCGCCCTCGCCCTTTACTCTTACCGAAATTCCGGAAGCCTGCGCAGCGCTTGAGGCCTCTTCCACGGTAAGTCCGATATAGTTTTCCGTTTTTACGTCGATATTTTCAAGCTCCTCTTCGCTGTACTGGGCTTCTATTCCCAAATAAGGAAGAACCTCGCTCATAACATTTGCAAAAACCGGAGCCGCAACCTGACTGCCGTAGTATGAGGTTCCCAAGGGCGTGTCAAAAAATACAAGCATTATAACCTGAGCGTCGTCGGCGGGAGCAAAGCCGCAGAAGGACGCTATGTAATCGTCTATTCCGTCGCCGTTGGAGTCGGTTTTCTTTTCCGAGGTGCCGGTTTTGCCGGCAACTCTGTAGCCCGCTATATAGGCGTTTTTTGCGCCGCCGGAAACGGCGTTTTCTTCAAGAATGGAGCACATACGCTCGGAGACCTCTTCCGAAATTACCTGCCGCTTTACATCTGTGCTTACAGACTCGACCACGTTGCCCTCGCTGTCGATAATCTCTTTAACGCAGTGGGGCTGCACAAGATACCCTCCGTTTGCCACGGCGCATGCCGCCGTAATCATTTGCATCGGCGTAATGGAAAAGTTCTGCCCGAAGGAGGCAACCGCAAGATCCACCGGCCCCATTGATCCGTCCTCGCTGAAAAACATATCCTCGGCCTCACCGGGCAGGTCAACGCCCGTTCTCTGACTGAACCCGAAAGCCTGATAGTACTTCCAAAAGTTTGTTTCCCCTATAAGCTGACCTATCTGTATAAGCGCCGGGTTGCAGGAGTTCATTATTGCTTCTTCAAACGACTGAACGCCGTGTCCGGTGTGCAAATGGCAGCTTATTTCTTCACCGTAAACATCGTAGGAGCCGTCGCAGTAGAAGGTGTCGCTGTCGCTTATAAGCCCTTCCTCGAGCGCCATAGACGCGGTTACCATCTTGAAAACCGAGCCCGGATAGTAAGTGTCGGAAACAGTTTTGTTGCGCCACATCTCATACAGAAGTTCGCTTTCCTTTTCTTCCTGCTCCTCCTGCGGATATTCCGCAAGCTTCTCCTTGTATTCCTCGGTAAGCGTAAACGGGTCGTTAAGGTCAAAGCCGCCCACGGTGGCGTTGGCGTAAATCTCGCCCGTGTTGGGGTTCATTATTATGCAGCCGCCGCGGTTGTAAACGTCGTTTTCCTCAATAGCCTGCTTCATATATTTTTCGCATATGGACTGAACCGTCTCGTCTATGGTCAGCACAAGGCTGTATCCGTCTTCGGCGTCGATATTCTGTTTATATTCAAACGGCAAGCTGTCTCCGTTTGCGTTTTGAGCGGTAACAAGCCTTCCGTCCGTACCCTTTAGAATGTCGTCATACTGATATTCAAGCCCGGTAAGCCCCTGATCGTCGGAGCCTGTAAAGCCTATCAGCGCCGACGCAAGACTGCCGTATGGGTAGTAACGCTTATAGTCGTCGTAAAAATTGATTCCCCCGCTCGGCACGAGCGGATTTTTGTTTGAATCCAAGGGACTGTTCTCTATAAATTCAAGAATTTCATCACGCAGGGAGCTTTCAACCTGACTTTTAAGCACCACATACTGAGAATCGGTGCTGTTTATTTTTGCAAGAACCGTTTCCTCCTCAATATCGAGGATGGCGGCGAGACCCTTCGCCGTGTAGTTTCTTTGTTCATCGGTGGAAAATTCGCTCGGGTCAAGCGCCACCTTCCACACAGAAGCGCTCTGGGCTAAAATTTTTTCATTTCTGTCGTATATAGTACCCCGCTTGGCGCTTATCGTAACGCTGGAAAACTGCTGCGAAACGGCGCTGCGCTTGAGCTCGTCGCCGATTCCGAACTGCAAATACGCAATCCTCCCTATAACCAGACCGAACCCCAAAAACAGACACAGCGCCATCAAAACGGTTGACCTCCGTTTAAAAGACGGTCTCCTCTTTTTTGGGTACGAAGATTTTGCTTTAGTCAATATGCTCACCTTTGGTATTATTAAATAAAATATCGCCGCCCGAATATTCCGGGGCAGGGCGCAGCGCAAGTGAACGAAGCTTTGAAAAAAGGGGATTAAGATGCTATCTCAATCCCCGCTTCCCGTTACAGTCCTGCCTTATTATTACGAAGCCCGTGCGGCGGTTATGACAGAATTCCCTTAATTGCATTCGCCACTTTAACAAAAATATTCGGTTCCTCGGTATTTATTACCTCTGCCTTGTCTCCGTCGCTGAGGCTTACAAATTCTTTTTGGTAATTTGTCGCACGGCTCATATTCAGCTCGTCTTTTGCATACTCCTCGACTATGGCGGTGGAGTACTGCGAATCGACGCTCAATTCGGTCTGTGTATAAATACTTTGCTGCTGTACAAGCTTATCGCGAGTGTCGAGAATTTCCTGATTAAGCTCGGTAAGAGCCACCCGCCCGCTGATATTTACAACAAGCAGAAATGCTATCATCCCGCCGAACAGCGCCGTTGCCGCGACCTTTATGGGATTCACCCTGCGCCGCGCAATCCTGTCGAGCATTTCGTCGGAAACAACAACAACCTTGCCCGACTGCTTCGGTCCGGGTTTTTTCTTTTTAGCCGGTACGGCCGCTCCTTTTCTTTTACGCGGCGATGTGCTTTCTTCAAAAAGGCTGAGGTCATACGCTGCGTTTCTGTCTTCAAATGCCATTTTTCCACTCCCGCTTTTTCAAGCCTTATTCTCAAAATCCTTCCGTTTCACGGCCCCTTGCCGCAAGCGTCATTTTTTCATATTTTTTGATATAGCTTCCGTATCCTTGTTTAAAAGGCTGCAATCTTTCAATAAGGGCTTTGCCCCG
This sequence comes from uncultured Eubacteriales bacterium, assembly GCA_964639205.1. Lineage (GTDB taxonomy): Bacteria > Bacillota > Clostridia > Oscillospirales > Acutalibacteraceae > CAZXCG01. The sequence continues at coordinate 12,076 of CAZXCG010000031.1, forward strand.
TTATTATATAAGGAATATTTCAGCCAAACACAAAATATTGTTGGAAGCTCCGGTTCGGGCGCTCGATAATAACAAAACCTTGTGTTTGTAACAATTATTACAAGTTTGTTATTATTTTACTACATATAGTTATGTTTGTCTATACCTTATACAATATTTTTTAAAAAATTTTTTCGCAGACGCGTAACCTTGCGCTTCTGCTGCGGGGGTTCTGCTCAAGCTCGCTTTCCGAGGGAGCTACGGGCTTACCCAAAATTTTTACGGACGGCTTTTGATTGCAAACGCAAACGGGAAAATCCTTCGGGCATATGCAGCCCTTAGCCCAGCCGGCCATCCTTTGTTTGACAATTCGATCCTCGAGCGAATGAAAGGTAATAACCGCCAGCCTTCCGCCGCCGCCGAGCAGATCCTTTGCGGCGTCCAGCCCTTGCTCAAGCCTGTCAAGCTCGCCGTTTACCGCAATCCTGAGAGCCTGAAAGGTTTTCCTTGCGGGGTGTCCTTCTCTGCGCACCTTTTGAGGAACGCAGGATTTAACTATCTGCGCAAGCTCAAGCGTTGTTTCTATGCGCTTTTTTTCGCGGTATTTTTCAATTCCCCGCGCTATGCTTGCGGCAAATTTTTCTTCGCCGTAGCGCGAAATTATCGAGACAAGCTCCGAGTATTCAAGCGTGTTTACAAGATCCGCGGCCGTTGCCCCGCTTTGGCTCATGCGCATATCGAGCGGCGCGTCCTTATGATACGAAAAGCCCCGCTGCGCGTCGTCGAGCTGATGTGAGGAAACCCCCAAATCAAGCAAAATACCGTCCACCTTAGAAACGCCGTGTTCCTCCAGCAAAGCGCGCATATCCCCGAAATTGCCGCGTATTACGGTGCTTTGCGGGTTGTTTTTGAATCGCTCGGTAACCGCGGCTATCGCGTCCGGGTCCTGATCCACAGAATACAGCCTGCCGCGCTCAAGCCGCCGCAAAATTTCGGCCGAATGACCGCCCCCGCCCGCCGTTGCGTCAACATAAACGCCGTCCGGGCGAACCGCGAGCGCATCCACCGCTTCGTTTAACAGCACCGGTCTGTGAGAAAATTCCATAACCGCGCCGCCTTACAGTCTTATATAATTAAGATTCGGCTTTGCAACTTCCTTTTTTTGCTTTTGGAAGAACTCACGGAATTTGTCGCTGTTCCAAATTTCAATGCGGGTGTCCAATCCGAGAACCACAACGTTTTTGTCAAGCTGCGCCTGTTCCCTGAGCGCCTGCGGGATGGAAATTCTGCCCTGAGCGTTAGGTGTTACCTGCGTTGCCGGAGCAATAAGTATGTACTGCATTGAAGCGGCAACATCGCCGGGCATCCGCTTGATTTGCTCGCTGTAATTTTCAAACTGTTCGTTTGAAAAAACCTGAAGGCAATCTTCAAATCCGCTGGTAATATAAAACGACTCGCCCAGCTCTTCCCTGAATTTAGCCGGCAAAATAATTCTGCCCTTGGAATCTATTGTATTATTGGTCATTCCGGAAAACATTTTGCCGCCCCCTTTCAAAAAACAGACCGAGCTTTTCCGGCGGTTTTCGGAATTAAGCGTCTGAAGCGCCCGCTTTTGTAACTCAGATGTCACAACCTGACCCAAAAAAGTCACCAAACGCCACCTGTAGGAACATTATAAACCATAGCAATTCAAATTGCAAGGAAAAAGTTACGATTTTTTAATATAAATTACACTTTTTTTCGGAACGCCGATTTATTTTTCTCAGTAAGAAAAATAAGACCCCGATTTTCACCTCGAAATCCCGCCCATTTTTTCAAATGCGAATTAAATTATTACAAAATTTGCCGGGTTTTAAGCCCCGTCCGCCTCTGTTTGCGTGCGCTCCCGAAGTACGCGCAAGCAGATTACGCCCGCAAAAGCGTCCGATGAAAATCCGGGCGCAAAAATATCGCTTAAATAAGGGGCTTTGCCCCGTCGTTATAATTTTGAAAACGGCGCGTATATTTCGGCGTTAATTTCTCATAATAGCTTATGCGATGACGCTCCGCCCCGGGGCGGAGACCGCCGTTCACTATTTTAACGGGAGGAACAGTCAAATGACAGAAAAAGAGCTTTTATACGTCGAGGACGTACTCGGACACGAGCAGTATTTCCAAACTCTGTGCACCCAAACCTCAAGTCTCATCAAGGATCCCGAGCTGAAAGCCTGCGTAGAGCAGGTCGGTCAGAAGCACAGGCAGATTTTCAGCAGCTTTTACAGCTTGCTTTAATTTTCGGGAGGTAATTTAAATGATGGACGATAAAAATCTAATGGAAAATATGCTTCAGCTTGAAAAGGGCGTTTGCGACCTGTTTATGCACGGAACCATCGAATCCCCCACGGGAAATGTCCGCCGCGCCTTCAGCTCTGCTTTAAACGACGCGCTCTGTATGCAGAACACCATCTTCGGCAAAATGCAGGCAAAGGGCTGGTATCCCACCTCGCAGGCCGAGCAAAATAAGGTCGATTGCGTAAAGCAGAAATTCAGCGCTCGATAACAGCCCTGCGGAGTGTTTTTGTAACAGCGGGCAAACGCCGCCTGAGGTTTAAAAGCTTTATTTTTTAATTAAAGCTTATTTTAGCGCATAAAGTCCTTTCAAAAAGCAAAGCGCCGGCA
>CAZXCG010000032.1:0-2143 GCA_964639205.1 uncultured Eubacteriales bacterium
GCCATAGGCAAAAAAATAAGCCGGAGCAAAGCGAACTTTGCTCCGACGTGGTGCGGGTGACAGGACTTGAACCTGCACATCTGTTGACATTAGAACCTAAATCTAACGCGTCTGCCAATTCCGCCACACCCGCAAATATATATTTTTTTGCTTTAAATATCTGTTTTCACATCCTACGAGATAATGTCCTCCGCCTTTAAGGCAGAGGATTCCATTTTCGGAATCAGTGGGGGATACAATCGCCGACTTATTCCTCCGGCAGCTAACGCTGCCCTTTGCCACGTTGGATGGCGGGGCAAAGCCCTTTATTGAATTTTGAAGATTTTGGAAAATACTTCAAAGCTTAGATAAACAAAACTTTCGCAATGTGAAAATCGGGGGATAGAGCCGTTCGGCTTTTTACCGGATGCGCTTGTAATTATACACGCAAAAGCGTATTTTGTCAACAAAGCAAAATTCCCATATATGCTTTAAACGGCAATATGACGGCAATATATTGAAACGCTTTTTTGGCGGAAAATCATTTTCGTTTTAAATAGGGGTGCTGTTTTCGGTTAAATTTTGAATTTTTTTGCAAAAATATTGCAAAGCACCGCCTTATGTGATAAAATATACACGCAATAATTTTTGAGAGAAGGCTGTTTTATGCAGGAAATAAGGATTGAGCTTACAACGGCTCCAAAAGAAAAACCGGCTGATGAATCAAAGCTCGGCTTCGGCAAGATCTTTACGGATCATATGTTTTTAATGAATTATGATATAGGCGACGGCTGGCACAATCCCAGAATTGTTCCTTTCGGACCTATTCCTTTAAGTCCGGCGGCAATGTGTCTGCATTACGGTCAGGAAGTCTTTGAGGGTATGAAGGCTTACCGCGCGAGCGACGGGAGGATTCTTTTGTTCAGACCGGATAAAAACATGGCGCGTTTGAACGTCTCAAACGAGCGCCTGTGTATACCTGCAATTGACGAAGATTTTTGTGTTGAGGCTATCAAAAAGCTTGTAAAGGTTGAAGAAAGCTGGATTCCCAAGGCGGAGGGAACTTCGCTTTACATAAGACCGTTTATTTTCGCTACTGACGCAATGATCGGCGTTCATCCGGCGCATCATTTAATTTTCTGCGTCATTTGTTCGCCTGTAGGCGCATATTATCCCGAAGGGCTCAACCCGGTAAAAATTTATGTTGAGCAAAACTATGTGCGCGCTGTCAGAGGAGGCATGGGCTTTACAAAAACCGCCGGCAACTATGCAGCTTCGCTCAAGGCTCAGGACGAGGCCGAAAAGCAGAATTACACTCAGGTTCTTTGGCTCGACGGTGTGGAGCGCAAGTATGTTGAGGAAGTAGGAACAATGAACGTGTTCTTTGTAATCGGCGATGAAATCGTCACTCCGGCGCTTCAAGGCTCAATCCTAAGCGGTATTACGCGTATGAGTGCTATTGAGCTGCTCAAAAGCTGGGGCTGCAAGGTTACAGAGCGCGCTGTTTCCATTGAAGAGATTGCTCGGGCTCATAGCGACGGCTTACTTAAAGAAAGCTTCGGCACGGGAACCGCCGCCGTTGTTTCTCCTATAGGCGAGCTTAAATGGGGAGACAGGATTATGAATATTAACAACGGCAAAATAGGTCCGATTTCACAAAGACTATATGATAATCTTACCGGTATTCAATGGGGTAAGATTGAGGATTCCTTTGGCTGGACTGTTGCCGTAAAATAAGAGGTAAATTTTATGAAAGCTAAAAACGTTTTTTCCGTTTTAGCCGCTGCCGTACTTGCTATGCTTACCGTCGTGTATTCCGTACCGCTTTGCTTTGCTTCGGAAATTGATCCGGAAGAAACGCTGCCCGAATTTGAGGATGTTGTCACACCCGATTTCCCTGATGACGTCGGCTACCAATACGGACCGTTGCCTGATTCGGCAGTTGACGATACTGTTTTGGGCGATGTAAACGGCGATGGTGTTATAAACATAAAGGACGCAACGGCTATTCAGAAGCATATAGTTAAAATCTGCCCTATCGGCAGCGAAGACGCGCTTTTGAAAGCAGATGTTAATAAGGACAAATATATAACGGCTGAAGATGTATTGCTGCTTCAAAAGAAGATTGTTCATTTGGTTTAATTAAGTAAATGACGGTTTACTG
>CAZXCG010000032.1:2243-11823 GCA_964639205.1 uncultured Eubacteriales bacterium
GCTTTCTTTATTAAAGCCTATTCGCCTATGTACCCATATTGACGGCGGAGGGCGTCCGATTCAGACTTTCATTGTAGGTTTGCCTCCGAGTTAAACCGATTGAAGCTTATGCTTATGAATTTAAACGCTGCAAACTTACCCGCGGAGAACGCTAAGGATCTCCGCGGGTATTTGTTTTAATGAACCGTTTGACATATGCATTAACGGTTATTCTATAATTGACGTTCCGTCCATTTCTGCGGGCTGCTTCATATTGAGGATTTTAAGCATTGTCGGGGCAATATCGGCAAGTCTGCCTCCGGTACGAAGTGTGCATGGGTAGCCGATAACGCAGAAAGGCACGGGGTTTGTGGTATGCGCGGTGAAGGGTGAGCCGTCGGCGTCAAACATTTTGTCTGCGTTGCCGTGATCTGCCGTAATTATGGAAACGCCGCCCATTTCGGCAATCGCATCGGTTACTTTACCGACGCAGGCGTCAACAGCCTCAACAGCTTTAACGGCAGCGTCAAACACGCCGGTGTGACCTACCATATCGCAGTTTGCAAAGTTGAGAATTATTACGTCATATTTGCCGCTTTTAACAGCCTCAACACATTTGTCGCAAACCTCGTACGCGCTCATTTCTGGCTGAAGATCATAGGTCGCAACGGCGGGCGATTTTACAAGGATTCTATCCTCGTTTTTGTAGGTTTTCTCTACGCCGCCGTTAAAGAAGAACGTTACGTGGGCATATTTCTCGGTCTCGGCGATCCTGAGCTGGGTAAGACCGTTTTCCGATATATACTCGCCGAAAGTGTTCTTCAGGCTCTGCGGTTTAAACGCAACTTCAACGTTCGGCATAGTGACATCGTATTGGGTCATGCATACATAGGTAACGGGGAAAAATCCGTTCCTGCGCTCGAAGCCGGAAAAATCGGGGTCAACAAAGCAGCGGGTAATTTCTCTTGCGCGGTCGGGGCGGAAGTTAAAGAACACAATGCTGTCGTTTGGAGCAATGCGCGCGGTGCCGTCAATAACGGTTGGAAGAACAAACTCGTCGGTTATGCCTTTTTCGTAGGATTTTGCGACAGCGTCAACAGGGCAGCTGCTGTGTTCGCCCTCCGCGTATACCATTGCGGCATATGCCTTTTCAACACGTTCCCAGCGGTTGTCGCGATCCATAGCGTAATATCTGCCCATTACGGAGGCAATCCTGCCGACGCCGATTTTCTCCATCTCGGCAACGCAGTCGGCTACAAAGTCCTTGCCGCTTGACGGCGGAACATCTCTTCCGTCAAGGAAAGCATGAACGTATACTTTGTCAAGACCCTTTTTCTTTGCAAACTCAAGAATCCCGTAAAGGTGAGAATTGTGGCTGTGTACGCCGCCGTTGGAAAGAAGTCCGTAAAGGTGAAGGGCGGTTCCGTTTTCGAGCGCGTTGTCTATTGCCTTCGTAATAGCCTCGTTTTGAAAGAAATCTCCGTCCTTGATGGATTTTGTGATTCTTGTAAGCTCCTGATAAACCACGCGTCCCGCGCCGATATTGGTATGCCCAACCTCGCTGTTGCCCATTTGCCCGTCCGGCAAACCTACGTCCATACCGGAAGCGCCGATTTCAGTCAGCGGATTAGATGAGAACAAGCGGTCAATATTCGGCTTTTTTGCGGCGGCAATAGCATTGCCTTCGGCGGGAGCATTGCCGAAGCCGTCTAAAATCATAAGAATTAAAGGTTTTTTCATTGCAGTACCTCTTGCGATTTAAAATTATTTTGAAGCGGCTTTAACAATAGCGGCAAATTTTTCAGCTACGAGTGAAGCGCCGCCTATAAGTCCGCCGTCAACATTCTCTTTGCCGACAAGCTCGTCGGCGTTCGAATCATTCATAGAACCGCCGTACTGAATTGTAAGAGCGTCGGCAGCCTCCCGATTGTAAAGCTTTGCTATAACGGAGCGGATAAATGAGCAAACTTCCTCGGCCTGATCCGCTGTAGCTGTTTTGCCCGTGCCTATGGCCCATACGGGTTCGTAGGCAATTACAACATTTTTGAGCTCTTCCTCGGTAACATCCCAAAGGTCAAGCTTAATTTGTCTTGCTATAACCTCTTCGGTAATGCCGCACTCGCGCTCCCAGAGCAGCTCGCCTACGCACACAATGGGCTTTAAACCGGAAGCAAGCGCCGCTTTGGTTCTCTTGTTTACGGTCTCGTCCGTTTCACCGAAATACTGTCTTCTTTCGCTGTGTCCGAGAACAACATATTCAACGCCCACAGCCTTAAGCATGGGAGCGGATATTTCGCCGGTGAAAGCGCCGCTTTCAGCCCAGTGGCAGTTTTCGGCGCCGATTTTAATATTGGTGCCTTCTGTTGCGGCAATAGCGGTGCTCAGGTCAACGTAGGGAACGCAGGCAATAACTTCGCAGTCGGCGTCCTTTACAAGCGGAGCAATGGCGGTGAGCAGCTCCTTTGCCTGCTCGGGGGTTTTATTCATTTTCCAGTTGCCGGCGATTATTGCCTTTCTTTTTTGCTTATTCATTTTATATCATCCTTTCAAGCCTTTTGTGATTGTTTTTGTCCGCAGTACAGCCTGTTCGCCGACGTCGCGTACATATAATGACGGGGCAAAGCCCCTTATTGAAACCGAGCGCAACCGTCCCTGCCTCCGTGGCGGCGGGGATTTTATCGGCAAAACATTTTAAAAGCTTAGGGCGGAAAAATCCCGCCCTCCGCTTAAACTGATTTTAAATTATTTGTCAGCAATAACCGCAATACCGGGAAGAACCTTACCCTCAAGATATTCGAGAGAAGCTCCGCCGCCGGTTGAAATATGGCTCATTTTGTCAGCAAATCCGAGATTGATTACAGCCGCCGCCGAATCTCCTCCGCCGATTATTGTTGTTGCGTCGGTTTCCGCAAGCGCCTGAGCAACGGCAATCGTACCCTTTGCAAGGGTCGGATTTTCAAATACGCCCATAGGTCCGTTCCAAACCACCGTCTTTGCGGATTTAGCCGCCTGTGCAAAAAGCTCCGCCGTCTTTGTTCCTATGTCAAGACCCATCATATCGGCCGGAATTTTGTCGGAATCTACAACGGAAACCTCAATTTCACCGTCGATTGGATCCGGGAAGCTCTTCGCAATTACCGTATCAATCGGGAGAAGAAGCTGTTTGCCGAGTTTCTCGGCTTTTTTCATCATTTCCTTGCAGTAATCGAGCTTTGTATCGTCAACAAGAGAAGTGCCTGTTTCACAGCCTTTTGCTTTAAGGAAGGTGTAAGCCATTCCGCCGCCTATGATGAGGGTATCGCATTTTTCAAGCAAATTGGAGATAACGTTGAGCTTGTCTGCAACCTTGGCGCCGCCGAGAATTGCTACAAAAGGTCTCACGGGATTTTCAACCGCATTGCCGAGGAAGTTTATTTCCTTTTGCATAAGGTAGCCTACGGCTGTGTTCTTAATGTGGTCGGTAACTCCGGCGGTTGAGCAGTGCGCTCTGTGGGCAGAGCCGAACGCGTCCATAACATAAGCGTCCGCAAGAGAAGCAAGCTCTTCGCTGAAGGGTTCCAGGTTCTTTGTTTCTTCTTTTCTGAAACGGGTGTTCTGAAGGAGAACAACATCGCCGTTTTTCATAGCCGCAACGGCAGCCCTCGCTTTTTCTCCCACAACATTATCGTCATCGGCGAAAACAACCTCTTTGCCGAGGAGCTCGGAAAGTCTTGCCGCTACCGGGGCAAGAGAGAATTTCTCTTCCGGTCCGTTCTTCGGCTTGCCGAGGTGGGAGCAAAGCACAACCTTACCGCCGTCATTGATAAGCTTTTTGATTGTAGGAAGAGCCGCAACAATACGGTTGTCGTTTGTGATAACGCCGTCTTTAAGAGGAACATTAAAATCGCAGCGTACGAGGACGGTTTTGCCCTCATAGTTGACGTCGTCAACAGTAACTTTGTTTAAAGCCATTGGTATAACTTCCTTTCAATATAAAATAAAAATTGCTGTATATTTTACAATTTTATACACTGTAATTATATAACAAATTCGTAATTATATCAATAGTTTTCTTTGCCGTTTTATAATTTTTTGCGCCCGTTTTGAGCTTTTGAACCGACGCCGGCTATTCATTCCAGCTCAGTCTGTGCAGCTCGCCGCTGCATAAAAGCCGGGGATAATCCCATTGGCGCAGCGTCTCATATGCGGCAACGGCGACCGCGTTTGATAGGTTAAGGCTTCTTGCGGCGCTTATCATCGGTATGCGCACCGTGGTCTCGGGATTTGCCCGGAGCAGTTCCTCGGGAAGTCCGGCTGTTTCCTTGCCGAAAACCAAATATGATTTGTCAGGATAGCTTACGTCGGTATGCCGGTAAAGAGCCTTTGTTGAAAAATAATAGTATTTGCCTCCGCCGGTTTTTTCAAAAAAATCCTTCAGATTTTCGTAATATGTAACGTCGAGGAATTTCCAATAGTCAAGCCCGGCGCGTTTAAGCTGCCTGTCGCTTACGCTGAAGCCGAGCGGCTTTACAAGATGAAGCCGCGCGCCTGTCGCAGCGCAGGTGCGGGCAATGTTGCCGGTGTTTTGCGGTATTTCCGGTTCAACCAAAACAATATTAAGCTCAGACAAAATTTATCACCTTTATTTTTTAATATTTTAAAATATTCGGGAAACCATAATACTGTTCATTGATAAAAGAGAACCCTTTATCGGTGAAAGCAGCGTGCTGAACGCTTTAAAATACAATATAAATTTTAAAACCGGAGGAATCTGAAATGCCTCAAAAAGCTATGAATGTTGCCAAAAACGTTGCCGTGGGCGTTATTACCGGAATAGCGGTGGGAATGCTGGGTCAGCAGATGCTGAGCCAAAATAAACGCCGTATGCGTAAAAAAGCGAACAAGGCTATCGGCAAGGTCGAGGATATGCTTGAAAGCGCCGAAAATATGATTTTTAAGGGCTGAGCTGTCCGTGGGCGGACAGCAGAAAATCAGACCTTTACAGCTCATATGCACTTTCCTCGGGCGGGGCGGGATTTTTCCGCTCCGTCCGCTTTCGAGCGGCTTTTTGGATTTTATTCAGCGGCAGATTTATTTTGCCGTTTTGTTCGAACCAAACCTTTTTGACCGTAAAGCTTTTGCCGTTCAGGTAAGATAGAATTCCGCCGTCCGTTTTAAAGCAAAACTCCAGTTTGTAGGAGTACAGCGCCTGCCTTGTAAGTCCGAAGGATCTGTTTTGTTCGTTTTTACCGTATTTTCCGTCTCCGACCAGCGGGTGCCCGATATGCGCCATATGCGCGCGTATTTGGTGCGTTCTGCCTGTAAGCAGTTCTACTTCAAGCAGGCTCAGACCGTAATTTTCATCTAAAACCCGATACCTTGTACGTATGGTTTTGCTGCCGGGCGCCGGTTTTTCAAGTACATATACGCGGTTTTGCGCTTCGTTTTTTTGCAGGTAAGCTTCCAAAAGCCCCTCTCTGCCGTTCATTTTCCCAAGCACGAGGCAGAGGTACAGCTTTTTAAGCTCTCTGTCTTTCATTTTTTGATTCAGTATGCGTAGACTTTCGGCGTTTTTTGCTGCAATTACAAGTCCGCCGGTGTTACGGTCTATACGGTTTACCAGAGCGGGCGCAAAGGAATTTTCATCGTTTGGGTTGTATTCGCCTTTGATGTAAAGATAATGCTGAACCCGTGCTATCAGGCTGTCAAAATCATAATTTTCATCGGGGTGGACAATGAGCCCGGGCTTTTTATCGAGCAGAATTATATTTTTATCCTCATAAACCGTATCAAGCTGCAAGGGCGCTTTAAGAAAGTCAAAGCGGTCATAAATAGGAGCGTCGAAAAACTCGTCTTTTATATAAAGGGTCAAAATATCACCCTCTGTCAGCCGGTCTGCGGCGTCGCACCTCTTGCCGTTGAGCTTTATGTATTTAGTGCGTATATATTTGTAAAGAAGGGACTTGGGCATTGTGGGAAAACGTTTGCCGAGAAATTTATCAATCCGCTGACCGGCGTCGTTTTTTGAAATTTGCATCGTTCTCATTTATTACTCCTGTTTCAGATGAAATATCTTGTTTGAGTAAGGAATTTTGTAACATAATAAAGGGTTTGGTATATTATAAAAGCAGGTGATGAATATGAGCTGCTATCACAGTCGGATTAAATGCGCCGCATCGTTTGGATTGGGGCTGTTGGTCGCTTCCGTTTGCCCCGGCACATTTGTTGTGGTGGTTTGCGCATTAGCCGTTATTATTATTTCATTATCTTTATTAAGGAGGTAACCTTTGTGAAGGTTGTACTTATTGAGCGGCCGAAATTCTGGTCGTTTATTCTCAGAAAAATGTATAAAATACCGAGATTAAAGGATGAATGCAAGTAACCCGAGCTGCGGCGTTACCCGCATAGAAAGCGGCGGACATCTTTGTCTAAGTTATAATTCGTAAGCTCCGACGCAGCGTTTGCTTTTAAATCCGCCCGCTTAAACAATTATAGTCTTTTTAACACAAAAGAGCAATATTCGTTTGACAAAATTGCGGATTCATAGTAAACTTATAAGAAGCGAGCAGACTAAACGGTCGCGGACGGAGTTTGAAAAAACCCGCCCGAGGAAAGTCCGGGCTCCGCAGAGCAGAATAACGGCTAACGGCCGCCGGGGGCGACCCCAGGGAAAGTGCAACAGAGATATACCGCCCGGTTTACGGGTAAGGGTGGAAAGGCGAGGTAAGAGCTCACCGGAGCAGGGGGAACCCTGCTGCCCTGCAAACCCTATTCGGAGCAACACCGCGGAGGGACATAAACGCTTGCTCGGCGTGTCCTTTGGAGGTGGCACTGAGCGTTTGCGGCAACGCAGCGCCAAGATAGATGACCGTTCACGACAGAACCCGGCTTATCGGTCCGGTCGCCGAAAAAGCAAGACCTGCGTGCAAACGGAGGTCTTGCTTTTTGCCGAAAAAGACTGTGTTTTAAAATCGGTTAAGCACGTGCGTATGCGGCGCAGTGTGCTAAGCCTTAACGAGCAGATAAATAAAATAAGCGGCATAGACGGCAAGCATTGACGCGCCCATTGCTCTGCCGAGCTTTTTCCTTCCCGCAACGCCGACAAACAGCAGTGCCGCAGCTATAACGGCAACAATTCCGTCAAAAATAAACTCCGTGCCGTACGGAACGGCTGTTATCAAAGATGTGGTTCCGAGAATAAACAGTATGTTAAAAATATTGCTGCCGACAATATTGCCGACGGCAATTTCGTTTTTACCTTTTCTTGCGGCGCTTACGGAGGTCATAAGCTCCGGCAGAGAGGTTCCGAACGCTACTATTGTAAGCCCTATAATTCGCTCGCTTACTCCCAAAGCCCGCGCAATGCTGCTTGCGCTGTTTACCGTCACCTGACTGCCGACAACTATCGCGGCAAGCCCGAGTACGGTAAAAAAGATCAAGACAGGCAGCTTGGTTGCCTGCTTCGGCGCTTCGGCCTGCGGACGCTTCTTTTTTGATATTCGAATAAGATAAACAAAAAATCCGATAAAAATCGCCCAAAGAATAATTCCGCATATAAAATTGAGCTTCCCGAACAGCGCGCCGAGTACGACCAGCAGAACCGTAATGAATATAACAAACGGAATTTCATATTTAACCGTTGTATTTTCTACGGCAAGGGGAGTTATGCAGGAAGCGATGCCTAAAATAAGCAGAATGTTCATAATGTTGCTTCCGATGATATTCCCGATTGAAATGTCGGCGCTGCCCTTTAAGGCTGCGGAAATACTTATTGCGGCTTCCGGCGCCGAGGTACCGAAGGCAACAATGGTGAGACCTATAACTATTTGCGGGATTTTAAGCTTGTCTGCAATACCCGAGGCTCCGTCAACAAAATAATCGGCTCCCTTAATAAGCATTACAAACCCGACGAGCAGTAAAACAACGTCAATCACAATTTCCATAATAATCAATCCTTCATATACCTTCTGAAGCGCCGCACCAGCGGCGTGGGGGTGTAAGTGCTCAAGTTATACATCATTAAAATAAAGACAAGACTGATACTGCGTTTAATACCGACGGTATTCGAAAGTGACGAAAACTCATAACAGCTTTGTCTGTTTCAGGTTTACAGTAGGTATAACAATACAAGTCTTGCCTTTCAGCGCGGTGCGCCGCCGCGGTTGCTTTTGTCTGTCTACAGTGCTTTTACAGGGGGAGAATTAAAATGCTTCTTCCCCATCGTCCGCTGCCTCTTCCGGCTGCACGCTTTCGTATTCCGTTTCGGTTTCTTTTTCCGCGTTAATATCCTCTGCGGACTCAACGGTTACGCCGTCGGAGCCTTCCACGGCATTTTCCGGCTCGGCAGAGCCGCCGTCATAGCTTTCTTCGTTTGAGCATGCAACTGTTATGGAATCCACAAAGTTGTCCGCAGATGTGTCTGCCTTTGAAACGGTCTCGCTTGTTTTCTTCTCGAGAATCGAACGGTAAATGTCCTGAGCCATCTTAAGTCTTGCTTTTGAATTGCTTACGATTTCAAACAAATTTTCAACGCTTTTGGCGTCGGGAGCTTCGGAATTTTCAAAATAATATTTACCGAGCTGTATATAAGCTTTGTCTAAAATTGAATTTTCGTTTTTTATTACAAGCTTAAGTCGGTTGATTTGCGCGTTGACACGGTTTTTTTCAATAAGACCCTGAGCCGCGTCGGAAAGTGTTTCAACAGCGGCAGAAACGCCGATTTTTACATTTTCGATTAAATTCATACAATCTCCCTCTTTTTAAAATTTGGTTTTAAAAAATTATTGCGGCATACTTATTTTTGTATATTGCCATCTAAGGCTTATTATGGCATACATTTTCAATAAAATCAAGGTGAATTTTAAAAAATTTCACATTTGTATTGCCGACGCCTTAAAATAATAGTATAATTAACGTTAAATTATTCGTAAAGTCAAAAAGGAAGTATATAATATGGGTCGTTTTACGGAAAAAGAAGTGTTTTGCAAGGAATGCGGAGCCGCTTTAAATGCAAAGCTGTACCCGTGCATAAGAGTCCCGCGCGACCTGCACCTGCGTTCAAAGCTGCTGGACTCCACTCTGCTTAATTTTGAATGCCCCTCGTGCGGGTGCGCCGCGCAGCTCAGCTACCCGTTGCTCTACAGTGATATACAGCGCGGTTTCATGGTGTATTTGATTCCCGGCGTAGAAAAATTTTGTACCGTTGACAGTCAATTGGAGGAGGAGTACCGAGAGCTTCCCGGAATAATTCGCCGGGCTGTTCCCGATTTGAACTCTCTGAAAGAAAAAATATACTGCTTTGAAAATTGCCTCGACGATATGGCGCTTGAGCTTACAAAGCTTGCAATAAGCCGCGCCGTTGCCGATAAATTCGGAGTGAAGCGCGTCGAAAAAGGGTATCTTTCTATGTATGATACAGGAAAAAACACAATCGGCTTTACCTTTTTTGTGGGAGACAGCGGCGAGGCTTACCTTCAAAGCGCACGGCTCGAGCTGTACGCCAAATCTCTGCGTATAGCAAACAAAACGGCTGCAAGGGACAAGGCGCGCAGAGGATTTTTGAAAATAGACAGAGAATGGGCCGATAATATTATTTACCGCTACAATGCCGAGAATAACAGGT
>CAZXCG010000032.1:11923-13233 GCA_964639205.1 uncultured Eubacteriales bacterium
TTTTATTACGTTATATTTTATTTATTTTAATTCATTTTATAATTCATTTTAATTTATTTTAACCTCATATTCAATAAGGGACTTTGCCCCGCCATTATATTCTAAATTGAAACGGAGGAGTTGCTGTGTCTGCCGAGAAAAATACGGTTAAATCCGCCGACTGTGAAAAAAAGCTTGCATACAAGGTATCCGCTGTCAGCATTGCGGTCAACACAGCGCTTACGGCATTTAAGCTTTTTGCCGGTATTTTTGCAAATTCCGCGGCGATGGTTTCCGACGCCGCCCATTCCGCTTCCGACATTTTGAGTACTGTAATAGTTATTGCCGGAGTTAAGGCTGCTTCCAAAGCATCTGACAGTGAGCACCGTTACGGTCACGAAAGAATGGAGTGCGTTGCGGCAATTTTGCTCGCCGTACTTTTATTGGCAACAAGCGTTGGGATAGGTTATTCGGCGGTTATAAAAATTTTTGACGGAAGCTACACCGATCTGCCGACGCCGGGACTTTTGGCATTGATTGCGGCGGCTGTTTCTATTGTATGCAAGGAGCTTATGTTCCAATTCACCAACCGTGCCGCCAAAAAAATTAATTCCGCAGCCCTAAAAGCCGACGCGTGGCATCACCGCAGCGACGCGCTTTCGTCGGTGGGCAGTCTGTTGGGAATATACGCCGCGAGGAACGGCTACCCGGTTGCCGACCCGGTTGTAAGCATAGTTATCTGCATTATAATAGCCAAAGCGGCTGTCGGTATTTTTAAGGACGCGCTTGATAAAATGGTGGATAAATCCTGCGACGCCGAAACTGTTGAGAGAATGGAGCGTCTTGCTTTGTCACAGGAAAATGTTATCGACGTTGACGATATTCGCACGCGTATTTTCGGCAGCAGGGTATATGTCGATATGGAAATATGCTGCGACGGTGAGCTCACTCTCACCGAAGCACACCGCATTGCGGAAAATGTGCGAGCCGCGCTTGAAGGCGAATTTCCGCTGATAAAGCACTGTATGGTTCACGTGAACCCCGACACTCGGGAGAAAAATAAATAGCCGGATTCAGATGGGCTGTTACGTACCGAAAGCCGCCTAAGACGAACCGCATTTGTTTACAGTTGCGGAGATTTGGGTTTACAAAAAGCTTGATTTTTGTAAAATAATAATGTATAATAGCTGTGCGATGCCGGTGTGTTGGAATTGGCAGACGAGGTGGACTCAAAATCCATTGCCAGCGATGGCGTGCGGGTTCAAGTCCCGCCACCGGCACCACGTCGGAGCAAAGTTCGCTTTGCTCCGGCTTATTTTTTTGCCTATGGC
>CAZXCG010000033.1:0-12330 GCA_964639205.1 uncultured Eubacteriales bacterium
CTTTTAAAAGAACCGAAATGCGGTTTATCCCGCATAACCCCAATATTCGTCCAGATAATCAAAGCGGTACGACATATAGGTTACAATCTGGTTTATATTGCTGCAATCGTTCTGCGGAATGGTGTAGCTGTTTCCGTTTATATTTGTCCGGTTGGAATCAAGCGCGTAAAGTCCGCTTGGAATAACGGAAGCGAAATCCTCAAAACGGGTTATGATATTTTCCATTGAAAGAGCGCCCTGACGAAGCTGCGCGTAACGCGCTTTAATTTCGGCGTCATAGTTTTTAAGCAAACGCTCCCACAGCTTTGACGGAGAACGCGTGGAAATGTCGAGCATCTCATTATCCGCAAAGAAGCTGTCACCGGTCCAGTAAATGCCGAAGGTAGTATCCAAATCGTATACGGACGGTATCCAATGATCGCCGCCGTCAAAGGTAACAAGAAGCATATTTTTGTCAAGATCGTCCATACCGCAAATAGCCTGAATAAACAGCAGATAATCTATGCAGCCCTCTACGTCGGTATATTCGGAAAGACCCGCTTTAAACTCCTCGTCTGTTGAATTATTCACGAAATAATAGAACTCGTTAAAGGTATCTTCAATCCACTGGGTGTTGTCCTCATCGGTAGCATATTCGATAGACCAGGTTGAATCAAAGGTGTTCAGGAAAGCAGCGGCGCCGGAGTGCTGCTCGCCGCAGAGTATAGCCTCGTTGACGTCCTTACTGTCCATACCGAACATCCAATCGTCTTTTGGAATATTGAAGGTGTAAAGACCCTGATATTGGTCGTTTATGTAGAGCATAACCGGGAAACCGTCAATAGCCCCGCAGTTTACAAGATCGGCAAGGTTTTCGTTAACATTGTCGCGCGACCTTACAATATCTCCCCAAAGCTTGGCGCTTACGATGTTTCTTGCGTGAGAGTGGTCGATATAGTTTGCCTTAAGGCAATATTTATATTCCTTGCCCCAGCCGTCGGAAACCACCATTTTATTCTTTGAGGACTCCGCCGCGTCTTTATAAAACTTTACGGTAAAATTCTTTTTATTATAGCTCAAAGAGCTTGAGCCCTGCAGCTTCATATTTACATAGGACTCAACGGTTTGATCGAACAGACCCTCAATTACAACCCTTGCGGTGCTGGTGTAATCCTTGCTGCCGTAAGAAATAATCTGACCGATGGTGTAATCGTTTGCTTTGTCTGAGTCGGTAATGTCGTAGAATTTAAGTACGGGAAGTCCCGTGTACTGAGCGGGATCGTCGCCGCCGTAGGGAATTTCATAATCGTCTCCGCCGAGAACAACGTCATAGCCGACTATATATTTCTGAATGGCGGTTGTGTCTCCGCCCGTTACGGCATTGTCGTCGTCAACATCGCAGACAAACAGATCGTAATTTGACGCGCTGAGAATTCCTACGGAAATTTTCTGAGTAACGGTAGCGTCCTTTATATTAATATCTCCGTCACCGTTTACATCACCTATATCGTTTACATCAGCCGCGCCGAGATCCGTATAGTTGTTTTTAAAGCCGTTTTCGGAGACATAAGAGGGCGCTGCGGTGCTGCTGTAGCCGGACATACTCACATTTTTTACAATGCTGTTCGACTTGTCGTACAAAGTCCAGTAGGTTTCGTAGTCCATGCCGCTCTTAGTCGTGGTGGTGTACATTCCCAAAGCATACTCGCCGATGTAGCTTACCCTTTTGCCGAGGCTTATATTTGCAGCCGATGTGCAGTTATAGAAAGCATAATCGTCCACATAAACAACCGTGTCCGGCAAAGTGACGGAGGCGAGCGAGGTACAGCTGTTAAACGCCGCGGTCCCTATGTACTTTATGCCCTCGTTAAAGGTAACGGCGGCAAGATTTTCGCACCTGAAAAACGCATACTGATCAACCGCCTTAACGGAAGACGGAATCTCAACCGCTGTAATTGCGTCATTTTCCAAAAATGCGTACTGCCCTATGAAACGAACCGGATACCCGCCTATTTCAGAAGGAATTACTACATTTCCGCCGGCGCCGGTATAGCCGGTGAGCGTGGCGTAAGCTCCGCTTTCGTCAACCGTATACTGAAAATCACTCTCGGATGCCGATACGCTCAGAGCCGAAACGGTAATCACGGAAAAAGCAATTACAAACGCCAGACAAACCGCCAGCATTTTTTTAAATTTCATTTTGAAACCTCCTTACTGCGTACAAAACACAAAAGCCGAAAATGCACCCACACGCTTTTGCGTCCTTAATATCAACGGTTAAATTATAACATTAATGATGCGGAAAATCAATAGAATAAACGAATATTTACATAATAACCCGGACTTAAAATTCGGTCTGCTGCGGTAATTTTTTTCATATATTTAAAAGCGATATGCAGCCGCGCGGACATACCTCGGCGCATTTCCCGCAGGCGGTGCATTTTTCGGGATCCACCGACGCGCAGAAGCTTTCCACCTTAACAGCGCCGTATTCGCAGGCTTTAACGCACTTCATGCAGCCTATGCAGCCGATTTGACAGGAGTTGCGCGTCTGTGCGCCCTTGTCGCAGTTTTTGCATCTTACAACGGCGGCAGCCTTCAAAGGCTGCATTGAAATCAGCCTTTGCGGACAAGCCTCGGCGCACATCGAACAGCCGCGGCATTTTGCCGGATCTATATGCGCCGATCCGCTGCAAATCTTAACTGCGCCGTAGGAGCAGGCGGCGGCGCAGTCGCCGAAGCCGATGCACCCGTAGGCGCACTTGCCGGGTCCGCCGTGCAGCATTGCCGCGGCGGCGCAGGAGGCAATGCCCTGGTACTCCATTTTATTTTCCGTATTGTCAAGGCTTCCGTTACAGTGAACAAGAGCAACCCTTTTTACAACGCCCTGAGCGTCAACGCCGAGCAGCTCGGCGACGGCGCTTGCCGTTTCTTCTCCTCCGGGAGAACAAAGACCCGGCTTTGCCTCCCCTTTTGCCAATGCGGCGGCGTAACCCGAGCAGCCGGAATACCCGCATGCTCCGCAATTTGCTCCCGGCAAAAGCTGCTCGATTGCTTCCGCCTTTTCATCCTTTGCAACGGCAAACACAATTGAAGCGACAGCAAGAATAATTCCGATGAGAAGTCCTATGCCGCCTACGAGCAGAACCGCAAATAATATATCGTTCATACGAAACAACCCCTTACAAATTTTTCCCGATTAACCGAGCAGCCCCTCGACAAGTCCGGAAAATCCGAGAAAAGAAAGCGACACAAGGCTCGCGGAAATCAGCGTTATCGGCAAGCCTCTGAGGAATTTGGGAATATCGCAGCTTTCAAGTCTGCCGCGAACTCCCGCAAACATTACCATGGCAACCATAAAGCCTATGCCCGCGCCGAAGGAGTTTACAAGCGCGTGCAGATATGTATATTCAGCGTCGGCGGCGGCCTTTTCCAACACAAGCATAGTAACGCCGAGAACCGCGCAGTTAGTGGTGATAAGCGGCAGATAAATGCCGAGCGCATTATACAGAGGCGGAATAAACTTCTTTAAAAGAATTTCCACAAGCTGGACAAGCCCGGCGATTATAAGGATAAACAAAACGGTTTGCAAATAACCGAGCCCGTTAGGGACAAGAACATAGGTATAAACGGGAAAAGTGACCGCCGTTGCCAGCACCATAACAAACGTAACGGCGCAGCTCATACCGAAAGCGGTGTTCAGCTTTTTTGAAACGCCCAAAAACGGACAAATACCCAAAAATTTGGACAGCACGTAGTTTTCGGTCAGAATAGCCGCCAAAAATACGCTTACGAGGCTTTGAAGCATACTCATTGTTCACACTCCTCCCCTTTGACCGCTTTTGAACAGCTTGCTTTCAGGGCGCAGGAAGCGCAGCCGGTTTCCTCGGGCTTTTTTTCCGTGCCGTTGAGCTTGTTTGCAACGGCAATCAAAATGCCGAAAACAAAAAATCCTCCGGGTGCAAGGATGAATATGATAACAGGCGGCATAAAAGGCGACAGTACCGGAAGTCCGAATACGGTGCCCGCGCCGAAAAGCTCGCGGATAATACCCATAAGCAGCAGTGCGACCGTAAAACCTACGCCCATTCCCAAGCCGTCGAGCATTGAAGGAATAACTCTGTTTTTGCTTGCATACATTTCGGCACGCCCCAAAATTATGCAGTTTACGACAATCAGAGGAAGGTAAATCCCCAAGCTGCTGTTAATATCGGGAGCAAACGCCTGAACAATCATTTGAACAATCGTTACAAAACCGGCGATAATGGTTATGTAGGCGGGAATTCTGACCTTGTCCGGAATTACGTTTCTCAGCAGAGAAATTGCCGCGTTTGAGCAAATCAGCACCAAAGTCGCGGCGGCGCCCATTCCGAGCGCGTTGACCGCCGAAGTTGTAACCGCAAGCGTCGGGCAGGTTCCGAGCACAAGGCAAAGCACCGGATTTTCCTTAACAATACCCTTTGTAAATTCTGCCCAAAGGGATTTTTTCTTTTCCGCCATTCATCCTTCCTCCCCTAAGTAATCGGTATAAATTTCGAGCGCTTCGTTTACCGCGGCGGTTACGGCTGTTGAAGAAATAGTCGCCCCCGTTACCGCGTCAACCGAATGCTTATCCGGTTCCTTTGAAGCGTTCTTGCTTACAACAAAGCCCTGAGCCGCGTCTACTCCCGCAAACTGCGAAACGAAGCTCTGCTGCGACGTGTTAGCCCCAAGCCCGGGGGTTTCGCCGGAATTGTCATAAACATTGACGGCCGAAACCTGTCCGCTTAAAGCGTCTATGCCGGTCATAACCAAAATGTCTCCGCCGTACCCCCTTGCCGAAGTGGAAACAGCATATCCTATAACCGCGCCGTTCCCGTCGAGAGCTTTATATACCTCGGCGGAGGAGCCTTCAAGCGAAATTTCAACTTGCTCAAATTCAACTGCGTCCGGGCAGACCTGCTCGCGCGATTCCAAGGCGATTGCGGCGTTTACCTGCGCAATCGGTTCGCGCGTAAGCATATCGGTAAATCCGAGCAGCGCGGTAGTAACTAAGCAAATAATAAGCAGTGTAATTGACGGTACGGCAATTTGCTTTATACGAGAATTTTTCATCAGCCTCCAGCCTTTCCGGTTTTACTTTTCTTTACAGAGCCGAAAGCCCTCGGCCGTGTGAAGTTTTCAATATGAGGCACTAAAATATTCATAAGTAAAATTGAGAACGAAACGCCCTCCGGCAAATTTGCGTAAACACGGATAAGCACCGTTATTATGCCGCACCCGGCGGCATAAATAACCTTTCCCCAATTTGTAACGGGCGAGGTGGTGTAATCGGTAGCCATAAAGAACGCGCCGAGCATCACGCCGCCGCTGAGCAGATGAAACAGCGGATCCTGACCTATAATAAGCGCCAACAGCGCTACTGTTCCCAAATAAACCAACGGAATAGAAGGGCTGATAATGCGTACGGCAATCAGGTAAATGCCGCCTATCAATATTGCAAGAGCGCAGGTTTCACCGATGCAACCGCCGGTGTTCCCCAAAAATAAATCAAGGTAGCTTCCGGAAAAGCCGTCCGCCGCGTTCTGCGCAAGCGGCGTTGCAGAGGTTACGGCGTCTGTGCCGTTAAGATACGAAAACGGCTCCGCCCAGGTGGTCATAGCCTGCGGGAAAGAAACAAGGAGAATAATCCTTGCGGCAAGAGCGGGATTTACAAAATTCTGCCCCAGACCGCCGAACATCTGCTTTACCACAACAATCGCCGCCACAGCGCCGAAAACAGCCATAAGCGGGTTAATTCCGACGGGCAGGTTAAGCGCCAAAAGAATACCGGTAACAACCGCCGAAAGATCCGACACAGTGTTCGGGCGCTTCATAACGCGGCGGCATATATATTCGGCAGCGACCGCCGCCGCTACGGTAACCGCCACAAGCAAAAGCGCCTTCGGTCCGAAGATGACGCCCGCCGCAATGACAGACGGAATCAACGCTATTATAACATTGAGCATTATTTTTTGCGTTGTTATTCCGCTTCGGATATGCGGCGAGGAGGAAACAAACAGCTTTCCTTCCATTTATTATCATTCCTTTGCAATATTTTGTAAGACTATTTTGCTTCTTTAACAAGCCTCTTGCCCAAACGTATTGTCTGAACAAGGTGCTTGCCCGCCGGACAGCTGAAAGCACAGCAGCCGCACTCCATACAGGTCATTACATTTAGCTTTTTAAGAGTTTGCGTATCCTTTGCCGCCACCGCTCTGCTCAGCGCTGTGGGCATAAGCTTCATCGGACAGGCTTTTACACAGCGCCCGCAGCGTATACAGTCGGTAGGCTCCGTAAGTTTTGCCTGAGCCTCGCCGAAGGCCAAAATCGCATTGTTTTGTTTAAGAACCGGCAGACTGTCGTCGGTAAGGGCAAGTCCCATCATAGGTCCTCCCATTAAAATTTTCTTCGGCTCGCAGCGGTATCCCCCGCAGAAGGAAATAACCTCGCTTATCGGTGTTCCTATGGGAACCACAACATTTTTCGGCTCGGCAACCGCTCCACCGTCCACCGTAACCCGCTTTGTTATAAGCGGAATTCCGGTTTTTATGTAGCTTGAAAGAAAAGCTGCCGACGCTATATTCATAACAATAACGCCTACGTCGGCGGGCAACCCCCCTACGGGAATCCGACGCCCCGTGCAAGCCCGGACAAGAACCTTCTCGGCGCCCTGCGGGTATGAAGCCTTCAGCTTTAAAACGCGCACCTCGTCGTTCGGGTCGGCGCTGCGATTATCCGCAATCTTTTTAAGCAGTTCAATAACGTCCGGCTTGTTTTCTTCTACCCCTATAATAACGCGGTGGATACCGAGAATTTCTTTAACCGCGTAAATACCGGACATAAGCCCCCAGGAGTTTTCCAGCGCTTCGCGGTGATCGGAAGTAATATAAGGCTCGCATTCGGCGACGTTGATTATAAGCGTATCGATCTGCTTGTCCTTTGGAACGTTAAGCTTGACGTGAGCCGGAAATCCTGCGCCCCCCAACCCGACAAGTCCGCTTCTGCGGACGGCGGCAACGAAATCCTCTTTGCTGTTTATTACGGGCGGGGCAATATCGGGCGACATTCTCATTTCAAAATCGTTGTCTATGACTACAGCGTCGCATTTATTTCCCGCCGGCAGCGTTATTTGCGTGATTTTTGAAACCCTGCCGGAAACGGATGCGTGAACGGGCGCGCTCACAAACGCGCTGCTGTCGCCCACGAGCTGACCTGCGTCAACAGTATCTCCGACTTTTACTTTCGGAGTACACTGAGCCCCTATATGCTGGCTCATCGCAATAATAACTTGCTTTGGCGGGGTGATTTTAACACTCTCGCTTTGAGCGGTATTTTTACTGTGAGGCACAAGAACACCGCCGTGGGTTCTGAACGGCCTTTTGGGAAATCCCTCCATATAAAACTTTCCTCTCTAAAGGATTTAATTTAACATATTATAAAATTGCGGCAAAAGCTGCGCTTTCTCACTGAATTCCCGAGGAGCCGGCGCTCCATGCCGAGCAAGCTTGCCGAAACGTTGCTCCGATTTAAAATAATATCATTTTTTTACTGTGTTTTCAATAGAATATTTGATTTATTTTTTCCAAAACTAATCGCAAAGCATATTTGGAAGGAAGATTGGTGAATATGGAATATTTGAATGCGTTTTGGGTCGGGGGACTTATCTGCGCGGCCGGTCAAATTCTTATAGACAAAACAAAGCTTACTCCCGCGCGGATTCTGGTGGGATATGTGGTTGCCGGCGTTTTTTTAACCGCCGTGGGAATTTATGAGCCGCTGATAAACTTTGCCGGCGCGGGTGCAAGCGTCCCGCTTTCCGGCTTTGGATATACTATGGCAAAAGGAATTCGGAAGGCGGTGGATAAAGACGGTATTTTGGGCATATTTACCGGCGGACTGAGCGCCGCGTCGGCCGGCATTGCCGCCGCCGTTTTTTTCAGCCTTATAGCCGCATTTTTTGCAAAGCCCGGCGATAAGTCCTGACTTGGAAGGTCTCCGTACGGTTCAGCGCAAATTAAACAACCGCCGTATAAGCTTGTTTAAGCTTATTGCGGCGGTTGCTTTAACGGTCGGTATTTTTCAGTTTACCTGAGCTTTTATAAACTGCTCCTGCATATAGGTGTAAACATCGTCCGGCAGATTTGAGAATACATAACACTTGTCAAGATAATCATCGCTGGGGTAAATAAGCTTATTGTTCTTTATATCTTCATCAAGCAGCTCATACGCCGCGGTGTTTGGTGTGGCGTAGCCGATATATTCGGCGTTTGCAGCGCCCACTTCGGCTTCAAGCATAAAGTTTATAAACATCTCCGCGTACTCCTTATTCCGGCTGTTTTTGGGAATACACATTGAATCCACAAAGAAGTTGGAGCCTTCCTGCGGCAAACAGTAATCAAGCTTTTCGTTATTTTCCATCATCATTGCAATATCACCCGCGTAATAAGGAGCTATTGCTGACTGGTCGGTTTCCATTTCAGTGAACACCTTATCCATAACGTAGCCTTTGACAAGGGGCTGCTGCTCTCTGAGCTTTTCGTAAGCGGCGTCCACCTCCTCTTTTGTCGGGCAACTCGGGTCAATTCCGCAAAGCTGCATTGCAATCGCCATGGCGTCGCGGCTGTTGTTAAACATGAGTATGGATCCCGCGTCATTTTCATTCCAAAGAGCGTCGAAGCCGGTGGGAGCTTCGCTTATCATCTCAGTATTGTAAACCAGAGCCACAACCCCCCATGTATACGGAACCGAATATTTATTTTCGGGGTCAAAAGAGAGCCCTTTATATTTTTCCCCGATATTTACATAGTTGGGAATATTGTCAAAATCAATTTCTGCGAGCATATCCTCCGAAATGAGCTTTTCCACCATATAATCGGAAGGGATTATAACATCGTATGATGAATTGCTGTTTTTAAGAATGTTGTACATTTCTTCGTTTGTTTCATAATTAGTGTAATTCACCTTAACATTGCACTGCCGTTCGAATTCGGCAATAACGTCCATCGACCCGTCTTCGCCGTTTGAAATATTTTCGCCCCAGTTGTAGACGTTAATTTCCGCGATGTAGTCGTTTGAACCGCAGCCGCCGAACACAAGCGCGCCCGAGGTAAGAATCAGCGCCAAAAAAAGACAAACAAATTTTTTCATTTCTCTATCTCCTCTTTTATTTATGAATATAAGCCGCAGTACGACGTGTTTTTTCGTCCCTGCGATCCTTTATATTTACTATTGCCAAGATGACAAATATAATCACGAACAGCAGCGCCGAAAGCGCGTTTACCTTTGGCGATATTCTTTTATGCGTCATAGTGTAGATTTCTATAGGAAGCGTTTGGAATTTCGGTCCGCGCGTAAAATAGGTAATTACAAAATCATCCAGCGAATAGGTAAAGCTCATAAGGAATCCCGAAACTATCCCCGGCATAAGCTCGTAAATTACCACCTTAAAAAACGCCTGCCACTGATTACAGCCCAAATCGAGTGCCGCCTCATACAGATTTTTGTCCATCTGGCGCAGCTTTGGCGTAACGTTTAAAATAACATAAGGCGTACAAAACCCTATGTGTGCAAGAAGCACAGTCCAGAAGCCCATTTCCGTACCCAAAAGAGAGCCTGCAAATGTAAAAAGGAGCATAAGCGAAACACCTGTGACAATTTCCGGATTAATTATGGGTATATCGGAAACATTGCGCAGCACGGTGCGCACAGCGCCCTTAAAATTGTAAAGTCCCAGCGCAGCCGCAGTACCCAAAACAGTTGCAATCACGGAAGCAAGCACCGCTATTATAAGAGTGTTTCTGAGCGAGGTCATAATTGCGCTGTCGCGAAAAAGCTCGCCGTACCACTTGAAAGTAAAGCCTTTCCAAACCGATGTTTTTCCGTCGTTGAAGGAGTAAGCGATAAGAACGGTGAGAGGTAAGTAGAGGAAAATCATTACAAGCCATATATATAAATCGGAAAAAAATCTCTTCTTTTTCATACCGGCGAAACCTCCTCGTCACCCAAACGGTTCACAAGAATCAGAAACACAAGTATTATAAGCATAAGTATTACCGAAATCGCCGAGCCGGTATTTTGGTCTCCCTGAAATATTTTTTCGATTACATCGCCTATCATAATATCGTCCGTGCCGCCGAGATACTGCGACACAAGGAACGTACTCGCGGAAGGGACAAAAACCATTGTTATGCCGGAAATAATTCCGGGAACGCTCAGCGGCAAAATAACCCTGGAAAACACCTTAAAGCCGTTGCAGCCGAGATCCTGAGCCGCCTCTACATAGCAGCTGTCAATCTTGCCCATTACACTGTAAATAGGCAGCACCATAAACGGCAGATACTCATAAACCATACCCAGTATAACAGCGCCTGTGTTCCCTATAAGAGAAACGTCCAGCCCCAGGAGCTTAACCGCGCGGTCTATCAGACCGTTGTTTTGCAGCAGGAGCACCCAAGCATAGACGCGCAGCAGGAAGTTCATCCACATAGGAACCATCATCAGCATAATCAGCAGACGCTGCGTGCGCGGCTTTGCGCGTGAAATAATATAACTCAGCGGGTACGCTATCAGCAGACAAAGCGCGGTGGATATGAGTGCTATTTTAAACGAATGAAGAAAGACGTCCTTGTAAAACAGCGCGTTTGCAAAAGACTCAAGGGTAAACTGCCCGTCCGAATTCGTAAAAGCGGCATACAGCACAATAAACAAGGGGATAACTGTGAAAGCAGCCATCCAAAGCAGGTAGGGAACGGCAGGCTTTCTTGATTTCATAAAAGCTTACCTCCCTGTTCGGCAATTTCGGTAAACACCGCCTTTTCCATATCAAAGCACAGAGGAACGTATGTGGCTACCTGTTCATCCTGATCGCTCTGCATAAGCCACTGCCGCTCGTCTGATTCAAGAATTATCTCGTTATGTTCGCCCTTATAAATTACGGAAACTATGTAAACGTCGTCAAGGTCGCCGTTGCCGTCGGCCGCAATATGCAGACCGTCCGGCGGAAGCGAAACATGCAAGCGCGTTCCCTGCGGATATGAGCTTCCGCTTACTTCAAGCTCAGCCTTTTCTATGCCGACGGTCATCACGTTTTTCTCACTGTCGGAGGAAATAACGGTAACGTCAAATTCGTTGTTCGGCGTCGGGAACAGCTTGTTCATTATGTGAATATTATACGGATCTACATTCATTCCTATAAGCGTCCCCACAGGCTGTTCGACTGTAGAATGTATGAGCAGCATACAGTTTTTGCACTCCACCGTCATCTCATAGTGTACGCCCTTGAACACCGCGGCGATAACGGTTCCCGACAGGGGCGCGCTTTGCGCGGGCGTCACCTCAATGTCCTCAGGACGTATGACAACATCAACGGGAACATTTTCTCCGAAATCCTTGTCAACGCACGGAAATTCCGCGCCGAGAATGCTCACCCGGCAGTCTCCGAGCATTATGCCGTTTAGTATATTGGCTTCGCCGATAAAGTCGGCTACAAACGCGTTTGCCGGCTCGTTATATACATCGGCGGGAGTGCCTATCTGCTCAATAGTGCCGTTATTCATTACAACAACGGTGTCGCTCATAGTCAAAGCTTCTTCTTGGTCGTGAGTAACATAAATAAAGGTCTTCTGCGTTTTTTTCTGGATCTGCTTAAGCTCGATCTGCATATCCTTGCGCAGCTTTAAATCGAGCGCGCCCAAAGGCTCGTCAAGCAGCAAAACCTTCGGGTCGCAGACTAAAGCGCGCGCAATCGCAACGCGCTGCTGCTGACCTCCGGAAAGCTGATCCACGGAACGCTTTTCATAGCCCTTTAAGTCAACTATGGAAAGCATTTCCCTAACGCGTCTGTCAATTTCATTTTTTTTCATTTTTTTAAGCTTTAATCCGAATGCCACATTTTCGTACACATTCAAATGAGGAAACAGAGAATATTT
The DNA here is from genome assembly GCA_964639205.1 of uncultured Eubacteriales bacterium. Classification (GTDB taxonomy): domain Bacteria; phylum Bacillota; class Clostridia; order Oscillospirales; family Acutalibacteraceae; genus CAZXCG01. Next base: position 11,928 of record CAZXCG010000033.1, read on the forward strand.
CTGAAACACTGTGTTTACGTTGCGCTTGTTGGGCGGCAAATTGTTTATTCGGTCGCCTTCAAAAAACACATCTCCCCTTTGGGGGTTCAGAAAGCCGCCTATAACTCTTAACGTTGTTGTTTTACCGCAGCCGCTTGGACCCAAGAGGGTCACAAATTCTTTGTCTTTAATGTCTAAGTTAATTCCGTTAAGTATCACTTCGTTGTCAAATTCCACATAAATATCCTTCAATGACACGATAGCGTCTTGTTCCATTTCTCTACCTCCAATTCACATTTGAAAATTCAGTTACAAAAACGATCCGGGTTAAAGCCACACGGTTGATTTAAAATATAGAATATTACATTTTGAAATTATATTTATATTTTGTCAATTTGTCAATGAATTTAGCTAAATTTATATT
>CAZXCG010000034.1:0-11772 GCA_964639205.1 uncultured Eubacteriales bacterium
TTTCACCGGCGGATTTTTATTTTTATATTGACCTTGAGGCGGTTTTAAATTATAATCTATAAATAGGAGCGCGAACAGCGGTTCCGGTATACAGTAATTTGGGGGTCAATATGAAAAGGATTATATCTTTTTTGACGGTGTTCGCCGTTTTGCTTTCGGTTTTTGCCGTAAGCGCCGGCGCAGTGGGATTTGAATTTGATTTTGAACGCGACGGAAAAAAGGTTCAGCTTACAACGGACACTCTGCTTATGGTAAGCCTCGATACCGGCGAGGTAGTGTTTGACAAAAACGGCGATGTAAAGCGCTATCCGGCGTCAACAACAAAAATAATGACGTACATCATTGTTGCCGAGAATGTAGAAGATTTTGACAATACCCGCGTTCCCATTAAGCAGAGCGTCCTTGACGAGCTTGAGGGTACCGACTCTTCGCTTTCGGGGATAAGCACTCATGTAGGCTCGGATATGTCCGTTACCGATCTGCTGTACTGCCTTATGGTTTCTTCCGGCAACGACGCCGCGGTGGTGCTTGCCGATTACATAGGCAGCGGAAGCATACAGACCTTTGTCGATATGATGAACGCCAAGGCGCAGGAATTGGGCTGTGAAAACACGCACTTCACAAATCCGCACGGCTTGACCGACGAAAATCATTACACAACCGCGTACGACCTTTACAAGATAACAAAATACGCGCTGACAATGCCGCTTTTTTCGGAAATTACAAATACCGCTACATACACCTGCGAGGGCGACGATTACCCCCTCACCACCACAAATTCCATGATAGACGAAAATCGCGGGGGCGAGTATTACTACCGTTATGCCAGGGGCATAAAAACCGGAAGCACCGACGCTGCGGGCAAGTGCCTTGTTTCCACCGCTTTTTATGAGGGCTATTCTTATATGATTATCGCTCTGCATGCTCCGAGCGACGGCACAAATTACGCTATGGTGGATTCCGCCAATCTTTACCGCTGGGCGTTTTTGAATTTGGAGCTGCGTTCCATAATAACCACTTCCGCGCCCGTCTGCGAGCAAAAGCTTGACCTTGCGTGGAAAAGGGAAGGAGTAAACCTTTCGCCGGAAACAAACTATACCACTCTTCTGCCTATAGACGCGGATGAAGAGGATATACGCATTGAAGCGCACACAACAGAGGAAATTATCGACGCGCCGGTGTATCAGGGGGACATTCTCGGTACGGCGGATATATATTACCGGGACACGCTTTTAACCACTGTCAACCTCGTTGCGACAGAAACAGTCGAACGCAGCCGGCTTCTGTATGTAATACGTACCGCTAAAAATGTAGTTACTTCTTCAATCTTTTTAATATGCGCGGCAATCGCGATAGTTTTGCTTATATTATATCTTATTATTGCGGCAGTCTACGGCCGCAGAACAAAAAATAAACGCCGCGTTAAAAATTACAGAAATTTTTAAAACGGCAACAATTTCGCGCAGGTGTTTAAGCTCCCTGCGCGAAAATTTTCGATTAAATTAAAGCGGAACTCCCGGCAAGCTCGCTTGAAACTGAGCCCTTCAGCGCCCGCATCCCTTCGTCTCGGGGGCAAAGGGACGTATGCGCTCGGAGAATATATAAGGACGCGAAAAGTATGGAAATTACCGAAAAGCGATATAACAAAATCAGGAATTTCTTTCTCGGCAAGCCCTGCCGCATGGGAATTTTAAAATTTGTATATAGGGCGTTTCCCGCCGTTATCGCGGCGGCGTACGTAATGCTGTTGGCGTATATGCTGTTTAAACACGAAACGGGGCGCTTTTTGTACAGTCTTATTATTCCTGCGGCGGCTTTTTTTGCCGTAAGCGTGATTCGCTCTCTTTTCAACGCCGAGCGCCCGTACGAAAAGCTCAATATTGTCCCGCTTATTCAAAAAAACAAAAGGGGAGCGTCTTTCCCCAGCCGGCACTGCGCATGCTCCTTTGTTATTTCGACTGTTTACCTGAGCGCAAGCCCTTGGGCGGGAGCGGCTCTTTTCGCAATTTCCGTTTGTATTGCCGTCAGCCGCGTTTTGGCGGGGGTGCATTTTGTACGCGACGTTTCGGCGGGAGCTTTAATAGGCATTCTTTTTGGGCTTGTTTCTTTTGCTTTCGCTTGTTACTAAGCAAAGGCAAAGGCGCGCTGCTTTAATGCTCAATCAAAAAACCCCGATGCGGGTCGTACTTTCCCGCGCCGGGGTTAATTTATGGCGATATATTTTCAGCCGAAAGCGGAAAAACAGCCCGGCGTCTCAGCTTTGCTCCGGGTTAAACAGCGCTTTGAGAATTTCCTCTTTTGGGCGCACGCCGATAAGGTTGTTTTCTACCTTTCCGTTTTTTACTACGAAAAGATTGGGAATGCTCATAACCTCAAACTGCTGCGCAAGCTCTCTTTCCTCGTCCACGTTGATTTTAACAACCTTTACCTCGGGATATTCGGAAGCGATTTCATCAATAACGGGCGAAAGCATGCGGCACGGACCGCACCACGGCGCCCAAAAGTCTATCAGCACCGTTTTATCGCTCTGCATAACCTCGCGCGTAAAATTGTCCATAGTAACGTCCGGCATAATTTATTACTCCTTATTATTTATTGTTATTCAGAATACGCATAGCGTTTTCCGATAAAATAAGCTCGTTTTCTTTCTCTGTAAGCTTGAGCGCGTCAAAGCGTTTAAGCTCGTCGCTCTGCGTCCACATGGGGAAGTCTGTTCCGAAAAGTATTCTCTGCGCGCCGTATGCGCGGATTATTTCTTTGGAACGAACCGTACCCAGATACATAAGCGAGCTCGAGCAGTCCAGATAACAGTTCCTGTCCAGCAGATATTCCATTGCCAGATCCCACAGGCTCCAGCCGCCGAAATGCGCCCCTATTACGGTAAGCTTCGGGAAAGTATCCACAACGTTTTGCAGGCGGCGCGGGTGCGAGTAATCAAAGCGGTAATCGCCGCAGTGAATCAAAACCGGCAGCCTTCCGCTGAGCATTTCATAAATTCGCATCATTTTGGGGTCGTCCATATTAAACTTCTGAGTATCGGGGTGTACCTTTACTCCGGCAAGCCCCATGGAGACCATCCTGTCTATTTCCCGTTCGGGGTTTTCAAAATCGGCGTGCATGGTGCCGAAGCCTATAAATTCGGGGTGCTTGGCGCACTCCTGAGCGATGAAGTCGTTTATTTTTTCAACCTGAGCGGGGCTTGTGGCTACGCTTTGCACCAGGCAGCGGCCGACTCCCGCTTTTTTACATTCCCGCAGCAAGGACTCCGGCGTACCCTCTGTGTCCATTTTTATGGTGTAAAACTCGCCTACCGCTTTTACCGCCTTTTGCGCAATTTTTTGCGGATAAATATGCGCGTGAAAATCAATTATCTGCATGCTTCTTCTCTTTCCTTATTATTATGTACGCTTACATCAAGCATTATTCCGAGCCTCAGCGTCTCCGGCTTCAGGCTTTTGCAATGTTTGCGAGCACTCCCTTTTGAGTTATTTCAATAACGCCGTAGCTCGGGCGCCAGCCGGAGCAGTTGCCGGGATTAAAAAGGTAAATTCCGTTCTTATATTCATTGTGAGCCATATGCGTATGGCCGAAAAGCACAATGTCCGCGCCCTCTTCCGCGGCGGCGTGATATATTTGGTTAAGACCGTATTTTACATCGTAGTAGTGACCGTGGGTTACCATAATTTTTTTATCAAGCACATTAAAAAATTCAACCGCCTCAAGTTTGCTGCCCAAGTCGCAGTTGCCGCGCACTCTCACAACCTTTTTTTCGGGGTACATAAGCTGCGCGCGGCGCGACTGATCTTCACCGTCGCCGCAGTGTACTATAATTTCGGCGTCCGGGTGTTTTTGTATGCATTTGGTCATACGCGCGAGGTCGCCGTGAGTGTCCGAAAAGACTAAAATTTTCATAACTTCCTCCGTTAAATTCCGCGCAAAAACCGCTGCAAGGGTAAGGCGCGGTTTATTTATTTTATTTTCTCATATTTTAACGAATTTTTCAATATGATAAAGCGAGGTGGTTTTTATGAGCGACAACCAAAACGTAAATCCGGCGATAAAAAAGCTTTCGGAAATTCTCGGCTGTTCCGAGGAAGAAATAAAATCAGCCGTGCGGAGCGGTAAGCCGGAAGGCATTTTAAAAAGCATGGATCGGAATCGGGCGCAGCAGGTAGATAAAATAATGTCCGATCCGGATAAATGCAAGCGGATAATGGAAAGTCCTCAGGCACAGCAGCTTATTAAAAAGCTTTTCGGCAGCTGACGCTATGGATGATTTACAAAATAAAATAGAGCAGCTTCTAAACGACCCCGCCGCCTTGCAGCAGCTTAAAAATCTTGGAGCTATGATGGGGCTCGACGTCCCGCAGCCGCCGCCCGCAGCGCCGGAGCCGGAGCCGCCTTCGGCGCAGAGCGGGTTTAACCCTTCCGGCATTATGGGCAGCTCAGAGCTTTTGGCAGTTATAACGCGCGTGATGCCGCTGCTGCAAAAGCTTAACAGCGAAGACGAGACCACTCGCCTTTTGAACGCTCTGCACCCTTTTTTAAGTGAAGACCGCCGCGCAAGGCTTGAACAGGCAAAACGTATGATACAGCTTTTTAAAATTCTTCCGCTGCTTAAAAACAGCGGAATCCTTTAGGTGATGTTTGATGCCGCCGAATATTGACCCCATGCAGCAGGAAGCGATGCGCCGCGTGCAGGAAATGCACTCGCACACATATACCAATGCACGGCGTAAAGCTGTGCAGACAGAGCCGGAGCCGAGTGAGCAAAACCGGGGCGAAGCACCCGAAACGCCGCTGCCGACTGAGCATAAGGAGGAGCATAACACATATGCGCAGCCTGTGCGCGCCCCGAAAGAAAACCGCGCCGCCGTGCAAAACAACACGGCGGAAACAGGCGGAAGCCTGCTTGAAACGGTATTTCACGACAAGGAGCGCAGTCTGATTTTACTTTTGATACTTATTTTAACAAACGAAAGCACAAAGCCGGAAGCGCTGCTTGCGCTGATGTATTTAATAATCTGAGCGCGGACGTACCCGACTTTTAAGGCGGCGGACCGGTTCCGCTTTAAATGCGGGAAAGCGTTAAATCACCGGATTTGACCGCTGCCGCGGACTACAAATTTAGTGCTTGTCAGCTGCTGCGCGCCCATAGGACCTCTTGCGTGCAGCTTTTGCGTGGAAATACCTATTTCCGCGCCGAGACCGAATTCGCCCCCGTCTGTAAAGCGGGTGGAGGCGTTAACGTAAACCGCCGCGCTGTCAACCTCGTTTATAAAACGGGCGGCGTTTGTGTAGCTTTCGGTTATAATACAGTCGCTGTGGCGGGTGCTGTATTTTGCAATGTGTGCAAGCGCGTCGTCAATGCTGTCCACAACCTTTAGTGCAAGCACATAATCAAGAAATTCTCTTTCGTAATCGTCCTCGGTGGCAGCGGCAACAGCTTCGCCGAGGATTTCCCTTGTGCGTTCGCACCCGCGCAGCTCAACGTTTTTTTCGTCAAGCTTCAGCTTTATTGCGGTAAGCGCCTTTGCAGCGACGCTTTGGTGCACCAGCACGGTTTCAATTGCGTTGCACACGGAAGGGCGGGAGGTTTTGGCGTTGAAAATTATTTGCGCTGCCATATCGACGTCAGCAAATTCGTCTACATAAACATGGCAGTTGCCGGCTCCGGTTTCTATAACGGGAACCCTTGCGTTTTGCACAACGGAGCGGATAAGCCCCGCCCCGCCGCGCGGAATCAAAACGTCAAGGTAACCGCTGAGCTGCATAAGCTCGTTTGCGCTTTCTCTTGAAACGTCCTCAATCAGCGCGATGCAGTCTTCGGGAAGATTGGCGCTGTGTACCGCCGCGCGCATAATTTCGGCAATGGCTCTGTTTGAGTTTATGGCTTCCTTTCCGCCGCGCAGAATTACCGCGTTGCCCGCTTTAAGGCAAAGCGCCGCCGCGTCGGCGGTCACGTTGGGGCGCGCCTCGTAAATAATGCCTATAACGCCGAGGGGTACCGTAACCTGTTCGATTTGCAGACCGTTTGCAAGCCTGCGCCCGCTTATCACCCTTCCGACGGGGTCCTCCTGAGCCGCAACGCTTCTTATACCCTGCGCCATACCCGCTATGCGGGTAGAGTCAAGATAAAGCCGGTCAAGCAGTGAGCTTGAAAGTCCCGCCGCCGCGCCGTTTTTCATATCGGCGGCATTTGCAGCCGTAATTTTTGCCTCCTGCCTCTGTAATTCGTTTGCAATTGCAAGCAGAGCGTTGTTTTTTTGAGCCTGAGTCGCCACGGCAAGCGCTCTTGAGGCTTCCTTTGCTTTCTTGCCAAGCATTTCAACAGTTTTCATTCCCGCTTACCCCCGTAAAAATTGTGCCGATCGGCTTATTTTCGAGCGCGTCATAGAGCCTGAACGGATCTTCGCCGCTCATAACGCAGCAGTCGATGCCCTCCCGCGTAACGTATGACGCGGCTTTAAGCTTTGTAACCATACCGCCGGTTCCGCGGCTTGAGCCGGAGCCGCCCGCCATTTTCATTATATCGTCGGTAATTTGTATTACCCTGTCTATTTTATGCGCCTGTAAATTTACTCTCGGGTTGTCGTCGTAAAGCCCGTCGATGTCGGTCAAAATTATTAACCGGTCGGCGCCTATAAGCACCGCGACCATTGCGGAAAGCATATCGTTGTCGCCGAAATTCGCGCCGTCAAGCTCGTCGGTTGCGACGGTGTCGTTTTCGTTTACAATGGGGATAATTCCCATGTCAAGCAGAGTGTTTATCGTGTTGATTACGTTTGCGCGTTTGCTTTCGGTTTCAATCGCGTATTTTGTCAGGAGTATCTGCGCGACCGTCTGGTTGTATTCTCCGAAGAACTTGTCGTACATAAACATCAGCTCGCACTGACCGACGGCGGCAAGAGCCTGCTTTTTTCGCGTCTCCGAGGGTCGGGCGTCTATTTTCAGCTTGCCCATCCCAACTCCTATGGCGCCGGAGGAGACAAAAACAATCTCAAAACCCTGATTTTGCAGGTCGCTTATCACCTTGCAAAGCTGCTCCAGCCTGCGCAGGTTAAGCCTGCCGTTTTCGTATGTTAAATTTGACGTGCCGACTTTTATTACAATTCTTTTCATAATTTAACTCCCGTTTTCAAAGGAAACGCGTTTTATCTTTGGCGCCGCCTTTAAAATCACCTAATTGTACCATATTATAAGGTTTAAGTAAAGGCTTTTTTACTTCAATCCGCCGCTTGTGCCCCGCTCAGGGGGCGTAAAAGGGCGTTATGAGCCCAACATTTCAAAAAAACTTTTATTTTTTTTAATTTTCCTCTTGATTTATGAAAAAAGATTTGCTACAATATAGGCAATAAACGATATATTCAGTATTGTAAAGTTACGTAACAATTAAATTCAGCGTTGATTTTTAAATAAGGAGTAATTAATATGAAGAAGCCTTACGAAGCCCCTGAAATGGAGATAACTCGTTTTAGCCTTAAGTCAGACATTCTAACTTCAAGCGCTGCGGAAAACAAGTTCACCGACGACAATATTATGCAGGAAACCGTTGGCGGTGCTGATTTCGGCTGGGAATGATTTTAAATCCGGTCTTTTATCTGTGGGTTTATTGCCGATAAAACAAATTTAAATTGCCTCCTCTTTTGGGCGAGGCAATTTTGTGCTGTCTTTTTGCGTTAAAAACTTAAAGCTGCTTAAAGCGTCCGTTTGCCGGGCGCTTCTTTATTTTTTTGCCGCATATCAAAAACCGCCTCCCAAAGCTATGGGAGGCGGCGCTTGTTTTAATTCAGAGCGGCTATGGCGGCTTCAAGCATAGCGATTTTTTCCCTTTCCTTAGCTGCCTGAGCGCGCACGTTTTGCACAACCTTTTCGGGAGCTTTTGAAATAAAGCCCGGGTTGTCAAGCTTGCTTTGCGACTGAGCAAGCCTTTTTTGAACCGAGGCAAGCTCTTTGCCGAGCCTTTCAAGCTCGGAGCTTTTGTCTACAAGCTCGCTTAACGGTATATAAATTTTTGCGTCGGCGGTTACAACCGTTACCGCTCCTTCAATTTCAAAGGAGGGCGCGATCTGAACCTCGCTTGCGCCCGCAAGCCTGCAAATAAACTGCTCGCCGGATTTAAAAACCTCGGGGATTGCGGTTGCAATGCAGACCCTTGCTTTTTTTGAGGGCGGGACGTTCATTTCCTGCCTGCGGTTGCGGATCGCGCGGATAGCCTCCATAATTTTCTGCATTTCGGCGCAGGCCTGCGGGTATTCGTACCGTGCGCTGTATTCGGGATATTTTGCAAGCATTATCGTTTCGCCGTTGTGGGGAATTGTCTGCCAGATTTCCTCTGTGATAAACGGCATAAACGGATGCAGCAGACGCAGCATTGCGTCGAGTACAAACACAAGCACCTGCCGTGCGTTTTGCGCGGTTTCTCCGCCGCTTTGCAGTCTGGATTTCGTAAGCTCGATGTACCAGTCGCAGTAACAGTCCCATATAAAATCGTAAATTTTTTGTACGGCAATGCCAAGCTCGAATTTTTCGAGATTTTCTGTTACTTCGCCGGCAACCGTGTTAAAGGTCGAGATTATCCATTTATCCTCTGCGGCAAGCTCGCCGGGGAGTTCGTTTTTAACGTCGAAGCCGTCTATATTCATATGCACAAAACGGCTTGCATTCCACAGCTTGTTGGCAAAATTGCGGCAGGCCTCAACGCGCTTTTCCGAAAAGCGCATATCATTCCCGGGCGAGTTTCCGGTTGCAAGGAAAAGGCGCAGGGCGTCTGCCCCGTATTGTTCTATAATCTTTAAAGGGTCAATCCCGTTGCCCAAGGATTTGGACATTTTCACGCCGTTTTCATCGCGTACAATGCCGTGGATAAACACAGTGCCGAAGGGAGGCTTGCCGGTTTGCTCGCAGGCGGAGAAAATCATTCTGGCAACCCAGAAAAATATTATGTCATAGCCTGTTACCAGTGTGCTTGTGGGGTAGAAGTAGTCAAGCTCGGGCGTTTTTTCCGGCCAGCCGAGAGTTGAAAACGGCCACAGCGCCGAGCTGAACCAGGTGTCGAGAGTGTCTTCGTCCTGATAAACCTTTTTGCCGCCGCATTTGGGGCAGGCGTGAACCTCCGTTTTGGAAACCGTTATTTCTCCGCAGTCCGGGCAATACCAGGCGGGAATCCGGTGCCCCCACCAAAGCTGGCGCGAAATGCACCAGTCCTTAATGTTTTCCATCCAATGAAAATAGACTTTTTCAAAACGCTCCGGAACAAATTTTACACTTCCGTTTTTTACACATTCTATTGCAGGGCGGGCAAGCGGCTTCATTTTAACGAACCACTGCTTTGAAACGCGCGGCTCGACGGTGGTTTTGCAGCGGTAGCACGCGCCGACGTTGTGGTTGTGTGCTTCGACCTTTACAAGGAATCCGCCCTTCTCCAAATCCTCAACAATGGCTTTACGGCACTCATATCGATCCATTCCCCTGTATTTGCCCGCGTTTTCATTCATATGGGCGGAGTCGTCCATAACATTAATAACGGGTAAATTGTGGCGCAGACCTACCTCAAAGTCGTTGGGGTCGTGCGCGGGTGTAATTTTAACAACTCCCGTGCCGAATTGCGGGTCAACGTAGCTGTCTGCAACGATGGGGATTATTCTGCCCACAAGCGGAAGAACAAGGGTTTTCCCCACCATTTTACGGTAGCGCTCGTCATCCGGGTTAACAGCAACGGCTGTGTCGCCGAGGAGAGTTTCGGGGCGGGTGGTGGCAAGCACAACCTCGCCGCTGCCGTCGGACAGAGGGTAGCGCAAATGCCAAAAATGCCCTGCCTGCTCGGAGTAGTCCACCTCAGCATCCGAAATTGACGTGCGGCAGTGCGGACACCAGTTTATAATTCGTTCCCCGCGGTATATAAGCCCCTTTTCGTATAGCTTTACAAACACCTCTTTAACCGCTTCGGAACAGCCCTCGTCCATAGTAAAGCGCTCGCGCTCCCAGTCGCAGCTCGAGCCGAGCTTTTTGAGCTGGTCTGAAATTCTTCCGCCGTAAACGCGCTTCCATTCCCAGGCGCGTTCCAAAAATTTTTCTCTGCCGAGTTCCTCTTTTGTTATGCCTTCTTTGCGCATAGCTTCCACTATTTTCGCTTCGGTGGCAATTGAGGCGTGGTCGGTACCGGGCAGCCAAAGCGCGGAGCAGCCCTGCATCCGGCGGAAACGTATGAGTATGTCCTGCAAGGTTTCGTCAAGCGCATGCCCCATGTGAAGCTGACCGGTTATGTTAGGCGGCGGCATTACAATGGTGTAAGGCTTTTTTTCGGGGTCAACCTCTGCATGGAAGTAATTGCCCTTAAGCCAGAAATCGTAAATTCTATCTTCAACCTCTGAAGGATTATAAGATTTGGCAAGCTCTTTCGGCATTAAAAACTCTCCTTTTTACATTTAAATGGTATATATATTAATGCAGCACTGAAATATATTATGGCATTTTTTTGCTGTTTTGTCAACAAATTACAGCGCAAAGCTCCTTCCTTAAAGACCGGAAACCGAAAAGACGGGGGTGCAGACTAAAACGTGCCCGCCTTTTTTTGCCGGAATCCGAAAACGACAAAACCGCTTGCGGTTTGCAAGCGGTTCTGCCGAACAGGATTAATCTAATGTGAAACATAGTATGAAAATAGTAGAAAGCGATTTAAGGGCGTTTGCAAAATCGGAATCATGCTCTCTTTGCATCGCCGAGATCACCGAGCAGATTGAATCTGAAAAGTCTGGATTCGTCCTCTTTTTTTTCGCAAACGATATAGGCTTCGCCAATGTTGCCGCCGTCAATAAGCTGGGTTAAACCAACAAGCTGACAGAGCCTGCTTTTAAGATTCAAATGGTCGCCCTCGCGAGTAATAAGATAAACATTACCCTTGCAAGAGTCAAGCACGGAGAGGAATTCCGACACGTTCACATTATGAAGTGTGATTACAGGTGACGAAAGTGTTGTTGACATTTTTGCTCCTCCTTTACTGTAATACCATTATTTTGTCCGGCAGCTTTTACGGTAAAATGAAATTGTGTGTTGCTGCCGTGTCGGCTGTCTTTTTTTGCCGACACCCCCATTATATTGATTCTCTTGAGTTTGTCAAGTTTATTTTTTGGGCATAACGCTGGCGTCACCCTCAAAAAAACGGTTATTTTCGCTTATAAAATGAACAAATTGCACAACAGCCGGGAAAACCCGAGAATTTGCCAATTTAGCCGAAATGCGAATTTCCGTCATTTAGTACGGATTTTGAGCCCGCTTTCCGTTTGAAATATATTTTTTGCTAATTTTAAAATTTTCGCGGATATTTTACAATGAACCGCGTTACACAAAATTCTAAAAGTAAACGGAAAAATCCCTTGACAAAAGATATATCGGGTGATATAATATCAATACGCTCATGAATAAGGCGCGTGTTTTATATCGCGGGGTAGAGCAGTTGGTCAGCTCGTCGGGCTCATAACCCGGAGGTCGGAGGTTCAAGTCCTCCTCCCGCAACCACGTCGGAGCAAAGTTCGCTTTGCTCCGGCTTATTTTTTTGCCTATGGCAGAAAATAAGCCATCCGCCCGCTTCCTTGCTCCTCCTCTTTTGCAAAAAGTCACGCTTGTTTTGGCTATGCCCTTGTAAACGCGGGCATAACGCCGTCCGCTATACTGCCAACTTCTTGCAAGCTGCGCCTACGCCGCAAGGGTTCAAATTCCGTCGGCAAGGTACAGGGAATATCTTTTCACAAGTTATACTAATATTCATCTTTC
>CAZXCG010000035.1:0-9999 GCA_964639205.1 uncultured Eubacteriales bacterium
ATCTCTCCTTAATTTTTTTAGCATAAAATAAACCGTATTATTCCCGCTTTATGTTTATTAGGGCATTTAAGTTACCGTTGTTCGTGGCGGCATAACCCCGGAAATTATTAAACAAGATGTTTTGTGAACATAAAACAGAACCCCCCCCCCGCGCTTTTGCAGAAGGCAGGGAGAGGGCAAAACCGCATAGGCTGAATTTACCATAAAAGATTTATTTGTATAATTATATCATATTAATAAGTATTTTCAAGTGTTTTACGTGAAATTATGTTTAAAAGGGGAAATTCGGCGCGGCATTCAGAAAGCTTTTTTTATTACGTCTGCCGACTCAAAACGCTTTCTTAAAAGTTGCAGCGCCTTTTTCTCTATTCTTGAAACATAAGAACGGGAAATATTTAACCTTTGCGCTATTTCACGCTGGGTCAGGGGTTCTGCGCCGTTGAGCCCGTAGCGCAAAATAATTATCTCCTTTTCTCTGCTGTTTAAAACCTCGTTTATATAACCTCCGAGCTTGGCGCACTTCATTTTTTTGTCAATATCGTCAATGATATTATCCTCGCAGGAAATAATATCCATCAAAGTCAGCGTATTGCCGTCCTTATCCGTATCTATTGCTTCATTAAGAGACACGTCGCCCGCGGTTTTTCGGGAATTGCGAAAATACATAAGAATTTCGTTTTCAATACATCTGGAAGCATAGCTGGAAAGCTTTATCTTCTTTTCCGGATCAAAGGTATTTATCGCCTTTATGAGACCTATCGTACCGATAGAAACAAGGTCGTCTTGACTGTTATTTTGCACACCGTAGTATTTTTTTATTATATGAGCAACTAACCTTAAATTGTGCTCCACCAAGACGTTGCGAGCGTTAATGTCGCCCGCCGCCGCTTTTTGCAGATACTCCTGCTCTTCCTTTTTTGAAAGCGGTTTTGGGAAAGTTCCGTTTGAACAGATATGCAGCACAAAAAGATAGAGATACTGCGCCGCAAAGCTGAATAATTCAAGCATAATTAAACCCCCTCTTCTGTAAAAGCTATGAAGATTGCGGGCAAATTTTGCAAGTCCGAAAAATTAAATTTTAAGCGTTTCCCTTTCCCCGACACGGGAGCAAGGCTTAGTTTGCCTATTTAAGGCTGCCTTTTAAAAAGCAAAACCGTCGGTTTGAAAAACAAACCGACGGAAAAATTGCGATTAAAGCTTTTAATCAAATAATCAGTCGCTTACAGCGATAACAGCCCCGGAACCAACTGTTCTGCCGCCCTCACGGATAGCAAAACGGAGACCGGTCTCAATAGCGATAGGAGTGATAAGCTCAACATCCATTTCTACGTTGTCGCCGGGCATACACATTTCTGTGCCTTCGGGAAGAGAAATTGTGCCGGTAACGTCTGTTGTTCTGAAATAGAACTGCGGACGGTAATTATTGAAGAACGGGGTATGACGACCGCCCTCGTCCTTAGTCAGTACATAAACCTGACCGCGGAACTTTGTGTGCGGATGAATTGTGCCGGGCTTTGCAAGCACCTGTCCGCGCTCGATTTCGTTACGCTGAACGCCGCGGAGGAGAACGCCTATGTTATCGCCGGCCTCAGCATAGTCGAGGGACTTTCTGAACATTTCAAGACCGGTAACAACAACTTTTCTCTTTTCATCGGTAAGACCGACAATTTCAACCTCTTCGGAAACCTTGATCTGACCTCTCTCAACTCTGCCGGTTGCAACCGTGCCGCGGCCTGTAATTGTAAATACGTCCTCAACAGGCATAAGGAAAGGCTGATCGGCTTTACGCTCGGGGGTCGGAATCCATGTATCTACAGCTTCCATAAGCTCGTGAATGCATGCATATTCGGGAGCACCGGGATCCTTTGAATCGCTTGTAAGAGCAAGGTAAGCGGAGCCCTTAATAATGGGAGTATCATCGCCCGGGAACTCATACTCATCAAGAAGCTCACGAATTTCCATCTCTACGAGCTCAAGAAGCTCGGGATCGTCAACTTGGTCGGTCTTGTTCATAAATACTACAATGTAAGGAACGCCAACCTGACGCGAGAGGAGAATGTGCTCTCTTGTCTGAGGCATAGGACCGTCTGCGGCGGAAACAACGAGGATAGCGCCGTCCATCTGAGCAGCACCGGTGATCATATTTTTAACATAGTCGGCGTGACCGGGGCAGTCAACGTGAGCATAGTGGCGGCTCGCCGTCTGATACTCAACGTGGGCGGTATTGATTGTAATACCGCGCTCTCTTTCCTCCGGAGCCTTATCGATGTTAGCGTAATCAACAAATTCAGCTTCGCCGTTAAGGTTAAGCACCTTTGTGATAGCAGCGGTTAAAGTAGTTTTACCATGATCAACGTGGCCGATTGTGCCGATGTTGACATGGGGTTTAGTTCTTTCAAACTTTTCTCTTGCCATGGGGATTTTCCTCCTTTTAATTGTAAAGTACCTCATATGAGGGTCATTACTTAATTATAACTATAATAACAATTCTAAGCCGAAATTGCAATAGTTTTTCAAAAAAAACTTGATAAAACAGGCTTTTTACACACAAAAGCGTGTTTTTAAATCAGCCCTTCTTAGAGCGTGCGCTCACTATCTTTTCGGCAATATTCTTAGGCACCTGATCATAGTGGCTCGGTTCCATTACATACTGACCGCGCCCCTGTGTTTTGGAGCGCATATCCGTAGCGTAGCCGAACATTTCCGAAAGAGGAACCATTGCGTTAATCCTCTGGGCTCCGTTTTCGGCTTCCATACCCTGAATCATACCGCGGCGCGAGTTAAGATCGCCGATAACATCACCCATATATTCTTCGGGAACAATTACCGAAACCTTCATAATGGGTTCAAGCAGAACGGGATCCGCCTTTCTCATAGCGTCTTTGAATGCCATAGAGCCTGCAATCTTAAACGCCATTTCCGAAGAGTCGACCTCGTGGTACGAACCGTCGTAGAGCTCCACCTTAACGTCTACAACATTGTAGCCTGCAAGCACGCCCGAAAGCATCGCACCCTGGATACCGGCGTCAACTGCGGGAATATATTCTTTCGGAATTGCACCGCCGACAACAGAGTTAACAAACTCGTAGCCTTTTCCCGAGTTGGGGAAAACTTTAATTTTAACGTGACCGTACTGACCTTTACCGCCGGACTGCCTTGCATATTTCTGCTCGACGTCCGCCTCGGCGCGTATGGTTTCTTTATATGCAACCTGCGGCTTACCGATGTTTGCCTCGACCTTAAATTCACGCAGAAGTCTGTCTACGATAATTTCAAGGTGAAGCTCACCCATACCCGCAATAATAGTTTGACCTGTTTCCTCGTCAGTATAGGCTTTAAAGGTGGGGTCTTCCTCTGCAAGCTTTGCAAGAGCAATACCCATCTTTTCCTGACCGGCTTTGGTCTTGGGTTCTATAGCTACGCGGATAACCGGATCCGGGAATTCCATCGACTCAAGGATTACCGGGTGCTTTTCGTCACAGAGAGTATCGCCGGTGGTGGTATTTTTAAGACCTACGGCAGCAGCAATGTCGCCTGCGTAGCAGGTTTCAATGTCTTTTCTGGAATTGGCGTGCATTTGCAGCAAACGCCCCATACGCTCGTTGTTGCCCTTGGTTGAGTTGTAAACAGTTTGTCCTGCGTTTACAATACCCGAGTAAACGCGGAAAAAGCACAGCTTGCCGACGAACGGGTCGGTAGCAATTTTAAACGCAAGAGCTGAAAAAGGCTCGTCGTCGCTTGCGTGACGGTCAGTTTCTTCGTCTGTGTCGGGATTAACGCCTTTGATTGCGGGGACGTCCGTCGGAGCCGGCATATAATCTACAATTGCGTCAAGCAGCATTTGAACGCCCTTATTGCGGTAGGAAGTACCGCAGGTAACGGCAACCATCTTGTTTGCAATGGTAGCCGAGCGGATGGTTCTTTTAATTTCTTCAACGGTAAGCTCCTCTCCGTTGAAGTATTTTTCCATAAGGCTTTCGTCCTGCTCGGCGACAGCTTCAATCAGCTTTTCGCGGTATTCCTGAGCAAGACTTTGCATATCCTCGGGTATATCCTCAATGCGTATGTCTTTTCCGAGGTCGTCGTAATAAACCTCGGCCTTCATCGTAATGAGGTCGATAATCCCCTTAAAGGTATCTTCAGCGCCTATAGGCAGCTGAATTGCAACGGCGTTGCACTTGAGTCTGTCTTTAATCATTTGGAGAACACGGAAGAAATCCGCGCCCATAATATCCATTTTATTTACATAGATCATTCTCGGAACGCCGTAATTGTCAGCCTGGCGCCATACGGTTTCAGACTGAGGTTCAACGCCGCCCTTTGCGCACATTACGGTTACGGAGCCGTCGAGCACGCGAAGCGAACGCTCAACCTCTACCGTAAAGTCAACGTGACCGGGAGTGTCGATAATATTGATTCTATGGTCTTTCCAAAAACAGGTAGTAGCGGCGGAGGTGATGGTAATACCTCTTTCCTGCTCCTGAGCCATCCAGTCCATAGTGGCGCTTCCGTCGTGGGTTTCGCCGATTTTATGGTTAATACCCGTATAGAACAGAATACGCTCCGTTGTTGTGGTTTTACCGGCGTCGATATGAGCCATAATACCGATATTTCTTGTCATTTCAAGAGAAACCTGTCTACCCATAAATCCTCCTTAATTGATTTTTGCCCGGATTATTTCTCCGATATTTAATAGGTTAGATATTAAAAATCAAATATCAGCCGGACATTGCAGCAAACGCAGAGCTTCGCAAAAAAACGATTACCATCTGTAATGTGCGAAAGCCTTGTTTGCTTCTGCCATCTTATGAGTGTCGTCACGCTTTTTAGCCGCGCCTCCGGCACCGTTGACAGCATCGAGGATTTCACCGGCAAGTTTTTCTTTCATGGTTTTTTCGCCGCGTAATCTTGAATATTTGGTCACCCAGCGCAAACCAAGGGTCTGTCTTCTTTCGGGGCGAACTTCCAAAGGAACCTGATAGGTAGCGCCGCCCACACGGCGAGCCTTAACCTCAAGAACCGGCATTACGTTTTCCATAGCCTGTTCAAAAACCTCCAGCGGATTCTTACCCGTTTTGTCGGCAATAATATCAAACGCACCGTAAACGATCTTCTGGGCAACGCCCTTCTTACCGTCGAGCATGATATTGTTGATAAGACGTGTAACTAATTTTGAGTTATAAACCGGATCGGGCAAAACATCACGTTTTGCAATTGAGCCTCTTCTTGGCACTTTACTTCCCTCCTTCACAATATAAGAGATATCATAGGTACTCGAAAGCGACAAACTCCCGTATGCCTTAAGCTCAATATACCTTTATTTGAATCGCCGGGAGGCGATCCAACCTCTTTGCAGCCTGCGCCGGGCGAGCCTGCGTCGGACTTTGCTTTGAGTTAAAATTTATATCGGCTGTAAGCAATTACAATAACGAAATTTAAAATTCGTCGGCGGGAATTATGTCAGTTCCTTATTTACCTGCTTTCGGGCGCTTAGCGCCGTACTTTGAACGCGCCTGCATACGCTTTGCAACGCCCTGAGCGTCAAGTGTTCCGCGGATGATGTGGTAACGAACGCCGGGGAGATCCTTAACACGACCGCCGCGAATAAGAACAACGCTGTGTTCCTGCAGGTTATGGCCTACGCCGGGAATATAAGAACTGACCTCAATGCCGTTAGAAAGCCTTACTCTGGCAATCTTTCTCAGAGCGGAATTAGGCTTTTTGGGGGTTGCGGTCTTAACGGCTGTACAAACGCCTCTTTTTTGCGGAGAGTTTTGATCAATAGCGCGGCGTTTCTTCGAGTTCCAGCCCTTTAAAAGCGCAGGAGCCTTTGCCTTTTTCTCGGAAACTTCTCTTCCCTTGCGTACCAATTGGTTAAAGGTTGGCATAATTTTCCTCCTTTCAGCAAATTTTACAATTTATGTTAACAGACCTTACTCAACAGTATTGCCTGATTAACAACCAAAAATACTTTGCTTACGGCATATTGTGTTAATATCCCGTTTCAGCGCGGCAACATATTATCTTTCAGCTTTTTGGATGTGTTTTTTACATTCAAAATGCAAAGATTCTATTGCTCGTCAATTTTAGATATTACCATAAACAAAAGCAGTTTGTCAACTGAAATTTTAAAATATTTTGGGATTTTCCGCAAAAAATTTAAACCGGAGCAGTGCTCCGCCAAGCTTGCTTGAGCCGTGACGCCGACTCCTCGGGATTTTAAAGTTATTTCGCTTGGATTTGTAATGCTTAGAGTTTATTTTGCTTTCAAACAGCGGAAAATAAAAAAATAAATGTTGTATATACAGCCAAATTCTGATAAAATAGTTAGGGTGATTTTATGAACGAAAAGGACTTGACTGTTATTTCTGCGAAATATTCGGTCTTGCAAAATGATTTACCGACTGTGCTTGTAAAAGGATGCTTGGAAAAAAAGATAAAAATCGCAACCGCCGAAAGCTGCACCGGAGGGTTGATTTCAAAAAAAATCACCGATGTTGCCGGAGCCTCCGCCGTTTTTGACTGCGGAATATGCTCTTATTCAAACGAAATTAAAAGCACGCTTCTGCGCGTTGACAAAAGAACGCTTAAAAAGCACGGCGCGGTCTCCGCGCAAACCGCCTTGCAAATGGCCGCGGGCGTGCGGGAGCTTGCCGAAGCTGACATTGGAATTTCGACAACCGGAATCGCGGGCCCTGACGGCGGCTCCGCAGAAAAACCGGTTGGGCTTGTGTATATAGGCATAAGCACCGTAAGCGGTTCTTTCGCGACGCGCTGGTCTTTTAACGAAAGCCGCTTCAACGACCGTGGCGCAATACGCGAGCTTGCCGCGAAAGCAGCCCTGCTTTTGGCTTTGGAACAAATACAGTAAACGGGAGGAAACATCAATATGGAAAGAGCCGCCGGAATTTTAATGCCGATTTTCTCTTTGCCGTCGCCGTACGGAATCGGCTCAATCGGAAAAGAGGCCATGCGCTTTGCGGACTTTTTAAAAAGCGCCGGGCAAAAATACTGGCAAATACTTCCTGTGGGTCCCACAAGCTACGGCGACTCGCCGTACCAGTCCTTTTCAAGCTTCGCGGGGAATCCGTATTTTATTGATCTTGAAAAACTCTGCTCCGAGGGTCTGCTTGAAAAAAGCCAAATTTCCGAAACTGACTGTGGCGGCGGAGGAAAAATAAATTACGAAAAGCTCTACAATTCGCGCTTTACTCTTCTTAAAAAAGCCTATGAACGTTTTTTGGTTACTCTGCCGAACAGCAAATACACCGCCTTTTGCCGCAGCAACGCGCGGTGGCTTAAAAACTACGCTCTTTTTATGGCAGTAAAGGAAAGCTTCGGTATGACCGCGTGGAATCAATGGGGCGACGAGGGGATTCGCCTGCACCGCAGCGACGCGGTTGCCGAATATGAAAAAAAGCTTGCAAATGAAATAGGCTTCTGGAAATTTGTGCAGTTCAAATTTTACGAGCAATGGGAAAGCTTCAGGGGATATGTAAACGGCTTGGGAATTAAAATAATAGGAGATATGCCGATTTACGCTGCTATGGACAGCGCCGACGCTTGGGCGCACCCGGAAATTTTTCAGCTTGATGAAAAAGGTTTTCCGACCGCTGTTGCCGGGTGTCCTCCGGACTATTTTTCTCCGACCGGACAGCTATGGGGCAACCCGCTTTACAATTGGGATTATTTGGAGCAGACAAACTACAAATGGTGGTTTTCGCGGATTCGCGCCGCCTCCCGCCTGTATGATATTACGCGGATTGACCATTTCCGCGGCTTTGACGAATATTATTCGATTCCTTATCCGGCGGAAAACGCCGTAAACGGGAGCTGGAAAAAGGGTCCGGGAATCGAATTTTTCAAAAAAATGAAAAAGGCACTGGGAAACCCGCCCATAATTGCCGAGGATCTGGGTCATATGACCGGCTCCGTTATGCAGCTTCTTGCAGACAGCAAATATCCGGGTATGAAGGTGCTTGAATTCGCTTTCGACGGCAACCCGGAGAATCCGTATCTTCCGGGCAATTACAAAAACTCGAACTGCGTCGTCTACACCGGAACTCACGACAACGACACGGTAATCGGCTGGGCGCAGTCCTTGCCGGAAAGCGCCGAAAAATACGTGCGTACATATTGCAAAATACGTTCGGGCTCAAATATGTCTTGGGGACTTATTAAAGCCGCCTATTCTTCCCCGGCGGATTACGCTATTGTCCAGATGCAGGATGTTTTATCGCTCGGTTCCGAGGCACGCATGAACACCCCGTCTACCCTCGGCGGTAACTGGACCTGGCGCGCGGATAAAAAAATATACTCCAAAGCGCTTGCCAAGCGCCTTTACGAGCTTGCGCTGAAAACCGGAAGAATTTAAACCTCTGACTTGACAAAGAGCATATATAGCTATATAATTACAGTCAGTTTAGAATCAATCACTGCTTATCAAGAGCGACTGAGGGGACAGGCCCTGTGAAGTCCGGCAACCTGCAAGCGCAAGGTGCCAAATCCTGCGGTAATACCGAAAGATGAGTGCTTTTATGCCACCGTTCGGGTCAGCACGGCGGCATTATTTTTGGTAAAATAAATAAATATAACTTAGGCAAAGATGTTCCCCGCCTCTTAGGCGGCGGGTTCCATTTTCGGAATCAATGGGTATACAATCCCATTGATTTCTCAGGCAGCTAACTCTGCCCTTTGTCACGCTGAATGACGGGGCAAAGCCCCTTATTGAATCAAGAACCAAGTTATAATTATGAAAGGAATTTAAAATGGCAGAAAACAAGTATTTGTTTACCTCGGAATCCGTTACCGAGGGACACCCGGACAAGCTCTGCGACCAGATTGCGGACGCTGTTTTGGACGCTATTCTCGAACAGGACAAAAACGCCCATGTTGCCTGTGAGGTTACGGCAACCACAGGAATGATTCACGTTATGGGCGAAATAACCACGGACGGCTATGCGGATATAAATGCAATTGCCAGAGGGGTTATAAACGATGTGGGCTATAATTCTCCGGACTGCGGCTTTAACGGCAATACCTGCGCCGTGCTTACAAGCATTGACTCTCAGTCGCCCGATATTGCTATGGGAGTTAACGCCTCGTTGGAGCTTAAAGACGGCGAAAACGACGCCGGCAATCAAATCGGCGCCGGAGATCAGGGTATGATGTTCGGTTTTGCCTGCAATGAAACGCCGGAGCTTATGCCCATGGCAATTCTGCTTTCTCACAAGCTTGCAAAAAAGCTTGCGCAGGTAAGAAAGGACGGTACGCTGCCGTATCTGCGCCCGGACGGCAAAACTCAGGTCACCGTTGAATATAACGGAAATAAAATAAAAAGAGTGGACGCGATTGTTATTTCCGCTCAGCACAGCGAGGATACGTCTCTTGAGAAAATACGCAAGGATATAATAAAGTATGTTATCGAGCCTATTATTCCGGCGGAATTCATCGACGAAAAAACGAAAATTTTTGTAAACCCAACGGGAAGATTCGTTATAGGCGGTCCGGCGGGCGACAGCGGACTTACCGGAAGAAAAATAATTGTTGATACATACGGTGGATATTCCAGGCACGGTGGCGGTTCCTTTTCCGGCAAAGACCCCACAAAGGTTGACCGCAGCGCCGCTTATTATGCGCGCTACATTGCAAAAAATATAGTGGCCGCCGAGCTTGCCGAAAAATGCGAGGTACAGCTTGCTTACGCCATAGGCGTGGCTAACCCGGTTTCAATTTTAGTGGACAGCTTCGGCACATCGAAATATTCCGACAAAGAACTGTCGAGCGCCGTACACAGCATATTTGACTGCCGCCCAAACGCTATCATAGACGCTTTGCAGCTCAAAACCACAAAATACCGCCCGCTCGCCGCGTACGGTCATATGGGCAGGGAGGATTTAAACGTTGCGTGGGAACGCACGGACAAGGTTGAAGAGCTGAAAAGATTTTTTGCTTAAAAATTTTATTATTTGATTAATTTAAAAACCGCCCTCGGCTTTT
>CAZXCG010000036.1:0-9861 GCA_964639205.1 uncultured Eubacteriales bacterium
CGGCTGTGATATAATACTTGAGTGTCTTAGCCGGGAACGGTTTACAGGCATTTTTTCCGGGTGTAGCGCAGTTTGGTAGCGCGCTTGAATGGGGTTCAAGAGGCCGCAGGTTCGACTCCTGTCACTCGGACCATATTGCGGCAAGCTGAAAAGGCTTGCCGCAATTTGCTTTAGTAAATCACTGTGCCGCCCGGCGACTCAGCCGCCTTAAAGGCAAGCTGCTATTAGGAGGAAAATAAAATGGTAAATTACTCAGACAGCTCTACATTTTCAACCGCATCCGGTCGAAATTTACAGTATGTTGTTTTGCAGGTTACTCTGAAAGAAAAGTTTTTGGGCACCGGCTCCGGCAATCTGACAGATTTGGAGAACGTTATAAACGACCAGGCCTCCAAGGGATACCGTTTGCATACGATAGTCACCTCTAACGGCGGCAGCAAGGGTATGCTGGGCGGCGACAGAATACAGGCCACAATGGTATTTGAGAGAATTTAACGGATTTATACCCTTCCGTGCTTTTGCGCCCCCGCTTTCCGTCCTAAGAACAGCTCTGCCCGCGCCTTGCTTTGCTCCGGGTTAAATTTTTGCGCCTCCGCGCCCAAATAATAATAAAATTCGGAATAAAAAAACATTGAAATGTCAAGGATAAGGTTGCGGAAAATATCGGCAAAAGGAGCAGAGCGCTTATGATAAAGGGAGTTAACCGCCAAATTATAGAAATCACCGAGACCGGCAGCGTCTATTACGAGCGCGCTCTTCTGGTTGTAAGGCCGGAATACGCCTCGGCTCAGCGCGCTGTTCTGGAAAGAGAGGCAAAACGTCTTTTAAAAAGCATGAAAGCCCCCTCCTGCATAAAAAAGCGAAGAGCGATTGTTGCCCGGGCGCTCAGAACGGGCGCGGCGGCGGCGATAGGCTGCCTGTGTACTGTTCTTTTTTATACTTATTTTATGTAAAATATTTATACAATAATCGAGGCATTGGCCGCAGAAGCGTGCGGAATCCCGCCCATAAAAATTTACAAAACCCGTTGACAAATAATTTGCGCCGTGTTATTATTACTGCATAATATTGATAACCGCAGAACAAGAGAAGTAGCTTTTGTAAAACCGGGCGCAGAGAGCCGCAGCAGCTGGGAATGCGGCGCCGGCAAAGGGCGAATGGACTTGTGAGGGCAAACCGAAGGCGTTTTGCAGCGTAGGGGCGACGGTATCCGACCGTTATATCGGCATGTATATTAAATATGTATTTTGTTTGTATATAAATATACACGAGTGCGTCCGCACAGCGGGCGAATATAGGTGGCACCGCAGGATTTCTCCTGTCCTATTTATTAGGACGGGAGTTTTTTGTTTTAAAATACTATCACAGAAAGGACAATGCAAAATGAACGAGAAAATACCTTACAAAATTTATCTTGATGAAAAGGAGCTTCCCCGCCAATGGTATAACGTTCGGGCGGATATGAAAAACAAACCCGCCCCTCTGCTCAACCCGGGAACTCTCAAGCCTATGACGGTTGAGGAACTTTCGCCGGTTTTCTGCACCGAGCTTGCAAAGCAGGAGCTTGACAACGACACGGCATATATCGACATTCCGGAGGAAATTCTCACATTCTACAAGATGTACCGCCCTTCCCCGATGATTCGCGCTTATTTTCTTGAAAAAGCGCTCGGTACTCCCGCAAAGATCTATTATAAATTTGAGGGTAACAACACCTCCGGCAGCCATAAGCTCAACAGCGCGATTGCACAGGCATATTACGCCAAAAAGCAGGGTCTTAAGGGCGTTACAACCGAAACCGGCGCGGGTCAGTGGGGCACGGCGCTTTCGATGGCATGCTCTTATTTTGGCCTTGACTGCAAGGTGTTTATGGTTAAGGTTTCTTACGAGCAAAAGCCCTTCCGCCGCGAGGTAATGCGCACCTACGGCGCAAGCGTTACACCCTCGCCCTCAACAACGACAAACGTTGGCAAAAAGATTCTTGCCGAGCATCCCGGCACAACCGGGAGCTTGGGCTGCGCTATTTCGGAAGCTGTCGAGGCTGCCACAAGCACCGACGGCTACCGCTATGTTCTCGGCTCCGTGCTTAATCAGGTGCTTTTGCATCAATCCGTAATCGGGCTTGAATCAAAGGCGGCGCTCGATAAATACGGAGTAACGCCCGACATTATCATCGGCTGCGCCGGCGGCGGCTCGAACCTCGGCGGACTTATCTCCCCGTTTATGGGTGAAAAGCTGCGCGGCGAAAAGGATTACCGCATAATTGCCGTTGAGCCCGCTTCCTGCCCAAGCTTTACGCGCGGCAAATTCGCATATGATTTCTGCGACACCGGCAAGGTCTGCCCGCTTGCTAAGATGTACACGCTCGGCTGCGGCTTTATTCCGTCGCCAAACCATGCCGGAGGTCTGCGTTACCATGGCATGAGCTCCATACTTTCTCAGCTTTATGACGATAAGCTCATAGAGGCTGTAAGCGTTGAGCAAACCGCCGTATTCGAGGCGGCGGAGCAGTTTGCCAGGGTCGAGGGCATTCTTCCCGCGCCCGAAAGCAGTCATGCTATCCGCGTTGCTATTGACGAAGCGCTCAAATGCAAGGAAACGGGAGAAGAAAAGACCATCCTCTTCGGTCTTACCGGTACCGGCTATTTTGATATGGTTGCCTACGAGCAATACAATAACGGCACAATGACCGATTACATCCCGACCGACGAGGATCTTGAAAAAGGCTTTGCCGGGCTTCCCGACTTATCCCAAATGGGCTGATACAAAATAATAATTCATATTTTCTGCTTGAAACGCGGGGCGCCGGTGCGGCGCTCCGTCTTTTTTTACTCGAATAAAGCCCTCAAGACCGCAGCTCCGCCCCGATTTAACCCTGCGCGGAACGCCGAATATTTTCGGGCAAAATTTTTAAGCAAAGTAATGCAATTAAACTAAAAAAATATTGCATTCCGACTGATAATTTGATAGAATGATACTGTAGTAATATATCTTCGGGATGATGCGCATTGGATTCAATAAGGGGCTTTGCCCGGTCATTATCCCGATTAATAAAAAAGGAGGCTTTTGCAAAATGAAAAAAATTGTTTCTGTGCTTTTAAGCGCGGCTATGCTTCTTTCTGCGGCAACCGTTGCTTTTGCTGCGGAAGACGGCGTATTTACCGACGGGTATAAAACCGACTCCGATTTGGGAACAAATGCGATTGAAGCTCCCGCAGCCTGGGGCGCTGTGCCGAACGACGCGCAGCGTTACTATCAGCAGCAGGGGCTTGCGGCTTTCTGCCATTTCGGGCCGAACACCTACTGGGGCATCGAATGGGGAGAAAGCTACGGCGACACCGATCCCGAGGATCTGTTCTGCCTGCCTGAAGATCAAAGCTTCGACGCAGACACCATAGTAAAAACCATGAAGGAAGCGGGCTTTTCGAGAATACTGCTTACCTGCAAGCACCACGACGGCTTTGCGCTGTGGGATTGCAGCGATGTTTACGAGAAGTACGGCTTGGAGCCGTATACGGTTATGCAGTCTTCCTACAAGAGGGATCTGCTTGAGGAACTGTCCGACGCGTGCACCAAATACAATATGGATATGGGAATATATCTTTCTCCCTGGGACATCCATTTGCAGAACGAAGGCGTGTTCGGCAGCTATTTAACAAGCGACGGCTGGATGGAAGAAAAGGTTAATAAAACCGTTGCCGCGGGGAATGGCGAGCAGGTAGATACCAATGCCGCGGGCGAATACCTTACATATCAAAACGTTTACAACGCTTTCTATCTGGATCAGTTAAACGATATTCTTTACTCGGTCAAAACCGACGAAAACGGCAACACTCTTTATGTTACCGATGAAAACGGCGATTACGTTCTTGATGAAAACGGCGAAAAAATACCCCAATATAAATACGGCAACAACAGTCTCGAGCGCCGCACAAGCCGCTTTGTCGAGGTATGGATGGACGGCGCTACCGGCACCGGCGCGGCTCCTCAATATTACGACTGGGCAAGTATTGTCACCACTGTACGCGCCGACAACCCGGAATGCCTTGTTTTCGGCACTCACGCGCCCGGAGATAACGGCGGCTCGTATCTTGACAATACAGACGATAAAATTTTTGACGAATATGTAAACGCCGGCGGCGTTCACTGGATAGGCAACGAATACGGCTATGCGAGCTCTACCACCTGGAGCAAGCTTAACGGCGGCCCTTACGGATACGAAAACACCTCGGTATATCCACGCGATAACGGCGCCATTGTCGGGCAGAGCAGCGGCTCTCTGTGGAGCGTTCCCGAGGTTGACACGAAAATTCTTGAAGACGGCTGGTTCTGGTCGGCAAGCAAGCAAAGCTCGCTGAGGTCGGAAAGCGAGCTTGCGCAGATATACTTTGATTCCGTGGGTCACGGCGCGACGCTTCTGCTCAATATGTCCCCGAATACCGACGGTACGCTTGACGAGGCTCAGCTGGAGAGATTCGTCTGGTTTGGGCAGGCTATACAAAGCTCCTTTGAAACCGACTTTACAAAAGAAGAGGGCGTTACGGCGGCTGCAAGCTCCGTTTACGGCAATAACATAGCCTACTCGGCTTCGAATGTTTTGGATTCTATCCCCGACGGACAGCAATACGACGAAACCTACTGGGCGCCGGCAAGCGGCAAAACCGGCAGCATAGAAATAAATTTCGGCGAGCTGAAAAGCTTTGACTGCGTATCCCTTGAAGAATACACGGCTTTAGGTCAAAGAATTTCGGAATTCAACATTGAGTATAAAACCGTAGCCGGCGAATGGAAGACCTTCGGCGAGGGTACCACCGTCGGCGCTAAACGCCTTGTACGTTCGTCTGTAGTTACCGCAACGGCTATCCGCGTTAATATTACGGATTCCGCCGCAGACATTCCGATGCTCAGCAACGTAGGCGTGTTCAAGCTTGCGGAAGGCTTTGAAACGGAGGCTTCCGGAAGCAGCGATCAGCTTATAACAGATCTTGAAAACTTCGATTATACGGCGCATACTTCTTCCGTCAAAACGGGAAGCTGGCAAAGCTCCTCCACAGCGGGCGAAAAGCCCCACGCGTGGTCAACCGCCGCAGGCAGCACTATGACCTATACCTTTACAGGCTCGCAGTTTGCCGTCGAAGGGATAGTCGATCCCGGCCACTGCATTATGAGGGTCAATCTTGACGGCGAGGATATTGCCGACGTTGACCTCAATGTAGCCGAGGGCGAAAGAACGCTTGAAAAGATCGTCTATGTTTCCGACCCTCTTGATTACGGTGAGCATACCGTAAAGCTTACCGCCGTTGCCGAAACCGTGAGCGGCGTTGTAAAGACCGCCATAGACATTCACGGCATATATTATTTCGGCAATGCCGGAGGAGTGGTGTCGATCGAAGAGCCCTCCTACAAGACGGTAGCCAACAGCGACGTTACGGTTAAGGTTGTCCGCCGTTACGCTTCCTCGGAAGCGCCCGCGGTAAATGTAAACTATGCTACCGCAACCGGCTCTGCCGAGCAGAACGTACAGTATGAATATCAGAACGGAACCCTCAGCTTTGCCAAAGGCGAAACCGAAAAAGAGGTCACCGTAAAAACAATTTACAACGAAAACAGAGGCGGCAATGAAACCTTCTTCTATTTCACGCTTTCTTCCGCCGCCGAAAATTCGGCTGTAATCGGCGAGCCGTCTGCCTCTCAGGTATTTATAGAGCCTCTCGATCTCGACTTAACCAAAGAACAGCTTGAGGATGCCGTAGCCGAGGGTATGACCAAAGCTCCGGCGGATTACAATCCCGAGGAATACGCGCTGTTCAGAACAAGGCTTGCCAACGCAAGGGCTGTGCTTGCAGACCCCGGCGCCGCGCCCGCCGACATTGCCGCCGCTATACAGTCGCTTGAAATGGCGTCCGAGGCGCTCACCCTCAAGGACGGGGTGCTATCCTCCGTGACGGGTCTTACCGCGAGCGCTCCGAGTGAGCACAGCGGCGAGGAAGCGAGCAAAGCCGTTGACGGCGACCCTAATACAAACTGGCATACTCTTTGGGCGGGCGAAAGCGGTACAAAACCGGACTTTGCGACAAATACGGATAATCATATGATAATCACCCTCCCCGAGGAGAAGACAATCGCCAAGGTTACATACCTGCCGAAGCAGAGCGCAAGCTACAACGGAACAGTAACAAAGGCGGAAATTCTCGTGTCAACAGAAGCTTCCGGCGACGATTGGGTCTCCGTAGCCATCGCCGATTTCACCTGCGACATGGAAACCGACCATTCCCTGCAAACGGTTACCTTTGCTCCCGTAAAGGCGAAAAGGGTAATGTTCAGGGCGCTTGAGACTCTTGCCGACTCGGGCAGCAATTTGTATATAAGCGCCGCCGAGGTCGAAGTGTTTGAAGCAAACGTCACCTCCGCGCTGGGCGACGCGAACTGCGACGGCTCCGTGGACGGCAACGACGTCACCGCTATACTTAAACACTGCGTAAAGCTTACGCCCGAGGATTTTGACTTTATATTCTCCGACGCCAACAACGACCTTACGATAAACGTCAAGGACGCAACCGCCGTTCAGAAGCGCCTTGTCGCTGCGGATTGACATATTATACCGTTCCCGTTAAAAATATAATATAAGCATAAACGCAGACGTCCTCGCCTTAAAGGCGGGGACGTCTGCGTTTAAGCCGTTATTACATAAATTACGTTCCGATTACGTTCCCTATATTTTTACGGCGGCTTTAGCAGCCCCCGAAAAAGTCAGAACAGCTTTGCCGCGCCGAACAGCCCGGCGGAAAGCCCTCGGCAGCCGCAGGCTCCGTGTCGGCAAATAGGAGCCCGGCTCCCAATAAAAATACCGCCGCCATAGGATCTCGCCCGTTTTAAAAAACGTCGATTAATCCGGCATACATTTGAAGCACAAGCGTAGCGTCGGCGGCGTCAACTTCACCGCTGAAATCAACATCGGCAAGCGAATTATAATATCCGTCGCAACTTTCGTCGATAAGCTGCGCGTATTTTTGCAGAATAAGGGTTGCGTCAACAGAATCTATTTTGCCGTCGTTATTAACATCGCCGAGATCCGCGGCAATTTCGAGCAGCTCAAAGGGGATTGAATTTTCATCGGCAAATTGCTGTGCAAAGCTGCCGTCGGCGGCGGCTAAGGTAACAAGGGGCGAGCTTTCAAAAGCGAGCGGATCAATGCCTATAACGGTAGAAGGCAGCTTGACGCGGCGCAGATTTTCACAGTTTGCAAAAGCGCGTATCTGCACTGTCAGACAGCCGCTTTGCACCGTAACTCCGCTGACGGTTGAATTGCCGTAAAACGCGCCGCCGCCTATCTGCTCAACTCCGCGCGGCAATGTTATGTCGCCGCCGCCGCCGTTATATGCAATCAGGATTCCCTGACCGAGAATCACAAAATCCTCGGTTTGCGAATTAAGCCATTCCGTTCCCTCAAAAGCAAGAGCGCCTATCTGCATAACCTTGCCCGAAACCGTAACCTGCGCAAGAGAGGCGCACCCATAAAACGCGCCCTCGCCGATGCTGCGGACGGTTTGTCCGATTTTTACCGAGGTTAACGTATCGTTAAGCGCAAACGCATAGGGCGCTATCGAAACGATTTCGGCGGGAATTTCAATCTGCTGCCCGCTTCCTTTGTAGGCAATGAGTATACCGTTCACCGTTACAAAGTCCGCTGAGGCAAAGTTTACATAAGCCGTATTGTTAAAAGCATAAGCGCCGATTTCGGTTATATTGCCCGTGTTATTGAGGCTCTGCAGAGAAGTGCAGTCATAAAAAGCGCGGTTCCCGATTGAGTAAACGCTGTCCGGAAAATTGACGGTAACAGTCGTGCTGCTGCCGGCAAAGGCTCCGTCCCCTATTATTTTAACTCCGTCCGGGATTGTGACGGTAAGCGAGCTTCCGTTGTACCTTGTAAGCACTCCGCCGCTGATTTCAAATTCATCCGCGTCCGCTGCCGCCGGCAGGGCGGACAGCGCCGCGAAAATAAACAGCAACGCCGTAAAAACGGCAATTCGAGTCTTTTTCATATTTTCTCCGAATTATCTCCAAATTAAGACGTCAGGACATTTTCGCCCGTTTTATCATTCAAAATCGTCTATAAGCCGGTCAAGCATTTGCTTTGCCTTGTCAAACTCGTTAGCATTCCCGGAAGCCGGACTTTTTTGCGGCGGTTCGGCGGGCGCGGCTTCAGCCTTCTTTTCGGCGTCCGTTCCGCCGGCATTGGCTCCGGCAACCGTAAATGAGCTGTCCTCTTCCTCCTCAGCCTCTAAATTGTCGGCAATATCGCGGTACGCATGCCGGACGTCTTCGGATATATCGTACTGCGCGTCGGTTGCCTCGCTGTCAAGCTTTGCCGCGTCTTCAACGGTTATCAGCCGCCTGCTCATGGAGATAAGGTACACAAGCACATACAGCGCAAGCAGAAAGAGCTCTGCGGGAAAAGCAACCGACTCAAGGCTTAGGGCTGTTTGACCGTACATCAAGCGGATTACTGCCGATGTTAAGCAAACCGCCAGCAAGGAAACCGCCGGCAAACCGAAAACGAAATTCTTTTTTACTCCGTCCTTTTCTTTAAGGGCAATAAGCGTTACCGCCTGATAGAACAGGAACATTGTCAGGAACACATAGGCAACGATTACGGTCATATCGACAGAGCGCACAGAAAGGCTTGTAAATTCCGAGAACATTGCAATCAGCTTGCTTGCCGCCCATATTGCGGGCATTGCGTAAATAAAAGAAATTCCGCGCGAATTGTTTCTGCCGCCGAACATTGCGGCAGAAATGACAACAAACCCGATTGCGGCAAGCACTCCGAGAATATCGTTTACAAACCAAAGCACCGAATAATCCGCGGAGCTTATCATCCCTATAGCGTCGCTGCCCGCGTTGACAAGCACCGCCGCCGCGCACAGCAGCGATAAAACGCCCACAGGTATACTGCGCGCGGATATGTACGCGTCGGATGTGGTTTTATCTATCTTATTAAATAACTCCATAAGCAAAAACAGCGCCACCGACAAAAGCACAATAAAGTAATTCAGGCGGCTTATGTTCATTCCGAGGAAGGTTCCGCCCTCGGGGAAAAACGCTGTTTGATATATTTTAAGCCCTACGGACAAAGCAAAAAAAGGCACAAAAAACGGCCATGACAATTTGATTTTCATATTTACCTCCGTCTGTCTTCAACTTAATTCGGTTCGCGCCGGCTGTGGCTCGCCCGAAAAAACATATATTAATTTTAAAGCAAAACAATATTGATGTCAAGGACGGCAAGCGCTTTTTCAGTATTTTTTCATTTTATATTACACATTTCGGAGTTTGTCAATAGTGAGCCGCAGTTCATCCCCGCTTTAGAAGCGTGGAGCTTCTTGCTTGAGGGGGTTAAAATTTTTATTTAAAATTATATTGACTTTTTCGGTCAAAATGTATATTATAAACTTAAAAATAAATAATTTAAAATAAATAATAATTTAAAATACATTGGAGGGCTTTGTTATGTCAAAAAATTGTAAATTGGGTTGGATTATCGGAATTATTGCCGGCATCTCCGCTCTTACCGCCGCCTTAACGGCTTTTCTCATTATTCGCGATAAAAAGAAAAAAGACGAAGAAGAGCTTGACCGCTATCTCGAGGACGCGATCCAGTAGCTTCCGACCCGTTTTCAATAAGGGGTTTTGCTCCGTCATTCAACTTAGCAAAGGGGCAGCGTTAACCGCCTGAGAAATCAACGGGGATTGTATGCCCCATCGATTCCGAAAATGGGCTCCGCCGCCTTTTAGGCGGGGGCGTCTTTGCCTGAGTTATATATTAAAATTTATAAAAATTTATATTATAAAATTTATATA
>CAZXCG010000037.1:0-9585 GCA_964639205.1 uncultured Eubacteriales bacterium
TTTGACAGTCCTATTTTTTTTGTGACAGTCTGACCGCACGCAGTTTTCGGTAAAATGTCGATTCGCTCATATTGCATAATCTGACTGCTTCGGCAATGGAAATTTGTTTATGCTCCCATTGCCTTATTATTTTTCCGAAATTTTCGGGAATTTGAGATTCGGGCCTGCCGAATCTCACTCCCTTTGCTTTTGCTGCTGCAATACCGTCAGCCTGCCGTTTCTTGATGTTCTCACGCTCGCTCTGCGCCACAAAAGACAAAATTTGCAGCACAAGGTCGGCAATAAATGTTCCCATCAGGTCTTTGCCTTGCCGCGTGTCGAGCAGGGGCATATCCAAAACGCATATATCCACGCCGATTTCTTTTGTAAGAATACGCCACTGCTGTTGAATTTCCTCGTAATTGCGTCCAAGCCGGTCGATGCTGAGGATATAAAGCAAGTCCCCGGCTTTCAGTTTTTGAACCAGTTTTTTATAGTTTGGGCGGTTAAAATCCTTGCCGGATTGCTTGTCCATAAAAATATTCTTTTTTAAAATAGGTATTCTTTCCAAAGCAGTTGTTTGGCGGTCTTCGTTTTGGTCGGCGCTTGAAACGCGTACATAACCGTAAATGTTACTTGACATATTTATTT
This sequence comes from uncultured Eubacteriales bacterium, assembly GCA_964639205.1. Taxonomy (GTDB): domain Bacteria; phylum Bacillota; class Clostridia; order Oscillospirales; family Acutalibacteraceae; genus CAZXCG01. The sequence continues at coordinate 631 of CAZXCG010000037.1, forward strand.
TCCCCCATACTTAATTATTGCATTGGATTTTACCTCATTTCGTATATATTTGAACAGCCGTCGGCTTATCCTGTAACCCAAGCACGCACGCACCGCATCTATGGCGGCTTTCGGTTCAAAATTCCGGTAAAGCTTGTAATCTCCCGCCGAGGTTCTGAGTAATTGACGCTCCCTGTGCCCGCAGCAAGCTCTAATCCGCTTTGCTTGTTACATACTGCTTTCTAAAAAAGTACGGCGCCCCGCACAGGATTGTGCGGGGCGCTTGTTTAAAATTATTCTCTTGTGTTTTTTTCAAAAATTGCAGTCTGTTAAGCCTGCTCAGCAGGGAAGAGGTCGATTATCCCCGCGTATTTTTGCAGGATAAGCGTCGCGTCTAAGGAATTTACAACACCGTTGCCGTCCACATCTGCAACTGCGTTATTGTACCCTTCGCAGCTTTCGGTTATAATATTTGCATAGAACTGGAGAACAAGGGTCGCGTCAATAGAAGTTATGTTAAGGTCGCTGTTGGTATCACCCAAAAGGCCCTTATCCGAGAGGCTTGTTTTTACGGTGATTATCATATCGTCTGTAATTTTTGTGATACGGTAGGTGTTGGCAAGCCCTGTGTCCGACGGTCCTTTAATGTTTTTATAGGTGCCGGAGGTTGCCGTTACGCTTTCAAGAGTATAGCCGTCGTTTAATATAACGGTGAAGTTTATCTGTCCGTCGCCGCTGACGATCGGACAGCCGGAATCACTGTCACGCGCTACGGCGCTTGAAGCGTTTTCTTCGTCCGCTTCCGTATAATTCTGCGTATAGTAAACGCTTACGGAAGCTACGCCGCTGTCAGATGAAAATTGCGCTGTATAAGGAGCGGCGGTTGCTGTGTCGGTATATTCGGTTTCACCGATAATTGCCTTGGCAGTAAAGGTAATGGTTGACGGGTCGGTCAGCTCGCTTACCAATGTGCCGGGAACCTCAACCGTGTTCAAGCATTCTCCGCAGGTGTAAGAAAGCGTTGCAGCCGAGCAGTTTTCGCTCCATATCCAAACAGGAGCGGTGCCCTCTTCAACAGAAGTATGTCCGCATTCTACGGTGGTTATTGTTACCGTGGTGTCGGCGGTAATTTTTGTGATACGGTAGGTGTTGGCAAGCCCTGTGTCCGACGGTCCTTTAATGTTTTTATAGGTGCCGGAGGTTGCCGTTATATCGCTGATAGCATAGCCGTCGTTTAATACAACGGTAAAGTTTATCTGCCCCGAGCCCGAAGAATCGGGTGTTCCGGAATCGCCGTCGCGTGAAACAGCGGTTCCGTCAGCGCCGACGGTTTCACTTGCACCGCTGTAATCCTGAGTTTTGTAAACTATGATTGCACTTACGCCGGAATCTCCTGCAAAGGTTACGGTGAATCCCGCGCTTTCCTCTTCGCCGCTCTCGGCAGCATGCTGGCAAACGTCAACCGCTGTTACGGCGGGGATTGTCTGAGTTTCTGTGCTTGAGCAGTCGGCGCAGGTGTAGGTTATAATCCCCGTGCTTGCTGCGGTTGCTTCTTTTGTTGTCTCGGAGCTCCAGCTGTGGCTCCAAGAGCCTCCCTTGCATGACGTTGCGGCGGACGCGGTGGCAAAAGAGGGAGCGCTGCTTGAAACAGAGGAAGGCCATGAGACCATGGTATAATTTACTGCTTTTGGAAGTGTATAGCTGAGAAGCTCGCTTCCGTTGCTTCCGGCTTTTGCGTTAACTGTTGTTGATGCAGAGTAGCTGCTTGAGCTTGAAGCATATTTTTGATTGCTTCCGAACCAGCTTGTCTGTGCCGAGCCGTCTGCGCCGCTTGTGCCGGCCGTAAAGATCGTTGCGCCCTCAATCAGCACGGTACCGTCAGCGTCGATTGCGCTGTTGTCTCCGCCTCTGGCCTGACTGAACACGGCCTGCTGACCTCCGTACAGATATAATCCGCCGTTGGAGTCAAGTCCGTCGCCGGAGCAATTTACATATAAATCTCCGCCGTAAATATATATATTATAATCGCCGGAGGAAGAAGAGCTCGGGTCGGACCAGCCCATATTTCCGCCGGGTCCCCAGCTCGGGCCGCCGCCGGGATTAAAGCTGTCCCCGCCGTTGCCGCTGTCGGTTCCGTTGCTGCTGCCGCCGGCAGCGTTTACGCCGTCATCGCTTGCGACAACATAATAGCGCCCGGAATAAATATACACCGTGCCGCCTTCAAGCCCTTCGTAAGAGCTGTTGATAGTGACGTCCGGGTCGCGTTCATAGCCGTCCTCTGTTCCCAAAGTCAGCGAGGTGTCGGCATGCATACCGTCGTCGCCTGTGCTTACGGTAAATGTTCCTCCGGTTACGGTGACGTATGCGTCGGAATGAACCGCGTCGTCGCCTGTATTCAGATTAAATACGCCTCCGTTAATGTAGAGGGCGCTTTCCAACCCGGCTTCAACGGCGCGGTCGCCCGAGGCTTTCAGACCCTTACAGCTGTAAGCGTCGGCAAGCGTGTCGTTCCACACGCTGTATCCCTTCCATGTTTGTATGTCAAAAGTACCGCCGTTTATTGTGAGCTCTGTGTCCGCCTGAATGCCGTCGCCGTCAACGTCTATATCAAAAGTTCCTCCGTTAATCGTTATGGCTCCTGCGGAATCGTTATCGATTGTTGTTCCCTCGGACGCGTCGGTCGCATCGGGAGCGCTCTTGATTCCGTCGTTTGCCGCTTTGATTACATATGTGCCCTGATTAAACACCAGACTGCCGTCGCAGGCAATGCCGTTGTTCACCGCAGCTCCCGCAACAGTTCCGCCGTAATACTTTCCGCTGCCGGAAACCGTTATTTTCCCCGATTGATTAAAAATCAGAGAAGCCGTCGAACCGCCCTTAATGCCGTTTTTTGCGTTTGCGACAATATTAAGATTTCCGTCGCCGCAGAAGGTTACCGCGGAGCCGCTTTTTACTTTAATCGCCGCGCCCTCAAACGCGTCGGCGACGGTCGCGTCGCTTGACGTTTCATTATCCGGGTTTTCGTTGTCCGTTAATGTGGTGGTTCCCTCCAAATGTATGCTTACATTAGAAGATTTTTTCACAACTAAGGGAGCTGTCGAAGAAGAAGCCAGACTTAAATCCTCAAGAATGAGCGTAACATCGCTCAAATTTTTTCCGACTTCGATTGAACCTTCCGCGCAGCTGCCGTTTATACGGTAAATTCCCGCCGCAGTTATTGTTAACGCGGTTCCGCTGATGCTGTACCCGCTGCCGGCAGCGGTTTCGGTTACGGCGCTGTCGGTAAAGGTGAGCTCGGCAGCTTCCTGCGATGCAGCGTATGCCGTTGATAGCGGCACGCCGGAAATCAATAAGAATACTGCCAAAAGAATACTGAATATTTTTGACGTTTTCATGGCTTTGCCTCCTGTTTGAATTTTTATATCTGTAAACAGCGCGTCGGAAAAAACGCCGCCGCGGCTGTTCAGGTCGGAAGAGATACGGAAATCAGAACAGAGCCGGATTCCGTCATACTTGCTTTTATTGTTCCCTTATGCGCGGTGACAATGGCTTTGGCAATAGATAAGCCGATTCCGAATCCGCCGGTTTCCGTATTGCGGGACTTGTCCGTCCGGTAAAACCGGTCGAACAGGTGTGAAAGCTCCTCCGGCGTTATCGGCTCGGAAGCGTTTTGCACCTCTAACTTCAGTACATTGCCTTTGCGGTATAAAGAAAGCAGAATCCGGCTTTCGTCTGTGGAGTGCTTAACAGCATTATCCAGTAAAATCGACGTAAGCTGGCGGAAGGACTTTGCGTCGCCGTAAAAAGAGAGCATAGGCTGAATGTTAAGCTCCAGAGCTTTGTTTTGGGTCATAACCAGCGTTTGGAAGGACTGCGCGGTTTCGGCAACCACATCCGAAACAGGGAAGTCAACCATCTGCAAGTGATTCTCTGCTTCTTCCATACGGGAAAGGTACACAAGAGCATTGGTCATGGCGGTCAGACGCTTTGTCTGCTTCTTAATATCCTGCAGCCATTCGTTTTCTTCTCCGAGCTCCGTCACGAGGACGTCTGCGTCTGCGTCGATAATGGTAAGCGGAGTTTTCAGCTCGTGTCCCGCGTCGGTGATGAACAGCCTCTGCTTTTCATAATTTTCGGCAAATGGCTTGATGATGCGCTTGGAAAGAATGACAATAAGAACGAATACCACCGCAAACCCCGCCAGAGTTGTCCACAGGTTTGTCCGCATAAACGAATAAAAATCCTCCAGCTTGCGTCCGCAGTCCAAAAAAATAACCAGAGTTTCCGTGCTTCCGCTGCGTACAGAGTAGCGGTAGTTGTCCGTAAAACCGGTTGACGCCCCTTCTTCCAAAACTTTCTCCGCGTAGGATATGGCTGTTTGCGTATCTACGGCGGCAATTTTCCCTGTATCCGCGTAAACCACGTTGCCATCAGCGTCTAAGCATACGGTAAAATAACGGGTTTCGTACGGAAGCTCCTTTGAAAAGGGGCGAGCTCTCTGTGCGTCGTTAAATTTTTCGGCTTCGGGAAACGCGCCCCGGTTATCCGCCAGAATATCAATAACCGTATCTGAATAAGTAACTACGGCGCTGTAATTCATAAGATTAACAATAACCGTAATAATCGAAAGCAGCAAAAAAAGCAGGCTCATCGACAACGCCACAAATTTAACGCGCAGCTTTTTTATCATGTTATTTCCTCCAGAGAAAAGCCGACGTTCCTTGTCGATTTAATTTGTATATCCGCATGGAGCGCTGTCAGTTTTTTTCTCAAATAAGAAATATATACCCAAACCACGTTGACCTCAACGTCGGTATCGTAGCCCCAGATTTTTTCCATAAACCGTTCCGTCGAAATTAAATGGTGCGGATTGGAGATTAAAAGCTCCATCATCTGAAATTCTTTGTTTGCCAGCCGGAAATTCCCGCTTGGCGACGACATCTCGAACGTAGCCCGGTTCAGCGTGATATTGCCGAATTGAAGCCGCGAATCCGTCTGCGCGGTCCGGACGCGGGTCATCGCTCTGATTCTTGCCAAAAGCTCCTTTGTGTTGAACGGCTTTGTCAAATAATCGTTTGCCCCGCTGTCAAGACCCAGCACCTTGTCGTCAATTTCAGACTTGGCCGTCAGCAGCAAAATCGGAATCAAACTGCCCTTTTCCCTTATTTTTTTAAGTACGGTAATCCCGTCCGTTTTCGGCATCATTATGTCCAAAATTGCGCCGTCATAGTTTCCGTTCTCCAAATAGTCCAGCGCGTCTTCACCGTTATAGACCGCGTCAACCGAGTAGTTGTTTTTTTCGAGCAGGTACTTAACCGCTTTTGATAAGGATTTTTCGTCTTCCGCAAGGAGCAAACGCATCTCTTATCACCTTTTCCTTTTAATCGCTTTAGCTGTAAAATAGCTTACCAACTTTAATTGAAATTAAAAAATTTCGATTTTATTTTGCTTTTTAATCCTCGCTCCGAAATAATCGGCGGCGTTTCCGGTATATATTTAGTATACAGCGGATTTAAACGGAAATCAACAAGCGGTATTCACAAAAATTTATTTTTAGGGCTTAAAATTACCGCGCGTTTTTCTTTACAAAATTTTTACACCGTTTTAACTTGAGTTAAGCTTTGCTTTTTAAAATGATTTTCAAAGAAAAAAGAGGGAGCTTGGTTTATGAGTTATCAGGCAATTTTCAAGCGATATGAAATCAAATATTTTCTGACCTTACGCCGGCAGCAGGAGCTTTTGGAGGTTATGAAGCCGTATATGAAGCTTGACAAATACGGTCACACGGTCATACGCAACATTTACTTCGACACCGACACCTACCGCCTTATCCGCCATTCTCTGGAAAAGCCCGTATACAAAGAAAAGCTGCGCGTCCGCAGCTACAAAAAGGCAAGCAGTGACAGCGAGGTTTTTGTTGAGCTGAAGAAAAAATACGATTCCGTCGTATACAAAAGGCGTGTGGGCTTGCCGGAGCACGAGGCGTTCGAATGGCTGTGCGGGGGCGGTTTTCACCCCCAAAATTCCCAAATTGTAGAAGAAATAGACTATTTCAAAGCATACTACCGCACGCTGCGCCCCGTCTGCTTTTTAAGCTACGAGCGCGACGCTTTCTACTCTTTAAGCGGAGACGATTTCCGCGTAACGTTTGACAGCAACATCATCAGCAGAGAAACGAACCTGTCTTTGCAGACAGATGTTTACGGCACGCACTTAACCGAACCCGGGCAGGTGCTTATGGAGCTTAAAACCCCCGGCGCCATCCCTTTGTGGATGACCGATTTTCTGACGGAAAATCACATCTATAAGACCTCTTTTTCCAAATACGGCGAGGCTTATTGCAGGGAAATTGCAGAAAAAAAGTTTGGAGGATTGTTGTATGCTTAGTAATATTTTTAAAGGTATTTTCGACACGGACGCGGCAAAAGTAATCTCTTTGAGCGACTTTTTGCTTTGCGTCGGTTGTTCGCTGGTTATAGGCCTTATTTTGGCGCTTGCATATATGTACCGTTCAAGGTACACAAAAAGCTTTGTCGCAACGCTTGCGCTGCTTCCGGCGGTTGTCTGCGTGGTTATTATGATGGTCAACGGCAACGTCGGAACCGGCGTGGCTGTGGCGGGGGCGTTCAGCCTTGTGCGCTTCCGCAGCGCTCCGGGAACCGCCAAGGAAATCGGCATTTTGTTTTTGGCAATGGGCGCCGGAATGATAGCCGGTATGGGTTATTTGGGTTACTCTTTCCTTTTTGCGATTATCCTTTGCGCAATATCCTTAATTTATAACAGGCTTGATTTCGGCTCAAAAAGGAACAGCGCAATTTATAAAACGCTGCACATCACCATTCCCGAAGATTTGGACTATACAAATGTTTTTGAAGAGCTTTTCCCGGAATACGCTTCCTCCTGGGAGCTTACAAACGTGAGAACCACAAATATGGGCAGCCTGTTTAAGCTTACATATGACGTAACGCTGAAAAATCCGCAGTCCGAAAAAGAGCTGATAGATAAGCTGCGCTGCCGCAACGGCAATCTTGAAATAAGCGTTTCCAAGCAGGAAAGCATGACCACCGGGCTTTAAAAAGTCTTTAAAACAGGAGGGCTTGATATGAAAAAATTTTTTAAGAAGAGTCTGCTTGCGTTTTGTCTGATGCTGACCGTGCTTTTGTACGGCTGCGGCGCGGCGGAAGAATCCACGGCCGAAAACGGCGGTTCCGCGCAGTCTCAGTCAAACTCGGAGGTTACCGCCACAGCGGCGGTCGCCGCGGAAGATATGTTTTCGGACAAAGATTATGAGGTCGGTTACGACGAAACCGAAGCGGTTTACATCACGCTGAGCGGAAGCTCCGCGCAGTGCAGCTCAAACGCCGTCCGGACAGACGGCTCCACCGTTACAATAACGGACGAGGGAACCTACGTTATCTCCGGAACTCTTACAGACGGTATGATTATCGTAGACGCGCAAAATACCGACAAGCTCCGTTTGGTTTTAGACGGAGCGTCGGTAAGCAGCAGTACCTCTGCCGCCCTCTATGTCCGTCAGGCAGACAAGGTGTTTGTAACCACGGCGGCAAGCTCCGAAAACACGCTTAAAAACGGCGGGGAATTCACCGCAATCGACGATAACAATATAGACGCCGCGGTTTTCTCCAAGGACGATCTGACCTTTAACGGTCAGGGCAGCCTGTATATCGAGTCGCCGGCGGGTCACGGCGTTGTCTCCAAGGACGACCTTGTGTTTACAAGCGGAAGCTACACGGTAAATTGCGCAGGTCAGGCGCTTAATGGGAAAGAAAGCGTCAGAATAGCCGGCGGAACCTATACCCTTACCGCAGGCAAAGACGGAATCCATTCCGAGAACGCCGACGACTCTTCCCTCGGCTTTGTATATATTTTGAACGGCTCTTATACTGTCACCGCTGAGGGCGACGGCGTCAGCGCGTCAAATTTCCTTCAAATTGAAAGCGGCAATTTCACCGTAACCGCGGGCGGCGGAAGCGAAAACGGCTCAAAATCAAGCTCCGATAACTACGGTATGTTTATAGGGAAAGGCGGCTTTCAGCAGCAGCAGCAAACCGCCGAAGCTTCCGACAGTGAAAGCACCAGCATGAAGGCTCTGAAGTCGGGCGGAAATCTTACGGTGAACGGGGGCGAATTTTCAATAAATTCAGCCGACGACGGCGTCCATTCCAACGCTTCGGTCACGGTAAACGCCGGTACTTTTGAAATCGCGTCAGGCGATGACGGCTTCCACGCCGACGAGACCTTAACAATTAAAGACGGCGCGGAAATCGCCGTAACTCAAAGCTATGAGGGGCTTGAGGGTCTTAACATAGACATTTCCGGCGGAGAAATTTCCATCACCGCCACAGACGACGGCATCAACGCCGGCGGCGGCGCGGATTCCAGCGGTATGGGCGGCAGAGACGCGCAGTTCGGCGGCGGCGCGGACTTCTCCTCCTCGGGCGGCAGCCTTAACATTTCCGGCGGAAATCTCGACATTCACGCCTCGGGCGACGCAATCGACTCCAACGGCACTCTATCCGTAAGCGGCGGGAATATTGCTATTTCCTGCCCAAATGTGGGGGACACCTCTGTTCTTGACTACGGCTCCTCCGGGGTTATAAGCGGCGGCACGTTTATAGGAACGGGAGCCGTAAGCATGGCGCAAAATTTCAGCTCATCTTCCACGCAGGGCGTAATTTTGGCGTCCGTCGGAAATCAAACGGCGGGTACGGCGGTCTCTCTTAAGGATTCGAGCGGAAACGTCCTCCTCAGCACGCAAACCGATCAGGACTTTTCCTGCGTAATTTTGAGCTGTCCCGAAATAGTGCAGGGCGGCACATATACGCTCGCTGTAGGTTCCACCGAAACCGAAATTACCATGACCGACCTTGTTTATTCCTCCTCCGGAGCCGGCGGCTTAAATCAGCCCGGCGGAGATATGGGTTCAAACCAACCCGGAGGGGATATGGGCTCAAA
>CAZXCG010000038.1:0-9527 GCA_964639205.1 uncultured Eubacteriales bacterium
ACTTTGAGAGAAAAATTGAAAACCTGCAGTAAAGTGTTACGCTTTTGTTACGCTCTGCAAACAAAAAGACCCCGATAGCCCTGATTTTACAAGGCTTTCGGGGTTTCTTGTCGTTATTCCCACTCGACTGTGCCGGGGGGTTTGGAGGTGATGTCGTAAACTATGCGGTTAACTCCCTTCACCTCGTTGGTAATACGGTTGGAAACTGTTGCAAGAATGTCGTATGGAATTTTTGCCCAGTCGGCAGTCATAAAATCATCGGTCGTTATTGCACGGATAGCAATAACATTTTCGTAAGTCCTATGATCGCCCATAACGCCGACGGCTTTGGCGCCGGTGTAGATGCAAAAAAACTGGCTGAGATTCTTTTCGTACCCGTTTTTAGCCATTTCGTCGCGGAGTACAAAATCGGCGTCCTGCAAAATACGGATTTTCTCCGCAGTTATTTCCCCTATTATCCGTACTCCGAGACCGGGCCCGGGAAAAGGCTGTCGCCAAACAAGCTCCCGCGGTATACCGAGCTTTTCTCCGACTGCGCGAACCTCATCCTTGAACAAATCCTTAAGAGGCTCTATAATCCCGAGAAAATTGACGTCCTCGGGAATTTCGCAGAGATTATGATGTGTTTTTATTACATCGCTTCCGGCTTCGGAGCCGGACTTTCCCTTGCCGCTTTCTATACGGTCGGGGTAAATTGTACCCTGAGCGAAAAATGCGTTTCCGTCTGTGCGGCGTTTAATTTCATCCCAAAATACGCTGTAAAACTCGTCGCCGATGATATGACGTTTTTTCTCCGGATCCGTTTCGCCTTTAAGCTTCGGCAAAAAAACATCGCCGCAATTTATGCGGACAAAATTAACGTCGAATAACTTTGTAAAGGTTTGCTCTACAAAATCGCCTTCGTCCTTGCGCATAAGACCGTGATCTACAAATACACAGGTCAACCTATTGCCTATAGCCCGGCTGAGAAGCGCGGCAGCGACAGAGCTGTCAACTCCGCCGGAAAGACCGAGGATAACCTCTTTGCCGGCGGTTTTCCGCCGCAGCTCGGCTACAGTATCGTCTATAAAGCTGTCCATTATCCAATCGCCGCTGCATTGGCAGACTTTATACAGAAAATTCTCGAGAATTTTATTGCCGTATTCGGAATGAGTTACCTCCGGGTGGAACTGAACGGCATACAGATTATCTTTTTCGTCCTGCATAGCGGCGCACGGGCATTTGTCGGTTTTGGCAATAATCTTAAAGCCCGCAGGAGGTTCGGAAATATAGTCCGTGTGGCTCATCCAGACGACGCTGTTTTCGGGTACGCCTTCAAAGAGCGGGCTGTTTGCGCAGACATTCAGGTCAATTTTACCGTATTCGGAAACCGAGGCGGTTTCCACCTTCCCGTTGCGCATCCATGAAATAAGCTGACAACCGTAGCATATTCCGAGAATCGGCACTCCGATATTCAGAATATCCTTTGAGTAATGCGGCGACTGCTCGTCATAAACGGAATTCGGACCCCCCGTGAAAATTATGCCCTTATAATTTCCCTGCCGTATTTTTTCAATAGGAGTGGTGTATGGAAGAATTTCGGCATATATATGGTGGTCGCGGACGCGTCTGGCGATGAGCTGGTTGTACTGCCCGCCGAAGTCCAAAACTAAAATTGCCTCATTGCTTTTTCTCATAAATTCCTCCGCTTTTACCTGTATATTATATCATCACGGGAAGGTCCGTTGGAAACTATGCCGATATGTATGCCGATTTCCTTTTCGGCATACTCTATGTAATTTCTGCAATTTTCGGGAAGATCCTGATAATTGCGGATACCGCGTATGTCGCAGTTCCAGCCGGGCAGAACCTTGTAAACAGGTTTGCAGCGTTTAAGTCGCGAGGTTGACGGGAAGAAGTCTATAATTTTACCGTCAAGCTCATAACCTACGCAAACGGGAATTTCCGTGAGATAGCCGAGAACGTCAAGTACTGTAAAAGCAACGCAGGTAGCGCCCTGAACACGGCAGCCGTAACGCGAGGCGACAAGATCAAGCCATCCCATTCTCCTTGGTCTTCCGGTTGTAGCGCCGTACTCGCCGCCGTCACCGCCGCGCCGTCTGAGCTCGTCGGCTTCTTCGCCGAAAATTTCGCTTACAAATTCACCCGCGCCTACCGCGCTTGAATAAGCCTTAACAACGGCAATAACCTCCTTTATCTCGTAAGGAGGAATTCCGCCCGCGCCAACAGCGCCGTACCCGGCTACCGTGTTGGATGAAGTAACCATTGGGTAAATGCCAAAATCCGTATCCTTAAGAGAGCCGAGCTGACCCTCCAATAAGATATTTTTGCCGTTCCTTACCGCGTCATACAGAAAGCTGAATGTGTCGGCAACATAAGGCGCAAGAAGCTCCTTATACTCCATAAGCCTATTGAATATTTCGTCAACGGTTATTTCGGGCTTGCCGTACAGATTTCTGAGAGTGGCGTTTTTGATTTCAAGCGTGCGGGCGATTTTATCCCTGAGATATTCCGGATCATCATAAAGCTCGTTTATCTGAAAACCGATTTTTGAATATTTATCCGAGTAAAACGGCGCAATGCCGCTTTTGGTGGAGCCGAAGGAATTTTTTCCGAGGCGCTCCTCTTCGTAGCAGTCGAAAGAGACGTGATACGGCATTACTATCTGCGCCCTGTCTGATATTAAAATGTTAGGCTTCGCAACCCCGCGCTCCTCCAACTCCTTAATTTCCTTAACAAAATTTTCAACACTGAAAGCAACGCCGTTGCCGATAATATTTGTTATATGACTGTGAAACACGCCGGAAGGGAGCTGATGCAAAGCAAATTTGCCGTAGTTGTTTACAATTGTGTGCCCTGCGTTGCTGCCGCCCTGAAAGCGTATGACAATGTCGCTTTCCTGTGCAAGGACGTCGGTTATTTTACCCTTGCCCTCATCTCCCCAATTGGCGCCGACTATAGCTTTTACCATTATAAATTTCCCCTTTTTAGAGTAATTCTTTTAAATCGGAGCAATGCCCCCACCGGGCTTGCCCGGAACGAAGCCTGCGATAGATTGCACCGTGCGCGGGGACGTCCGCGCTAAAGTTATACGTTTATTTCTACCTCGCCGTCTGCTAAAGCTGCGTAAGGCGCAATTGCGGGAGCAACAACCTCCGCCAAAAACTCCTCGGTTTGTTCTTTTGCCCGTCCCGTATATTTTTCGGGCTGCAAAATAGCTTGCAGCTCCTCCAATCCGACTCCGAAAGCAGGATCGGCGGCAATACGCTCGAGAAGGTCGTTTTCCTTTCCCTGCTCTTTTATTGCTTTGGACGCCGCCATAGAATGCTCGCGTATTTTTTCGTGAAGGATCTGGCGGTCACCGCCGCGTTTGACCGCGTCCATCATTATATTTTCGGTCGCCATAAACGGAAGCTCCCTTTTAAGATGCTGTTCTATTACCTTCTCGTAAACAACAAGTCCGTCCGCAACATTTGCATAAAGGTTAAGAACGGCGTCCGCAGCAAGGAAAGCCTCCGGAACGCTCAGCCGCTTATTGGCGCTGTCGTCAAGGGTTCTTTCAAACCATTGCGAAGCAGCGGTAAACGAAGCGTTGAGAACGTCTGTCATTATGTATCTTGCAAGCGAACCTATCCGTTCGCTGCGCATCGGGTTGCGCTTATAAGCCATTGCCGACGAGCCGATTTGATTTTTCTCAAACGGTTCCTCAACTTCCTTGAGATGCTGCAAAAGGCGTATATCGTTTGAAAATTTAGCCGCGCTTTGAGCAACCGAGCTTAACACGGCAAGAATTTGAGCGTCAATCTTGCGCGAGTAGGTTTGACCCGAAACGGCAAAGCAGCTCTCAAAGCCCATCTTCCGCGCAATTTTGCGGTCAAGCTCCTTTACCTTTTCATGGTCGCCGTCAAACAGCTCCAAGAAGCTTGCCTGTGTTCCCGTAGTACCCTTTGAACCGAGAAGCTTTGCTTTTGAAAGCCTGAATTCAATATCCTCAAGATCCATAAGAAGATCTTGAATCCAAAGCGTTGCGCGCTTTCCTACGGTTGTGGGCTGCGCGGGCTGAAAATGCGTGAACGCAAGCGTAGGCAGAGCCTTGTATTTTTCCGCAAAGGAAGAAAGCTTCCTTATAACAAGCACTACCTTATTGCGGATAATTTTGAGCGCCTCCGTCATAATGATTATGTCGGTATTATCGCCCACATAGCAGGAGGTAGCTCCCAAATGAATAATACCCTTTGCCTTTGGACATTGCACCCCGTAGGCGTAAACATGCGACATTACGTCGTGGCGGACAACCTTTTCACGCTCCTGAGCAACCTCATAGTTTATATCGTCGCAATGCTCCTTTAACTCGTCAATCTGCTCCCGAGTTATCGGCAAACCAAGCTCCATTTCGGATTCCGCCAATGCAATCCACAGCTTTCTCCAGGTTCTGAACTTCATATCCGGAGAAAAAAGATATTTCATTTCTTTATCGGCATATCTGGCTGATAACGGGGATTCGTATACGTCCTTTGACATTTTTACCTCTGCTTTCTGCTATGTGATATTGCGGCGTCTCCGCCCCTTATTTAACTAATATAAGCGGCAGTGTTAAAACAAAGCCGCTTTTTTGATAATCTTTAGATTATAGACCTATTCTCCTCATCATTTCGGCGTATGCCTCTTCAACTCCGCCAAGATCGCGGCGGAATCTGTCTTTATCGAGCTTTTCGCCCGTGTTTATGTCCCAAAAACGGCAGGTATCGGGAGAAATCTCGTCCGCTAAGAGTATTTCGCCGTGGAAACGTCCGAACTCAAGCTTGAAATCTATTAAATCCACATTGCATTCTTTAAAGAAAGAAAGCATATATTCGTTTACTTTGAAAGCAATTTCGGAAATTATGTCGATTTCCTCTTTTGTGGCAAGCTCAGCGGCGAGAATGTGATATTCGTTTACAATGGGATCTCCGAGCTCGTCGTTTTTATAGCAAAATTCAAGGACGGTCGTTTTCATTGGCGTACCCTCGGGAAGTCCGAGCCTTTGTGAAAGACTGCCGGCGGCCTTATTTCTTACGATAACCTCAAGCGGAACGATTTCCACCTTTTTAACTACCGTATCTCTGTCGTTTATTTCCTCGACAAAATGTGTTTTCACACCCGCCTGCTCGAGCTTTTTGAACATAAAATTGCTCATTTTGTTGTTCACAACGCCCTTGCCGACGATAGTGCCTTTTTTTACGCCGTTAAACGCCGTTGCATCATCCTTGTATGAAACTATGCAATAGTCGCTGTCGTCCGTTGCATATACTTTTTTTGCCTTGCCCTCGTAGAGCAGCTCTGTCTTTTTCAAAAAAATTCCTCCAAACATATGTTTTAATCGGAGCAACGCTCCGGCAAGCCTGATTAAACCGGAGCTTGCGATGGATTACAGCCGTGCGCGGGGAGCACCGGCACCTCGGGACTCCGGCGTGAGATTATACTTACAATCGTTTTAAACGAATACACAGATATTATAATATAAAAAAGCTTTGGAATCAATATTTTTTTCATATTTTCCCTTTAAAACCCAAAACGCCTTTATTACAGCGTATACTGATGCAGAATATTGCCCTCAAAGTCCTTCCAAAGAAAGAGCTTGTCCCGCATCAGAATATATCCGTGCCGGCTGTTATCTTTGGGGATAGAAACGGAGCCGGGATTCATATAAATATAATTTTCGTGCCGCCTGCACCCGGGTACGTGGGTATGTCCGTTAAGCAGTATATCCCCTTTGTGTAAAGGCGGCAGACGCTTCTCGTTATAATTGTGACCGTGAGAAGCAAATATCATTATGCTGCCGACATTAACGATAGCATATTCCGCAAGAACCGGAAACTCGAGAACCGTTTGGTCAACCTCCGCCTCACAGTTACCCCGGACGCAAAGAATATCGTTTTTTACGGCATTGAGCAATTCTATAACCTTTTTGGGATTGTAATCTCTCGGCAAATCGTTTCTCGGTCCGTGGTACAGAAGGTCGCCGAGCAGCAAGAGCCTGTCGGCTTTTTCCGAGGCGTAAGCTTCAAGCATTTTCCCGCAATAATACTCGGAGCCGTGTATATCCGAAGCAATCATCCATTTCACTTTTATTCTGCCTCCGTCTCTGTCTTAATTGAAGTCGGAACAAAGCTGAAAAGGCAGCTAAATATCCGGCTTAAACCCGGCAGCCCCAACGCAGATTTTGAGAAAGCCGTTTGGGCGGAATGTTCCGCCGCGGATAATTATAGCATTATATTTATGTGATGGCAAGCCGGAAAATCGGCTTAAATGAAAATATCAAATAGAGTATTTTTGAAAAGCTCGGCAGGAGAGCGGGAATTTTTAAGAAAAAAACTTGCAATTTGTATTGTATTATGATATACTGACGTAGTAACTATCAGAAATAAGCCGAAGGGCTTTTGAAAGGACAGGTAAATATGGGCGTTTGGGAAATAGTTTTGGGCGCTGTTCTCATTGTATTTTCAATAATCATTATTCTTGCGATTGTTTTTCAGGAGGGTCATCAAAGCGGTATGGGAGTAATTACCGGCGGAGCCGACACTTTCTTTTCAAAGAACAAAGCTCGCTCCATTGACTCTTTTCTTTCACGCTGGACTAAAATTTTAGCGGTAGGCTTTGTTATTATTGTTCTTGCACTCAATATAATTTCTTTCTTTGCATCAAAATAATTGCGTAAGCAGATCTGCTTTGCAGAGTGCTGCGCCGCCGATTTTGCGGCACAGGTTAGTCTATTTGGGGGAAATTCTGCATATTTATAAACCGTCGGAAGTTGTCCGGCGGTTTTATTTTTTCGTTTTTCAAAAGCTTTGACCATGGCAAAAACGGGAAGGGACGCGATGCATAATGAAGTGGTGGCATATAGCGCTGATGTATGCAGTATTAATTACGGTTTTTTCTCTGATACATTTTATTTCAAAAAGCAAAAGACCCATAAGGCGGGCCTTTTTATCTTCTCTGTTCGGCGTTTTGTCTCTTATTGCGGTGAACCTCCTCGGTACGTTCACACAGGTAACTCTGCCCGTCAGCGCTCTTTCCTGCGCTGTATCTGCCGTCGGCGGGGTTCCGGGCGTAACGCTTATGCTTTTGCTTAACGTTTTAATGTAGCCGGACGCGCCCTATTTCCCGCTTATTTTTATACTTTCCAGCGCGTCCCTTGCAAGGTCGCGGTTATTTGAAAGCATAGCTATCAGCGTTTTATAAAAACCTTCCGGGTTTTTGTGAAAGTTTTTCTTTATAAGCCGCGCCTGCTCAGTATTTGCGGCAAAAACGGAAACTCTCAGCAAATCGATGCTGCCGTCCGAAACGGTGCAGGTTACTCTGTAGCCCTCGTTTTCGGGAGTTACCGTTACGGGATTTTCGCGCTCTACACGCTGATTTTCCAAAAGCTCCATTGCATATTTGTACGCCTTTTCCCTCATTGTAAGCGGCAGAGAGCTTTCAAGCTGGCGGGCGATCATCTCCCCGTTTTTTGTAAGGCGGTACAAGCCCTTTTCTTCGTCGGCAAATTCAAGATTGCCCAGTCGTATAAGATCGTCAAGACAGGCGGTAGCCTCAAAATAATTGGCAAGAGCCTGTTGCTGTAAAACGGCGACTACGGTATCCATGGTAAGCGGGCGACCCGTAGAATAAAAGATATAGCACAGAAGGGTGCGTATTTCGTTTTTTGTTCGCGCTCCGCCCGGAGCAACGCCTTCGCCGAAAGCGTCAAAACTTTTAAAAGCCAAAAAATCACCTGCTTATCTTATCGTTTTTTAAACAAAATTATGTATATTATCTTCTTTTTAAATCGGGGCGCCGCCGCGGTTACGGCGTGCGCAGTGAGCCTCGGCTGCGCAGGGCTTACGCGGGAAATAACAGCTCCCTCCGAAATTCCTAAACAAACCCCTGTCTTAGGGTCGGCAAAGCGTCTTTACCGAGGTTATTTTAATTATATCATAAAAAAAAGAAAAAAACATTATTTTTAAAAATAAATACACATATTTCCTTTACTTTTTAATTGACTGTATTGAGAAAATGTGATAAAGTGAAAATGAGGAACGTCATTCCTTATTTTAAACCGTAATGCGGATTCAAAAGGAGGAAGTATATGGAAAATGCGATGCCCTATGTATGGCTTGCGCTGGCGGTTATTATGGGTATTTTGGAGGGAGCTACGTCGCAGCTTGTTTCGGTTTGGTTTGTAATCGGGGCGATTGCGGCGGTAATAACTTCGCTCATTACGCCAATAATATGGATACAGCTTGCAGTGTTTACAGCCGTTACCGCAATAGCCCTCGCAGTCACCCGCCCGCTGGTAAAAAATGCGGCGCATTTTAAAAAAACCAGCACCAATTCGGATCGCAATGTCGGCAAAACCGCTGTTGTCACAATGGAAATAAACAACCGCGAGGGACGCGGTCAGGTAAAGATTGATGGACAAATTTGGACGGCGCGCAGCGCCTCGGACAAAATAATTCCCGAATCAACAAGCGTGGTAATCGAAAAAATCGACGGTGTAAAGCTTATAGTAAGTCCGCTGCCGTCACAAAATTAAAAGGAGGATTTTTTATGCCTTTTGCTTCTTTTGTAATTATAGCTGCCATTGTTTTAATAATTATTATTGCCCTTGTCCGCAACATTCGCATTGTTCCGCAGGCGCACGCCTATGTGACGGAAAGACTGGGCGCATATCATATGACCTGGGGTACCGGTCTGCACTTTAAAATTCCGTTTATCGACAGAATTGCGAAAAGAGTTTCACTAAAGGAGCAGGTTGTGGATTTTCCGCCGCAGCCGGTTATAACCCGTGACAATGTTACAATGCAGATAGATACTGTCGTTTATTTTGAAATAACCGACCCAAAGCTGTACACCTACGGCGTTGAGCGTCCGCTTGAGGCGATTGAAAATCTGACCGCTACCACACTGAGAAACATTATAGGCGACTTGGAGCTTGACAGTACTCTGACTTCACGCGATACAATAAACGATAAAATCAGAATTATTCTTGACGAGGCAACCGACGCTTGGGGTATCAAGGTTATACGCGTGGAGCTTAAAAATATTCTTCCGCCCAGAGAAATTCAGGACGCTATGGAAAAGCAGATGAAGGCCGAACGCGAACGGCGCGCAAGGATTCTTGACGCGGAAGGCGAAAAGCGCAGCCAGATTCTCGTTGCCGAGGGACTTAAGGAATCCGCAATACTTAAAGCGGACGCTGTAAAAGAAACCAAAATACGCGAGGCAAGCGGTGAGGCGGAAGCGATAATCACGGTACAGAAAGCATATGCCGACGCACTTCGCCTGCTTAACGAGGCCGCGCCTACCGACAAGGTAATAGCGCTGAAAAGCCTTGAAGCATTCCAGAAAGCCGCCGACGGAAAGGCAACTAAAATTATTATTCCGTCTGAAATTCAAGGTCTTGCGGGTCTTGCAACCTCTCTTAAAGAAATATGGAACGCCGAAACGCCCGCGGAATAATTACGCCCTTGTTGTGAAATCGGTATTTTTTAATTTATTGCACAATT
>CAZXCG010000039.1:0-4927 GCA_964639205.1 uncultured Eubacteriales bacterium
GTTCGCGCCGAGGCGATTTTTCCGTTCATCATTATAAGGCATTTGTCCCAGAATTCGGCTATGGAGTCAAGCATATGCGTGCTTATAATTATTGAACAGCCATTATTGCGCATTTCAACAATAATGCTTTTAAGCTCCTTTATGCCGTGCGGGTCAAGTCCTATAAACGGCTCGTCGAACATTATCACTCTCGGTTCCGGAAGCAGAGCGCAGCATACGGAAAGCTTTTGCTGCATTCCCTTTGAAAGCTCTTTGCCGAGCTTTTTTTCTTTGTCGGCAAGCTCCATTCTTTCAAGCAGGGTATCCGCTTTGCTTTCCCAGTCTGATACTCCGTAGGCTCGCGCTATAAATTCAAGGTGCTCGCGCACGGTCAGCAAATCAAACGGGGTAGGGAATTCGGGCACATAGCCGAATTCCCTTTTTGCTTCCACAGATTTATTTGGGTGACCGTTAATGAATATTTCTCCCTGGTAGCGCAGCAGTCCTGCAATAGATTTAATCACTGTAGATTTACCGGCTCCGTTGGGTCCTGCAAGCACTGCAATTTCACCGTCGTTTACGGTGAAGCTTAAATTATCGTTTGCTTTAAGCTTTTTGTAGGTTTTTGTCAGGTGAGCTACAGTCAGCATACATTTACCTCTCAAAATCAATTGTTTATCGGACGCGCTTGCCGGGTAAAACTGCAAATTTTCGGTATATTTGCAGACAGACCGCTTAGCTTGTTAAATTTGTCAAATAATATTTACAAGCATTTTTTCTATTGTTGCTACATCGTTACCGTCGATTGTTCCGTTGGAGTCCATATCGCCGAGGGCAATCTGTTCCTCGGAAAGCATACGCACGCCTACAATGTATTTTTGAAGAAGGGTTGCGTCTTTAATATTGAACTCGCCGTCCATATTGGCGTCGCCCGAATTATAATTGTCTTTTACATCTCCGGTTTCGGTGTATGTGAGCGCTTTTATTACGAAAACCGCTCCGTCGGTCGCTATAAGCTCATCCAAAGTGTAGCAGCTGTTGTTGTCAATAACATAGCTTACATCGCTGTCTGACGCAGGTAATTTTAACAAATACTTGTTTTCGTTATAGCGCCAATTATAGCAGATTCCGGGGGCAAGAAGATAATCATCGGGGTCAGACGTCATTAAATTAACGGCTATTGCACCCTCGCCCTCCGGCAGATCGTAGTCTTCTATATCTGCGCATATATAGCCCTCATAATCAACGGTACCGCTGCCGAGCAGCACCCACTTATTTTTGTTGGTAGAGGGCGATCCGGTGCGGCTGTCAATCGGAATATAGTAAAGCTCATAGCCGTTGCCCGGAGCCTCGTATTCAAAAATAACTTTATCAAGTACGTCATCCTGCGAAAAATCAAACGTGTTGAGACACATCACTTCTGTGTCTTCAGAGAAGTTAAAAAACAAGGTGGCGCCGTATGTTTCCGCCTGATAAAGCTTCATATTGTCGCTTACCTTCACATAGTCCACAATTGCGTAAGCGTCAAATATTCCGGTAAGCATGGTAGCGTCTTCGTAGGAAATCCAAAAATAGCCGTTGTCGCAGGCATCCTCGCCCCAACTGTTTTGCACCAGCCATGCTCCGTCGCTTTTAGGCAGACTGGTATAACCGGTAAATTTGTATCTTGAATAATTGTCATCCCACCCGATAAGAGTTACGGCATGTCCGGCAAGATTGTCGGTGCTGTCGCAGTAGTAGGAAGTTTCGTCCACTGACCAATACATGTCAAGATTCGAGTAGCTTGCCCATACTGCGCCGTACTCCATAATCGCGGATTTTACGGTATCCGTATCGCTGTTTGTAAGGTACATTAAAGCCGTAACGCCGTAGTCGGGCAGCTCGTCGGTTTTAAGCTGTTCAAAAGGAAGATAGCTTGAATCGTCGGGAAATTCGGAGACTGTTTTCGGCCCCTGCCAGGAGGTAAGGTAGCCTATGGGGACGGCAACTACAGCGCCGTCGTTTTGAAAGCTGCGCTGCCAGCCGCTGCCGTCGCTGAGCGGGGTTGCCCAATTGTCTAAATGGGAGGTCGAAAAAGCTTCGGTATAATCGCCGTTTTTGTTCAAAACGGTTTCAAAAACCGAGGTTGTGGCATATGCCCAGCAAATGCTTTTTTCCTCCTGGTTTTTTACAGCGGTTGTGTAGCCCTCGTCCTTAGAGCTGTAATAAGAAGGGAGCGGAGATTCCGCGCTTAGCTCGGAGGGGCTTGAATTCAGCTGTGTATCTGTGGTATACACCGCGCCGCTTTCGTAAGCGGTAAGCTGCGTAACCTGCACTGCAGGCTTTGATGAGGAAGCGTAGCCCGTTCCTCCCAAGGATAAAGCCAGAACGGAGAAGGTCAAAGCGGCGGAAACAATACAACCGACGGATTTTTTAAATTTAAACATATAGTTACACCTCGATTTTTATTTATTTGTTTATTTACAGATTAAGTATAATATATTTGTGCTTTTTTGTAAAGAATAAAAAAGCGTTTTTAAATAACCTGAGGGCAGAAGTTTTATGCCCCTGCCGGAGCGCTGCTCCGATTTAAACTTTCAGATAGGGAGACACAAAGCTTATGCAGCTGAGAACAGATCTTGCCGTTGAGGAAAAGGAATTTGCCGGCGAGGAGGATTTATCCGGAGTTGTTTGCGAAACGAAAAGAGAAAGCGGAATAGAAATTTCCAAAATCACAATAAAATCCGACCGTGCGGGCAGACTGCTTCATAAGGGAAAGGGAACCTATATCACCGTGGAACTACCGCCTTTGAGCGATAACTTTACACACAGTGACGAAAGAGTGCTGACTATCGGGCGCGAGCTTCGTCAGCTTCTGCCGGTGAACGGCTTAACTTTGGTTGTCGGTCTCGGCAATACAGACATTACTCCGGACGCTCTCGGGCCGAAAGCGGCTATGAGAGTATTGGCCACACGCCACATTACAGGGGAGCTTGCGCGGAGTACCGGGCTTGACAGACTGCGGGGCGTTGCGGTACTTGTGCCGGGTGTGACCGGTCAGACCGGAATCGAAACCGGGGAGTACATCCTTAGTCTCGTAAAGCGTATCAAGCCAACTGCCGTCATCGCTATAGACGCGCTTGCCTCGCGAAGACTTGAACGCTTGGGAACAACCCTGCAAATCTCCGATACCGGAATCTCACCCGGAGCGGGAGTAGGTAACCAACGTACAAAAATCAACAAAGAAACCGTCGGAGTGCCGGTTATAGCGGTAGGAATTCCCACCGTAGTTGACGCTGCGACAATGGCAGTGGATCTGATGAATATTGAATCCGAGACAAAAATCAGGGAGACGGTTGAAAGTCTTACTCCCAACGGCAGAAAAATGGTGGTAACGCCAAAGGAGGTTGACCTTATTATAGACAGGGGGGCAAAGCTTATTTCAATGTCGGTTAATATAGCTTTGCAGCGCGATATTGAGCCGGAGGAGCTCGCTCTTCTTGCGCAGCCTTAACCAATAAAGGCGCCGCTTTAACCGGCCCAATTTAAATAAATGAATGATTCATCTGCAAATTTCATATTTATAACTTAGGCAAAGATGTCCTCAGCCTCTGAGGCGGCGGGTTCCTCAGGCGGCTAACGCTGCCTTTTGCCGCGTTGAATGACGGGGCAAAGCCCATTATTGAAGTAAAAACGGGTTTTACAGCCCCTATACCGGGCGCGCCTTGTTTCGGCGTCAGTGAAAAATGCGGGTGATTTTTTTGAAACGGAACAGTAAATTTACCGGAGCGTTGAGCTTGCTTTTGGGAACGCTGACTACGGTTGCGGCGCTTGCGTGCGTCGGACTGCGTATTTGGAGCGGCGGATTTGCGTGCGCCGACGCAGCCCCGGCGTTTATTAATGTTTCCGAGGCGCAGAGCTCAGAACCGGAAGAGGATCAAACGCAGGCTCAAACGGAAAAAGCCGGCGCTGAGCCTGAGCAAACCGATTCGGCGCGGTCGGAAGAGCAAACCGAGGCGGTCAATGAAGCTCTGTATCCCGTAATTGAAACCCACATAGGTGAGGGAGCGCTTGTTTATTCAAATTTTTCGGTAAAAAACACAACGGATTATGTTATAGATTTTGAGGATTTGATTTCACGCGAGCTGCCATTTTCAATTAACGATACCCACGAGGTGCAGGTGCTTATTGTGCATACTCACGCCTGCGAAAGCTACCTTACCGAGGACACCGGTTATTATTCGGAGGATTATTATCCCAGAAGCGGCGACAATTCCAAAAACGTCACACAGGTAGGGAAAAGTATTATGAGCTCGCTAAAGGAGGAAGGCATAGGAGTGGTGCAGTGCTTAACTCAGCACGATAATCCGTCGTACGACGGCTCTTATGACAGAAGCAGACAAAGCATAGAAGAATATCTTGAAAAATACCCTAACATAAAGGTTATTCTGGATATTCACCGTGATTCCCTCGGAAGCGGAGGAGAAAGCGGCAAAATAAAGCCTACCTTTACATACGGCGGGAAAAAGGCTGCGCAGATTATGATAATGACCGGCTATGACGGCGACGGTTCATTTGACTATCCCGATTGGGAGCAAAATCTTGTTTTCGCTTTAAAGCTGCAGCAAACAGCGGAGGATATGTTCCCGGGAATGACGCGTCCGCTTTATTTCGGGAATTTTGTATATAATCTTAATGTAAACAGCGGCTCTCTGCTTATAGAGATCGGTACCGACGCGAATACTCTTGACGAGGCTGTTTACACGGGTGAATTACTCGGAAAAGCGTTGGCAAAGGTATTGCAAAGCAACGAGTAATTTGGTATAATAACATCAAATCATAAACGAACCTGTTAACGGTTTTGGCATTTGAGATCTGCTTTATTGTTTAAAACGGAGCAAAAAGAAAATATGAAAAGAGCTTTAAAAACTTTTGCCGTTCTGCTGCTTGCGCTTACAATTGCACTTTC
>CAZXCG010000039.1:5027-9156 GCA_964639205.1 uncultured Eubacteriales bacterium
CTGAGACGCCGACCGAAGAAAATACGCGGGAACCCTCTGAGGAATCAACCGAGGAAGAAGAAACAGAGCCCGTTGAGGCGAACGTTTCCGAACCGAGCCGTAATGTTGACGATTTACCCGAGATAGAAGAAAATGAATTTACGGTTCCCACCGCCGTAATAGAAGAAGCGTCCCCTCAGTCGGCTACCGTTGCGGCGGGGATAATATCGTGGCTGTGCGTAGCGCTCGGAGTTATTGTTATTATTGCGGTGCTGGGCAGTTCAAGAACCGGCAACTATATGAACGGCGGAAAACAGCGCTATGAATCGGGCGATATGCTTTCGGGCGGGAAATACCGTTAATGTATATGCCGAGTATAACGGAGTTTAAAATATTTTACGTTTAATATTAAGGTAATTTAATGTATATAGGAAATGTCGAAATAAGAGGCAAAGCCGTCTTAGCTCCGATGGCAGGCGTGGCCGACAGAGCCTTCCGCGAGCTGTGCGTCGGGTTCGGAGCGGCCTATGCGGTCTCTGAAATGGTCAGCGCAAAGGGAATCTGTTTTAACAGTAAAAAAAGCGCGTCACTTATGGAGCTTTCGCCGAATGAGCGCCCCTGCGGAATTCAAATTTTCGGCTATGAGCCGGAAGCTATGGCTCAGGCAGCAAAATATGCGATGAATTTCAGCCCTCAGATTATAGATATAAATATGGGCTGTCCCGCGCCGAAAATCAGCGGCAGCGGCAGCGGAGCGGCGCTTATGAAAAACCCCGAGCTTTGCGGCAAAATTGTAAAGGCAGTATCCTCGGCGGTCAGCGTTCCGGTAACCGTTAAAATCCGCAAAGGCTGGGACGAAGATAGTGCAAACGCTGTGGAGGTTGCGAAAATCTGCGAGGCTAACGGAGCCGCGGCGGTAACTGTTCACGGCAGAACAAGAAAGCAGTATTACGCGCCGCCTGTCGATATGGATATAATTCGCAGGGTTAAACAGTCCGTCACGATTCCGGTTATCGGGAACGGCGACATTACAAGCGCGCTTAAAGCCCGCGAAATGCTTGAGCAAACAGGCTGCGACCTTGTTATGATTGGCAGAGGTGCGTTGGGCAATCCGTGGATTTTTCGGGAAATAAACGCATATTTTGATACGGACAGGCTCATTCCTCCGCCGGGAATCGCCGAAAAAACCGTTGTTATGGTGCGTCATATAGAAGCGCTTTGCAAATATAAGGGCGAAAATATAGGGATGAAAGAGGCGCGCAGGCATGCAGGCTTCTACTTAAAGGGCTTTGACGGCGCGGCTCAGCTGCGCAAGCGAGCCGGCACGCTGTCAACCCTCAGTGATTTATATGACCTTGTTAAAGATATAGCCGTTTTACAAATGAAATAAAGATTTTAACGAAAGGATTTGAAAGAAATTTATGCAGACACTTCCGAGTATAGAGTTTGTACGAGAGTTTGACAGTGAGGTTGCCGACGCAATGCTGTGTGAGCAAAAGCGCCAGCGCCGCAACCTTGAGCTTATAGCAAGCGAGAATATTGTTTCTCCGGCCGTTTTGGCCGCTATGGGTACATTGCTGACAAACAAATACGCCGAGGGATACCCGGGCAAGCGTTATTACGGCGGCTGCCAATATGTTGACGTTGTGGAGGAAATTGCAAGGAAAAGAGCCTGTGAGCTTTTCAAGGCAGACCATGCAAATGTTCAGCCGCACTCGGGCGCGCAGGCGAATATGGCGGTTTATTTTGCGGTGCTTAATCCGGGGGATACCGTAATGGGAATGAATCTTAGCGAGGGAGGTCACCTCACTCACGGTTCGCCGGTTAATATGTCGGGCAAATATTATAATTTTGTTGCATACGGAGTAGACCCCGTTACACACAGAATAGATTACGACAAGGTAATGCAGCAGGCGCTTGAGTGCAAGCCCAAGCTTATAGTCTGCGGAGCAAGCGCATATCCGCGCATTATAGATTTTGCAAAATTCCGCGAAATTGCCGACGCCTGCGGAGCGTATCTTATGGTCGATATGGCGCATATCGCCGGACTTGTTGCGGCGGGCGTACATCCAAGCCCCGTGCCTTATGCGGAGTTCGTCACAACCACCACGCACAAAACCCTGAGAGGCCCGCGAGGGGGCATGATTCTTTGTAAAGAGGAATTTGCAAAGGCAATAGATAAGGCTATTTTCCCCGGAATTCAGGGCGGACCGCTTATGCACATAATAGCGGCAAAGGCCGTTTGCCTGGGCGAAGCGCTTAAACCGGAGTTCAAGACCTACGGCGAGCAGGTGGTTAAAAACAGCAAGGCTCTTGCAAAAGGGCTTGCAGACCGCGGCTGCAAGCTTGTAAGCGGCGGCACCGATAATCACGTTATGCTGCTTGATCTGCGCGATACCGAAATTACCGGCAAGGAGCTTGAAAGCCGCCTCGATGAGGTGTATATTACAGTCAATAAGAACACGGTTCCCAACGAACCGCGCAGCCCGTTTGTTACAAGCGGAGTAAGAATAGGTACACCCGCGGTAACAACGAGGGGACTTAAAGAAGAAGATATGGACAAAATAGCCGAATTTATAACTCTGGTTATGCACGACTTCGAGGGCAGCGCCGAGAAGGTTCGCCTCGGTGTTACCGAGCTTTGTCGGAAATATCCGTTATACGAATAATTTAAGTTATCAACCGTTTTTCAGGGAGGAAAAGTCATATGCCGGCACCTTTGGCGGATAGAATCCGTCCCGAATCGTTAGAAGATATATTCGGTCAAAAGCATATTCTCGGCGAGGGTATGCCGCTTCGCAAAATAATAGAAAGCGGTGAAGCGCCCAATCTTATCTTTTACGGTCCGTCCGGCGTCGGAAAAACCACGCTTGCCGCATACATTGCAAAAAAGACAGACAAAGCTCTGCGTAAACTGAACGGTACCACAGCCTCAACCGCCGATATAAAAAAAATTATTGAGGACATAGGCACTTTTTCGGGTATGAACGGTATTCTGCTGTATCTTGATGAAATACAGTATTTCAACAAAAAGCAGCAGCAGACCCTGCTTCAATACATCGAAAACGGAACAATAACGCTCATTGCTTCCACAACCGAGAATCCGTATTTTTATGTGTACAATGCCATTCTCAGCAGAAGTACCGTGTTTGAGTTCAAGCCGGTGGAAAAGGAAGAGGTCAAAAAAGCGGTTTACCGTGCTGCAAAATATCTTGCCGGGGAAGAGGGCATTCCGATTACCGTCCCCGAAGAGGTAGCCGATTATATATCCTCCGCTTGCGGAGGTGACGTCAGAAAAGCGTTGAACGCCGTCGAGCTCTGCGCGGTTACAGCAGACATAACCGACGCGGGGAAAAAACTTAGCCTCGGCGACGCCCGCGCGCTGACGCAAAAGAGCGCGCTGCGCTATGATAAAGACGGAGACGAGCATTACGATATTGTTTCCGCTTATCAAAAAAGTATGCGCGGCTCTGATGCAAATGCTGCTTTGCATTATCTTGCCCGGCTGCTTGAAGCAGGAGATTTGCCCAGCGCCTGTCGGCGGCTTATGGTTTGCGCGTGTGAGGACGTAGGTCTTGCTTACCCGCAGATTATTCCGATTGTCAAATCCTGCGTGGATATAGCTTTGCAGGTTGGTTTGCCCGAGGCGAGGATTCCGCTTGCCGACGCAGTGACTCTCGTTTGCAGCGCGCCGAAGTCAAATTCGGCTTATCTTGCCGTAGACGCGGCCATTGCCGATGTTAAGGCGGGAAAAACCGGACCGGTGCCGCGCCACTTGCAGAATATGCACTACGATGGGGAAGACAACCCCAACAAAGGGCAGTTTTACAAGTATCCGCACGATTATCCCAACCATTACTTAAAACAGCAATACTTGCCCGATGTACTCAGCTCGGCAAATTATTACACCTACGGTGACAATAAAACCGAGCAGTCCTTCAAGGCATACTGGGATAATATCAAAACCTGAAAAACAATATAGTTGCAGGCAGAGGGCGTAAGTCCCTCTGCCTGTTGATTTTTTTGCTTTATTTGAATCCGTCTCAAGCACAAAAAAACGCAGGCGTGGCTTTTTCCCGCGCCTGCGTTGCTGTGTTTGTCTTTTTAAAACTGTTTGGTTGGATTTTGCTGCCTATCAGCTTATTCCCGC
>CAZXCG010000040.1:0-9077 GCA_964639205.1 uncultured Eubacteriales bacterium
AATGATTGCGGAAGAAGCAAAAACCATTGACGGATTTTGTTTTGTTTGGATCACAGACGGCGGTGGCTGGAAAAGCGCACGGCGCAATCTGGAAGAAACCTTTAATGTTTTAGACAGCCTTTATAATATAGCAGATACGGAAAAGGGCGTGTTTTCTGAAATTTTCAAATAACAATGCACGGGCAGGGCTTTCTTCCTTGCCCGTTTCACTTTACAATGCTGCACAAAATCTTCCTTATACCCCTCGAAGGTGCCAATGCGCGTGATTTCATAATTCACGCCCGGAAAGCGATAACATTCGCCGTCGTTATGTCCGTGCGGTCGCCTATTTGGGACAAAACTTCTTCCTGCACTTGCGTTGTCACGCTGTAAAATGCTCTCATGGATAGTTGCCGGGAAGCCGCCGGTGCCGACAATGCGCTGTACAGAGTTAGAACCTCTTTTTTATCAAAATACATATCAAACCGTAATAAGCAAGCGGAGCAGACATGCAGCTTCCGAAAACAAAAAGCAGTGCATCACCCCATATAGTGATACACCGCTTTTTCATAAAATACTTGTTTATCCGGCGCTTTCCGGCGGCTGCACCGCCAAATTAATGCGCTATTATTGCCCTTTTTGATGAATAAACACCGCGCGCATCATTCTTCGGAACTTTTGCACACGCCGGAAACGGCGGCGTGCTTTTTTATTGCTTCGAAGGTTTCGACGCTTATTACATGCTCGATACGGCAGGCGTCCTCAGCAGCGGTTTTGTCAGAAACTCCCAGCTTTACAAGCATTTCCGTCAGCAGGGTGTGGCGCTCGTACATTTTTTCGGCTATCGCAAGTCCGGGAGGGAGCAGCCGGATATATCCGTTTTTGTCCATCTCAATATAACCGTTTTCACGCAGGTTTTTCATAGCCACGCTAACGCTGGGCTTTGTAAACGACAGCTCGTTTACAATGTCTATTGAGCGCACTTCGCCTTTGCTTTTGGAAATCATAAGAATTGATTCAAGGTAGTTTTCAGCAGATTCTTTAATTATCAAGAAAAACACCGCCCTTTTAATTTCCTTATTTGCTTAATAAATTACACAAAACGATATACTGATTTTAAAATATTATATCACGTTTTTACTGTAATTGCAATAAAAAATTTAATCAACAGCGGAGTTTAAGCAGACTTTCCCAACGCCGGCGGCCGGCGAATAAGGGCAGTCCGTTCGGCGCCGTTTACACAAAGCATCAGAGCCGCTTTTTATTGTTTTCGGACGCTTGCGGCGTTTAATTTTGCTGTTGAATCATATTAAGGAAATATTTGTGAACCGACAAATCCCCGGTAAGCTCAGGGTGAAACGCGGTCGCCAAAAATCTGCCTTGTCTTGCGGCTACAATCCTGCCTTTTACGGTTGAAAGAATCTCAACATTTTCCGACGCTTTAGAAATATACGGCGCGCGGATAAACACCATTGGGATTTTTCCCGCGCCGTCAAACGGCGCTTCGGTACGGAAGCTTGAGAGCTGCCTGCCATATGCGTTGCGTTTTGCGGTAATTTCCATAAGACCGAGCGGCTGTGCCTTCGGATCGCCTGTATCCTGTGAAAGCAGTATAAGCCCTGCGCAGGTGCCGAATACAGGCAGCCTCCGGCTGTTAATAGCCTCAAGCAATTTGTCACGCATATCAAGCTCGCTGAGGAGCTTGCTTATAACCGTGCTTTCGCCGCCGGGAATTATAATCCCGCCGAAATCCTGCGTTAAATCCTTTTTTTGCCGTATTTCCACGCCGTCCGCGCCGAGTATGCCGAGCATTTTGACATGTTCTTCAAAAGCGCCCTGAAGTGCAAGTACTCCTATTTTCATTTTTGTACCTCAAACAGGAATTATTGCCCGCGCTCTTCCATTATAATTTTAATTTCGTTCTCGTTAATGCCCACCATTGCTTCCCCCAAATCCTCGGAAAGCTCTGCAAGGATTTTAGGGTCATTATAGTTTGTAACGGCTTTAACAATAGCCGCGGCGCGCTTTTTCGGGTTGCCGGACTTAAAAATCCCCGAGCCTACAAACACTCCCTCGGCGCCGAGCTGCATCATAAGAGCGGCGTCGGCAGGAGTTGCAACCCCGCCTGCGGCAAAGTTTACAACGGGAAGTTTGCCGTTTTCGTGAACATATTTTATAAGGTCAACAGGTACCCTGAATTCCTTAGCCGCCTCAAAAAGCTCGTCGTCGCGAAGGGACTGAACTTTGCGTATTTCGGCGTTGATTTTCCTCATATGGCGCACAGCCTGAACAACATCGCCGGTGCCGGGCTCCCCTTTTGTTCTTATCATAGACGCACCCTCTGCAATTCTTCTGAGTGCTTCACCCAAATCTCTGGCTCCGCAAACAAACGGAACGTCAAACCCTGTTTTATCAATATGATAAAGATCATCGGCAGGGGAAAGAACCTCGCTTTCGTCGATGTAATCGATCTCTATTGCCTGTAAAATCTGCGCTTCGGCAATATGCCCTATTCTGCATTTTGCCATAACCGGAATCGAAACCGCCTGCTGAATACCCTTAATCATTTTGGGGTCGCTCATTCTTGAAACGCCGCCCGCGGCTCTGATGTCGGCGGGAATTCTTTCAAGCGCCATTACCGCGCAGGCTCCCGCTTCTTCTGCAATTTTGGCCTGCTCCGGAGTTGTAACGTCCATAATAACGCCGCCCTTGAGCATTTGAGCAAGATTTTTATTTAAACTGTATCTGTCGCCCATTTTAATTACCTCTTTTCAATTTTTTGCCATCCGGCTTAAACAACTTCATAATAGCAATTAACTGTCTACATTTCAATGCACAGTTTCTGCAAAAAACCGGAGTACAGTTTTACGTTCCGCTCAAGCTTTACCAAAATATTTCGCCTGCGCTTAAATTTGCATCTTCAGGCGAGCTGCGACCACTGCTCGTAAAGCTCGTCGAGCTCCGCCTGCTTGTTCTGCGTTTGCTCCGTAAGCTCAAGGAGCTTTTTATAATCGCTTGCTGTTTCTTCGCTTTGAAGCTCGCGGCCGAGTTTTTCAAGCTCGATTTCGGCGGCGGATATTTCCTCTTCAATTTTTTTAAGGCGGCTTTTACGCCTGCGTTCCTCAGCTTGCCGCTCTTTTTGCAGCTTATACTCGTTAATCCTCGGCTTTGCCGAAGGCTCTGCGTTTTCGACCATTTGCACGGGGGCGTTTATTTTTTCAATATAAAAATCATAATTTCCGAGGTATTCGTCAAGTCCGCCCTGTGTGAGAACAAGCACTCTGTCTGCAAGCTTGTTTATAAAATAGCGGTCATGGCTTACAAGGAGCATGGTCCCGCCGTAATTTTTCAACGCTTCCTCCAAAGCCTCGCGCGAGGCGGTATCGAGATGGTTTGTGGGTTCGTCGAGCAAAAGAAGATTATCTCCGCGGAGCATCAGCTCCAAAAGAGCAAGCCTTGCGCGCTCGCCGCCGCTCATGCTTGCAATCGGCTTATTTACGTCGTCGCATCGAAAGAGGAAAGACCCCAGCGCGGTACGTACCCGCGTCTGTGTCATTTGCGGAAACTTATTCCATATCCAATCTACGGCGGTTTCGTTCAGGTCGAGATTACCCTGCATTTGATCAAAATACCCCGCGTCCACCTTTGCGCCGAAGGAAATTGTCCCGCTGTCGGGCTTTATTTCTCCGCTTATAATCCGCAGCAACGTTGTTTTTCCGCAACCGTTTGCGCCGAGCAGAAACACCTTTTCGCCCTTGCGCAGGTGAATATCCGTTTTTGAAAACAGCAGTCTGCCGCCGAACGATTTGGATAAATCTTTGCAGAAGAGCACATCGTTTCCGCTTTCGCGTTTAGGCTGCAAGCGAAAGGACGAAAGCCCCTGTTCTGCTCGGACCGGCGCTGCAAGGCGACTGCGGATTCTGTCTATTTCTTTCTGCTTGCTCGCCGCTGTTACGTAGTTATGCGCCTGATTAAAACGCCTCTGCTGTTCGATTATCCCCTCTATCCTCTTTATTTCCTTTAAATCGTTTTTATACCGGCTGCCTGCCGCGTCGTCGACCTGTTTTTTCTTACGCATATATTCGGAGTAGTTGCCCTTATAGCTGCGAATACGGCAATTTTCAAGCTCCAGCGTTTTATTTGTTACCGCGTCCAAGAAATATCGGTCATGACTTATGATTATCATAGCTCCGTCAAAGCCGCGGATAAAGCCCTCAAGCCAGGAAACCGAAGCTATGTCAAGGTGGTTGGTCGGCTCGTCAAGCAACAGCAGATTTGCCTTTGAAAGCAGAAGCTTTGCCAGACTCAGCTTTGAGCGCTGCCCGCCGCTGAGCTTCTCCGTGGGCATATCAAACTCGCTTTCGGTAAAGCCGAGACCGGCAAGCGCCGCTCTTGTGCGGCTTTTATAGGTAAGACCGCCCAAACGCTCAAAGCGTTCAAGAAGCTGCGAGTGACGCTCGATAATTCCGTCAAGAGCTTCGCTCGGATTTGAAAGCATAATATTGAGCCTTTCAAGCTCGCTGTCCATTTCGGTAAGCTCGGAAAACACGCTTAACAGCTCGTTATATACGCTGATTCCGGAACTGCTGCAGGCGTGCTGCTCCATATAGCCCGCCGAAATATCCTTTGAAAAATACACTCCGCCGCTTTGAGGTTCTACTTCTCCGCTTATTATGCGGAGCAGAGTGGTTTTTCCCGCTCCGTTCAAACCTATAAAGCCTATTTTATCTTTCTGTTCAACCTCAAAGGAAGCCCCGGAGAACAGCTCTCTTTCCCCGAAGCTTACCGATAAATCTTGCACCTTCAAAACAGACATTACTTTTCCCTTCCCGAAAGTTTAAATCGGAGCAAAGCTCCGTAAGGCTTGCATTAGATTACAGCTCACGCAGGCTTATTCTATACAAAAAAAGCCGTAATGTCAAACAAAATGAGACTTTATACTTTACAATTTGAAAAAAAGGTGATAAAATTTATGCGGTACGGTATGCATACTGACGGCTTAATCGGTACGTTCGGTTCTGCTTACCGGAATGAAGACTATCTTCCGGAACAATTCCGGATTTTTAAGGAGGATGTTTCCAATGGCAAGAAAAATGAAAACCATGGATGGCAACAATGCCGCCGCGCATGTTTCCTATGCGTTTACCGACGTTGCCGCCATCTATCCCATCACACCTTCCTCTGTAATGGCTGACGAAACCGACAAGTATTCTGCAAGCGGCAGAAAAAACCTGTTTGGCAGAGAAGTTCAGGTTACAGAGATGCAGTCCGAGGGCGGCGCGGCAGGCGCGGTTCACGGCTCGCTTACGGCCGGAGCTTTAACCACTACATACACGGCTTCTCAGGGCTTGTTGCTGATGATTCCGAATATGTACAAAATGGCGGGCGAGCTTCTGCCGAGCGTAATCCATGTTTCGGCGCGTGCCATCACAAGCCATGCTCTTTCCATTTTCGGCGATCATTCCGATATTTACGCTTGCCGTCAAACCGGCTATGCAATGCTTTGCTCCAACAATCCGCAGGAGATTATGGATCTCGCGGCTGTTGCTCACCTTGCTGCAATTAAGGGCAGAGTTCCTTTCCTGCATTTCTTCGACGGCTTCAGAACCTCGCACGAAATTCAAAAAATAGAAGTTTGGGACTATGAAGACCTTGCCGAGCTGCTCGACTGGGACGCGGTTGAGGCTTTCCGCCGCAGAAGTCTTAATCCTGAGCATCCGGTTATTCGCGGTACCGCTCAAAACGACGATATTTTCTTCCAGGCGCGCGAGGCTTGCAACAAGTACTACGACGCCGTTCCGGAAGTTGTGGTTGAATATATGAATAAAATCAACGCAAAAATCGGAACAAACTATAAGCCCTTCAACTACTATGGCGCCGAGGATGCCGAACACATTATTGTAGCTATGGGTTCTGTATGCGACGCTGCCGAGGAAGTTGTTGATTATCTCAATGCATCCGGCGAAAAGACAGGCCTACTCAAGGTTAGACTTTACAGACCTTTCGTTGCCGATTATCTCCTCAGTGAACTGCCAAAAACCGTTAAGACCATTTCCGTTCTTGACAGAACAAAGGAACCCGGCTCCATAGGCGAACCTCTTTATCTTGATGTTCTCGCTGCGATTAACGGCTCTGATTTTGCCGGCGTCAAGGTATTTACAGGCCGCTACGGTCTCGGTTCAAAGGATACAACCCCCGGCGATATTGTCGCCGTTTACAGAAACGCGCAGAGCGCCTCTCCGAAGAAGAGATTTACTATCGGCATTGTTGACGATGTTACTAATCTTTCTCTTGAAGTAAAGGAAAATCCCGACACCACACCGGCCGGCACACGTTCCTGCAAGTTCTGGGGCTTAGGCGCGGACGGTACGGTCGGCGCAAACAAAAACTCAATCAAAATCATCGGCGACCATACCGATATGTACGCTCAGGGCTACTTTGCTTACGACTCAAAGAAGTCCGGCGGCATTACCGTTTCTCACCTCCGCTTCGGTAATCAGCCCATTAAATCTACGTATTACATTTCCAAAGCCGACTTTGTAGCTTGCCATAACCCCTCTTATGTCGACAAGTACGAAATGGTAGAGGATCTTAAGGAAGGCGGAAGCTTCCTGCTTAACTGCGCTTGGGATGTTGACGAGCTTTCAAAAAGACTTCCCGGCAAAATGAAAAAGATTATAGCCGACAGAAAAATCAATTTCTATACAATTGACGGTATAGGCATTGGTAAGGAAATCGGTCTCGGCGGAAGAATCAACACTATTCTGCAGTCTGCATTCTTCAAAATTGCCGACATAATCCCTGCTGAGGAAGCTAAGCAGTATATGAAGGACGCCGCCACAAAGTCTTACTCCAAAAAGGGTCAGGCAATTGTAGACATGAACCATGCCGCAATCGAGCGCGGTATGTCGGATCTTAAGAAAATCGATGTTCCCGCCGGGTGGTCCGACTGCTCGGACGACGCTGCCGCCGATATAACAACGGGCAAAAGAGAAGACGTTGTTAAGTATGTAAACACAATTCTCAAGCCTGTAAACGCTTACAAGGGCAACAAGCTTCCCGTCTCCGCGTTTATGGATCATGTTGACGGTACGTGTCCTCAGGGTTCCGCTGCTTATGAAAAGCGCGGCATTGCCGTTGATGTTCCCGAGTGGAATCCCGAAAACTGTATCCAGTGTAATTTCTGCTCATATGTATGTCCGCATGCCGTTATCCGCCCCGTTCCTATGACCGACGACGAGCTTGCCGCCGCGCCGCAGGGAACCAAGAGCGCCGCTATGACCGGCCTTAAAGACCTTAAATTTGTTATGACGGTTTCCACCCTTGACTGCACGGGCTGCGGTTCATGCGCTCAGGTTTGCCCGGGCAAGAAGGGCAACAAGGCTCTTGTTATGAAGCCGATTGATACTCAAAGAGCCGGTCAGGCTTTGTTTAATTATGCCGTCGAGCTTGAGCCCAAGCCCGAGGTTTCCGCCAAATTTGCGGAAACCACCGTTAAGGGCAGTCAGTTCAAGCAGCCTCTCCTTGAGTTCTCCGGCGCTTGCGCAGGCTGCGGCGAAACACCTTATGCAAAGCTCGCCACTCAGCTTTTCGGTGACAGAATGTTCATAGCCAACGCAACAGGTTGCTCCTCGATTTGGGGCGGTTCCGCACCCGCAACGCCTTACACTGTAAACAAAAAGGGCTACGGTCCCGCATGGCACAACAGCCTGTTTGAGGACAACGCCGAGTTTGGTTTGGGTATGGCGCTCGGTCAAAAAGCAATCCGCAACAGACTTGTCGAGTATATTACAAAGATTGAAGAACTCACAGACGACGCTGCTCTTAAAAATGCCTGCGCCGACTATAAAGCATCTCTTGACAATACCGCTGCAAGCAGAGCCGCTACAGACGCTCTTATTGAAAAGCTTGAAGCCGTTAAGGACGCCGACAGTGAAGTCGGCAAGCTTGCCGCCAAAACTCTTGTTGACAAGGATTGCCTCGCGCGGAAATCCATTTGGATTCTCGGCGGAGACGGTTGGGCTTACGATATTGGCTTCGGCGGTCTTGACCACGTAATAGCTTCCGGCGAAAATGTAAACATCCTCGTGTTCGATACAGAGGTTTACTCCAACACAGGCGGTCAGGCCTCTAAGGCTACCCCGGTTGGTTCTGTCGCCCAGTTTGCCGCCGCAGGTAAAGCTACCAAGAAGAAAGACCTTGCCGCCATTGCAATGAGCTACGGCTATGTATACGTTGCTCAGGTTGCCATGGGTTCGGACTACAACCAATGCATTAAGGCGTTTGTTGAGGCTGAAAAGTACAACGGACCTTCAATCATTATCTGCTATGCTCCCTGCATTAACCACGGTATTAAGGGCGGTATGACCATTTCTCAGACAGAAGAAAAGAAAGCCGTTGCCGCCGGATACTGGAACTGCTTCCGTTACAATCCGGAGCTTGAAGCCGAGGGCAAGAATCCCTTCATACTTGACAGCAAAGCGCCCACTGCTTCTTACCGTGACTTTATCATGGGCGAGGTTCGCTACAACGCGCTTACACGTACATTCCCGCAGAGAGCGGAGGAGCTCTTCACAAAAGCCGAAAAGTACGCTTCCGACAAGTATGAGCATCTTAAAAAGCTTTCTGAGCTTGACGCCTGATTTAAAAATTTAATTAACCGTCTCCGACATTAGTTTATTGTTTTTGGGTAAATCGGAGTAAAATTAACCGGAAGATGCTTAAGTCTTCCGGTTAATTCTTTTGCCCCTTTTAAACCGATTTCGGCGTTTAAAAGAAGAATTATTTATTACGTTTTTTCGGTGAAATACCGGTTCATTTACCCGGATGCGTATTAAAACGCAAAAGAATATTTTTCACGTAAAAAACACTTGAAAATGCCTGTTAATATGATATAATTGTACAAATAAATCATTTATGGCAATTCAGCCTATACGGCTTTGCCCTCTCCTTGCCTTCTGCAAAAGGCGCGGGGGGGGGTTCTGTTTTATGTTTGCAAAAAGGCGTTGCGTTTATTTTCCGGGGTTATGCCGCCGCTAACCACGGTCGCTTAAATGCCTTAACAAACATAAAGCGGAAATAATTCGGTTTATTTTATG
>CAZXCG010000041.1:0-8853 GCA_964639205.1 uncultured Eubacteriales bacterium
TTAAATCGGAGCAGCGTTCCGGCAGACCTGTTTGGAATTTGACCTGCGGCAGATTGCAGCGAACGCGGGGACGTTAAGCTCGAGCCGTACCTGTTGATAGTCGGATGTCACATCATTGACAAACGTACAAAAATATTTCAAAATTTTTACAAAAGCCCTTGCATTACAGAAAGTGAAATGATATAATTACATTCTGATGACTGAAAAATTAAGGAGGTGGGACAATGCCCAATATTAAATCAGCAAAGAAGCGCGTAAAGGTTATTGCTACAAAGACGGCGCGCAACAAGGCTATAAAATCGAACCTGAGAACAACGGTTAAAAAGGCTTACGCCGCTATTGACACAAACGCCGCCGATAAGGCTGAGGCAGTTCGTCTTGCTACAAAGAAGATTGACCAAGCGGCCGCTAAGAATATTTTGCACAAGAATACCGCTGCAAGATGTAAATCCGCACTGGCTAAAAGACTTAACGAATCCGCCTGATTTTGTTGCTCAAGCGGTAAATCAAATCGGTGCAAATCAAACGGCTTTGTTTTTGCATGGGCATTGTCCTCACGGGCGGTGCCCTTTTGATGTTGCCGGCTATGCTTTGCCGCAAAGAGCCGTAAGCGTCCGCTGACGCGAGCTTTTGCCGAGGTTCGCCGCAAGCTTAAACGAACGGCAAAGATTTTCTGTATTTTTTTTAAAAAAACGAAAAAAATAATTGCATTTTTAATTTTGTTGTGGTATACTACGTTTGCTGTCTTATTAAAATGTTTTTTAATGTTTTTTTAATTTAATTCTTATTAAACAGTCGGTTTTATTTTAAAAAAGCAGATAATCGTCGGCTTTTGAGGCAAAATAACAGTATCGGTAAACGGCCCGGTAGTTCAGTTGGTTAGAACGCTAGCCTGTCACGCTAGAGGTCGACGGTTCGAGCCCGTTCCGGGTCGCCATTATGCTGATATAGCTCAGTAGGCAGAGTACATCCTTGGTAAGGATGAGGTCACCGGTTCGAACCCGGTTATCAGCTCCAATGACGCTTCCTGTCGGCAGGGAGCGCTGCAAAAACCGCTTGTGCCTACAGCATAAGCGTTTATATACAAGCGCGGTTACCGCGTATTCGGCTGCGGGGGTATAGCTCAGCTGGGAGAGCGCTTGAATGGCATTCAAGAGGTCAGCGGTTCGATCCCGCTTATCTCCACCACATCGCGGCAAGCCACAAGGGTTTGCCGCGATTTACTTTGTAAATCGCACCGTCGCTTTGCTGCCCGCCTTTTTAACTCGGAGCAAAGCTTTAATGCAAGCCTGTTTAACATCAATAAACAGGTTTTGCCTTTAATGTAAAATTATTATAGCAGGATAATTCAATCAATATATCTGCTTTATCAAAAGCAGGTTCATTGGCAGCATTTGCCGGGGAGAAAGTAGTTATGATAACAGATGAAAGAGTTATTGAGATATTAAAAGAAGCGGGCGTTCTGCTTGAGGGGCATTTTCGCCTTACTTCCGGCAGACACAGCAACAAATATCTGCAATGCGCCAAAATCTTTCGCAATACAAAGTACAGCGAAGAGCTTTGCGCGGCGCTCGCCGAGTATTATGCCGGCAGCGGCGTTGACGTGGTAATCGGACCGGCTATGGGCGCTGTGCAGATGGCTTATGAGGTAAGCCGCTGCTTAAAGTGCGAAAATTTCTTTGCAGAGCGCGACGACGACGGTAAAATGGCGCTGCGCCGCGGCTTCGCCGTAACCGAGGGAATGAAGGTGCTCATCGTTGAAGACGTTGTTACCACGGGCGGCTCTGTCAGAGAGGTTTTACAGCTTGTTAAGGCTAAGGGCGCCGAGGTCGTTGGCGTGGGCTCAATAGTAGACCGTACCGGCGGAAAAATAGATTTCGGGGTACCGTTCAAGGCGGTTATAAGCCTCGATGTTGAATCGTGGGAGCCCTGTGACTGCCCGCTGTGCAAAGAAGGGAAAATTGAATTGGTAAAGCCGGGCAGCCGAAAGGTTTGACTGAGCGCCCGCAATTCAACAAGGGGCTTGGCTCCGTCATTCAACGCGGCAAAGGGCAGCGTCAGCTGCCTTAGAAATCAGCGGGGCTTGTATCCTCACTGATTCCGAAAACGGAACCCGCCGCCTCAGAGGCGTGGGGGACATCTTTGCCTAAGTTATATAGTAGGGGGTGATGCGTTGTGGATTCCTCCTGTGAACACGATAAGCATCGCGAAAGAGTAAGAAAAAGATTTTTGGAAAACGGCTTAGACGGTTTTGAATATCACGAAGCTCTCGAAATGTATCTTTATTATGCTCTTCCCCGCAAAGATACCAACCCGCTGGCACACAGGCTTATTGACTCCTTCGGCTCGTTTTCCGCTGTTTTTGATTCGCCGGTAGACGTGCTTATTTCGACCGGAATTTCCGAAAATACAGCGGTATTGCTTAAACTTTTGCCGGAGCTTTCAAGACTTTATTTGGAGGACAAGCACAACAGCCATCACAAAATAATCGACTTTTCAAGGCTTGGCGATTATATACTCAACAAATTCACCGGCAGGGAGTACGAATGCTGCGTTTTGCTTCTTACCGACGCCAAAGGCAAAGAGCTTTTCAACGGGGTTGTCGCCAAAGGCTCTTTAACCGCCACGGACCTTCCGGCGCGGCAAATAGTGGATTATGCAATGCGCTATCATGCGCGAAACGCCGTCATTGCTCATAATCACCCAAGCGGGGTTGCGCTGCCTTCAAGCGAGGACATAGAAGCAACTCTGAATTTGGCAAGGGTACTGAAGACAGTCGGAGTTAATCTTGTTGACCACTTAATAGTCGCCGATAACGATTATATAGCTTTGAGCCAATCGGGCGGCGCGGCCGCTCTTATTCTTGCCGGCGGCGACGGCTGATTACAACGTTTCCGCTTTATTATTTTAGATGAGTAAATCCAACTTCCCGTTTCAATGTAAACGCCAAATTAAATACTTTATCCGAAACCGAAAAAGAAGCTCTATTTTCCCTGTTGAACAGGCTAATGGGCTGATCGTCTTTTGCAAAGACCGAACGGAATAATTTTAAACGGGCGTCCCGCACGAGAATGTGCGGGACGCTGTTTTTTTTGCAAAGCAGCAGATATATGCACAAATCTGCACACGCCGCAATCGCAGCGGCGCGCCGTTGAGAGCAAGCTCTGCGGGGCGTTGCTCCGATTTAAATATTTAGGTAAAATAAGAGGCGCAATACTGCATACAAATTATTTTTAAAAACAAGGAGACATTTTTGATGAGCACAATTATTTTGACAGAGAATTACATCCAAAGCTTTAAGAGCTTCCTTTGCGCTAACGAGAGAAGTCCCTATACCGTCGAAAAATACATTCGAGACGTCCGAGCATTTATGTTGTTCGCGGACGGTCGCGCGCTTACAAAAGAACTGACTGTAGAGTACAAGCAGGCTTTAGTTGCACAAAACCGCCACAAGAAAAGCAGCATTAATTCCATGCTCGCGTCGATCGGCAGCTTTCTGACTTTTGCCGGACTTCCGGACTGCAAAACGTCGAACATTCGCATACAGAAAAGCCCGTACTGCCCCGAAGAGCGGAATCTTACAAAGGCGGAATACTTGCGCTT
This sequence comes from uncultured Eubacteriales bacterium, assembly GCA_964639205.1. Taxonomy (GTDB): domain Bacteria; phylum Bacillota; class Clostridia; order Oscillospirales; family Acutalibacteraceae; genus CAZXCG01. Next base: position 3,604 of record CAZXCG010000041.1, read on the forward strand.
GAAAGCGGCGGCAAAAAGCAAGCCTCGGCTGTATTTGATCCTCGAAACACTTTTTGCCACCGGAATACGGATTTCCGAGCTTCGGTACTTCACGGCAGAGGCTCTGCGCGGCAGTACCATCACTGTTTCGGGCAAAAATAAGACCCGCGTCATCATTGTGCCGAAGGATTTGCAAAAAAAGCTGCTCGCTTATGCAAAGCAAAACGGAATCGCAAGCGGAGTAATTTTCCGTACCGGAAGCGGAAACCCGGTAAATCGCAGCAATGTGTGGGCGGAAATGAAAAAACTTTGCGAAAAAGCAAGGGTTCCGAAAAGCAAGGTTTTTCCGCATAACATCCGAAAACTGTTTGCCCGGCTGTATTATAAACTCTCAAAGGATATTGCGCAGCTTGCCGATTTGCTTGGACACAGCAGCATCAATACCACGCGCATTTACCTCATGACCACAGAAAATGAGGTTCGGAGCAGGATTGAACAATTGTCGCGGCTGATTTTATCCGAAGAAAAGAAAAACCACCACATTATCAACATAATGTAGTGATACAAGGGCAAACAAAGGGAATTTACCCCGATGATTTGTCATCATTATTTTATCGCTCTGTAATAGATTTGTCAAGACGGATTGCAAAAAAAGGACATTCCCCCAAAAAGAGAATCATTTGTAAAATCAGCCTTTTTTTAAAGAAACGCTGCATTTTCGGAACACAGCAAAAGCGCCCTCAGACATAATTTTTCCAAATTTCCGCGAGAGGGTGTTCTTGACGTGCAAGCATTTTATGCCCATATACAGATAGGATTGTGAACCGGCGCTCAACGCTGATTCACAATTTTTTCTTTCTATGTATTACTACATTATGTTGATAATGTGACTGAAGAACGGCGGACGATATTCGGAAAAGAAGCGCATGCGCCGGTCTGTTTGCGTAGAAAGAGGATAAAGCGGTGAAAATCACACTGTTCAAACACAACCGAATAGCTTACGAAGCGGCTCTTTCTATGCTTGAAAAAACCGGCAAGGCGGCTATCATCCATCCCACGGGGACGGGCAAGTCTTTTATCGGCTTCAAGCTCTGTGAGGATTTTCCGGATAAAACGGTATGCTGGCTGTCTTCCTCCGAGTACATTTTCAAAACACAGCTCGAAAATCTGAAAACCGCTTCCGACGGATACGAACCTGAAAATATCAGGTTTTTTACTTACGCCAAGCTGATGCTCATGAGCGGCGACGAGCTTGCAAAGATCTGTCCGGATTATATTATCCTTGATGAATTTCACCGCTGCGGGGCGAAGCAGTGGGGAGCCGGAGTGCAAAAGCTGCTCGCTGCGTACCCCGCCGTACCGATTCTCGGACTGTCGGCAACAAACATCCGCTATCTTGATAATCGGCGGGATATGGCGGACGAATTGTTTGACGGCAATGTTGCGTCCGAGATGACGCTGGGCGAAGCAATCGTCCGCGGTATACTCAATCCGCCGAAATATGTACTGTCGGTATTCTCCTATCAAAAAGATTTGGAAAAATATGAACGCCGTGTAAAACGCGCAAAAAGCAAAGCCGTACGAGACGCGGCGCAGCGGTATTTTGAAGCGCTTCGCCGCGCTCTTGATAAAGCTGACGGATTGGACGAGATTTTTGCCAAGCACATCACGGACAAAGGCGGCAAATACATTGTCTTCTGTTCAAGCAAGGAACATATGGACGAGATAATCGGCAAAGTTCCCGAGTGGTTTGCAAGGGTTGACACTGCGCCGCACATTTACACCGCCTATTCCGATGACCCCGAAACGGAAAAATCGTTTGCAAGCTTCAAGTCGGATAACAGCGACCGTTTAAAACTGTTGTTCTGCATCGATATGCTCAACGAGGGCGTCCACGTGGAAGACGTCAGCGGAGTTATTCTCCTCCGCACTACGGTATCTCCCATAATCTACAAGCAGCAGATCGGACGCGCGTTGTCTGCATCAAAAAAGAACAGCGCCGTTATTTTCGACATTGTTCTGAATATTGAAAATCTTTACAGTATCGGCGCAGTCGAGGAAGAAATGCAGCTTACAACCGCGTATTATCGTTCACTTGGACTTGAAAACGAAATCGTCAACGAGCATTTTAAGGTTATCGATGAGGTTCATGACTGTATTGAGCTTTTTGAGAAGCTGAACGATACGCTGACCGCCTCTTGGGATTTGATGTACGGAGAAGCAAAGCAGTATTACAAAGAAAACGGTGATTTACAAGTCCCCTCACGTTATGTCACGCCCGACGGCTACTCTCTCGGCAGGTGGATTTTCAATCAAAGGAATATACGCAGCGGCGCTATACAAGGCAGCCTGTCGGGGGAGCAAATAGCCAAGCTTGATTCCATAGGAATGATATGGGGCGCCGTTACAGACCTGAACTGGACGCGAAATTATGAGGCTGCCAAGGCCTATTTTGAAGAGCATGGCAATTTGAATATACCCGCGCGCTATGTTACGGAAAACGGGCTGGAGCTCGGAGCGTGGCTGGCATCACTTAGAACTTGGGAGCGTGCGGGCGCGCACCGTAAATATTTATCCGCCGAACGAAAAAAGCAGCTTGACGATATTGGAATGGTCTGGGATGTTTTGGATTTCTACTGGGAAAACAACTTCCGTGCGGCAACGGACTATTACCGCGAAAACAGAAATCTTGATGTCCCGACCTCTTATGTTACTAAAGACGGCATACGGCTGGGCTCGTGGATCGCCCGCCTAAGAAGTCTGCGTGCCGGACGTGTGAAGCGCGGTACGCCTCCGACAGCAGAACAAATCGCCCGCCTTGACGCAATCGGAATGAGGTGGGAAACGAATGTTGACGCCAAGTGGGAGCGCGGATACTCGGACGCATGTCACTATGTTGAACTCTTCGGAAATTTAAATGTTCCTAACGGTTATAAATCGGAAAGCGGTCTTGTGTTGAGACAGTGGCTGCAAAATCAACGCAAGCGCTATCAAAGCGGGAAACTGGAAAAAGAACGAAAAGAGCGTCTCGATAAAATCGGCATGATATGGAAGCCGGATAACGGCTGGCTTGACCGTTACGAGGCGGTCAAACGCTATTATGCCGAAAACGGCACGATATATATTTCGCAAAACTATGTCGCAGACGGCGTGTGGCTCGGAAAATGGATCGCAATGCAAAAAAAATATTACAAGCAGGGGAAATTGACCCCCGAACAGCGCCGCTTGCTTGAAGAACTTCCTTTAGAGCGGATTGATCCCAAAGACCAAGCTTGGAACGCAGCATATGAAGACGCAGCGGCTTATTTTAAAGAGCATGGCAATTTGAAAATACCCGGCGGGTATATTGGGCAAAGCGGTGTTAATTTAGCTGATTGGCTTGTTAAGCAGAGAAGAAAACATAAACTCGGCAAGCTGTCGGAAAAGCAAATCCGGCAGCTTGAGGAAATCGGATTTTCCTTGTCTGCGGAGAGCAGATGGGAAAGAGGCTATCGATATGCTAAAGCCTATTATGAGGCAAACGGGCATTTAAACATGCCGCAGTCTTATAAAACCGAGGACGGATATACCTTAGGTGTGTGGGTTAACAGCTATCGCAACGCATACAACGGACGCAAAGCGCCGCTTGAAATAACCGAAGAACAAATCGCGGCTCTGGAACAAATCGGAATGGAATGGAAGCCCGAGTCTGTGTGGGATAAGAATTATTCTGCTGTTAAAGAATTTTACGATCTTCATTCAAAGCTTCCGCAGAGAAACGCGCAAGATAAAACAGAGAAAAAGTACTTTCAGTGGCTTCAAAATCAGCGCAAAAGCTACCGGTTAGGTTATTTGACGCCGGAAAAAACCGCTAAGCTAAAAAAGATTGGTATAACCGAGGAGTGGCTTGCTCCGCAGAAAACGCCTTTTGAGAAAGGATATTCGGTTGCCAAAGCTTATTTTGACGAATTCGGAAACCTTGATGTATCAACGGGCTATCAGCATAAAAGCGGATTTTGGCTCGGCTCTTGGATTGACAAGGTACGAAAAAAGAGGAACGAGCTGACCGAAGAACAGATAAAGCTGCTCGACGAAATCGGCTTTGTATGGGACCCGACCGACAGCTTTGAAGCGCACTTCCGGCTGGCAAAGAAATATTACGATGTGCACGGCTGCTTGCCTCTTGAACCCAAACAGTGTAAAGATGATAATGAGCTCCAAATTTGCCGTTGGCTGCGCCGCCAGCTGCTCAAGAAAAACGAGGGCAAGCTCGACAACGAGCGTATAAGCCGTCTTTCCGCCATAGGAATGGATTGGCTCAATTCGAATGAGCGAGCGTGGGAAAGAGGCTTTTCCAAGGCAAAAGAGTATTCGGAAGCGAATGGAAATTTAGATGTAATTACCGGCTATGTTTGCGAGGACGGATACCCTCTCGGAGAATGGCTGCACAGTCAAAGAACACACAGAAACCGGCTTACGCCCGACAAGGTAAACGCTCTGGTCTCAATAGGTATGACCAGAATTCAATAAGGGGCTTTGCCCGTTATCATATAACCCGAGCACCGTCGCTCCACACGAATGCTGCAATCTATCGCAGGCTGCATTTCCGCAAGCCTGCCGGAGCATTGCCACGATTTAAAAACATGAGGTATTACGAATGAACAAAGGATTGATGATCGCAGGCGCGGGCGTCTACGGGCTTGCCGCGAAGGAAATTGCGGAAAGCATGGGCTGCTTCGATAAAATCGCTTTTGTAGACGACAATTTAAAAATATCGCCGAACGGAATCGAGGTAAAGGGAACAATCGCAGATGCGCAAAGACTTGTGTGTGAATATTACAACGTCGTCGTTGCAATCGGAGATCCCGAGGCGCGTCTTCGTCTGCTCAAAAAATTTGAAGAAGAAATCCCCTGCCGAATCGTGTCTCTTGTTTCACCGCAGGCGTTTGTATCTCCCTCTGCGCAGATCGGAAAGGGATGCATCATCGAGCCAATGGCAGCGATAAGCACGGGATGTGTTTTGACAACCGGATGCATTGTATCGGCAGGCGCTGTTGTCAACCGTTGCTCTATGCTGTGCGACGGAGTGCATATCGATTGCAACGCAACCGTCGCGGAGAATACATTAGTTCCCGCCGGCACAAAAGTGTGCAGCGGAGAAGTCTTCAAAAGAGATAACGTCAGTCCTGCGGATATTTTTTTTGACCCTGAAAAGCGAGCGGAAAAGCTCCGGGAAAAAAGTGCGCCGCTGTACGGTCCTGTTCCAACCGACGGAAGAGAGTATTGCTTTGA
>CAZXCG010000042.1:0-8050 GCA_964639205.1 uncultured Eubacteriales bacterium
GTTTGGCGGCGGTAATTTTCACCTCCTGCAGCGCAGGTAATACCGAGCCGCAAGGCAGTCAGGCAGATGGGCAGTTAAACGCCGAATCTGTCCAAAACGTGAACGTGACCGTCTACGACATTCCGCAGGAGAACCGCAGCGGAGTAAATTTATATTCATTATGCGCGTCTTCTACGGGGGAGGGCTTTTACCGGGCAAGTACCGGTACAAAAACCGTATCATTTTATGACGCCCGGACTAAACGCTCTGTTATTTTATGTGCTCAGCCCGGATGTAATCATACGGACAATACGTGTAAGGCATGGATAGGAAGCGTAAGCAGTTATGTAGAATACAGAGGACAGCTGTTTGCCATAGTTGAAAACGAAAACGGCGATATTGAGCTTGTGCAAAAGGATATATCAAACGGAACGCTTACCGCGCTGCAAACATGGCGCAGCAGTGAAACAGAATTTTACACCGCAAGTATAGGGAAAGCGGCATATAATATGATAACAATCACATTAACGCACAGCGCTTGGCGGGAAGACGGTACCTTGAATGAAGAACAGACGCAGTGGGTTTATGATTTAAATTCAGGGGAAATAAGGCAAATGTTTCCGGACGAGCCTGCGAGCTTACTCGGCGTTATGGCTCTTTCGGAAAAATATGCCGTGGTTATGTTTACGCCCGCCGAAGAGGATCAAAATCTTTTAACGGAAGACGGGTTTTCCAAGCAATACGGAAGCAACGCAAGCTACGGTCGGTACTTATACCACACATTGGAGCATGAGCTTAGACTTTATAGCCTCAATAATTATACATATACGGTTATTGCCGATACAGAGCATGACGGTCTAATATCCACTGTGGATTCCAACTACGTTTACGGTGACCGGGTTGTTTATCAATGCGGCAATAAAATATATCTTATTAACGCTTCCACAGGAGAGAGCGCCGAGCTTTTGAGCATGGACGGTATCATAAATTATTTTATACTGGATAATAAAGTGTTTTTGATTGCAAACGGTCAAAGCGACCCGAGCGCTGTTTATTATCTTGATTATGATTTGGAAATTTACTTTGCCGATATAAACGACGGAATTCCGGTTAAGCTTGGCAACGGCGGCAATACCTCCAATATGGAATTCAGCATAAATTTTGAATGCAGCGATTTTTTCGTGGGTAATTGGGGAACAAAAGGAACGTATATTATAAATAAACAGGATTTTTACAGCGATAACTATGATAACGCCGAAATGTTTTTGTGAGTATGTTACGCGCCGGACACAGCGGGCTTGACCCAAAGCGTTCGGCGCTGTTTTAAATAAGCGGCTTTGCCCGAGTAATATGGTCCTTCGGCAAACAGGCTGTGCGGTAAATACATAAAGGAGCAAATTCTATGGAAATGCAGTTTAAAGAGCTTAAAAAAAATTACGGACAGAAACAGGCTTTAAAGGGGGTTAACCTTACCCTCACGCCCGGAATATACGGTTTGCTCGGACCGAACGGAGCCGGCAAAAGCACAATGATGAATATCCTTACGGGCAATTTAAAGCAAACAAGCGGGGAAATTCTTTTTGACGGAAAGGACGTCCGGACGCTCGGGGCGGAGTTCCGCAGGCGCATCGGTTATTGTCCTCAGCAGCAGGCGTTTTACCCCGGCTTTACCGCCGAGCAGTTTCTGTTTTACATGGCGTCGCTTCACTCAATGACAAAGCAGGAGGCAGCGCGGCGCATTGAATGGGCTTTAAAGCTGCTTACGCTCTACGACGTGCGCAGCAAGGCTATACGCAGCTTCTCCGGAGGTATGAAGCAGCGCCTGTTAATCGCTCAGTCCATAATTCACGATCCGGATATTTTAATATTGGACGAACCCACCGCCGGGCTTGACCCCCGCCAGCGCATTACGGTGCGCAATCTTATAGGGGAAATATCTTTGCATAAAATAGTTTTGATTTCCACTCATGTGGTTCAGGACGTTGAATACATCGCAAAGGAAATGATTCTTTTGTCCGAAGGAGAGGTACTGTGCCAAAGCACTCCCCGCGAGCTGCTCAAAGGCCTTGAAAACCGCGTTTGGGAAATCCGCGCCGGCGAAGACAGTCTTGCGCAGGTGCAGCAGCACGGAATCATCTGCGGCATTGCCAAAGAGGACGACGGCGTCTGCGTGCGCCTTTTAAGCGAAAGCCGCCCGCCGATACCGTGCGAAAAGGCAAGACCGACTCTCGAGGACGTTTATCTGCATTATTTCGGAGCGGAGGAGGAATTATGAGGTACGAGCTGCGTAAAATTCTCGGCAACAGCCGTCTTTGCCTGCTGTTTATTGCGGTTATTATTCTTAACGCGCTCCTTTTCTACGGATATTGCACAGACGGAAGTCAGGGCTACACCATGCTGCAAATACAGTCGAAATATGAGGACGTTGAAGGCTTAAAGGCCGAGCAGGAGGAATTAGAAGAATTGGTAATGCAATTCGACATAGACCCCTACAGCGACAGCTATATGACCGGCAACATCTATGACGAACGCCACCTGAATCAGGCGGTTTTGGACAGAGTGCAGCAGGCCGAAACCTACGACGAATACCGCCGGGGCTTGGTTGACGACTCTTATTTAAAAATAATGCTGGGGCTTTTGGGCGAACACGGCAGCTTTGAGGAGCTTTCACTGCAGCGCGGCGCGCAGGAGTACGAGGATTTACAGGGCGTAACGGCAGACGCTTCGTTTTTCGGCGGTACGGAGCTTTTTGCAAGCTGGCACACAAGCGATATTTTGATGCTTGTTTTCTGCATTATAGGCGCTCTTATGCTTTTTACATATGAAAAGGGCGCCGGGCTCAGAATGCTCACCCAACCCACAAAGAACGGGCATTGCCGTTTGTATGTCCGCAAATTCGGCGCGTCCGTTTTGCTGATGACCTCGGGCTTTGTGCTTATTTACGGCGTAAACTTCCTTGTCTCCGCGGCAATTTTCGGAGTTCCGAATATGTCGGCGGCGGTGCAGTCGGTTTACGGCTACGCCGGGTGTCCGGCGGCGCTTTCGGTAGGGGAATTTTACCTTGTGCTGATTTTTGTTAAATATCTTTGGGCGCTGGCGTGCCTTGCCGCGGCGGTGCTTATTTGTTCTTTCAGCGGCTCGGCGGTTGCTTCGGCAATCGCTACGGCGTTTTTTGCCTGCTTGGCTTTTATGCTTGGCGCAACCAATAACCTTTGGCTCAAAAATTTGAGCCTCAGCGAGCTTGCAAGTGCGGAAAAGCTGCTTCAGGGCGCGGTATATCTTAACTTTTTCGGTAATCCTGTAAGGCGCTTCCAAACGGCGCTGCTGTTTTTGGCGTTTGTTGTTGCAGCGGCGTTTTTTGCGGGAATGTTCATATTCTGCAAAATGCCCACCGTGGGAGGGGTAAAGCTCAAGCTCCCGGAATTTCACCTAACTCAAAGGCATACCCGCCTGTATGCGTTCGAGTGCGGCAAAGCGTTTTTTATGTGGAAGGGTCTTGCAATTATCCTTGCCTTTATTGTGGTGCCAACATTTTCATACAAGGATTTTAAAGTAAACAACAGCGAATACGAGTACTATTACCGCGTTTACTCACAAACGCTGGAGGGCGAGCCGAACGCTGAAAAGGACGCTTTCATTGAAAGTGAAAGAACCAAATTTGAACAGCTCAACGAAAGGCTCGGCGAGCTTTATGAGCAATACGGGGAGGCTGCATCCTACAGCTCCGAGGTTGACGATATTCAAAATAATTTAAGACCCCAGCAGGCTTTTGAAGACGCCGCAACGCAATACGAAAATCTGACCGAGGGGCAGTCGTATTTATATCAAACGGGCTATACCTATGTTTTCAGCCCCTATGTATGGCAGGAAAATATCCTTAATTTCGGGAAAAATTTCTTTGTACTCATTCTTTTGCTCTGCGCGTTTTTCGCTTTTGAAAAAGAAAGCGGCGTCGGAATGTTACAGTCCGCGTCCGGAAAAACAAAGTCTGTTCTTAAAATGAAGATAAGCATAATCGCTTTTTACACCGTTGTTGCCGCGGCGGTGGCTTTTCTCCCGCAATATATAGCGGTCTTTAACGGTTACGGCGGGCTTGTTCTGTCCGCGCAGGCAAACAGCGTTATGTGGCTTTCCGATTTATCCGCCTTTTGGTCGGTAGGAACGTATATAATCGCGGTTGCTGTTTTCAGACTGCTTGTGTCGGGAGCGGCGGCAGGCTTAATTTCGGTTATTTCGCACAAAACCGGCAGCACCATGATGACGCTTGTAATCTCCTCTGCCGTACTCCTTATTCCGACCGCGGTTGCGTTTATGCTTTGTTAAAAATCGCCCCCAAAGCGGGTGTTGTTAAGGTAAAATAAAACGGCGTTAATTATGCAAAAAAAATTTTTAAAATTTTAATTATTAATCAAAAAAAGTGTTGACAGGGGCTCGATTTTATGTTAAATTATTAATACGGAGGTTCTTCGGAATCTTGGAAGGTTTTTACCGGCGGCTTTGCCTGCAAATAAGCGGCGCGCCGGGGTTAAACGGTATGGAAGAATAAAATTTTTACGGTTTTTATTTAAGAAAGGAAGGATGAAAAATGCTTAAAAAAATTAAAGCCGCAGCTTTTTGCATGGTATTGCTTTTTATGGCGTCAATGTTCGCGGCCGCGGTTGTTGCCGCCTCTGAGGAAGCGGCCGACGCCGTCGCTTCCGATGTTGTTGCAGCCGCAGCCGAGGCTGTGGAGCCGGCAGCCGTTTACGGTACACACAAATTCAACCTTGCGCTTGCCGGTACGGGCTCGGATTATTCGGCAGATAACGCAAAGAGCAACAGCAGAAACTACGCTTCAATCGATATTGGTTACCGTACCTTTGAGCTTTCGCCTACACGCATATACATGTCGGTATGCTCAGACACAAGCGGTACTCTCCGTACAGACGAGATCCATCCATCGGTGGACGGATTTGCTCTGACGTATAATTCCACGGTATCCTCCGGAAGCTCGTGTTATCTCTGCCTGAGGACAGAGAACCGCGCTGCTAATTGCAGCGGCAGTTGGGTATCTTAAATTCGGCGCCCGGCCGTTTACTTAAAACCTTCCTCCGATTCCCGCGTCTGCCGGGAGCAGCCCTCCCGGCAGACAAAATAAAAAAACGTAAGGAGGCGCCGAAAATGAAAAAAAGTAAAAAAACAGCCCTGCTCGCGGCGGTTGCGGCGTTTACCTTGCTTTTTTCGGGCTGCTTTCCGAGCGGCTCGCAGACTGAGACCGGTACAAAAACAGATGAAGAACCCACCGATCTCTCGTTAGATTTTACCCGCCTTTACGGCGAGCCCGAAACCCTCACTCGAAATATGATTCCCGAAAGATATGAAGATAAGGTAAGCGATTCAATCCTGATTTCGGCGGAGGTAATTGCGCCCGATAATATCGAATTCGGTTCGGTCACGGCGCAAGAGGCGGTTTACCCCTCTTACGAAGACCAGCAGGAGCTTGTAGACCTTTTTATGCAGGACGAAATTGTAAACGAAGAGCATAATCAAAAAGAGGACGGGGACGGCTTTTTTGACGGCTATGATTCTTCAAGCACCGAAGCGCTCTGGTTTAATAATTCCGGTTTAACCTATTACCGCAGCGCGTCGCCGGAGGACGGTCCCACTACCTTTGATTACTACACATATTGTTACGGGAATCATTTAACCAACGCCTATTCGGCAAGGTTAAATGAGTTTTTTACTTTAGAGGAGCTTGACGGAATAGATAAAGCATGGGCAATATCTTTGGTAAAAGAAAAGATAGATATTATTTCCGCAAAAACCGGTCTTGAGTATGAGCAGGAGCCGGAGGTTTACTGCTTTGAAAGCGACGGAGCAAGGGAATTCTACAAAACAGCATACATGTACGGTTACGATCCCGAGGATTTTAGCTTTTCCGAAGAAAACAACGCATATTTTGTGTATTTCAGGACGGTTCTTTTTGGAATGCCGGTAACGGGAGACGATTGGGTTTTTTCAGAAAGCTCGAATTCTGCCCGCGAGGCTTATGCCTACGGAATAGTGGACAAAGACGGTCTTGTGGAATTTAACGCTACCGGCGGAAGCATACCTGTTTACGGGCAGCCTGCGGCGGAAAATCTGTATAATGTCGATGTTGTTAAAAAAGCGCTTTATGATCAGTACGGTGATGACGAGCTTAAAGCAATGAACGTAGTCACCGACATATATCTGCAATATGTTAGCGAAAGCAAACAGGACGGATACTACGTTTACAGACCGTATTGGGTTTGCTATGTCGGTCATTTTGATAAAGAGAGCTTTTCCGAGGAGGAAGTGCTAAAGCAAAATCCGTATCTGGTTTTGTATGTAAGCGCGCTTTCCGGCGAGCTGCTGAGCACCTCCGACATTGAAACAATGGACAGGGAATATTTTTAATCCAGGTGTAAAGTATGAAAAAGCATATAATATCTTTATATATAAAAGAAGTGTTTATAACGCCCGGGCTGTACATAGCAATTTTGGCAGTCGCCGCGCTGACCTTCTTTTCTTGTACGTATGAAGCTAACGGCGGTTACCTCAATATGACGGTACAGGCCTTTGTTATTGAAGGGAATTTCACCAAAAACATATATAGCGTCGTTGCCGTTTTGCCGATGATTGCCACCTTCTGCGACGACTGCAAGCACCAGTACCTTCGCCCTATTGTCGCCCGCTGCGGCGTGCGTAAATACGCGTTTGCAAAATTTATTGCAAGCGCTCTGTCCGCCTATTTGGTGGTGGCGGGGGGTATATTGCTTGCTACGGGAATTATGGCGACATACACCCCCATAACCGAAAGCGCTGATATTCCCGCGGAATACTCCACTATCGGTATCGGTCCCTTCAAAGAGTTTGAAACAATGGGTCTTCCCGCTTTGACGTTTATAACTCAATCACTCATTTTTTCCGCCTATGCCGCGGTGTATGCGCTTATGGGGCTTGTGATTGCGGCGTTCATCCAAAATAAGTTTTTGACCTATGCCTCTCCGTTTGCCTTAAGCTTCATTATCGCGGAGATCGGCTACCATGCTACCTACGCATATAATTTTCCCAAGTATTTAAATATTCTCTACTTGCAAGGCGCGCGGGAATTGTTTGAGCAAAAGAGCATGCTTTTTAACGCGGTTTACGATTTGATGTTCGCGGTGATAATTGCGGCTGTTCTTTACTTTATATTCAGATATGCGGTAGAAAAGAGGGTTAAATGTGAAATCAGTTAAAACTGTGTTTTCAATAGCTTTTTTAAATATAAAAAAGTGGCGGTCGAACTACCGCATGTGGTTCCTTGCGCTGTATATCCTTTATTTTGTGTATTTCTTAACGGAGAACGTGCCTACCGGCGTTTCTGTGATGGGCATAAAAATAAGCTGCTGGATTTTCCCCTTTTATATGGCGGGCTACCCTATTGTTATGCTTTACCTTGCAATTCCCCTTGTAATTCTTTTTTGCGACGCGCCTTTTTTAGACGATACCCAGCCCTACATTGTGGTGCGCAGCAAGCGCCGCGTCTGGGTTTGGGGGCAGATACTTTATGTGGTTATCGCCGCGTTTATCTATGTTTTTGCACTCGAGGCTGTCACAATTATTGAAAACATCGGCGCTATGGAGTTTACAACCACCTGGGGAGAATTCATCGAAGATCCCAACGCAAATACGGCTCTTCTTGAGAATCCGCTCGGGTACCTGTTTGTAAACGATTACATCCTCAACAATTTTACGGCGCCTCAGGCAATGTGGTTTTCTTTCCTGTATTTTTGGCTTGGCGGAATATTTATAGGTCTTTTAATGTTCTGCCTTAACAGCGTTACAAAATCAAGAGCCATCGGCGGGGTCTGCGCCTCGCTTATGGTTGTTATGGGGTATATAGGCAACGGCAATATTCAGAATAGAGCCCCGTTTATGGTCTGGATTTCGCCCATATCCTGGCTGTCGCTTACAAGTGTTGACGTAGGAGGAAAGACCGACAATCCCGGGTTTGCCTACACTATGATATTTTACGCCGCCGCGTTTGCTTTGCTGCTGGCGGTCATACTTATCCACAACCGCAAGC
>CAZXCG010000043.1:0-7542 GCA_964639205.1 uncultured Eubacteriales bacterium
GTATTTTTTAATTTATTGCACAATTCCTATTGAAAAAGGTTCTTAAAAAAGTTATAATGATTAGTGTATTTAAGCTATGGTTTACCATAGCTTAAATGCTTTTAATATTTCTTTGCAGGAGTGAAGCAAAATGAAAAAAGTGGCTGTTATAATGGGCAGCGACAGTGATTTTCCTGTTGTTTCCAAGGCCGTTGTTCAGCTCAAAAAATTCAATGTGCCTTACGAAGTCCGCGTTATCAGCGCGCACCGAACCCCGACCGAGGCGGCCGAGTTCGCCGCCGGTGCAAAGGAAAACGGCTTCGGGGTAATTATAGCCGCTGCCGGAATGGCGGCGCATCTTGCGGGAGTGCTTGCGGCGCACACTACCCTTCCGGTAATAGGAGTTCCGGTAAAATCCTCTAATCTTGACGGGCTCGACGCTTTGCTCGCAACGGTACAAATGCCCACGGGTATTCCCGTTGCAGCCGTTGCCATCGACGGCGCCGCGAACGCGGGTATTCTTGCCGTACAAATGCTGGCGCTCTCGGACGGCGAGCTTGCGCAAAAGCTTGAAGGCTTAAAGCTTGAAATGCGCGCCGGCGTTGCCGAAAAGGACAGAGCAATTCAAGAAAAAGCGGCGCGGCTGTAAATTTAAATTTTCCGGTTAAAAATTTATAAAAATAAAAAGGAAGTTTTGCCAATGAACAGCTTTTCTGAAAGCTATAAAGCGGCGGGCGTTGACGTTACCGCCGGCTACAAAGCGGTTGAGCTTATGCGCGAGCATGTAAAAAGAACCGCAACCGACGGCGTGGTTTCCGGCATAGGCGGCTTCGGCGGGCTTTTCCGCCCTAATCTTACACAGATGGAGGAGCCCGTACTTGTAAGCGGCACAGACGGCGTGGGAACAAAGCTCAAGCTTGCGTTTTTGCTGAATAAGCACGACACAATAGGAATAGACGCGGTTGCCATGTGCGTAAACGACGTTGTCTGCTGCGGAGCAAAGCCGCTGTTTTTCCTTGACTATATTGCCGTGGGCAAAAACGTTCCCGAAAAGGTGGCCGAAATCGTAAAGGGCGTTGCAGACGGCTGCATACAGTCCGGCTGCGCGCTTGTGGGCGGCGAAACGGCTGAAATGCCCGGCTTTTACCCTGTTGACGAATACGATGTAGCCGGTTTCTGCGTGGGTATAGTGGACAAGCCGAAAATTATTGACGGCTCAAAGCTTAAAGCCGGAGACGTTTTGATAGGTCTTGCCTCCTCGGGCGTGCATTCAAACGGATTTTCCCTTGTCAGGAAGGTTTTCGGCATAGACGAAAACACCGTAAGCAATGTTTATCCCGAGCTCGACAAGCCTCTCGGCGAGGCGCTGCTTACTCCCACCAAAATATATGTTAAGCCTGTTTTAGCGCTTACAGAGCAGGTTGAGGTTAAGGCGATTTCCCACATTACCGGCGGGGGCTTTTACGAAAATATTCCCAGAATGCTTACAGGCGGTCTGAGCGCGAAAATCAAAATAAGCGACGTTCCCGTCCCGCCTATATTTAACGTTATTCAAAGAGCCGGCAATATTCCGCAGCGCGATATGTTCAACACCTTCAATATGGGCGTTGGAATGATTTGCGCCGTTGCCGAACGGGACGCCGAAAAATCGCTTGAAATACTTAAAAACGCGGGCGAAAGCGCTTTTGTTCTCGGTTCTGTTGTTAAAGGCGGCGAAGGAGTAATACTGGAGCCATGAAAAGGATAGTCGTACTTGTTTCCGGCGGAGGGACAAACCTGCAGGCGCTTATAGACGCACAAAAGTGCGGAAAAATTTCATCCGGTGAAATAGTCTGCGTTATTTCTTCAAATCCGTCGGCATATGCGCTGGAACGCGCGCATAAGAACGGAATAGAAACACAAATAATTTCCCGCAAAGACTATAAAACATTTGAAGAATACGACTCTGCTCTAACCGAGCTGCTGCAGTCGCTGGGCGCGGATTTGGTTGTTTTGGCGGGCTTTATGACAATTTTGGGTTCAAAGGTCATAAGCGCGTTTGAAAACAGAATAATCAACATTCACCCATCGCTCCTGCCTGCTTTCGGCGGCGAAGGCTTTTACGGTCTTAAAGTGCACCAAGCCGCTTTGGCAAGGGGCGTAAAGGTAACCGGAGCCACGGCGCATTTTGTAAACGAAATATGCGACGGCGGTCCGATTATTTTGCAGGAAAGCGTCCGCGTAGAAAACGGCGACACCCCGGAAATACTTCAAAAGCGGGTTATGGAGCAAGCGGAGTGGCAGATCCTGCCGAAGGCCGTCGCTCTGTTCTGCGAAGATAAAATAGAGGTAAAGGAAAATAAAACGAGGATTCTTAAATAAAGGAGTTAATATAATATGAAAGCTGTTTCATTATTTGAAAATGTAAACAAAAATACTTATCCCGGCAGGGGTATTGTAATAGGAAAATCCTCAGACGGAAAAAATGCCGTTATCGCCTATTTTATAATGGGCAGAAGCGAAAACAGCCGCAACCGCGTATTTGTCGCCGACGGCGACGGTATACGCACAAAAGCTTTCGACGAAAGCAAGCTTGTTGACCCGTCGCTTATTATATATTCTCCGGTACGGGTACTCGGAAACAAAACCATTGTAACAAACGGCGACCAGACCGACACGATATACGAGCTTATGAATCAGCAGCTGACATTTGAACAGTCGCTGCGCGGGCGTGAGTTTGAGCCGGACGCTCCGAATTATACTCCCCGCATTTCGGGCATTGTAAAATGTTCGGACGGCAAAATGAACTATGCTCTGTCAATCCTTAAAAGCGCAAACGGGAACCCCGAAAGCTGCGAGCGCAATACCTTTTCATACAAAACTCCCCTAAACGGGCAGGGGCGTTTCATTCACACCTATATGGGCGACGGAAATCCGCTTCCGAGCTTTGAGGGAGAGCCCACCTTGGTTGAAATAGGCAGCGAAGCTATAGACATATTCGCAGATAAGCTTTGGGAAAGTCTTAACGAAGAAAATAAGGTTTCGCTTTTTGTACGCTACATAAATATTCAAACAGGCGAAGCGTCTTCAAAGATCATAAACAAAAATTAAATCACCTTTGAAAGGAGAGGAAGCCATAATGAACGATTTACTGTTAAAATACGGCTGCAACCCTAACCAGAAGCCGTCAAAAATCTTTATGAAGGACGGCTCCGACCTGCCGATCGAGGTTCTCAACGGCAAGCCCGGATACATCAACTTTTTAGACGCGTTCAACAGCTGGCAGCTTGTAAAGGAGCTTAAATCCGCAACGGATCTGCCCTCCGCCGCATCTTTTAAGCACGTAAGTCCGGCAGGCGCCGCCGTAGCCGGCGAGCTTTCGGACACTCTTAAAAAAATATATTTTGTAGACGATTTGGAGCTTTCCCCCATTGCCGCCGCTTATGCAAAGGCGCGCGGGGCGGACAGAATGTCCTCATACGGCGATTGGGTCGCTCTTTCCGATACTTGCGACGTTCAAACCGCAAGGCTGCTCAAACGCGAGGTTTCCGACGGCATCATTGCGCCCGATTACACCCCCGAAGCGCTCGAAATTTTAAAGTCAAAGCGCAAGGGAACATATAATGTTGTAAAAATAGATCCCGGCTATTCTCCGGCACCCGTAGAGCATAAGGACGTTTACGGCGTTACCTTTCAGCAGGGCAGAAACGAGCTTGCAATAAACAGAGAAATGCTTGCCCGTAATATAGTAACCGAAAACAAAAACTTCCCCGAAAGTGCAAAAACGGATTTGCTCATAGCACTAATCACACTTAAATATACCCAGTCAAACTCAGTGTGCTACGCGAAGGGCGGTCAGGCTATAGGCGTGGGTGCGGGTCAGCAGTCGCGCATTCACTGCACCAGACTCGCAGGCAACAAAGCGGACGTTTGGTATCTGCGCCAGCATCCGAAGGTGCTTGCTCTTCCGTTTGTCGACAATATCCGCCGACCGGACCGAGACAACACCATCGACGTTTATATTTCCGATGATTACGAAGACGTTCTTGCCGACGGAGTATGGGAACAGTTTTTCAAGGTAAAACCGGAACCGCTTACCCGCGAGGAAAAGAAAGCGTGGCTTGCCACTCTCAGCGGCGTAAGCCTCGGCTCCGACGCTTTCTTCCCGTTTGGTGATAACATAGAGCGCGCAAAGCGTTCGGGAGTAGAATATATAGCTCAGCCCGGCGGCTCCATACGCGACGACAACGTAATTGAAACCTGCAACAGATACTCAATTGCAATGTGCTTTACCGGAGTACGTCTGTTCCACCACTGATTAAAACTCCGTTCGGTGAAAGGAAAGTTGAAAATGAACATCTTAATGGTAGGCTCCGGCGGCAGAGAACACGCCTTGATAAAAAAGCTTTTACAAAGTCCAAAAACAAAAAAAATATATTGCGCGCCCGGTAACGGCGGCATTTCCTGCGACGCAGAGATTGCGGATATTTCCGCTATGGACATTGAAGGGATTGTTTCGTTTGCAAAAGAAAACGACGTTAACCTTGTATTTGTAGCTCCCGACGATCCGCTTGCCGCGGGTATGGTTGACGCTCTTGAAAAAGAGGGAATCAGGGCTTTCGGTCCGCGTGCTGACGCCGCTGTTATTGAAGCGTCCAAGGTTTTTTCAAAAAACCTTATGAAAAAATACAATATTCCCACCGCCGCTTACGAGGTGTTCAGCGATTCAAAGGCGGCGCTCGAATATATAGAAAGCAAGCAAACCGCTCCCATTGTTGTTAAGGCGGACGGGCTTGCTTTGGGGAAGGGCGTGCTTATCTGCCAGACTGTGGAAGAAGCAAAGCAGGCTGTTCACACTATTATGGATGACAAAAAGTTCGGAAACTCCGGCAACAGTATTGTTATTGAAGAATTCCTGACAGGCCCCGAGGTTTCCGTGCTTGCGTTTACCGACGGCAAATGCATTAAGCCTATGGTAAGCTCGAAGGATCACAAGCGGGCTCTCGACGGCGACAGGGGTCTTAATACCGGCGGTATGGGCACAATAAGTCCCAATCCGTTTTATACGGACGAAATAGCCGGCGAATGTATGGAAAAAATATTTATACCTACAATTAACGCCATGAACGCCGAGGGGCGGCCGTTTAAGGGCTGCCTGTATTTCGGGCTTATGCTTACCCCAAAAGGTCCCAAAGTTATAGAATACAACGCCCGCTTCGGCGACCCCGAAGCTCAGGTGGTGCTGCCCAGACTCAAAACCGATTTGGTTGACATTTGCGAGGCAATTATAGACGAGAGACTTTCAGAGATTGAAATAGAATGGGAAAGCGGCGCCGCCGCCTGCGTGGTTATTGCAAGCGGAGGGTACCCCGAATCCTACAAAAAAGGTATGGAAATCTTCGGTCTGGACGAAAACGGACAGGTAGACGGCGCGGTTGTCTACCACGCGGGAACTCTCCTGCGCGGCGGAAAATTCTACACTAACGGCGGGCGTGTGCTCGGTGTGACCGCAAAAGCGGAATCGCCGGAAAAGGCTCTTGAAAAAGCATATGCCGCGGTGGAAAAAATCAGATTTGACGGCGCTCATTACCGCCGTGATATTGGCAAATGAACCAACAAACTCTTTAAGTTAAATTTTGCAAAGTGCTGCGGGGTAAGCAAATGAGCTTTTTTCAAAACGCCTGCAAGCCGGTCGGCTTTATGGGCTCGCTTATACTTAAAAAAATGAACGTCGGACATTCAAGGCTTTCGCTATGGGCGTTTGAACAGATCGATTTTAACGGGCGGGAAAAGGCTCTCGACGTCGGCTGCGGCGGCGGGGCAAATTTGCTCAGGTTGCTCGGCTTCTGTCCGCAGGGATATGTCTGCGGCATTGATTATTCGGAAAAAAGCGTTGCCGTAAGCAAAAAAAATACAGCCGCCTATCTTGGCAGACGCTGTGAGGTTAAACACGGCGACGCGGCCAATCTGCCCTTTGCCGATGGAAGCTTTGACCTTATAACCGCGTTTGAAACAGTCTACTTTTGGCAGAACGTTCAAAAGGGCTTCGAGGAAGCGGCGCGAACGCTCAAGCATGGAGGTCGCTTTATGGTATGCTGCGAGGCGTGCGAGCCCGACCCGGAGCTTACAGGCAAAATAAAGGGAATGACAATTTACAGCGCTGAGGAAATTGAAAATTTTATGCGCCAAAGCGGTCTGTCGGTTAAAAAGAGCGTCCGCAAGGAAAACAGCGGCTGGATCTGCATTATAGGCGAAAAACCGTAAAAATTGAATTAAACAAAAACAGACGACCACACCCTGTCCTGCGGTCGTCTGTTTTTTTAATGGCTTTGGGAAAGCTATGCGCTGACCGGCAATCAGTCCGCGCAATCAATGTCAAACGCTCCGTCCGCAAGCGCGGCAACCTCGCTTTCTCCTAAAACCCTGATTCCGTTTTTCTTCAGCAGCGCCGCTGTAATTCCGTCGCCGTCGGTGAGGCCGCCGTCAAAAAGTCCGTTGTGTATTTTTCCGCTGCCGCATGAGGGGCTCTTCTCCTTTAAAACGGCTATATCGCAGGACAACAGCTTTGCAAGATGCAGCGCTGCCTCGGCTCCGCGGTGATACTGTTCGGTCACATTCGCTCCGCCGCGCAGGAACACCTGACCGTCGAGTATTTCACCCGGTTCGCGCGGAATCGGCAATCCGCCGTAGCATTCCGGACAAACCGGTATAAGGCTGAAGCGCTCTTTAAGCCGAATAACCTCGGGCGACGGCTTGCATTTTCCGTCATACCTGCAACAAACCCCCAGCAAGCAGGCGCTTACAAGAATATTCATTTTAAACTCCCTCCGTTACCTGAAAATCTTTACCCTTGCCAAAGCCTTCGAAAAGGCATAAACAATCACAATTTCAATCGGCGTGCACACAAGCTGCTTCAAGGCGCGCGCGGACAAAGTGATAAAGTATGGCAACCCAAACTGAATATAAAGCCACAGCGTACCCAAAGCAAGCTCAATAAACACGGTAATTATAACCTTGGAAATAACTGTGCGTAAAAGCGTTATACGGTTCTTGTAAAGGAAAATGCCGAATATTATTCCCGTTGCCATGGAATTAAACGTCCACCCGGGGAAAAACGCCCCGCCCGCCGGATTGAGTATGTATGAAATAATATCCCCCAACGCGCCCACCGCGCCGCCGACAGTCGGCCCCAAAAGAGCTCCGCAGAGCGACAACGGCAAAAAAGAAAAGCCAAACTTAATGGACGGGGTAATGCTCAGAGATATATTGGAAAAATACCCCAAAACCACCCTGACCGCCAGCAGCATTGCCGCCGCAGTAATTGCCGTAGGATGTGAAAGCTCCCTTGCTGAGCTCCTGAATTTTTCAAAAACAGCCTGCATAAAAATAACCTCCCTGTAGTTGTTGCTACATTATGAGGTTAAAAAAGGGACGCAGCTACTCTGCGTCCCACCTGAATAAAGTCACAATGCAACAGCGGGATGCAAAATCCGAACCGCAGGAAAATTCCTTTCGTCCCTGCGGCAACTCCCCGTCCGCAGGACACTTCACGCTCAGATTCCTACTCTGTGGTACCTTAGCACC
>CAZXCG010000044.1:0-6240 GCA_964639205.1 uncultured Eubacteriales bacterium
TGCCGTTTTGCGCAGAGGAAGTAACGTTTGCACCCGTAATCGTGACATTGGCTCCGTTTGTTGCCAGCAGCGCCGCATTCATTCCGTAAAAATCGCCGTTTTCCGTGTTGGAGCTGGAGCCTGCCGACTTGTCCACGGTAATACCGGTTAAGGTAACCGCTGCGCCGTCAATGCGGAGCGCGTTTTCATCGTCTCCGGTGGAAGAATAGCTTGTGTCGGAATATTCGCCGTCAGTATCTATCGTGTTGGCGGAGGTTCCCTGCGTAACTTCTCCGGAACCGCCGAATCCGCCGCTTCCTCCGCCGTTTTCTCCGCCGTTTTCTCCGGCGGCATATAAAACCGTCACTGTGGAAACGGCGTTACTGTTGTCCACCAGAATACTCAAAACTGCGCCGACGGCAATATCGTCAATAGAACCCTCCGCGCTTTCCTCACTGTCGGAAGCTGCTTCGATTAAAATCGTGGCTTCGCCAATATCTAAAATCGCCGTTTCTCCGTTTGCTGTGAACCCGTCGGAAGCTCCCGTTTCGCCGCCCGGCTGTCCTTGCGGCATCTCCGGCGGAGCGTCGTTGCCGGTCTGCGCATTATCGCCGCCGCCCGTTTCTCCGTCCGGCAGCTCGGGAGGAGTTCCGCCGCTTTCGGCATTTTCATCTCCAGCCGGCATATCCGGAGGGGTCCCGCCGTTTTTGGCATTTTCATCTCCCGCCGGCATATCCGGAGGGGTTCCGCCGTTTTCGGTGTTTTCGTCTCCCGCCGGCATATCCGGAGGTGTTTCCGCATCGGCGGAACCTGTACCGGTCGGTTCCTGCTCGCCTTCAGCCGGCGCTTGCACAGCGCCGCCGCCCGTGCCGCCGGAAAACTCCCCAAGCTGAACGGCAACCAGCGTGCCGTCAACCGCAACGACCTTACCCGTCAGCGTTTGACCGGAATAGTCCGTTCCCGACTGAGCAGTGCCGGAACAAGCCGCTAACGAGCATATGATTAAAGCCGCAGCGCATAAAAGTGAAATAACTTTTTTCATAGCTAAAAACCTCCTTAATATACTTTCAATGTATAAGCTTTAAAAGACAGCATAGTCGCTATGCCTTAATTATAGTTAAAAGCATTTTATATATCCCTGCCGGAATTCTGAACCGAAGCCCGCCGCCTTAGAGGCGGTGTGCAGGCGTTCGGGTTATGCGGCTTTCCCGCCGCGTTTATTAACCTGCCGCACACGGGGGCAATACATCGAGCCTGCATATTAAACAAAACAGCGGACAAATATTTTACGGGCTAATATGCGCAGCCTCAAACGCGCTGTTGACAGATAACGAAAGGAGTGGTATTATATAATTCGCAAGCGATGTATCGCTTGCGAATTATACCGGAGCAACGCTTCCGGCAAGCCTTACTTAACCGAGGCGCCGCCGTAACTGCTGCGTGCGCGGAGCGCAGGCGAACAGGCTTCCATATGGGGCTTTGCCCCGTCATTATATTGTGTTCGGAGGACTTAAAAATGATAGAGGTTTCTCAATTCAAAACGGCGACCAGATTGGTGCAGCTCGGAAATGCCGTTACTTATTTCAGAAACATCAAGGAAAAGGAAATAGGGCTGACGTCAGTCCAGAGCGACGCGATGCGCGCGATTCTGGAAAATCCGGGAATAACCGCCGTTATGCTGAAAGAAAAAATGCGATTATCGCAGTCTACTATGGCCGGCATTCTGTTCCGCTTGGAGCGTAAGGGAATAATTATGAAATCAGCGGATGAAAAAGACGGGAGAAAAGCCATTCTTTCAGCCACCGAATTAGGGGAAGCTCTGGCGGAATCCTTAAAGATAACCGCGCTCGAAACACAGCGGGAGCTTACAGCGGGCATGAGCTGTGAAGAAAAAGCAGAGTTTGACAGGCTTCTGCAAATAGCCCTTGACAACATGCACGCAATCAGAACAGGGAAGGAATGAACGGTTTGTGAATAATAACGCCGAAATATTTGAAAGTATGCCGATAAAAAAGGCACTCGCAAAGCTGGCGGTGCCGACAATTATCAGCCAGCTTATCACCATGATTTACAATTTGGCGGATACCTTTTTTGTAGGACAAACAAACGACCCGCTCAAGGTTGCCGCCGTATCCGTGGCAAGCGTTTTGTTCTTTCTGCTGACTGCCTGGGCAAATCTGTTCGGCATCGGCGGAGGAAGCCTTATGTCGCAGCTGCTCGGGCAAAAGGACGAACAGGGCGCAAAAGACGTATGCGCGGTCAGTATGTATGGCACAATTATCATATCGGGAGTATACGCCTTGCTGTGCTTTGCTCTCAGAGAGCCCCTTTTGGGGTTAGTGGGAGCTACCGCCAACACACTTAAATACGCGGCGTCCTACACACTGTTTGCAATTGTAATCGGCGGCGTCCCCGCAACCATGTGCATGGCTATGTCTCACCTTTTACGTAACGCCGGTTACTCGAGACAGGCCGGCTTCGGCGTTGGTATGGGTGGAGTTTTGAACATCATTCTTGATCCGCTCTTTATGTTCGTAATCCTGCCGGAAGGCTATGAAGTTGCCGGAGCCGCCATTGCCACTATGATTTCCAATATAATAGCCATGATTTACTGCGCCGTGGTCTTTTTCCGTCTGCGGAAGAAATCGGTTCTCTCCTTTTCACCCCGCGGCGCCATTCGCGGAGCAAAAAAGCTTGTAAGAATTCTCTCGGTCGGTCTGCCGTCCGCCGTAAGCAGCTTTCTTGTCAGCATCACGATTATGATTACAAACGCTCTGTACGCCGCCTACAGCGACACGGCGGTAGCCGCCAACGGAATCTTCAAGAAGCTTGAAATGTTCCCGCTGAACGTAAGCGTCGGCTTATGTCAGGGGCTTATCCCTCTGGTAGCCTACAATTACGCCGCCGGAAACCATAAGCGCATGACGGAAGCCATCCGCTGTGCCCGGAACGCAGGGCTTGTCTTCAACCTGATTTGCCTTGTTATCTTTGAGCTTTTCGCCAATCGGATTGCCGGACTGTTTATCGACGAGGCGGAAACAGTCCGGCTTGCGGCAAATTTTGTGCGGATCGGATTTCTGGTTACACCCGTTCTGTTTTATAATAAAAAGATTTGCTACACATTTCAGGCGATGGGCGACGGCGGAAAATCCCTGCTTGTGACCCTCTGCCGAGAAGGAATATTCAACATACCTCTGCTCTTTTTGATGAACGCCGTTTTCGGAATGTACGGCGTTGCCTGGACGCAGATTGTCGCGGACGGGATAACGCTCATCATTTCGGTTTTGCTTTACCGCGGTTTTGTTAAAAAGCTGAAACCCGCATAGAAATATTTTCCCCGCATTTCGGCTGAAGTTACTGTGTCCGCAAAAGCGCCCGCGTTATGCGGAGCTTCGGCGTCAACAGGCTTTATCTGCGCGGATTTTCTGCTCCCGCCGCCTTTGAATATCGGTCTCATATATTACAACGGCACGGGGCAATACGGAACATTGGAGGCTGAACCTTGAATCTGTTATTTTCTATCGATAAAAATGCCGCCGCGTTATTCCGCAATTGCGTCAAATCCATTGTAAAGAACGGCGGAGGTCACAGCTACACCGCTTATATTCTGCACTCGGATCTTGACGAAGAAGCAATGGATGCGCTCAGAGCAGCTTCCGGCGAAGCTGTAAAATGCCGCTTCATTACCGTTGATCCCGATTTGTTTGAGGGGTTCCCCGTATCCGGGCGCTATCCGAAACAAATCTATTACCGGCTGGCCGCGCCCCTGCTGCTGCCGGAAGAATTAGAGCGGATTTTATACCTTGATGTGGATACTTTAATCATCAATCCGCCGGACGCTCTTTATGAAATGGATTTTGAAGGCGCTTACTGCGTCGCCTGCACACATACCCACGAGTTTTTGACAAAAGTAAATCAAGCCCGCCTCGGTATAAGAAAAAAGGCTCCGTATATCAACAGCGGCGTTATGGTGCTTAATTTGCCCGCTCTGAGGAAGAATCTGCAAATCAGCGACGTCCGGGATTATGTAAATGAGAAAAAGCATACGCTCATTCTCCCGGATCAGGACATTATCACCGCGCTGTACGGAGAGAACGTAAAGCTTGCCGATACAATGCGTTACAACCTCAGTGACAGGATTCTTTCCTTTTATAACGCAAATCCGAAAAACAAACCCTTGAATTTAGATTGGGTCAGGAAAAACGCCGTGATAATCCATTACTGCGGAAAAAACAAGCCCTGGAAAGAAGGCTACAAGGGCATTTTAGACGCTTTTTATAAAGAGCTGCCGCTTTACTGAAATGTTTAAAAGCCCGTCCGGAAAAGAACAGGTCTGTGCAGGTATATCGAGGAAAAACGGTGAAAAGCTCTGCTTAGAAGGCTTCGGCTTAAACCGTGTTTTCTTTACATAAGCTTACTGAAATTCAGGCGCGGGCGATAAGCAGCGACAGCGCCGCCATATAACCGGCTGCCGAAATGAGCGGAATCATTCCGTCGATATATCCCGCCCGGTCGCCGAGACCGTAGTAGAGAATATAGCAGACCATACTCAGCACCGCAACAAGAAGAGCCGCGGCAAACAGTACAACCGTGACGTTTCCGGAAATTATCTCCATGCCGTAAAGCGCGTTGCTCTCTAAAAAAACCAGCGCGGTCCAGCATATAATCAAGAGAAGCTCGGTCGTAACCTGCCTGTGAAACGCAATCTGCGTTACAGCAAGCAGCGCAATATAAGAAAGCACCGCGGTCAGAAGGACGGCTCCGGCAGAAAAGAAGGAATCAACCGCGTCCGCTCCGTTCGCCCCTTTTATGATCATTACCGCCGCCGCAATACCCAAAACGGCAGCCGGTATCAGCAGCCAGCCTGATTTTATTCCCTTTACGGCGCCTGTGGGCTTGAACGCTAAAATCCACCAAAGCAGGTAGAACGCGCAGCAGCCCGCCAACAGTAGGTTGCCCCATAGCATTTGCCGCGCGGCGCGGCTTGTTTCAACGACCGTTTTTCTCACCTCGCTTTTCAGAGAACGCCTGCCTGTGGGTAAAAAACCGGGTTAAAGCAGAATTGTTTCCGGCTCGTGAGTGAAAGAAGAAATTACGGCGACCGCGTCTTTAAAATAATACACCGCCGTGTTGCCGTCGTTTTCATCGTACATATTCCGCAGATCGGGATAAGCGTCCAGCATAGATTTCTTCGCCTCGAACCGGTCGTCCTCAACAAGCGTCCCGGATACCCGAATCCATTCGCCGCCGGTCATGGCGCAGATTTCCGCCTTGGGGTTTGCCTCAATCTGCTTTGCAACGGGCTTTACTTTTCCGGTCTGGATGTAGAGCCTGCCTTCAAAAATGTTCACCGTGCCGAAAGGACGCACTCTCGGCTGATCGCCGTCAACCGTCGCGAGATAATAAACTCCCGCTTTCTTTAAAAAATCACATACTCTTTGCATCATTCATACCTCCTGACCATTATTTGAATTCCGCACTTTCACGGAACGCTATCCTCTGACAAGCCCGGCGGAGAACTCCGCGTTAATTTCCGATATTTCTTTTTTACCGTCAATATACGGGCGGTAAATTTCATCTACTCTGCCGCCGCCCAAGCTGTCGCAGCCGTTGCAAAATTCACATTCACTGCCGCAGCAGCTCAGTGCACTGCTGACAATTTTTTCGCGTTCTTCGCGGGTTGTATCCTTAATAAGTATTGATTTCATAATAAGAATGCCTCCTTTACAATAATCCTTAATAACGGCGTTGTTCCGTTTATTTTCCTTGCCGCAGGGTAATAATCCGTGTTTAGAATGCGGTTCATTTTACCTGTTTAGAACGCCGCTTTCAATTGTAATATTCATATATATATATATTCATATATATTCGTAAAGCCGACAGCCGTCCCTCAAGGTAAGATGTCTGCAATCCGTTAAGCACGGAAATAATACTGCGGTCGAGCCGTTATTGCCGTGCCGCCGAGAGAAGTCCCCCCGCTGCTTTGCTAACAATATAGCACAGATACACCGGGTAAGTCAATAGAGCCGCTCGGCTTGCCGCTGATTTACAGTAAATTCTTGAAAAAGGATAATTTAGATGAATAATTTCCGGGTATGCAACGGATAATATGACATACTCTCTACCGACGGATGCGAGTTGTATGAATTACCGAAAAAGCTTCAATAAGGGGATTTGCCCCGTCATTATCGAAAAGGAAGATAAAATCCGTAAATTTATTGTACCTACATTGTACCTATAAACAAAAGCAACCGCCAATGT
>CAZXCG010000045.1:0-6044 GCA_964639205.1 uncultured Eubacteriales bacterium
TGCCGACCTCCATAACAACGTCGGAGTACATCTGGATAAATCTTCTGTAGCAGTCGTAAGCCCAACGGGGATTCCCCGATTTTTTGGCGATAACTTCAACAACATCCTCGTTAAGACCGAGGTTGAGGATGGTGTCCATCATGCCGGGCATTGAAGCGCGCGCGCCGGAACGAACGGAAACGAGAAGGGGATTTTCCTTGTCGCCGAATTTCTTCCCGGTAATTTCTTCCATCTTTGTAATATTTTCCATGATTTCGGCAAATATTTCATCGTTAATCTGTCTGCCGTCTTCATAGTACTGAGTGCAAGCCTCTGTTGAAATTGTGAATCCCTGCGGAACCGGCAAGCCGAGCTTTGTCATTTCTGCAAGGTTAGCGCCTTTGCCTCCGAGCAATTCTCTCATGGAACCGTTACCTTCAGAGAAAAGGTAAACATACTTGTGTCCCATCTGAAAAACCTCCTAAAAAATAATTTTATTTCACCCGGGCAGAAGAAAAAAACCATAGCTGCCTCCGAGCCTGAATCTATTATATCAAATGTTTTCGGAAATAGCTATATTTTTTTGCAACTTTTTGCGACTTTTTTTAAAACCGGTTTTAAAAAAACAAAGATAAACTCGGATTTACCCGCGGCAGAATCGAACCTGCCCCGCTGTCCCCGGCGGCTCCCGCGCGCCGAAGCGGAAAGCAGCGTATATTTCAGGGCATTATGCCGCTTTAGAGCGCAGCGTGGTTGTTGTTTCCATAAATAACCTTTGTCAAACAGAGAATTTATGGGCATTTTGCAAAAAATTGCGTAAAATGCTTGAAAATTTGCAAATTTGTGAGATAATGGAGATAGAATTGCGGCCGACAAGGATAAGCGCGGTAAAAGGGTCCCGGTCTCCGCCGGCTGCAGACCTGCCGGAAGCATTCCGGATCGGGTTGTAAAGCCAAAAAACATATAAAACAAAGGGGAATGCAGATGAATTTTCATGGTAAAGACATTAAAATCTTTTCGGGCAGCTCCAATAAAAAGGTTGCTCAGGACATTGCAGACTGTTTGGGATTATCCTTAGGCAAATGCGCATGTTCAACCTTCAGCGACGGTGAGGTTTCGGTTTCGCTCAAGGAATCCGTACGCGGAAGCGACTGCTTTATTGTTCAGTCAACCTGTACACCTGTAAACGACAATCTCATGGAGCTGCTCATAATGATCGACGCTATGAAGAGAGCGTCGGCGGGTAAAATAACCGCGGTTATACCCTACTTCGGCTACGCCAGACAGGACAGAAAGGCGCGGGCCCGCGACCCGATTTCCGCTAAGCTCTGCGCGGATCTTCTTGCTGTTGCGGGAGCCGACAGCGTACTTACAATGGATTTGCACGCAAGCCAGATTCAGGGCTTCTTTTCCATACCGGTGGATCATCTTGCGGGTACCCGTCTTCTTTCCTCTTATTTTCAAGAGAAGATTGGCTCGGGCAAGGACGAGTACGTGGTTGTTTCCCCCGATCTCGGCTCCGTTACCAGAGCCAGAAACTTTGCCGACAAGCTCGGCTGCCCTCTTGCCATAATCGACAAACGCCGCCCGAAGCCGAACGTTTCCGAGGTTATGAACATTATAGGCGACGTTTCCGGCAAAAAAGCTATTCTTATCGACGATATGATAGACACCGCCGGCACCCTGTGCAACGCCGCCGGCGCTATTGTTGAAAGAGGCGGCGCCACCGAGGTTTACGCCTGCGCCACCCACGCGGTGCTTTCCGGACCGGCAATCGAAAGGATCCGCGGCAGCGTAATTAAGGAGCTTGTTCTGCTTGACACTGTTCCGCTTACTCAGGAGCGTATGCTCGACAAATTTACCGTCCTTTCCGTTGCGCCTATGTTTGCAAAAGCTATTGAAAGAATTTACACCGACCAGCCTATTTCGCCTATAAACAGTTGATTTTGACAATCTGAAAAGGTAAAATAAAAGGGTACGTTAAAAAGCAATAACGTACCCTTTATTTGGCGCTGCAAATAAATTTTTTAAGGAATGTGCTATGTTTAATCAGTCTTCGTTTTCGTACATAATCGCCGGTCTGGGGAATCCCGGAAAACAGTACGAGGGTACCCGGCACAATATAGGCTTTGCCGCTCTCGACCGTCTTGCCGAAGAAGAGAAGTGCGGGGTAAATAAAATCCGCTTTAAATCTCTTACCGGCGAATGCCGTATAGCGGGCGAAAGAGTCCTCCTTATGAAACCGTCAACCTTTATGAATTTAAGCGGTCAGGCGATTACCGAGGCTATGCGCTTTTATAAAATTCCGCCGCAGCGCGTTATTATAATGCTTGACGATGTTTATCTTAATCCCGGGCGGCTGCGCGTGCGCCGCAAAGGGAGCGACGGCGGTCACAACGGTATGAAAAACATCATTTACCTGAGCGGAAGCGACGCTTTTGCCCGCATAAAGATTGGCGTGGGGGCAAAGCCGTCGCCTCAGTGGGAGCTTGCCGACTGGGTGCTCTCGAGCTTCAGCGCCGAGGAAATAAAGCTTTTGGAGCCTGTAATAGACAAGGCGGCCGACGCCGCAAGGCTTATAGTGGGCGGCGATATTGCAAAAGCGATGAATCTTTATAACTGACCGTCTATCAGTCGCTTAACCGGGGAGTAACGATGAATTTTTTAATCAACGCAATGCGCGAGCTGCCTCAATTTAAGGAGCTGGACGCTTCAATACGTCCGCGCACCTGCATAGGCGCAAGCGGGCTTACCTGCATAAACAAATCAAATCTTATAGCGTCGCTGTGCCGTAAACGGAACGTCAGAGCCCTTTGCATTGCAAGCGACGAGCAGGAAGCAAATACCATGTACGGCGATTTAAGCGCGCTGGGAATGCGCGCGTTGGTGTACCCCGCGCGTGATTTCACTTTCAGAGATGTTGAAAGCAAATCCAGAGAATATGAACACCTGCGTCTGGGCGTACTCAGAAAAATGCTGCGGGGAGAATACGACGCGGTCATTGCCTGCGCCGAGGCTGCGTGCCAGTACACTATGCCGCCGGAAACACTTTCAAGCTCCGTGCTGACTCTGCGCGCCGGCGAAACGGTGAGCATGGAGCAGTGCGTTCGCTCTCTTAATCTGCTCGGCTACCAACGCGCCGACCTTGTAGAGGGAACGGGGCAGTTTTCCGTACGCGGCGGAATTTTGGACTTTTTCCCGCCCGATTTCGAAAGCCCCGTCCGCGCCGATTTCTGGGGCGATGAAATAGATTCTTTAAATCTTTTTGACATCGTTTCCCAGCGGCGCACCGAAACTCTTGACGAAATTACGCTCTCGCCGTCTACCGAACTGTTGACGTCGGATCGCGGCGAGCTTGCCGCAAAAATAGTAAAAAAAGCCGGGCTTCTTAAAACAAAGCAATCGCAAAAAGCCAAGGAAATTCTCCTTGCCGAAGCGGAAAAGATAGAAAAGGGTCTGTATCTCGGCAGTATCGATAAATTCATCGGTCTTATTTACGGCAAAGCGTCAACTCTGCTGGACTA
This sequence comes from uncultured Eubacteriales bacterium, assembly GCA_964639205.1. Taxonomy (GTDB): domain Bacteria; phylum Bacillota; class Clostridia; order Oscillospirales; family Acutalibacteraceae; genus CAZXCG01. The sequence continues at coordinate 3,504 of CAZXCG010000045.1, forward strand.
TCTTGACCCGGACGCGCTTGTTTTTATCTCGGAGCACAGCGCCGTTAAGGAGCGTATGCGCGCCGAGGAGCTCAGGTTTAATCAGGACTTTGAAGCATATTTTTCCGAGGGAATTCTTTGCCGCGGATTTGAAAAATACTCCCTTAACCGCAATGAGCTGCTTGAATTTTTAAAAAACTCCCGCACAATATGTTTGGATAACTTCACTCATTCCGGCTTTGACCTGCCGCTTGCGGGCTTCTTCAGCTTCAGCATAAAGCAGCTTTCTCTTTGGAACGGCTCCGCCTCCGTTTTATACGAGGATTTGGAAAGCTTCTGGAACGTCCGGCAACGCTGCGTGGTTTTGGCGGGAAGTGAAAAGGCGGCGCGCAATCTTGCCGACGAGCTTAGGGAAAAGGGCGTTCCCTCTCAGTTTGTGGAAACGCTTGACCATGCGCCGCCCGGTACGGTTTTTGTTATGCCGGGCAGTCTGAGCGCCGGCTTTGAGTATCCGCAGACCGGCTTTCACCTTATAAGCCTCGGGCTTTCCTCTTACAGAACGGACAGCAAAAAACGGAAGACCGCAAAAAACAAGCCGGCGCAGGCGCTTTCAAGCCTTTCGCAGCTTTCCGTGGGCGACTATGTGGTGCATTCCGCTCACGGCATAGGTATTTTCGGCGGGGTAACAAAAATTGAATCTCAGGGAATTACAAAGGATTATATTAAAATCACCTACGCCAAGGGCGACGTTCTGTATGTTCCCGTTACTCAGCTTGACCTGATTTCAAAATACATAGGTTCCGGCGAAAACAGCTCCGTCAAGATTCACCGCCTCGGCGGAACAGAGTGGCAAAGGTCGAAAACAAGGGTAAAGCGCGCCGTACAGGACATTGCCAAAAAGCTTACAGCCCTTTATGCGGAACGGATGCAGACAAAAGGCTACGCCTTCAGCCCGGACGCCGAGTGGCAGGCCGACTTTGAATGTAAGTTTGAATTTGAGGATACTCCCGACCAGAAGCGCTGCACAGAAGAGGTAAAGCGGGATATGGAGCGCACCGCGCCTATGGACCGTCTGCTGTGCGGCGACGTCGGCTTCGGCAAAACCGAGGTCGCGCTGCGCGCGGCCTTCAAATGCTGCACGGATTCGAAGCAGTGCGCCTTCCTCTGCCCTACAACCATACTTGCATGGCAGCATTATCAAACCGCCCTCAAGCGCTTTGACGGCTACCCGATACATATTGAACTGTTGTCGCGCTTTCGCACTCAAAGCGAACAAAATGAGATTATCGACAAGCTTTCCAAAGGGCAGATAGATATGGTAATCGGGACGCACCGTCTGGTTTCAAAGGACGTTGTTTTCCGTGATTTGGGGCTCGTTATAATAGACGAAGAACAGCGCTTCGGCGTCGCTCAAAAGGAGCGCTTCAAGGAAATGTGCCGCAATGTAGACGTGCTGTCGCTTTCCGCAACGCCTATTCCGCGCACGCTTAATATGGCGATGACCGGAATACGGGATATGTCAACGCTTGAAGAAGCTCCTATGAATCGGCGCCCGGTGCAAACCTATGTAATGGAGCATGACCGGGGCGTTATAAACGACGCCATCCGGCGCGAGCTGCGGCGCGGCGGACAGGTGCTTTATCTTCACAACCGTGTTGAGGGCATAGAACGGTGCGCGTTAAAGCTTTCGGAGCAGATACCGGAGGCTAAAATTGCAATCGCTCACGGAAAAATGAGCGAGCGCGAGCTTTCCCGGGTTTGGCGGCAAATGCTTGAGCAGGAGATTAACCTGCTTGTATGCACTACAATCATTGAAACGGGCGTAGATCTGCCCAACGCCAATACCCTCATCATAGAAAACGCCGACCGTATGGGACTTGCACAGCTTCACCAGATACGCGGCAGAGTAGGGCGTTCCAACCGCCGGGCATACGCTTATTTTACCTTTACACCTCAAAAGGTTCTTACCGAGATTGCCCAAAAGCGGCTGACCGCAATACGCGAGTTTACGGAGTTTGGCTCAGGCTTTAAAATTGCAATGCGCGACCTTGAGCTGCGCGGCGCGGGGAATCTTTTGGGCGCGCAGCAGCACGGTCATATGGAGGACGTAGGCTACGATATGTACCTAAAGCTCCTAAACGACGCAATACGCGAAGAAAAGGGCGATCCTGCGGTTGACAACGCCGCCGACTGTCTTATCGATATTGCCGTTGAAGCGCATATTCCCGAATTTTATATTGAGAACCTTTCTCAAAGGCTTAACGTTTACAAGCGAATCGCGGATATACGCACAGACAGCGACAGCGAGGACGTGATAGACGAGCTTATAGACCGCTTCGGGGAGATTCCGCCCTCGGTTCTCGGGCTTATAGATATAGCGCTGGTGCGCAACCGAGCGGCTTCGATGGGCGTTTACGAAATCAAGCAAAGCGACCGCCGCCTGCTTTTATATATTCAGTCCGTAGCCTCGCTTGAAAACGGCGAGCTGCTTGAACGCATGAAAAACCGCGGCGTGCTTTCCCTTGCCGACAGACCGCATTTTACCGTTGAGCTCCCGAAAGA
>CAZXCG010000046.1:0-3293 GCA_964639205.1 uncultured Eubacteriales bacterium
GGCTTCCAAATGGGACGGCTCTCAGCGTTATATTTGCCAAGGCTCTCAAAAATCTCCGTGGGACAGGATTTCCCGTGCTCCGGCTGATACATAGCTTTATTGTCCGATCTTACCTGTCTGCACATGGCATTTTGATCAATCATTATACAGCTAAGCCAGTAGTTCGGCTTGCTTCCATCCATGATCGGATTCAATGTCAACGGCAGATTCTTAAATCCGTTTCTATACCGTTCCCACACTCGCTTCTTCTGGGCGATATGCTCTTCCAGATACTCATACTGCCCACGGATCACGCCTGCGATTACATTACTCATGCGGTAGTTATAACCGACCTCTTCATGCTGGTACCAAGGCGCGTTTTCACGGCTTTGTGTGGACCATTTGCGTACCCGGTTTGAGTCTTCCAAAGAATCAGTCAGCAAACATCCCCCGGAGCTTCCGGTTATGATTTTATTGCCATTGAATGATATAGCTCCGAAATCACCGAAGGATCCGGTCTGCTTACCGTCTATTGTCGCGCCCATGGACTCAGCGGCGTCCTCAATAATCAACGCGCCGTGCTTGTCGCAAATCTTCCGTATTTTAACAATATCTCCGGGAAACCCATAGAGATGCGCTACCACTACAAGCTTAACCTCCGGGTAAATTTCAAAAGCCTTCTCCAAAGCAGATGGATCCATATTCCATGTTTTGGGATCCGTGTCGATAAATACAGGAATTCCACCCTCATAGACCACAGGATTTAGAGTAGCATCAAAGGTCAAATCTGAGCAAAATACCCGCTTGCCCTTCAACGTACCGCACGATATATTCGGTTTGCCGTACAGTCGTTCCCCTGCAAGCTTTACACACAGATGGAGCGCCGCAGTGCAACAGGATAAGCCCACCGCGTATTTCACGCCGGCTTTCTCCGCCGCGACACGCTCAACTTCATCGATGTTTTTTCCAACCGTGCTCATCCAGTTTGTCTTGTACGCCTCGGTCATGTATTTTAGCTCAGAACCATGCATTGTGGGGCTGGCAAGCCAAAGCTTATGAGCCGACGGCTCAGCGCTGTGGTTCTCGGGTATAAACATATTCCTGTTTCTCTCCCTGTAATCATTTCTTTAGAAATTCCCAAATATTTACGGTAACTTACTTTTTCGCAATGCTGTTCCCGTAGATTTATTTAAGGTTTCATTCTGCCTTTTAACGAAAGCAACCGGACGCGCCGCAATTAACTGCTATGGGGAAGTACGCCGTCGGGGCGGTAGGTGGACACTACCCGAGCCACAACATCTTTAATGTCTTCACGTTCCTCACGTACCGTCTCCGCCAACTCGCCAAGACCGGAAATAAATTTATCGGTATCAAAGGGAATCGGTTTGGCAATATGTATCAACTTATTCGGGGTGGTTTGCAAGCCTTCCTCTGCCATCAGCTTTTCCTCATACAGCTTTTCTCCCGGTCGAAGTCCCGTGTATTCGATTTTAATGTCCTTGTCCGGTATATATCCGGACTCTCTGATTAAATTGCGCGCCAAAGTATCAATTTTTACCGGGCTGCCCATATCAAGCACAAATATTTCTCCGCCGGAAGCATACGTGCCTGCAAGCATTACAAGGCTTACCGCCTCGGAAATAGTCATAAAATAGCGGATAATATCCGGATGAGTGACCTTAACCGGACCGCCCTTTTCAATCTGCTTTTTAAAAACAGGAATAACGGAACCGTTGCTGCCAAGCACATTGCCGAATCTAACAGCTACAAATTCGGTACAAGCGGACGCCGCCGCGGATCTGTCGGATTCCTCGGATTTCCCGTCGGAATGTATTGAAAGCTTATCAAGATCCCCGAAGCGTCCTTCCTTAACTTTTTGATTCATAAGCTGAATCACCATTTCGCACAAACGCTTTGACGCACCCATAATATTTGTGGGATTGACCGCCTTGTCTGTGGAAATAAGAACAAATCTTTCGCAGCCGTTCATTGCCGCCGCGTAAGCCGTTTTGTAAGTACCGATTGTATTGTTTTTTATAGCCTCGCAGGGGCTGTCCTCCATAAGCGGTACATGCTTGTGCGCCGCCGCGTGATAGACAATATTGGGCTTGTACTTTGCAAATACAGCGTTCATTTTGCGGCTGTCCCTTACCGAGCCAATCAGCACAACAAGATTGAGCTCCGGGTATTTGTCTCTGAGCTCAAGCTGAATACCGTATGCGTTATTTTCATATACGTCGAAGATTATAAGCTGCTTGGGCTCATATGACGCCACCTGCCGGCAAAGCTCGCTGCCTATGGAACCGCCGCCGCCGGTAACCAGGACGGTTTTGCCCTTAATAAAGGCGGCCACCTCTTTTAAATCGACGGTTATCGGGTCGCGCCCGAGCAAATCCTCTACGGAAACGTCCTTCATTGCGCTAAGGCTCGCCTCTCCGTTAGCCAGCTGGTAAAGGCCGGGTATATGCTTAAGCTCGCATCCGGTTTCGTGGCAGACGTTTAAAATTTCCCTTTTTTGATCCGCCGTCGCGCTTGGAATTACTATATATATTTTTTGGATATTGTATTTCTTTACATTATATAAAATATCCTCTCTGCCGCCTACAATGGGTACGCCCTCTATACTTCTGTTCCACTTGTTCGGGTTGTCGTCTATAATGCAGCAGATTTTGTCGTTATAATCCTTTGATTTTAACGCGTCGCGCAGAACCATTTGCCCGGCATTGCCCGCGCCGATAAGCATAACGTTGCTTAAATACTGCTTTTTATGTCTGCTGCCCTTTATAAGTAAAAATAGGCGATACGAAAAACGAACGCCTAAAATTGCAAGGAATTGCAAAACAATACCGAAGCAATAATATGTAACGGGCATACGGCAGTACAAAAATGTAATCCCCGCCGTATGAACGGCTCCGGTAATGCACACAGCCGCTACAATACGCATAAGCTCTGTATAGCTTGCAAATCTCCAAATACTTTTATATAATTTACAAAACGCAAAAACAACAATACTTACAATTGTATAAACAGGAATAAAAGAGATGTAGGCGTCCAAATATTTTTGGGGTACGGAAGAAAGCCTGCACTCAAACCTTATCCACAGCGCCAAAAAATAAGATAAATTAACGGCAACAGCGTCGTACACAACCAAAAAAGCTGTTATTAAATGCCAGTGCCGCAGCCGAAAGGATTTTTTACCGTTTTCAGTCATAGTTTATATTACCTCTTTCTTCCACCCCCCCCCGCCTTCATTCGGGGTGTTCTATAATTGTCGCGTTATTTATATTTTATCCTTATCCGTTTGGTTAAAAATC
>CAZXCG010000046.1:3393-5953 GCA_964639205.1 uncultured Eubacteriales bacterium
GCCGCCTTAGAGGCGGGGACATCTTTGCCCAAGTTATAAAACAGCTAAACGCTTTATGCCGACCGTATGTCTGTATATTCTCGGAAAGCCGCCTCACGGCGGACTTTGCCCGGCAAAGTAAAGTTAAAAACCCTTGGATATATTTTAATATAAATAAGTAACAGTGTCAAGCAAATAATTTGTTTTTCCTATATATTCCGAACAAAAGCGCCTTTTCAAAAATCTCAAGAAAGGCTCTGCAAGCCGGTTATGCCGAAAATTCTTATTTACGGTCCAGCAAATCCCTGAGCCTTTGAATTTCTCTTTCATACTTATTTAAACGGTTTATTTGCATACAGCACAAAAGTGCCGCCGCAACGCCTCCTCCGACAATACTTCCCGCTGTAAACCATAAAAAAATCATTGCCGCTCAGCCTCTTTCTTATTGCCTGAATTTTGCCTAAATTGCTTAGAGCCCTAACATATTTTCTCATATGTATATTATCTGCGGCAAGCTTATTTATATTTATTTATTCGGCGGAATTTTTGAGGAAAAGCTCATATAAACCGCAAAACAAAAGGGTTTTATCACAAATAATTTTATGCGAGCACATACCGATTATCTCAGACGCCATTCCGCCGGTAGCAATGATTGCGGCTTCGGGTAAGTTCAGGCTTGAAAGAACTTTTTGCAGCATACCGTCAATCATTGCAGCGTGAGCCGTCAGCGTGCCTATTTGCATACACTCCGCCGTATTGGAGCCTATGACCTTGTCGGTAAACGTAAGCTCTGCTTCGGGAAGCTGCGACGTCATGGCCGCAAGCGCCTTCATAGAGGTGCCCGGACCCGGCGCTATCATTCCGCCGAGATACTCCTTATCGCCGTTTATAACGGAAAAGGTCGTGGCTGTACCGATGTCGATTATCACCGCCGGAGCGCCGTACTTGCTTACGCCTCCGACAGCGTCGGCAATAAGGTCGGCTCCGAGCTTTGCCGGGTTGTCGTACTTTATTTTAAGACCGGTTTCCATATTTGAGCTCACAAAAAGTGGGGACATTCCCGTCAGCTCCAGGCAAGCCTGCTCCAAATAACCGTTAATTTCAGGCACAACGCTTGAAATAATAACGCCGGAAATCGGAAAAGCGGCGGTCTGAGCGCCAAGGTGCCGTCTGTGATATTCGGCTGTTTTATGCTTTTGGGTTTTGTACCTGTATTCTTGAACAATTCTGCCTCTATCTATCAGCGCGGCGGCAATGTCGGTATTCCCGGCGTCGATTCCGAACAACATTTAATTTTCTCCGTTCTTCTTTTTGTAAAGCGCAAGCGCATTGTTTAGTATTTCATTTCCCGCCTGCTCTTTTGAAAGAAGCCCCAATTCCGTCACCGAGTCGGCTGTAATGATGCTTATTTTGTTTGTATCGGTTCCGAATCCCGCGCCTTCGTCTTTAAGATTGTTTGCCGCGATAATATCGCAGTTTTTCTCTTTAAGCTTTTTTAGAGAATTTGCGAGGAGATTTTCGGTTTCCATTGAAAATCCGCATATAACCTGATTTTCCCGCTTGATTTCGCCCGCCTTTTTTAAAATATCCGCTGTTTTTACAAGCCTTAAGCTCACTTTTTCGCTGTTTTTCTTGATTTTTTCGCCGCTGACTTCACCGGGCTTATAATCCGCCACCGCCGCCGCCTTTACCAGAATATCGCAGCCGCTCATGCGGGCGATTACTTCTTTGTACATATCTTCCGCCGACTCAACGTAAACAACCTCGCTAAACATAGGAGGCTTTAAATCGGTCGGTCCGGAAATCAGCGTAACGTCCGCGCCTCTCAGCGCGGCTGTCTGCGCAACGGCATAGCCCATTTTCCCTGTTGAGCGGTTTGTAATATACCTGACGGGGTCTATTCTTTCAACCGTAGGTCCTGCGGTTACCAAAACCTTAAGCCCGCTCATATCCTTTTCAAATTGAATTTCCCGCCTGATATACCCAAGCAGCGTTTCTTCATCCGGAAGCTTCCCCTCGCCGACCGAACCGCAGGCAAGGCGTCCCGAGGCAGGCTCGATGATTTCAAATCCGTAATTCTTCAGCTTTTTTATATTATCCTGCACAACCGGATTTTTAAGCATATATGTGTTCATGGCGGGCGCTGCAATAATTTTGCAGCTTGCCGCCGTCGCCATTGTGCTGAGCATATCGTCTGCAATTCCGTTTGCAAGCTTCCCTATTATATTTGCCGAGGCAGGTGCAATCATCATAACGTCCGCTTTCCGGGAAAGCGACACATGGGCGACATTAAACTGAAAGTTTCTGTCGAACGTATCTGTCAGGCATTTATTGCCGGTAAGAGTTTCAAAGGTTATGGGATTTATGAAGTTTTCGGCATTTTTCGTCATGACCACATGAACCTCAGCACCCTCTTTAACAAGCGCGCTTGCCAAGCCCGCCGTTTTATATGCGGCGATGCTGCCCGTGACGCCTAAAATAACCGTTTTTCCGTTTAACATAACCAACCTCCGCGCCTAAAATGTAATAACTTAGGCAAAGATGTCCCCCGCCTCTAAGGCGGCGGGTTCCGTTTTCGGAA
>CAZXCG010000047.1:0-3939 GCA_964639205.1 uncultured Eubacteriales bacterium
CGACTTTTCCGTTAAGCAAAATTAAAAGCAAAATTAATTTTTAAAATCTATTGACAAAACGGTTTTGTTGGTGTATTATTAATTCATATCAATTTGATATGTTTGCTGGAATTTAATTCAAGGAGAACAAGATGATGAAAACCACCCTCATTTTAATGCTTAGGCATAATTTCAGAAACGGACGAATGTGCTGTTGATATTTGTTAAAACTTGTGTTACAATAATAAACGGCATATTTACTTTTTAAACCCCATTGCTTATATCCACAGCCTTTCCGGGCGGCGGGTTTTTCGGCATAGAGCCTTAAAATATATCACAGCGCGTAACAGCGTGCACTCGTTGAAATATTTCCCCGAAATACGAAATAATAATTTTTTTAGAAAGAGGTATAAAAAATGAGCTATACTTATGACAAATATAAATTTGAAACAATCCAGCTTCACGCGGGGCAGGAAAGCCCCGATCCCGCAAGCGACGCAAGAGCTGTGCCGATTTACCAAACAACCTCGTATGTGTTCAAAAATTCCGCGCACGCGGCCGCGCGTTTCGGACTTACCGACCCGGGCAACATTTACGGCAGACTTACAAACTCTACGGTAGACGTTTTCGAGCAGCGCGTTGCGGCTCTCGAGGGCGGCGTTGCGGCGCTCGGCGTTGCTTCCGGCGCGGCGGCGGTTACATATACTTTCCTTAATCTTGCCGGAGCAGGGGACAATATCGTATCCGCTCAGACAATTTACGGAGGAACCTACAACCTGCTTGCCCACACTCTGCCGCAGTACGGTATTACGACAACCTTTGTCGACCCCGACGCGGAAAATGCTTTTGAAAACGCCATCAACGACAGAACAAAAGCCGTTTTTATAGAAACAATCGGCAATCCGAACGCCACTCTTATAGATATAGAAAAAGTTGCAAATATAGCGCATGCCCATAAGATTCCGCTTGTTGTCGATTCAACCTTTGCAACGCCCTATCTTGTGCGTCCGTTTGAGTACGGCGCCGACATAGTGGTTCACTCGGCTACAAAGTTTATAGGAGGTCACGGCACGGCTATCGGCGGCGTAATAGTAGACAGCGGCAAGTTTGACTGGGAGGCCAGCGGCAAGTTCCCGTCGATTGTTGACCCGAACCCGAGCTACCACGGTATCAGCTTTACAAAGGCGGTAGGCGCCGCGGCGTTTGTTACCAAAATCCGCGCCATTCTTTTGCGTGATACCGGCGCTACCCTGGCTCCTTTGCATGCTTTCCTGTTTTTGCAGGGTCTTGAAACGCTTTCACTGCGCGTGGAGCGTCACGTTGAAAACACGCTCAAGATTGTAGACTTCCTTGCAAAGCACCCGAAGGTCGAAAAAGTAAATCATCCCTCTTTGCCCGACAGTCCGTACAACGAACTTTACAAAAAATATTTCCCCAACGGCGGCGCTTCTATCTTTACATTTGATATTAAGGGCGGCGCGAAAGAGGCTCAGGAGTTCATTGACAGACTTGAGATTTTCTCGTTGCTTGCAAATGTTGCCGACGTTAAATCTTTGGTTATTCACCCCGCGTCAACCACTCATTCTCAGCTTAACGAAACCGAGCTTGCCGAGCAGGGAATAGGGCCCAACACAATCAGACTTTCAATAGGTACGGAGCATGTAGACGACCTTATTGCCGACCTTGCTCAGGCTTTCGGCGACTGACGGACCGAACAAACAACAGTAAATTATGCCGGGACGGTGCTGCTTTCAGCGCCGCTCCGGCTTTGGCGTTTTACTTTTGCCCGGCTAAAATCGCGTATGCGGCGCGCATACGGATAAAATATAGCCTCGGCGCCCGGCTTCCCCCGCTTATAACTTAGGCACAAATGTCCCCTCGCCTCTAAGGCTGCGGGGACGGTTCGGAATTTCGCCCGAAGTAATAAATTTTTAAGGAGTACTGTTTTATGAATATACGCGAAATGCAGGAGGAAATCCTACGCTTAAAAAAGGAGAACGACGTTTGCATTCTTGCCCACAGCTACCAAACAAAGGAAATTACGGAAGTGGCCGATTTTACGGGAGATTCCTTCCAGTTAAGCGTCAAAGCCAAAACCGCTCCTCAGAAGACCGTGCTTATGTGCGGGGTTCGATTTATGGCGGAAACAGTAAAAATGCTTTCGCCGCAAAAAAAGGTTCTGCTCTCCAATCCGATTGCCGGATGCCCCATGGCGGAGCAAATGGATAAGGAAATTATCGAAGCCTTAAAGCGGCAGCTCGGCGACTATACGGTTGTTGCCTACATCAACACAACCACGGAGCTTAAAACTGTCTGCGACGTTTGCGTTACCTCCTCGTCGGCGGTAAAAATAGTGCGTTCTCTGCCGAACAAAAATATACTTTTTATTCCGGACTGCAATTTGGGCGCCTATGTTGCTAAGCAGGTTCCCGAAAAGAACATAAGGCTTGTGCAGGGCGGATGCCCTATCCATGTGCGCGTCAACGAGAGCGAGGTTAAAGCCGCGCTTGCGCTTCACCCCAACGCGGAATTTCTGGTTCACCCGGAATGCGTCCCCGAGGTTGTAAAGTACGCCGATTTTGTAGGCTCCACCTCGGCTATTATAAATTATGCCGAAAAATCCGACAAATCCGAGTTTATAATAGGAACGGAAATAAGCATTGCGCAGGAGCTTTCCTACCGTCACCCCGAAAAACGTTTTTATCCGGTTTCAAAAAACCTTATCTGTCCAAATATGAAATCCACCTCTCTTGTAGATGTATACAATGCGGTATCCGGCAGCGGCGGCGAGGAGATTCTGCTTGACGGCGAAACCATAAAAAAGGCAAGGGTTTGTATTGACAGAATGATTGAGTTAGGGTGACAGAGTGAAAAAGGTTATGATCGCCATGAGCGGCGGCGTTGATTCCGGCGTCGCCGCCTGTTTGCTCAGTGAGCAGGGGTACGACTGCATAGGAGTTACCATGAAGCTTTTCGGCAACGCCGAGGTCGGCGTTGGGCGCGAGCGTTCCTGCTGTACTCTCGAAGATGTTGAGGACGCAAGAAGCGTTGCATATGCGTTGAATATCCCTTATTATGTTTTTAATTTTACATCCCGCTTTAAAGAGGATGTAATAGACCGCTTTGTGAGCGCCTATGAAAACGGCGCGACCCCCAATCCGTGTATTGACTGCAACCGCTATCTTAAATTCAATAAGCTGTTCCGGCGCGCGCGGGAGCTTGACTGTGACTGCATTGCAACCGGTCATTACGCGCGTGTTGAATATGACGGAGCACATAAGCGTTACCTGCTGAAAAAAGCGCTTTGCGCCGAGAAAGATCAGAGCTATGTGCTCTACTGCCTTACGCAGGAGCAGCTTGCGCACACGCTTTTTCCGCTCGGAGGTCTGCGCAAGACTCAAGTCCGGCGCATTGCCGCCGAGCACGGATTTATAAACGCCGAAAAGCACGACAGTCAGGACATATGCTTTGTGCAAAACGGAAGCTACGCCGATTTTATTAAGGAATATACAGGCAAAGATTACCCATGCGGAAATTTTGTTGACAAAAGCGGCAATATTCTCGGCACTCATAAGGGAATAATCCGCTATACGGTAGGTCAGCGCAAGGGCTTGGGTCTGTCGCTTGCCGAGCCTATGTATGTCTGCAAGGTAAATCCCATTGAAAACACCGTGACCTTAGGCTCAAATGACGATTTGTTTTCAAAAAGCCTTACGGCCAAGGATATAAATCTGATTTCTGTTGACAGACTTGACCGTCCGGTTCGACTAAGCGCAAAGGTGCGTTACCGTCAGCCCGAGCAGCCGGCAACAGTTACTCAGGTTGACTCCGATACTCTGCGCATAGAATTTGACGAGCCGCAGCGCGCAATTACCAAAGGTCAGGCGGTAGTTTTGTATGACGGCGATACCGTAGTCGGCGGCGGCGTTATCTGTTCCGAATAAGGAGATTTTATTGCCG
>CAZXCG010000048.1:0-3866 GCA_964639205.1 uncultured Eubacteriales bacterium
AGCGTTGCCCGGATTTAAAGAAAAATGCGATAAATGCGATATTTATATTTGATTTTGCCGTCAAATGTGATATACTTCAATATATGTAATTAAATAACGTTCAGAAGGAGATTTCAAATGCAAAGTATAAGAATTGGCATTGTCGGCTACGGCAACCTTGGGCGCGGCGTAGAGCTGGCGATAAAGCAAAACAAAGACACGGAGCTTGCAGGTGTCTTTACACGGCGTGATCCCTCGTCGGTTAAAATACTTACCGAGGGTATCCCTGTTTACGGTATGGATAAGCTCCGCAGTCTCACCGATGAAATTGATGTGCTTATTCTCTGCGGGGGAAGCGCAACGGATCTTCCGGTTCAGACCCCGGAGCTTGCAAAGCTTTACAATATTGTTGACAGCTTTGACACTCACGCAAAAATTCCTCAGCATTTTAACGCAGCCGACGCCGCTTCACGCGAGGCGGGAAAAATTTCGATTATTTCCGTAGGCTGGGATCCGGGCCTTTTTTCCCTCAACCGTCTTTACGGCAACTGCATTCTCCCCAACGGAAAGGACTATACTTTCTGGGGCAAGGGCGTAAGTCAGGGTCATTCGGACGCTGTAAGAAGAATTAAGGGAGTTAAAAATGCCAAGCAGTACACAATACCGCTCGACGAGGCTGTAAACGCGGTAAGATGCGGCGCGGATCCGGAACTTACCGCAAGAGAAAAGCATATGAGAGAATGCTTTGTGGTTGCCGAAGAGGGCGCGGATTTGGCGTATATAGAAAATGAAATTGTATCGATGCCCAACTATTTTGCCGACTATAATACGGTAGTGCATTTCATCAGCGAGGAAGAGTTTATAAGAGAACACAGCGGAATGGAGCACGGCGGCTTTGTTATACGCAGCGGCAAAACCGGCGAGAACGGGGAAACCTCAAATATTATTGAGTATTCTTTAAAGCTCGGTTCAAACCCCGAATTTACCTCAAGCGTGCTTGTAGCTTTTGCAAGAGCGGCAGTGCGTTTAAATAAAGAGGGTGCAAGCGGTTGTAAGACTATTTTTGATATTCCGCCGGCTTACCTTTCCGCAAAAAGCGGTGAGGAAATCAGAAAAGAGCTTTTGTAATTATTACATTACACGGGAGCTGCTTAATCCGATTAATTTAAGTGTAAAAATATATACCGCCCGAATTCCTTTGAATCCGGGCGGTAAGCTTTGAGTTGAAAATCAGTTGATTTCAACAATGACTTTTTCGTTTCTGCGGATAGCGGCGCTGCGTGCTATTGTGCGAATTGCCTTTGCAATTCTACCCTGCTTGCCGATGATTCTGCCCATATCGTCTTCTGCAACGCTGATATGGTACACCACCGTACCGTCCTCCTTGGGTTCGTCGTGAGTAACTTTGACCTGATCCGGAGCGTCAACGAGACCCTTTGCAAGAATTAAAAGTAAATCTTCCATTTTTAAATTCCTTTCAAAAAGATGATCATTCAAGAACGTTGTGCTTCTTCAAAAGCGCTTTTACCGTGTCGGTGGGCTGAGCGCCGTTTGCAATCCATTTTTTTGCCGCCTCAGCGTCAACCTTAAACTCCGAGGGATTAGCCAAAGGATTGTACGTGCCGATCTCCTCAATGAAGCGACCGTCTCTGGGGTATCTGGAATCTGCTACAACTACGCGGTAGAAAGGAGTTTTTTTAGCTCCCATTCTGCGAAGTCTGATTTTTACTGCCATTTTATTTTCCTCCGTAATTATGAAATTTATTTTTATTTAACCAAGCTCCGTACATAGGGAGCAAATTGGTAAATATGCTTATTTGCCGCCCAAACCGGGAAGCGTTCCGCGGCGGAGCCTGTTCCCTTTGCCGTTCATTTGCTTAACCATCTTCTGCATTTGATCAAGCTGTTTTATAAGGCGGTTTACATCTTCAACCTTTTTTCCGGCGCCGACCGCTATTCGCCTTTTGCGCGAGGCGTTAATAAGCGAGGGGTTTGAGCGCTCCTCGGGAGTCATAGAAAGGATAATAGCCTGAGTCCAGTCAATTTGGCGCTCGTTTACGTCCATATTGTCGAGCTTTTTATTATCCATGCCCGGGAGTTTTGCGAGTATACCCTTTATAGGGCCCATTTTTTTAATTTGCTCAAACTGAGAGAGCAAATCGTTGAAGTCCATTTTGTTGTTCCTTATTTTCCGAGCAAGCTGCTCTGCCTGTTTTTTATCGAGCTTGCTTTCTGCTTCTTCAATAAGTGTGAGCACGTCGCCCATACCCAAAATTCGGTTTGCCATTCTGTCGGGGTGAAAAGGCTCAATATCTGAAAGCTTTTCGCCCGTTCCCGAAAATTTAATCGGCTTGCCGGTAACTGCCTTTACCGAAAGCGCCGCGCCTCCGCGGGTGTCGCCGTCAAGCTTTGTAAGAATAACGCCTGTTATTTCAAGCAAATCGTTAAAGCTTTTTGCAACGTTGACGGCGTCCTGACCTGTCATAGAGTCTATAACAAGCAGAATCTCATCCGGCTCCACCGCGTTTTTAACGTCTTGAAGCTCTTCCATAAGAACCTCGTCAATGTGCAGACGCCCGGCGGTATCCAAAATAACCACATCGTTGCCGTAATCTTTCGCATGACGAACAGCCTCTTTGGCAATCTTTACGGGATTTTCCGTACCCATCTCAAATACCGGCACATCCGCCTTAGAGCCCACAACCTTAAGCTGCTCGATTGCCGCAGGGCGGTAAATATCGCACGCCGCGAGCAAAGGGCGGCGACCTTGACTTTTGAACAGCTTGGCAAGCTTTCCGGCGTGTGTCGTTTTGCCCGAGCCCTGTAAACCGCAAAGCATAATTACGGTCGGCGGCTTAGAAGCAAAATTAATTCTTGCGCTTTGACCGCCCATAAGGTTTGTAAGTTCTTCGTTTACAATTTTTATAACCATCTGCGCGGGGGTGAGGCTTTCCATTACGGCGGAGCCGACCGCGCGTTCGGTAACTTTATTTGTGAAGTCCTTTGCAACCTTATAGTTGACGTCCGCCTCCAGCAAAGCCATACGAACCTCGCGCATAGCCTGTTTTACATCGGATTCATTCAGCTTTCCCTTGTTTTTAAGTTTTTTAAAAGCGCTTGACAGCTTTTCCGAAAGTCCCTCAAAAGCCAAAACGAAGCCTCCCTTTTTATTTGTGCGGCGGTCACGCTATGCGTCTGTTTCCGCCAAAAGTGCGGCAGTGTTTATAATATTCTGCGCAAGCCCGGCAATATTTTCATTTTCGGAAATACGCTTGATTTCCCGCGCGTTTTTGCCGATGCTTTCAAGTCCCCGCTGGAATTTGTTATAACGCTCGAGCAGACCGAGAGCTTCTTCATACTCCGCAAGCGCGGCGCCTGCACGCGTTATCAGATCGCGCGCGCCCTGACGTGTGATGCGCAGCTCGTCGGCAACCTCCGCCAGCGATAGGTCGTCGTTGTAATAAAGCTCAGTTGCGCGAGCCTGCTTTTGCGAAAGCAGTGAGCCGTAAAAATCCAACAGCAGTGAAATTTTGACGTTCTTTTCCAAAAAAGGCACCGACCTTTGTTGTGTAAAGTTTTTTTCTTTACACCTTGCCCATTATACTATTCGCGCTTCCTTTTGTCAAGTGCAAATTCCTGAAAAAACGGAAAATTTCAAAATAAATGCAGCGGCGAAATCTACTTTACATTATTTAATACAATTTTTGATTCAAATTAATTTGCCGAATTAATTTGAATTATTTCGGTAAAGCACTTGACAAACAGCAAAAAGAATGATATTATAATCAGGCACTGAGAAAATACTGCCGGTTTTCGGGATTGTATTTCAGCTTTGCTGGTGTAGCTCAGTTGGTAGAGCAGCTGATTTGTAATCAGCAGGTCGGGGG
>CAZXCG010000049.1:0-3421 GCA_964639205.1 uncultured Eubacteriales bacterium
AATCTGCCGCAGGTCAAATTCCAAACAGGTCTGCCGGAACGCTGCTCCGATTTAAACGCATATTGCACAAAAAAATTTTAGGGTTTTCTTGAAATCTCTGTATATATATGTTATACTAAAACAGACGAATCAAAAGAAAAATACAGCAATAAATAATTAAAATAAACGATGAAAGGAAGTAAACCTATGTATAAGTTAGGCATAGACCTCGGCGGAACAAACATTGTTGCCGGCGTTGTAAACGACGGCTACGAAATCATTTCAAAAGCAAGCTGCAAAACAAATCTCCCAAGGCCTGCGGAAGAAATTTGCGACAGTATGGCGCAGGTCGCTTTGGAGGCGCTTTCACAAGCCGGACTTACTCTTGAAGATGTTTCAAGCGTCGGCATAGGAGTTCCGGGTGCCGTAAACCCCGTTAAGGGCACTGTGGTATATTCTGCGAACCTGCTTTTCAGGAATTGCAGCATAGCAGATCTTATGAAGGAGCGTTTGAACTGTAAGGTTGTTATCGAAAACGACGCTAACGCCGCCGCCTACGGAGAATTTCTTGCGGGCTCCGCCAAAGGTTCCGTAAACGCCGTTGCCATAACTTTAGGAACAGGCGTGGGCGGCGGTCTTATTCTTAACGGTAAAATATTCGGCGGCTCCGATTTCGGCGGCGCCGAGCTGGGGCATGTTGTAATTGAAAAGGGAGGTCGTCAATGCGGCTGCGGCAGAAAGGGCTGCTGGGAGGCTTACTCCTCCGCTACCGGTCTTATAAACATGACAAAAGACGCAATAAGAGCCGAGGATCCCGAAAAGTCCTATATGCTTAAAGCAATCGGCGGAGATATAAACAAGGTAAGCGGGCGCACCGCGTTTGACGCAATGCGTGCGGGCGACCCGACCGCGGCGGCGGTTGTAGACGAGTACATAGACTACCTCGCCTGCGGAGTTGCAAATATGCTTAACATCTTCCAGCCTGACGTTCTGTGCATCGGCGGCGGCGTAAGTAAAGAGGGCGACTACCTTATTAAGCCCCTGAACGAAAAAATTAAGCAGGAAATTTACACTAAGGACGGCGTTTTTGAAACAAAAATCTGCGCCGCAACTCTCGGAAACGACGCGGGCGTAATCGGCGCGGCGTTCCTCGAAAATCTTTATTGATTAAAAAGCAACCGCAAAATAACCGTCCGCCGTACTCTGCGGACGGTTAGCTTTTTGCCGTTCAAAGGCTTTTGCGTTCTTCCAGAATTTTGGCGACAACCTCGCGCTCGTCAAGGTGATAACGAACCCCTTTAATTTCCTGATAATCCTCGTGACCCTTGCCGGCAAGCACGATAATGTCTCCTTTCCGCGCTATTGAAAGGCAGTATCTGATGGCTTCCACGCGGTTTTCAACAATTACATAGCTGCCGCCGGATTTTTCGACTCCCTTAACTATGTCGGCAATAATATCGCTTACGTCTTCAAAGCGGGAGTTGTCCTCTGTAATAACCGAAATATCCGAAAGCCTACCCGAAACCTCGCCCATCTCGCACCGGCGCGACTTGGGACGGTTGCCGCCGGCGCCGAAAAGAGTTATAAGCCGATTTGGGTGATATTCGCGCAGAGTGTTAAGCAGGTTTTCCATAGACAACGCGTTATGCGCGTAGTCTATCAGCAGTGTATATTCGCCGTCTGTCGGCACGGGTTCCACTCTGCCTCTAACCCTTACCTCGCGCATACCTTGTTCGGCAGTTCCGCTTTCAACGCCGAGAGCGTCGCAGACGGCAATCGCGGCAAGCGCGTTATATACGCTGAAGCGCCCCGGGATAGGCACGTCAACCGGAAAGCTTTTCTTCCCGCTCAAATCAAAATGCACGCCAACAAAATTTTCTTTTGCAATAAGTCTTTCGTTCGCGCCGCAATAGTCGGCGGGATTATCTATACCGTAAGTAAAAACACGGCAGCAGCTGTTTTTAAGCAGTTTCGGCACAACCGGATCGTCGGCGTTTACAATCCCGAGCCTGCACTGTCTGAACAGCAGACTTTTACAGTACAGATATTCTTCCATATCTTTATGCTCGTTTACACCGATATGGTCGTTTGAAAAATTGGTAAAAACTCCTATATCGAAGGTTATACCGTCAACCCTGTGCCATTTAAGTCCCAAAGAGGATGCTTCGATTACCATAGCCTTGCAGCCCTCGTTTATCATGCGGCGCATTGCCTGCTGCACTTCATAGGATTCGGGCGTGGTGTTCCGGGTTTTGTAAATATTATCCCCTATAACTATGCCGAGGGTTCCTATTGTGCCGGTTTTTATTCCGCTTTTTTCAAGAATTGACCGAATCATAGCCGCCGTGGTGGTTTTACCCTTTGTGCCTGTAATCGCGACGGTCGTGAGCTCTTTGGCGGGATTGCCGAAATATTGCGCGCTCATAGCCGACAGCGCCGCTCTTGCGTCTTCAACCTTAATCACCGAAACATCGCCGGAAATTTCAATATCCTCGCTTATAACCACGGCGGCGGCTCCGCTGTTCACCGCGCTTTCGGCGTAGCTGTGTCCGTCCGAGGAAAAGCCCTTAATGCACACGAAGACGCACCCCTGCGAAGCCTTTCTGGAATCGTAGATAATATCGGTAATTTCTGTTTCAAGACTTCCTTTTACCACTGTGAATTCTACGTTTTTAAGCAACTGTTTTAAAAGCATGGGAAACCTCCGTAAAGAAAATATTTTATTTACATTATTAATTTACAACGTGTTTCAAATAAAGTCAACTGTTTCGGCAATTTACGCTGCCGCGTAAGCTTACGAAAAAAATTTATTCGGCTATTGCTTTTTGAAGATAAACGTATTATAATATACAATGTGGCTTAGGCAAAGATGTCTCCCCGCCTCTAAGGCGGCGGGTTCATTTTCGGAATCAATGGGGATACAAGTCCCCTCTACTGATTTCTCAGGCAGCTAACGCTGCCATTTGCCGCGTTGAATAAGGGGCAAAGCCTCTTATTGAACCCGTTAACCTGAGTTTAAAGATTAAATTTCTGAAAGCAAAGGTAAAAAAAATTAGAAATTAAAAATTAAATTTTCTGACTGCAAAGGCGCGCCTGAGTGAAAAGAATTTTTCCTGTTTTGTAGAGCAGCTTGGCTCTGCGTCTTTTCGGCGCAGGGCTTTTTTATTTGCAGGCTGCGGAAACGGAAAAGGTAATTATGAACAGATTGGCGCAAATCGGAATTATTGTTCAGGACATTTCACTTGCCGAATCGGTAAATGAAGTCTTGCACGGCTACGCGGAATATATAGTCGGAAGAATGGGGCTTCCTTACAAAAAATACTCGGTTATGGTCATAAGTATAACAGTTGACGCTCCGGCGGACAAAATCAACGCTCTGACGGGCAAATTGGCCATGCTCAAGGGAGTGACGGCCAAGGCGATCTATGCAAAATTGAACCTT